>NZ_JASCAI010000020.1:0-227297 GCF_029967875.1 Acinetobacter sp. V89_4
GGGGGCGTGGCGAAATTGGTAGACGCACTGGATTTAGGTTCCAGCGCCGCAAGGTGTAAGAGTTCGAGTCTCTTCGCCCCCACCATTAAAAGAAGCAAGACGATGTTCTTGCTTTTTTTATGATTAAATCATGAGTAGTTTAATCATAAATATAGAGGATTGGTGTAATGGTAGCATGACGGTCTCCAAAACCGTTCGTCAAGGTTCGAGTCCTTGATCCTCTGCCAATGATTTAAAAATGAAGCTCCTGTTTAGGAGTTTTTTATTGCCTGAATTTCTAAAAGCTAAATTATTTAAAGTCTATTTTCATATTTTTTATTCTGTTACTTAATACGTCATAAGTGATGATCTTTCTATTCTTCAACAACTGATCCAATCGGTTGTAAGTTGTTGGTTAAGTAGGGAATATATTAAGTTTTTAGTTGCGCTATTAAGTTATTGTTTTTTGGTTTTTTATTAGAATTTATAAAATTTTTCTCATAAAAAGCTTGAATAGAAATTTATTTCATGTATCATGCTCTTAACTAGAAAAAAGTCTTGTTAGTAAATCTTCTTTAAAGTATCGTAGTTTTAGTCATAATCCTTCGTTTTTTAAGATCTTAACTCAATTTGTTATTCTTTTTTCAAAGTTATGTTAGTGTCATTATTAAATGATACTAAAATATTAGAAATCAGTAGGATATATCATGTCTAATACAGTAAGCGGTACAGTAAAATGGTTTAACGAAACTAAAGGTTTCGGTTTCATTCAACAAGACAATGGTCCAGATGTGTTTGCACACTTCAAAGAGATCTCTGGTTCAGGTTTCAAAACTTTGCACGAAGGTCAACGTGTAACGTTTACTGTTACTCAAGGTCAAAAAGGCCCAAATGCTGTAAATATTATTCCACAATAATATTTCAGTAAGAAAAAAAGCACTATTTAGTGCTTTTTTTATTTTAGTCTTTTAAAAGAAATTTCGTTGTTCTTTTAGAAGCTATAAAAGCCCTCTATAAGAGGGCTTTTTATTTTCTTGTTAATATAAATTATTAGTAATAGAGATATGGTAGATTAAAAAATCTTTAAATAAAGAAATTTTATATTTCACGGAATTGCTAATGAACGTTCGCTTGTGTTATGCCAGTCAACGAAACGAAAAAAATGAAGATTTATTGCAAGATTTACGTGATATTTTGACAGAAGCACGAGATTTCAATGATTTGAATCAAATTTGTGGGGTGCTCTATTATGCAGATAATGCTTTCTTTCAATGCTTGGAAGGTGAACGGGAGGTAGTTGAACGATTATTTGAAAAAATTCAAAATGATCAAAGACACTACAATGTTAAATGGTTGTGTACATATTCCATCGAGGAGAACTCTTTTCAGCGTTGGTCAATGAAATATGTACAGCGTAATACAAATATTGAATCTTTCTTTTTAAAGATGGGAGAAACTAGTTTTAATCCCATTCGTCTTGATGAGCAAAATTTAAAAATTTTCTTAAATGAATTATTAAGTGCTGAACAAACCAAAATTAATACAGTTAAGAAAGTAGGTATGGTTAAGCGTGGGGTGAACCCTTTTTAGCTATAACACCGATATGGATGGTCTTGAATTTAGGAATCATTTTAGTCATTACTAGGTAGACAATCACTGAACTGGCGAGCATCCATATCACCTCTAAACTTTGACTAATTACAAACATTGCCCAGTAAAAAAAACTAAATAACGCGAGACATAGTCCGCTACCTTTGTAATACCAAGTAATAAATATTCCAAAAAGTGCTGAAGAGAGCAGAAGGTTAGTCGTCTCATTCATTCCAAGGTAGTTAAAGAAAATAATCAGTAAGCATAAAGCTAACATTGATAGTAAATATACAAATATATTTTTTGCAATAAACATTTTCTATACCCTATCTGATGATTAAAAAAAGATCTTTCCTCTGTTTCCAGAGGAAAGATAGTACATATTAATTTTTTGAGATTCTTTTTCTATTATTAAGAGTTTTTATATTAATAAAGATAACGTTACCGTTTCTCCAGATCTCTTCATTAATACTCAGCTTTCTATTTAATAGTAAAGAGTGCTTATATGTACTGAAATTAATTATAGGAAAAACAATTGGTTGTGTTGTACTCTTTGGCTTACATGATTGTGAGAAATTGCCTACATTTGTATAAAAAATATACAAATTTTACAAAATAAAATTAAAGAAAAATTATATTTAACAAATAGTTATTTGATTTTATTGTTAAGCTAAGCTTTACATAAATAACAAAAAGTAACATCTACTTGATAAGGATAATTTTAAAAATGAAAAATATTAATTTGATGGCAGATACTATGTTTGAATAATTTTTAACGATTGATAAAATATTTTATTCTTAAAATATATTCTTTATAAATAAAATTTATATTTTTGGATGATTTAAATACTTTTTTGTGAATTGAAATACTAATATATCTTTATAGTATCTATATATTTTAAAATAAGTTGCTTTTAAAATTTCTTAGAAAAATACGATTCAACATACATAAAGATAAACAGAATAGTTTTGCAAAGTTTGAATATTAACCAGTGTAGATATGACTACACTGGTCTGATGATGTGTGAGTGAGTTAATCTGAACGTGTAGCTAGCCAATGACTCATTTCTGGCCAAACCGCAGTAGGGGCTTGGCTTCCAGAAACGACACCCATATGACCACCAGGAACGACTTTAAAGGTTTTGTCTTGGCTGCTAATCAAAGTCATGAGTGGCTTAACAGCATCAGCGGTCACAATAATATCTGTGCTACCACCGACCGCGAGCACTGAACATTCAATATCTTTTAGATAAGCTGTAAGTTCGCCAAATTTAATTACACCATTGGATAGTTCATTATCAATCCAGAAACGAAGGATAATGTCACGCATGACTCCACCTGGATAGGCGAGCATATTATTGATAAATGAACTTGAGGTTGCATGGTCGACAATAAACTCTCGGTTATCAAGATTCTTAAAAAGTTCCCAATATGTTTTCAAATTTCCAATCGGGTCAGTTAATTTAAAGCCCAGCGTGTTTTGCCAGCCATGAATATGAAATGCTTCACTTGACACGTGGTGGCGAATACGAAATGGCGTATGTTTACGAACCCATTCGGCAGGTTTAGTCAGACTGCCATAAAGTTTCCCCATATAACCCGCTTTATGGGTATCGATAGGGGAAGCGAGAATAATTAGATTCTTAATATCTTTATCTTTAAATAATGAGGTATAGCAGAGTGAAAGTGCGCCACCTAAACTCCAGCCATGTAAAGACAACTGTTGCTGACCACTGTGCTCTCGAACCTGCTTTAGCATTTCGGGCATAAAGACTTTAATGTAGGTACCGAAATTGTATTTTGCTTGGTGGCGGGTTGGCACACCCCAGTCGATTAAATAGACATCAAACCCTTGTGCCAAAAAGAAACGTACAAAACTGCGAGTAGGAAACAAATCATAAATGAGCATGTTCACAGCTAATGGCGGAACAATCACTAAAGGAACACGGTGTTTAGGTGTAGAGATATCGGCTTCGTTTCTATAATGGCGTAAGCTAATAATTTCATGCTTATAGATCACGTCAAAAGGTGTTTTTCCTGACAAGGCAATTTCAGGCCCTCTAAAAAATAGATCCGATGCATTGATCAGCATGTGAGGTATTTTTTGACCAGCACGTGTCTGAAGAGATTTTTTAATAGACTGTAGCTGTGGAACGTTCTGACGAACTTTAAGCAATAAACTCATTGAACATAAAACCTATAAAGATGTTGCCCAGAACAATAACGAGCTGGTCTTTTAAGGATATTAAAGGGAATAAGAGCGAAGTTCAGTGACTTAAAAGACAGGATTTTTTGCTTAAGGTATCAAGGGGTAATTATTTTTAATTAAGAGTATTTGGGACTAGATTATTGAAATTAAATAATTAAATTAATTGTATGGGATAATTTTGTATAAAATATTTAAAAATTTAAGTTTTTCTTAAGAATCGTGAAAATTGATTGCTAGGGTAATTTTGTAAAGTTTATTTGTGTTTTTTTTACATATTAAAAAATAAAATATAATTATTTTACAATCCGTTAGGAATGTAATTAGAAAGTAGTATATATGGAATTTGTTTTTAATGGTTTTTATACACTAATTTCGGCGGTCATCGTTCTATTATTGGGCCGCTTTCTTGTTAATCGAATTGATTTTTTAAAACGCTACAATATTCCCGAACCTGTAGCAGGCGGTTTAGTTGCTGCGGTCGTCTCGCTACTTGTCCATACCATATGGGGATATAGCATTGTTTTTAGTAGCGAATTACAAACCAGCTTTATGCTCGTATTCTTTGCTTCTATTGGTTTAAGTGCCAATTTTATGAAGCTTAAAGAAGGCGGTATGGCTTTGGTTATCTTCTTAGTTTGTGTAGCATCCTTCATTGTTGTGCAAAATGCGGTCGGCATGAGCCTTGCAACTTTGCTTGGCCTTGACCCATTAATTGGTTTAATTGCAGGTTCAATTACCTTAACAGGTGGTCATGGTACAGCCGGAGCTTGGGGTGAAATTTTAGAAACTCAGCATGGCATTCAAGGTGCTTTAGCACTGGGTATGGCAAGTGCGACTTTTGGCTTGATTATTGGTGGTGTGATTGGTGGGCCGTTAGCTAAATTGCTCATCAATCGTTATAGCCTTGCACAACCGAAAACCAACGCTGAAATCCAACATCGTGATGGTCATGTTGAGCAAAATTCGGATGACCTTGCGCCGTTTGAAAACCCGCATCAAGTTCGTTTAATTACAGCCGACAATGCAATTACTACACTAGGTATGTTTGCAGCGTGTTTGGCATTTGCTGAATTTATGACAGGTTTTAGTAAGGGAACTTGGTTTGAGTTACCAACTTTCGTTTGGGCACTCGGCGGTGGTGTAATCTTAAGAAATATTTTAGAAAGCGTGTTGAAAATTGATATTTTTGACCGTGCGATTGATGTTTTTGGTAATGCGTCTTTGTCGCTTTATTTAGCAATGGCATTGCTTTCATTAAAGCTTTGGCAACTTGCAGATTTAGCAGGTCCACTTGTGGTGATTTTAGGTGCTCAAACGATTACGATGGCGTTATATGCAGCATTTGTGACGTTCCGTGTAATGGGCAAAAACTATGATGCAGCGGTGTTGTCAGCAGGGCATTGTGGTTTTGGTATGGGCGCAACGCCAACAGCAGTAGCAAATATGCAAGCGATTACCAACATGTATGGTCCATCGCATAAGGCATTTTTAATTGTTCCGCTTTGTGGTGCGTTCTTTGTCGATTTAATTAATGCCACGGTTATTCAGCTCATGTTGAAATTTGTTGTTTAATCAAAAAAAGCCCGTCAGGGCTTTTTTTATGGATTCTTCTTCTCAAAACTAATAATCGCCCTTAAACCTAGTTTCACATAGAATAAATTGCAGATAAATAAAATGAGAAATGTATGAGCTCAGAAGCACATTCAATTAGCTTGGTTGCCCCCGTAGTTTTATTGGCAGCAGCTGTCATTGCAGTCCCTATTTTTAAACGTATTGGCTTAGGTTCTGTACTAGGTTATTTAATTGCGGGTCTGATTATTGGCCCATTCGGTTTCGCCTTTTTTCAAGATTCCACCGCAATTTTGCATATTGCCGAGTTGGGAATTGTGATGTACCTATTTGTGATTGGTTTGGAAATGCAACCATCGCATTTATGGAGTCTTAGACGCGAAATTTTTGGCCTTGGTACGCTACAAATTATCATTTGTGCGTTGGCTTTGACTGGCGTCGGATTATTATTTGGTTTTACGTGGCAAGTCGCTTTTATTGGTGCGGCAGGTTTCGTACTGACCTCGACTGCTATTGTGATGCAGTTGTTGGGTGATCGGGGTGACTTGACTCAGCCTCGTGGGCAAAAAATTGTAGCCATCTTACTTTTTGAAGATTTACTAATTGTACCTTTGCTGGCTATTGTTGCTTTTATGGCACCGAATCATGTGGTCGAAAGCACATCTGTACGTCTAGAAAATATAGGAATTGGCTTGGTCGCAATTGCAGGTCTGATTGCGGCAGGGTATTGGCTACTGAACCCATTATTTAGGCTTTTGGCTGCCGCTAAAGCCCGAGAAGTCATGACTGCCGCAGCATTATTAGTGGTGTTAGGGGCAGCGTTACTCATGCAAGTCAGCGGTTTGACCATGGCAATGGGTGCTTTCTTAGCAGGTGTGCTTTTATCTGAATCGACCTTTAGACATCAAATTGAAGCTGATATTGAACCATTTCGAGGAATCTTGTTAGGTCTGTTTTTCCTTGGCGTGGGCATGTCACTGGATTTATCAGTTGTCGCTCAGAATTGGCAACTGATTGTGAGTGGGGTAATTGCCCTGATGCTTGCCAAAGCGCTCATGATTTATATAGTCGCCCGAGTAACGAAAAGCTCTCATACTGAAGCGTTGGATCGCGCTTTACTTATGGCTCAGGGTGGAGAATTTGCTTTTGTGCTTTTCTCTGCCGCGCTAAGTGCACAAGTTATTGATAGTACGGTTAAATCTAATCTTACTGCTATTGTGGTACTTTCAATGGTGTTGACCCCAATTGTCGGTATTATTTTCAAACGTTTTACTCAAACTAAAGCGGATGTTTCATTAGAAAACGTCAATATTGCCGAGGGTTTAAGCGGTAGTGTTTTAATGATCGGTTTTGGACGTTTTGGACAGGTCACCAGTCAATTATTGTTGGCAAGAGGTGTCGATGTCACCATTATTGATAATAATACGGACATGATTCAAAACGCCGAAAAATTTGGTTTTAAAATTTATTATGGCGATGGCTGCCGTCTAGATATTCTACATGCTTCTGGTGCTGCAACAGCACAAGCGATTGTGGTGTGTGTGGACAGTAAAGAAACCACAAATAGAATTGTGGAACTCGTCACCCATGAATTTCCTTTAGCGAAACTATTAGTCCGTTCATATGATCGTGAGCACTCACTGCATTTAGTTAAACAAAAAGTGGACTTTATGATCCGTGAAACCTTTGAATCTGCAATTAAGTTTGGCGGCGTGATTTTGCAAGAACTGGGTGTAGATGAAGACGAAGTAGAACGAATTACCGAGGAAATTCGAGATCTCGATAACGAGCGTTTTGAAACTGAAATCGCAGCAGATGACGTCAATGCGGGAGTAGGAATGCAATATACACATACGCATCCACGACCAACTGCACCATTGATTCGACCAAAACGGGAAGGGCGGATTTTAAATAAAGAAGATAACTCAGATAACGATTCTTGATATATATGAAGTTCAGTAGAAGCCTCTTTAGAAGAACTTCTACTGAACAATTTTATGGACAGAAAAGCTTAGACCGCTAAATCCGACTATAAGTGCTCTAATGCTGTGCCTTTAACTGGGTTTCTGCGCCAGTAATAAGGTTGCAAAAATCTAAGAAAAAGCTTCCAAGGTGTAATCCACGCGATGCGTCGGTTGGCTTTTTTGTTTTGCATAATTTGCTTTGCTAAATAGGCACAAACCACTTCTGGTGAATCAATCACAAAGAAAAATAAGCGCTTCATTTTTTTCCAGTTTTGTATGTTGCCATTGGTCCAAGAAGAAACTAATAAATCGGTTGCCACCATGCCTGGGCTTAGCGTGCCAGTTAAAATTGCTGTCGATTTGGTCTCTTTATAGAGTGCTTTACTAAAGTAACTGACTGCTCGTTTGGTGGTTGCATAAGGCGTCATGCCAGCACTCCATTCGCCGTTGCTTCCCCAACCTTCCATATTAAAGATTTGACCATGACCTTGTTTGAGCATGCCTTTTAGAGCTACTTGTGAGCCCAACATCGTGCCTAAAATATTGGTTGAAACGGCCGTGTTTAATTCATCAGGTTGAAGGTCAACAAAGTCTTTGGTTGGGTGGCAGCTTCCTGCGTTATTAATCCACACATCGACTTGCCCAAAACGCTCAATTGCACCATCCCATAGGGTTTGCACATCAGACACTTGAGTCACATCGCAACACAGACCAATGAATTTTTCTTTATTGAAATGAGTTTCTAAATGAGAAAGAGCCTGCTTAAGATGCTCTGGGTTTCGTCCAGCAATGACAACTGAACATCCAAGATCTAAAAAAGCATGGGCAAGGGCTAAACCAATACCTTTTGTACTGCCTGTAATGACCACACTGCAAACTTCAGTTTTGGGTAAACTCATTGCACTCTCTATATAAAATCTTTAAAAATAGTTACATGAATGGCTGTAAGTTAATTTAGCTCATTTAATAAGATGAGATAGACAATAGATAAACTTATCATCGAAAGATTCATTACGATAGGGTTATAGGGCAAGATCAGGGTAGATGGTATTAAGAAACCAATTAAAAGAAGTAAGCCAAGCAAACCCCAAATGCTTAAATAGTGAATATATTTATGTGCAGTAAAGAGAAAACATAAACCAAAAATCATTTCGGCAATACCACTTGCATGGCCTGCAAGTTTTGCATGTTCAAGTGATAGTCCTACCCATTGCCACACAAAAATTTCATCAGAATTAAGAAATAGGAATTTGGGAACGAGGCCTTGATAGATCCATAAAAAGGCCAGCACAAGGTTTATAAATTTGAAGATATTAATATTTTTCATGCAAATTACTTTAAGAGTTTAAAATTTTCTTTAGATCAAGCTTATTATATTAACTCATCAGATATAGTATTGAAGTAATTCACTATAGAACAATTTAGAATATTTAGAAAAATAGTAGGGCTGAAGTATTTATAATGTCTTATTCCAATTCTTATTCGAGTAGGGCGGGCAATTGGTTCTTTTGGAGTAGTATTCAATAGGTGAGTTCAGATGTTTTTTAATTGAAATGTCATAAAGAAAGGTTAATTTAAACCCATAAGAAAAATTGATGAAAATTGTTGCGAACAATAAAATTAAAAACAATTTTTAAAGACGTGGTCATGAGGTAATTAGAGCTAATTCGAAAGAGTTGGCTTTTTTGTTTTAGTGCATTTGCTTAGATCAAGATGTCCTTTATTAACATTCAATTGCAAATTATCAAGTTCTAATATGGAACTTCATTTTTTAAGTAGATAAAAATAAAGGATCTTAAAAATGCTAATCTCAAGCCATAGATTACCGAAGAGTCTTAAAGACAAAGCCAATCAAAAAGTTGCTAAACTTTCAGGGTCATTGTTAGGAGCTGTTACACCAGAGCGGCAATCGGTATTGCCAAAAGAGTTTGAACTTACTCCTCATACTCTTTATAAACGCTTTGGGAGCACACATTACGGGATCATGGTACCTGACTTACCTGAACCATTTCGATATTTATCTTGGGCTTCAGTTTTAGGTTATGTAGGATTTACGATTACAGATACCAACTATCAAATGTCTAAGGATGGAAAAGGGGATACAGCTTCGTTAGTGCATGGAACAGCCTTATCGACAACTTCTGAAGCTTACAGAACATATTCAATTAAAAATGATATTAAATTTAGCCAAAATCCTTTTGCGATTAATTTTGACAATCAAACTATCATGCATGAGCAAGGCGATGGATTCTTACTCATTACTAAAAGAGAAGATTTAGAGCTAGAACTTTATTTAAAGCCCACAAAAGCTATTTCATGGTTTGCCTATAGTGGCCTGTATAAGCACTTTAGTGTGCTCATGCAATATGAAGGTCATATCAAACAAAAGGGAAATAGTGAAACCGTTCAAGGACTTTGCACGTTGGAGTCTTGGAAAGCTGTAGCTACCTCAATGCTCAAAAACAAATGGTTAGTTGAGAATATTCAACTTCCTGTAAAAGTCTTTAGCTATCAAGTTATTAATATTGACCACGAACAGCAGTTATTGCTGGCTTTTATTTGCTATGAAGACCAACCCATTTTGACTTCTGTTTACTATCGTCATATTGATGGAACGTCAATTCAATATAATGGAGATATACTTTTTGAAGTAACGAGTCTTCAAGAAGAACCGCAGATTACTCCCGATAATTTTTCAATGAATGTACCAAATACTTTTCGCTGGGTTGCTTATCACAACAATCAAAAGGTTTTAGATATTTCAGCACATGTAGATACCCCGTATTGTTTCGGATTGGCAGCTGGTTTTGTTTCTTCATATGCATGGCAAGGTGAATTCTATGATCAGCCATTAGTGGGAAGGGGTTACTTAGAATATATCGACCGAAGGTAGAAACTTATTGCTTTTAACTTGCCAAATAAGCAAGGTAAGTTGATCAGGTTTATCAGTGGATGGGATTTATTGTCCAGAAACTCTAGACGAAGCTAATTTTGCTGTGCATTCTGTTTTCTGAATGTACAGCCTATTCAGACTTTAATTTTTTTCTATATTGATGAGGAGTTATACCTGAATATTTTTTAAAAGCCCTAACAAAGTTAGTAGACTCTTCATATCCAATCAAGTTTGCAATATCTTGAATATTATATTGTTCTTTTGCTAAAAGTTTTTTTGCTTCCTTGAAACGAATCTCATTAAGAAGTTGAAGAAAGCTAGTTCCTTGTGTCTGTAAATGGCGTTTAATCGTTCTTTCAGACATATTTAAACGTTTAGCAATCTCGGGAAGAGAAGGATAGTTTTTATTAAAATTATGTAAAAGTTCCATCTTTATCGAGTTTTGCAAATGATGTGTGGCATCTTTTACTATTAAACCTTTATCTTTTTCACAGTATTGAATAGCTTGTTGGAAGGCAACTAAATCACCTTGTGGATTGGACTGTTTTAAATATTTTAAAGGAAAAGCTATAGCATTCCGCTTACTATTAAAATGATATTTTATATTTTTATTTAAAATCTCTTCATAATCTGAAGATTCACACCAATCTAGAAAAATTTCACATTCCTCTAAATTTTCTTGAATAAGTAGTTCTAATAAATGAATTCCACCAAATAAAAGACTTTCAATTAAAAATGCTCTTAGTTGTTGAGACTGCTGTTCATCACCTAATTTTACTGGATGAACATCGTCTAGATAAATGTATACAAGTTTTTCGTCGAAAGTCCAATTAGGTATGAAACTTTGAATACGTGTACAGAAAAAATGTTGGCAAAGATTTAGAGCTGTTTCTACATCTACGCAACTCAAAAAAGCAAAACCTAATGAGCCATGGGCCGTTGGTCGTAAAGCTGATCCGTATTCTATTCCTAGACGGTTGTTACCAGTCAGCCGAAGTGCATTGGCTACTAATTTAGACCATTGATGTGCACTCATCTTTGCATCATATTGCTTGATGTCTAATAAGGATAGCCCTGTATTTTCTAGAAGAATCGCAGCACTAATATCATATTTTTCGCAAATCTCTAATAAAAGACGGGCATAAGAAATGGATATGGTCTCATGAAATAATCCAAAAGGATCTTGCATATATTTAGTCTTGGCCTAAATTGATCATTAATATGGCATATCTACACCTATTGTGTGAAGAGTTTTTTTAATAACTTATAAAAATAATATTTGATCATTTTGAGTTCCCAGATGCTGGATAAATATTCTTATGCAATTGTTGAAAATCCAAGTGCAATGAAACAGTTTCCTTTCAATGTAGCCTCTAGATTTTTTAATAAAGATGCACCGAACGCTACAGAAGCACAGATAGCATCCTTTAATTGCTTTAGACAAATTGGTGATCCTATAGCAGATAATTTAGTTGAATGTATGCATAGAGTTGGATCTTCATCTAGGCATATGTTTAATCAAGCTCTTGAATATGGAATTGAGACGCTTGATAACCCACCTCAAGAACTCATAGATTTTTTTGCTGTAGTGGATGACTTCCCATATTGGGTAGATCATAAAAGGCTGGAGCGTGCTACTCGTTTTTATCAATTAATAGGTAAAGAAGCTTTTGCCATTTTTATTCCTGGTTTGGCTGTGAGTTATGTCGCTCCAGTTGCCAATCACGTTTTATTAAGATCGGGAGATCTTTATAAAAAAGCAGGAAAGCGTGCTGTAGAAACATTAAATTGGTTTAATGATGTCACTGCTCCGAATGGTATGTCTAGTCGTTTTAGTCCGGGATATAAGGCATGTATACGAATAAGAATGATCCATGCACATATGCGCAAAGCTATGAAATCCAAAAATGACTGGGATTTTGATCAGTGGGATGAACCTATTCATCAAGTTATTTACACTGCAACAATTTTACCATTCGCCTTACTTGCAACTTTGGGTGCAAATATTTTAGGAGTACTTTATGCGAAACAGGAGCGTGAAGATATTTTTCACCTGTGGCGTTTAATAGCACATGTTGTTGGGGTGCATCCTTCACTTGTTCCAACGAATGAACGAGATATTTGGCGTTTAACTTGGATCGAATTACATCAAGTTTTTATCCCTGATGAGACATCTGCCATGTTAGGAGGTGCTCTGTGGCAATCCTTAGATGAAATAATACGCATTGATCAAAATAAACTTATAGACCGTATTCAAAGAAAAATGACCCAAGATTATATTAGTACTCTTGCTCATTTAATGCTTGGTAAAGAGATCGCAAGCTCATTAACTTTCCCAAAAAAATCAATGACAGGCATCGCACTAGTCGGTGGTTCATTTGCTAAGAATTTTGTTGTCACTTCAGTTGCACGTGTTCTACCTAATGGTATTGATCGTTTAGGTAAATATAAAGCTAAACAACGCAATGAGTTCATGCAACAAATCATTAAAAATACTCAGGCTGATCTTAGTTATGAGAGGGGATAATGATTAAATAGTTGTATAAACCAAATTTAATAATAAATTTTAATTATTTATCCTTACTTTTTTAATGATCTAATTTAAAACAGATGTCATTTTGTGTGCTTGACTGTAATAGTGTTGAGAACTATCCTTTGCCTGCTGGTCACATTGCCAGTGGGTTTTAGCAGACCCTTTATACACAAGAGTACTGAAGAGCTTGCTTTTTAGTACTGGATCCTCACGTCCCCCTTTTTCGCTATGGTAGGACGGAGGGGGACGCGCTTGCGCGTGCTGGGTCCTTGTGTACCAGTCTGCTAACCCCTTTCGTTCTGCCACCATTATTTAGCAGTAATCGTGGTAGTTCTTCTTTAATACACAAGGAGTCCGCCATGCGTACTATTTCTTCTTATTCTTTGGCCTTTGCCAAGCTCTCTCTATCCATACCGCTTAACTGGTCTTTAAAACGGTTTAAACATTTATAGGTTTAGCCTTTAGATCGTTACGACTAAAAAATCATATCAACAATAAAGCTTGAGATAGGTTAGCGCATCCTTTTTGTGCAGCTTTCGCATGCCTGTTTTTAGCACTCATTTTAAGAGTGAAGGCCTTTCTATCTCATTTACTTACAACAAAAAAATATTTTATGCGGTACATATGAAAAATTTAGAGGCTTCATCTAGAGCGACGCGAGCGCTTCACATAGCAGCAGATTTATTTAAACAATATGGCTTCAATAAGGTCGGGGTGGACCGAATCATGATTGAGACCAAAATTCCCAAAGCCACTTTTTATAACTACTTTCATTCAAAAGAAAGACTGATTGAAATGTGTCTGGTTCTTCAAAAAGACCAGTTAAAAGAAAAAGTGAGAGCAGTGTGTGAATCTTGCCAATATCCAGATTTGTCTCTTAAGCTTAGACAAATCTATCTTTTACATGCTGACTTAAAAAGTGCTTATTATTTGTTGTTTAAAGCGATTTTTGAAATTGAAAAGCTTTATCCCAATGCTTATCAAAGTGCGGTGAGATATAGACAATGGCTTAAAAATGAAATTTTCAGCCTGCTTATGGAAAATAAGAAAACAGCTTCGTATGAGGAGTCTGATATTTTTGTATTTATGATTGATGGCGCAATTCTTGGGCGTTTAAGTTCAAGTAAAAATGAAGAGCCTGAGAGGTTACTGGATTACTTTTTAAATATGGTTTATTAAGTTGAACTTATTAAATTGAAATAGAAAATTAAAGAACAGAAAGGAAAAAGTGAGGCTGTTAGAGCCTCACTTTATATAGGTACTTATTTTCCTTTTTTAGTTTTTAAATATTCTGCATAAGCTTCATCCGCAAAGCGTCTTAAAGAGTCACCAATAGCGGCATATTGGTATTCATTCAAGTTTGCTAAAGATGCACGGGCAGAAGGGTGCTGAACACCAAAGCCAGAACCCGGTAATAAAACTACACCTGTTTCATCAGCTACTCTAAATAAAAGTTCTGTCGGATTTTTATTTTTCATGACCCAATCCGCAAACTCATCTCCATAGAGAGTACGTGAGGTATTTTCAAGGTTAACTAAGGTGTAGTAGTCAACAGCATTTGGATCTGTTGGTACTTCAACACCAAGTTGTCGGTAAAGTGCCGCATCGCGTTCACGTACAACAGACTTAACGGCTTTTTTGTAGCTCTGACGTGAGTCCATTAGATTAAACAAGGCAAATAAAACCATTTGAACTTGTTGTGGGGTAGATAGGCCCGCAGTATGGTTTAAAGCAACATTACGGCTGTCTGCAACTAAACGGTCAATAAATTTAATGCTTGCAGGGTCGGTAGTTAAAGATGAGTAGCGCTCTTCAAGCTCTTTCTTCTCTTTTTTTGATAAGTTCGAAATTTGTTTATCAAGCACATTGTTATTTGAAAGTGCAATAACACCAAGTCGCCAACCAGTTGCACCAAAATATTTAGAGAATGAGTAAACCAGAATTGTATTATCAGGACAGATTGCAAAAAGTGATTTGAAGTTATCTGCAAAAGTACCGTACACATCATCTGTCAAAATAATTAGATCAGGACGTTTTTTGACGATATCGGCCAAAATCGCAAGTCCTTCATCACTCATTTTTACAGATGGGGGGTTACTTGGGTTGACTAAAAAGAACGCTTTAATAGATGGATCTTCTAACTTTCTGAGTTCCGATTCCGGATATTGCCAACCGAGATTAGGGTCTGCCTCAATGAGTACCTCTTCAAGCTGATAGTCATTAAGTTTTGGAATTTCCAGATATGGCGTGAAAATTGGGCTACCAATAGCAATACGGTCGCCGTTTTTAATAATTTTATTTTCTTTTAATGAGTTAAAGATATAGGCCATTGCTGCTGTTCCGCCTTCAACAGCGAACAAATCTAAGTCTCTTTTTTGCATGCCTTGTACGCCCATTTCCTTTAAGACGTACTCTTTAATAATCGTTTCACTCACTCTAAGCATTCTGTCTGGCACAGGGTAGTTACAGCCTAAAATCCCTTCAACCATTTCAAGTAAAAAAAGATCTGGGTCGAGACCTAATTGGTCACGTACATAAGACACGGCTTTACCTAAAAAGACCACACCAGGTTTGTCGCGGTTTTCCAAAATGAAGTTATCAAAACGTGACTGAAGTCCAACAGGGCGCGGGAAACCACCTAGACCTTCTGGCATATATGAAAATGAAAATTCGGATTCGGTCGCTGAAAATAGACCGAGTTGAAAGAATGCTCTACGCGGAATAGTCGCAAGAAAGTTCGGATTACCACGCCCAGCATTTAACATCATTCGGTCAGTTCTGCTTTGAGCTAATTCTATTAAATTATCTTTAAGCTCAAATGGGCTGAGTTTTGCATATTTAGAATAATCGACTTTCCCCATGGGACGTCTCCTTAATTATAGTGAGATGAATAAAATTTCTAATTCAATGTACAAAGTTAGGCCAAGCCTACGATCAGTGGTCCGAGTAAGGTCAAGAACACATTTGCTAGGGCATAGGTAATTGCAAATGGAACGGTCGGAATTGAGTTTCCTGCTTTATCTAAGATTGCCCCAAATGCAGGGTTTGCACTGCGTGAACCAGATAGCGCACCAGCCATCACTGCAACGTTGTTATAACGCAGAACATAACGAGCAAAGAGCATAGAAAGCAGCAGTGGAACCAGTGTTACCACAACCCCGATCATAAAGAGTGAAAGGCCACTTTCTTTAATGGTTTGAATGGCTTGTAAACCTGATTGTAAGCCGACGGCAGCAACGAATCCTGCCAGACCCAAATCTTTAAGAAGCTGAGAAGCCGCTAACGGCATATTGCCATGCACCTGATTTCTGCTTCGAATCCAACCAAAAAGCAGTCCTGATAGTAAAGCTCCGCCACCCGCACCAAGCGTTAAGGGTACATCACCTAAACGAATAACAAACAGACCAATCACTAAACCGACTACAAGGCCTGCACCATGGAAAATCCAGTCTGTTTTTAAGCTTTCAGGTAAGGCTTTACCAGCTTCTTTCACTAAACGATCGAGGTCACTTTTCGTACCGTAGACGGTGACTACATCACCTTGGCGTAAAACGGTGTCATCACTTAAAGGTTGTGGCTCATCGTTATGCTTAATCGCAAGTACATAAATACCGTGCTTTAAATACGCAGGCGTATTGGCCTTAATATCTCCTAATGTACGGTTAATGTATTTAGAATTTCTTAGGATGACATCGCTGGTATCCATAATCATTTCCATACCTTGCGATGACTGTAATTCGCTACCGATTTGCTCGGCAACTGAAACTACATTGGCACGACGACCAACCAGCAAGACGACATCATCAGTTTGTAAGGTCAGTTCGGGAGCAACATCAATAAATTGATCTTTACGTTTTAACCGTTCAATCGTAATACTCGGTTCTTTTGCTTCAATCTCCGCAATAGTGTGTCCATTGGCTTGCTTAACTTTATAAATACGACCAACAATTTCCGGCATTGCCAGTTCTTGACCTGGGGCTAATTCGAAAGCACCTTTGAGTCGTTCACTTTGAGCTTTTAATGCATCGTCGTGAATTTCTTTACCCATAAATTTAGGCAAGATATTCACACAGACAATAATTGCTCCCAATGATCCGAAAATGTAAGTCACTGCATAGCCAATCGCGACATTGGCTTGAAGTCTTTGAATTTCTGCGAGTGGAAGATCGAGTCTGGAAATAGCATCTCCAGCAGTCCCAATAATGGCTGATTGAGTCATGCCGCCCGCAGCGAGACCCGCAGCCAAGCCTTTATCAAGATGAAAAATTTTAGCCATCACTAAGACGGTGACTAAACCACACACTGCCATGAATACTGCTAATAAAATTTCTTTTATGGACTGTGGACCCAGGGATTTAAAAAACTGAGGGCCACTTTCAAAACCTACTGCATAAATGAAGAGGGCAAACAAAATTGCTTTAACACCATTATCGACAGGTACGCCAATAAGGCTTAAAACAACTGCGACGAGTAAGGAGCCTGCGACTCCACCAAATTGAAATTTTCCAAATTGGAATTGTCCAATCCAGAAGCCGATTGCGAGTGATAAGAACAATAATATTTCGGGGCTGTGCTTTAAAACACCTTGTAACCATTCAATCATTTTGATCTCACTTTTATTATTAGATCTATCTTTAATATATGAAATTATTTATTTTTCCTTTTTTAAAATACAGTATGAAAATTGCTTAAGCAAACCTTCAAATCTGGTGACTTTCTTAAGTTTAATTGTAGAAATAATATATTTAAAATGCTTGTGATCCAGATATATCGGTAATTCTGAGTGATTAAATCAACTTTCGTTTTTAACTTGGAGTAAAATTTAATTACAATAATATAAAGAATGTTTCATAATGTAAAAGAGCACACATACTAATTTTTGATTTAAAATTTTTATTAAAGTATTGATTTTTATAATTAATTATTTTTTTATTGTTATTGGGGATGTTAATTTGTAAAAAATTAAAAAATAATCTACTTAAAATTAAATTTTTGTTAATTGTGTCGCATAATTTATTTTTTATATTTAATTTAATCTTCATAATAATATTTAAGTTTTTAAATCTGCTTATATTTAAGTGAGGTTTTGTTGGTATTTAATTTTTATATTTAAATAAATTTATCATATTAAAAAGAGAGCTTTATTGTGATTTTGAATTTGAGAGCTAGTTTATCGATACTAACTTTTTTAATAAAACATTTACTCGTTTGCATGACCAAAGTACCAATCTTCTGCTCTATTTTGCCCAATCACAAACATGACATCCTGCTTAGGAATGCTAAATTTTTTGCAGGAACTGTTCTGTCACATGCTGCATTAAATCTGATTCTTGTTGCAGCGTTCAAGGGATAAAAGTGATCTAGAGCATCATGAACTTTTCAATAGGGAAAGATGTTAAGCAATAGTTAGGGTTTACTTATTTGACGCTCAGCTACTTGGGGCAAAAAGTGTATTATCTGAACTTAAGCTTATGACTTTATATAACTATTTTTATTTGATCACCGAATGTGTACAGATTATTTAGCAGTTTCAACAATATATTGAACAGTACTTATGGTAATTTCCATTGTCTGATATAGCTTTTAGATTGATTTATATTTTAATTTATCTTAGTAATAAAAAGAGCTTTGTGTGACACAGTAAAACGATAAACCTTAGAGTATAACTATGAAGCTTAAAGAATTAGCAGGTTGTGAAGAATGCGATACTGTCTATCGTAGAACCCCACTTGCTTATGGAAAAAGAGCTTATTGCTTATGCTGCGGTGCTGAGCTCTATCGGCACACCAAACCTTTTTCGACATTATTAGCTTTAATCTTAACGGCATTAATCGTATTTGTTATTGCCAATAGCTTTCCTATTGTAAAAATTGAATTACAGGGAAACACATCTGAAACCACCTTACTTGGAGCAGTTTGGGTGATGTTTCATTATGATCGGGCTTTCGTTGGTGTACTGATTTTAATCACTACCTTTATTGTGCCGCTTTCCTATCTTCTCTTACTTTCTTATGTATTGGGCACAGTAAGCGTATTGAAAAAAAGACCAACATTTTTGGTGATTGCCTTACGCACACTTTTTTTTATGAGAGTGTGGGGAATGGTTGAGGTGTTCTTAATCGGAATTTTGGTCACGCTTGTGAAGTTAATGGGAATGGTCTTGGTAATTCCTGAGATTGCTTTATGGGCGTTTGCGATCTTAAGTGTATTGTTGGTCTATATTACTTCCATAAAGGTGAGTGATATATGGAATGAAATTGATAGGTCACTGCCATGAAAACGATAAAAAATGTGACCCAAACCCAAAGCTCGCAGCAAGGGTCAGTGCTTAAGCAATATCCAAGAGCCAAAGATCTTTCATTAATTGTGTGTCACTGCTGTGGTGTTGTAAATTCTGCTCAAAATGAGAAAAGAGGACTCAAGCAAAGCCCTCAAGTTTTACGTTGTATTCGATGTAATAGCGTGCTGCATTCACGTAAACCAGCGAGTTTAAATCGAACTTTTGCTTTAGTGGTGGCTGCGACTATTCTCTATATTCCGGCCAATGTACTTCCCATGACGGTGACTGACTCACTTTTGGGAAGTCAGCAAGATACCATCATGAGTGGGGTCATTTACTTTTGGCAAAGTGGGGACTATCTGGTTTCAGTGGTTATTTTCATGGCTAGTATTTTTATTCCCATGTTGAAGCTACTGATTTTGTATTTTTTATTAGTGGCGGTCTATCTTCAACAATCGGCAGGTTGGAAATTTTTACCCGAGCAGTGCGTAAAATTATATCGAATTGTTGAGTTTATTGGCCGTTGGTCAATGATTGATGTATTTGTTGTGGCATTATTAACAGCACTCATTCAGATTCAATCGCTTGCTACCATTTTAGCAGGGCCAGGTTCGATTGCTTTTGGCGCGGTCGTGGTGTTAACCATGTTTGCATCGTTAAGTTTTGACCCACGTATTATTTGGGATAATTTCTACGTATCTCAAAATACAAATAAACCTTCTTCTTTTGCTTCAGAAAAACCAAAGATTATTCACGCAGAACATCCTCCGTTGAATAATGATTCCATTAATCCCAGTCAATAAAAGAACAATGAGTATGTCTGAAAATGAAATAACCACTGGTAACTCAGATCATCGTGATCCGGAAGTTGAACTGGATAACATGAATGATTTGCCAGAACCCCAAGAAAAGAAAAGTCGATGGAAGCCTTTATTAATCTGGCTTATTCCATTAATTGCTCTTTTAATCGCGCTTTCATTGGCTATAAAGGCGTTACTGTCTCATGGCCCTAGCATTGATGTGTCTTTTCGCACGGCTGAAGGGCTAGTTGCCGGTAAAACAACAGTTCGTTATAAGCAGGTGGATATTGGTGTAGTACGGCAGATTGATCTTTCAGATGATCGTTCACACGTTATTGCCAGAATTGATTTACGTAAAGGCGCCAGTAACTTTGCAGCAAAAGATTCACGATTTTGGGTCGTGCGACCGCGTATTGGGACGAGTGGAGTTTCAGGAATAGAAACCTTATTGTCAGGTTCATACATTGAAGTGGATGGCGGTAAATCAGAAGAGGATAAGTTTGAATTTACTGGATTAGAAGTGCCACCAGTCATATCTTCAGACGTTCCCGGAAAAGTATTTTTCTTAAATGCAGATGATTTGGGATCTTTAGATATAGGTTCTCCAATTTATTATCGTCGAATTAACGTAGGGCAAATTACAGCCTATAAATTATCTAATGATGGTAAATCTGTAGAGCTGCAAACTTTTATTCGTGCGCCGTATGACAAGTTTGTCACTACTGATGCACGTTTTTGGCAGGCGAGCGGGATCGATGTAACCTTAAATGCTTCAGGCTTTAATTTAGATACTCAATCTTTGGCAAGTATTGTCGCAGGTGGTATTGCATTTGGATTCCCTGAAAGTTCACATGCCACAATGGCAGCGAATCAGAGTCGCTTTAATCTTTGGGATTCAAAATCTGAAGCATTAAAAGAACCTGACGGGCAACCTCGTGGTGTGATTATGTATTTTGATCATTCATTGCGTGGGCTTTCTGTTGGAGCGCCAATTGATTTCATGGGTATTGAAATTGGTAATGTTAAATCAATTAATGCCGAGTTTTATGACCACTATAAACAGATTCGTATGCGTGTTGAGGCAGTTATCTATCCTTCACGTGTTGAAAATGGTCAAGCGCTTAATCCAAATAGTGAAATTTTCAAAGATTTTGTTGAACATGGCTGGCGTGCTCAAATGAGAACAGGCAATCTGCTCACGGGTCAAAATTATATTGCATTAGATAAGTTCCCTAAAGCTAAACCAGCGACATTACAAATTTTGAGTGATAACCGTGTAGTAATTCCGACTACACCAACCGAATTGAGTGGCTTACAAGCTCAAGTTTCTCAGATTGCTGATAAGTTAACGAAATTCCCGTTAGTTGAGATTGGGCAAGATGTACGTAAAACGCTCAATAATATGAACACCGCCATTGCCTCTACAGACAAACTGATTAAACAGTTAGATGGAAAAGTTGCCCCTGGTTTACAAGCAACTTTAGACGATGTTCGTAAAACTGTAAGATCGTCTGAGTCTATTTTGTCGAGCGATGCGCCGTTACAACAAGACGTACGTAAAGCATTGCAGCAAATGACACGTGCGGCAGCTTCACTACAGTTAATGGCAGATTATATTGAGCAACATCCCGAATCAATTATTCGTGGTAAGACACCAGAGGCCGATGATGAAAAATAAAAACACTCTATCTTTTCAACATCCTAAAGCAGCCAAATGGCTGCTTGGGAGCGGCCTGTTTTTAACGGCAGTTGCCATGACGGCATGTTCGAGTTCGCCAACGCCAAACTATTATACGATTTCCCCTAAAATTACTCCGGCAGTTAGCTCGAGTATTCGAGTCATTGAAGTTTTACCAGTTGGACTCCCTGACCGTTTAGACCGTGCGCCTTTGGTGCTGCAAGACAGTAGTGGCAAGTCTACGGTGTTAAACAATGAGCGCTGGACATCAACCATGAGTACGCAATTACGCGATACTTTGTCGGCGGGTTTGCAACAAAAATTAGGCGCAATTGACAGTTATAGCAGCGGCCTAGCTGGAAACAATCAGCCTTTATATCGAGTTTCTACAGACTTTTCTCATTTTGATATTGTAGATAAAAGCTATATTAATATTGCAGTGTCTTGGGTGGTGAAGCGTCAAATACCGCCTAGTCAATTAGAGTCAAACAATGCAAAAGTCATCACGAATGCAGGATCTCAGTTAAATTGTCGAATTGCTTTTCAGCAGCCGATTGATCAAAAAGCTAAAAAGATGGATGCGATTGTGAATGCTTCAAGTGAGGCAATGACTCAAATAATTAATACGGTTTCTTCTTCAATTGTGGCATTAGATTCAAACAAAAAATCGGTGATTAGCAATGGTGTTTGTTCGTAAAACATATCGCTTTTAACCAACCCCTTTATTTGTGTACAACAGATAAAGGGGTTTTCTATTTTAGTTGCCTCGATAGGTTGAGTAACCGTAAGGGCTGAGTAATAAAGGAATATGGTAGTGGTTTACGCTTCCATCGACTTTAAAAATTACAGGTACTTCGGCAAAAAAAGTTTGTTGTTTATTCTTTTTAAACCAGTCTTCAGTTTTAAAAGTAACTTTATAAACCCCTTGCTCTAATTTTTTATTTTCTGGATAGAGCGCAGTAATACGTCCATTTGAATCGGTCACTTGCTGATTAAGTTTAATCCACTGGTTATTGGTGTTTTTTTCTAAAACCACTTCAACCTGAGAAGAGGGCAAACCCGTCTCTAGATTTAACACATGCACACTTAGCGGATTAGTTTGTGCAAATGTAGCCGAAGCAATAAATAACGAAGATAAAGCAATAAATGATTTAGGCATGTTGAAGCTCCTTATGAATGAAAAACGGTTTCAATGGCTTTGCTTGCGCATTGATTGTCATTTTGTGCGCCGCCAGCACCCGCAACGCCAATCGCGCCGATCACTTGGTTCTCAAAGCGAACAGGTACGCCGCCTCCTAACAACAATAAATTTGCCAGTGTGGTTAAATTTTTTGCATCGGGGTTTTGGTTACTATTTTGGCTTAAAACTAAGGTCGATGTTTTGGTAGATAACGCGGTATATGCTTTTTTCTCGGCAGCCATTAAGTTATGCGGGCCCACCAACTCATGCCGTTCGGCAGTTAATGGATTACCGCCGCGATCTACAACAACAACCGCAATATTTTGATTTAATTTTTTGCATGCCTCTTTTGCACTGTCGGCTAGCAGGTGGGCAGTTTTTAGATCTAACGAATAAACTTGATTCAAAGCAGGGGGCTGTGCAAAAGTACTATTACCGAATAGCACGACTGCTAACATCAGCCAGTTCAATTTTTTCATAATGATTGCCTCTATGTCGCTTTGAAAATCTTAAACAAATTGCTTAACTTCAAGCGTGACAATCACATTACAAAGTTGTCATCTTTCAAATGAGTCTCTATAAAATGCGTATCCTTATTATTGAAGACGAGATCAAGATTGCCACTTATTTGGTCAAAGGATTAAAAGAATCTGGATATCAAGCGGAGTGTGTTCACCTAGGGCTTCAAGGTTTGGAAATGCTAAAGAGAGATCAATATGACTTACTTATTCTTGATGTGATGTTGCCGGACATAGACGGCTGGAGCGTATTACAAGTATTACGTCAGTTTTCAAAAATTCCGGTGATTTTCTTAACGGCAAAAGATCAGGTGATGGATAGAGTGAAAGGGTTAGAGCTGGGTGCAGATGATTACTTGGCTAAACCATTTTCCTATATTGAACTGTTGGCACGGATTAAAAGTCTGTTAAGAAGACAGCAATATTTGCAAGAAAATGAGCTGTCTGTTAGCGATTTAAAAGTGGATGTGGTCGCTCATAAAGTATGGCGTAATGGAAACTTAATTGAGCTGAGCAAAACCGAATTTAATTTGTTGCGTTACATGTTGCTTAATAAAGAACAAATCGTGACACGCAGACAAATTGGCTCCGAAGTTTGGAACATTAACTTTGACACCGATACCAACTTTATTGATGTCGCTGTACGCCGTTTACGAAGCAAAATTGATGAGGGATATGAATTAAAACTCATTCATACCATACGTGGTTTGGGCTATAAAATTTCGGTTAGCTTATGAACTTTACATTTCTGCGTTCTCTTGAAGTCCGTATTACATTACTGGTCACGCTCTGTTCTGCCTTAATTTTATGTTCCGTCGGCTTTATGACCTATTTAGGCATTAATCAGATTTTATTAAAGCAGCAAGATAAAGCTTTAGCAGACAGAATTAACCGTTTGGAAATTTTGCTGCAAGATAGCGAAAATGTAGAGCAAATCATTGCGCGGCCTAAGCTGTATCAAAACATGCTTGGCAATCAAGACAACTTGTTTCTGCTCATCCATAAAGACAAAACTTTAATTAATATCAATCCGCTCCATATTCAGTTACCTGAACTTGCACAGCGCACGGATCTTCAATTTCAAGATTTAGCCAACAACTCATATCCAACGCGCATTGCTTGGAAAACCATAAAAATTAATAACGAGCCTTATCTACTGATTGCAGGTAAACAATGGTCGGAACGCATTAATATTCTTTTACCTTTTCAAGAAAGTCTTTTGATGTATGTGGTCGGGGGCGTGTTTGCAATCTTTGTGCTTTGTATTCTAGCGTGTCATTTAGGTTTAAGATCGCTGCAACAGCTTCGCAAACAGACTCACTCTATTAACGTAAATCAGCTACAAAAACGATTAAACCTCCCAAATTCACCTTTAGAAGTTGAGCTACTTTCCAAAGATATAAACCATATGCTTGAGCGTATTGAAAAGGGCTATACGCAGCTCAACCGTTTTTCTGAAGATATCGCTCATGAGTTCCGTACGCCTTTAAATAATTTGATTGGGCAAACCGAGATTGCTTTAACTGGTGAACGTTCGGTTGAGCAATATGAAGATTTGCTGGTTTCTCATTTAGACGATTACCACAGATTAAAACGCATGATTGATAGTATGCTTTTCTTGGCAAGAGCCGATCAGAAAATGGTGCTTGTAAACAAACAGGAAATAAACGTCCAAGACGTTATAGATGGCCTATGCCAGATTTTTGAATATCAAGCTGAAGAACAAAAGTGTCATTTTAGTTTTAACTTAGAAGCTCAAACGTTATTTGCAGATCCTGAGTTATTTCAAAGAGCTGTTTATAACCTGATTTTAAATGCGCTGGTTCACGGTGGTGACAAGCGGACTATTTATATCGCAACCAAATATAAAATGATTGAGCATAGGCAATGGGTCAGTCTGACTGTGGTAACGGCTGGTGTTTCAATTGCGGATCATCAACTTGAGCATCTTTTTGAAAGATTTTACCAATGCCATTCAAGCCGAAGCGATGAGAACCAGACAGGTGGACTAGGTTTATCGATTGTTGCTTCAATTATGGATCTACATCATGGCCTCTATCGAGTTTATAACACAGTCGAAGGTGTGTGCTTTGAGCTTGCTTTTCCAATTGCAGATGCTGCAAAGGAATACAATTAAATCCTTATTAATGTTCCTTAATTTTTAAAATTCACACTTTGTTCACAGCCCTCTGACGTATGTTTAATCATATGAAATAAACAGAAGAGGGTAGTCATGAAATTATTATTTAAGTCACTGGTCATGAGCAGCAGTCTTACAGCGGTCAGCTTAATGCTTCCTTTGAGCACCTTTGCCGACACAAATACTAAACCTGTCGCTGTTGATTCTATCGATATTAATAAATACGCGGGTAAGTGGTATGAAATTGCGCATTTACCCATGTTTTTTCAGCGTAATTGTGTAGCCAATACAACTGCAAACTATTCTATTAACGCGGACAAAACCGTTGGTGTTTTAAATAGCTGTACGAATAAAAATGGAGAAACGATCTCATCTGAAGGCGTTGCTTATTCGCAAAATGAAGGCAACAGTAAATTGAAGGTGAGCTTTCTACCTTCTGGACTAAGATGGATTCCTTTTACAAAAGGCGATTATTGGGTTTTAAGAGTTGACCCAAATTATCAGGTCGCTTTAGTGGGTGGCCCAAGCCAGAAATATTTATGGATTCTTTCTCGTAGTCCTCAAATTGATGAGGCGACATATCAATCTTATCTGCAAACCGCAAAGAGCTATGGCTACGACGTTTCTAAACTCGTTAAGACAACACATTCTAAATAGCGAAGTGCTGGTTGCGTAGATGCTCATATTTATCTCGTAACTGAGTGAACTTCACATAAAATTCATTGCGCATTTTCTAAATTAGAACCAAAAGAAATGCTTTAGATCAGGAAGAATCAATGTCTAAATTTTTTCTGCGCTGGATCGATAGCTGGTCAGATTCAGAAAATGCGCAAGTGGGTGCTTCTAGCGAATATGTCATTGAAAAGAAAATTCAATGGTTAAGAATTATTCCTTTTATTTTATTACATATCGCTTGTTTAGCAGCATTTTGGGTGGGCGTATCTTGGTTCGCGGTTGTTTTCATGCTTGGATTTTATTTTCTTCGCATGTTTGCAATTACTGCTTTTTTTCACCGCTATCTTTCGCATAAAACTTTTCAGACATCACGTATTGTTCAATTCATTTTTGTACTGATCGGGACGATGAGTGCGCAGCGCGGGCCGTTATGGTGGGCAGCACATCACCGTTATCACCATCATTTTACCGACACTGATCAAGACCCGCATTCATCGAAAGCAGGCTTTTGGTATTCCCATGTAGGCTGGTTTTTAAATGAGCAGAATTTTGCTACTCGAAAAAAAGTCATTAAAGACTGGTTGAAATATCCTGAGTTGATTTGGCTAGACCGATTTAGTTTGCCTATTGTGATTTTGACGGCCTTAGCAATTTATGGTTTAGGTTCGTGGCTTGCACAACATTTTCCTGAGTTGGGCACGAATGGTTTACAGCTTTTAGTGTGGGGATTTGTGATTTCCACTGTTCTATTAACACATGCAACCTTGTGTATTAATTCACTCGCTCATCGTTATGGGTCACGTGAGTTTAATACCCCAGATGATAGCCGTAATAACTTCCTACTTTCTTTAATTACCTTGGGTGAAGGATGGCACAACAACCATCACTTTTACGCGGGCAGTGTGCGTCAAGGCTTTTATTGGTGGCAGATTGATATCACTTTTTATGTGCTCAAGCTGATGTCTCTATTTGGTTTGGTGTGGGGACTAAAGCCAGTACCAAACAAGGTTTATCAATATAAAAAGATTAAAGACTTATCGCTAGAGAAAATTGAAAACGGTGAAGTGTTATGAAAATTGCCATTATTGGTTCAGGTATATCTGGACTTTACGCAGCTTGGAGATTGTCAGAACAACATCAGGTCACTGTGTATGAAAAAAATAACTATTTTGGCGGTCATACTGACACTCACGAGCTAGAGATAGAAGGCACTAAAGTCGCGGTAGATAGTGGTTTTATTGTGTTTAATGACTATAACTATCCGTTATTTACCAACATGCTTAAAAAATTAGGTGTAGAAACTCAAAGTAGCGATATGAGTTTTTCAGTAAATAATTTGGTGAGTGGACTTCAATATAATCCTTCAAAAAAATGGTCACTCTTTGCCCGTCCGCAGAACTTTTTAAACCGTAAATTCCTGCAAATGCTCTCAGATTTGCTGCGTTTTTATGATGACAATAAAGATATAGATGTGGCGGATATTGATCCTAATTTATCGATTGAAGAGTATTTAGACCTTCACAAATATAGTCATGAGTTCCGTTATGAACATCTTTATCCGATGTGCGGTGCCTTATGGTCAGCTCCGGTTGAGCAGGTAGGCCAAATTCCATATCGATTTGTGGTGAGCTTTTTTCAGCATCACCGCATGTTACAGCTAAAAGAGCGGCCGCAATGGCAAACGATTAAACACGGTTCAGCAAGTTACATTCGTGCTATTCAAAAGAATTTCCCATCCATTGAGTGGAAGTTTGCAGAAGTAAAAGCTGTGAGCCGTTCACTAGAAACAGTTTTGATCGAAACTTCAGAAGGACAAGCCCAATACGACTGGGTAATTTTTGCAAGCCACGCTGACGATAGCCTAAGTTTAATTAAAGATGCATCAGAGCTTGAAAGGGAAATCTTAAGCCAATTTGGTTATCAAGATAATCGAATGGTGGTTCACCGTGATCTTTCAATTATGCCTAAAAGCCGTTTGCAGTGGGCAAGCTGGCATGTACATGTAACTCCTGCATCTCAAGTTCAAAACGAAGTATCCGACATACATTATGGTTTTACCTACTGGATGAATAATTTGCAGAATTTATCCTGCGCTACTCAGATTTTTTCTACGTTAAATCCGAATATGAAAATTAAAGCTGAAGACATCTTGGTTGAGCGTAAATATCGTCATCCTGTGTTTGATACAAAAGCGATTAAAGCTCAATCTCGTTGGCAAGAAATTAATGGACAAAATCGGACTTCGTTTTGTGGAGCGTATTGGGGCTGGGGGTTTCATGAAGATGGTGCCCGCAGTGCAGCACGTGTTGTAGAGCAACTCTTAGCGTTATAAAAATAGGTAAGGAGCTTTCAAATGTTATTAAATAAACTTGCTATCGCTCCTGCACTTATTCGTCACAGACGCTATAGCCCGAAACCGCATCAATTCACATCGACCTTAAATTATTTATGGTTCGATCCAGACCAATTAGATGATATTACAAAAGATTGCTCACTTTGGTCGACCGATCATTGGAATGTACTAACACTATCTAAAAATGATTTTTTAAACATGTATCGCGGTTCTATAAAGGATCGAGTCGAGAAAGCGATACTGCAAAATAACAACTCACATCTTCGGCCAGACTGGCAAATCAGAGTCTTGGCTTTGCCTCGTAGTTTGGGTTTTAGGTTTAATTCGGTCGTATTTTATTTTGTTTTAAATAAAACTGGAAAACCCGTATTTATTGTCAGTGAAATTACCAATACCCCGTGGAATGAACGAAAAGTTTATATACACGACTGCTCAAAACAACAAAGAAATATGGGTGATTATCAGAGTTTTGATTTTCATTTTGAAAAATCATTTCATGTTTCGCCGTTCATGCCTATGCAGTTGACTTACCACTGGCGGTTTAGTTTTTCAGATCAGCAAAATGTCATTCATATGCAGCTCTTTGAAGAACAAAAACAACTCTTTGATGCCACTATGTGCTTTGAACTTGTGCCCATCACATTTCCTTCACAGCAATATCGATATGCTCTTATAAACAGCCTAGCGCCTTTTAAAATGTTGTTTTCAATATATTTAGAGGCATTTAAGTTGTGGCGAAAAAAAGTTCCATTTTATCGCCATCCTAAAAAGATCAAGGTAGATAAGACATGATAAAAACATTTCTTTATGGTGAAGATGAGTCACTACCATTGTTACTCAAGAGTCTTCTTAAGCTACGTCATGGACAGATTACTTTTCAGGGCGCGTGGAGTGGTACGGTTGGCGAGGTTTCAGACTTACATGCTGTGATTGAAGTTCGCAATCCTTTGTTGATGGATCTGATTTTAAAAAATGGAGTTTTAGGGGCAGCGGAAGGCTATATCCGTGGGGATTGGAGCAGTGAACAACTAGTAGAATTGGTTCAGATATTGGCACGTAATCGAGATGTATTAGACCAGTTCAACCAGAATGTTATTGCACAGGCGAGCCAGCTTTTTCTTAAAGCTTGGTATAAAAATAGAAAGAATTCTTTAAGCGGTAGCCGTAAAAATATTGCCGAGCATTACGACTTAAGCAATGATTTTTTTAAATTATTTTTAGATCCTTCTTTAATGTATTCGAGTGCATTTTTTGAAAATGAAAATATGACACTCGAAGACGCATCTGATTTAAAAAAAGAGCTCATTTGTAAAAAACTAGATTTAAAACCAATGGATCATTTGGTTGAAATCGGAAGCGGTTGGGGCGGTTTTGCAATTTATGCGGCTCAACATTACGGCTGTAGAGTGACCACCATTACCATTTCACAAGCTCAATATGATGAAGCGATTACTCGTGTAAATGACGCAGGCTTAGCACATCGAATTGATGTGCAACTCAAAGACTACCGTTTGCTCGAAGGCAAGTTCGATAAGCTGGTTTCAATTGAAATGGTTGAGGCCGTTGGTGCGCAATATTTATCGACATACTTTGATCAGTGTAAAGCGCTATTAAAACCAAAAGGTCTAGCATTTATTCAGGCCATAACCATTGAAGATTTTCGATATAAAAAAGCATTAAATACAGTTGATTATATTAAGCGCTATATTTTCCCAGGTAGCTTTATTCCTAGCATAAGTGTATTGACTCAAACTGCCTCTGAGAGTGGTTTAAGGCTAAAGCATTTAAATGATATCGGTTTAAGTTACGCACAAACAATTCATCACTGGAGAGCACGGTTTTTAACCGCACGAGAAGAAGTATTGGCTCTGGGTTTCGATGAAAACTTCATTCGCATGTGGGATTTCTATTTATGTTATTGCGAGGGTGGTTTTAAAGAAGGCGTGATAAGCAATGTTCACTTGTTGTTTGAGAGTGCTAGTTATTAACTCAAACAGCTCAAGTAAGGAGACTGCTGATGTTTTTGAATTTACTGATTCTAGATTTAATGATCATGTTACTGAGCTGGCTACTTGCCACTCTAAATGGTCGAGCTGGAATTGTAGATGCTGCATGGAGTTTCTGTCTGGCAGTAAACATTATTGTGTCTTCTTTACTCATTTCAGTTGCTCCTGTTGAGGTGCGTCTGTTTATTGGTATTTTTAGCGGCTTATGGTTTCTAAGATTATTTTGGCATCTGTTAAGACGTTATCAATCTGAACAAAAAGAAGATGGCCGTTACGCGAGCATGCGTAAAGCCATGGGAAAATTTCAGCATTTTGGCTTCTTCTTATTTTTTATCTTTCAAACATTTTTAGTGCTTTTGTTCTTCTTACCAATGTGGACGCTACTGAATGTAGAAGCAACTGAATGGAGTAGTGGATATAAAGTCACTTTAGTGATTGCGGCCGTCATCATGGCGATTGCCTTTATTGGAGAGCAGCTCGCTGATCAGCAACTATACCGATTTAAATTAAATCCAGATCATCATGGCAAAACGATGGATCAGGGTTTGTGGCGTTATTCACGTCACCCCAATTATTTTTTTGAATGGTTACATTGGTTTGCCTATCCAATCATTGGTTTAGCGGCAGGCCAATATTTATTGTGGATTTATCCGTTAATGATGTGGCTGTTTTTATATTACGTCACGGGTATTCCATTTAGTGAAAAACAAGCAATTAAAAGTCGCGGTCAAAATTATCGTGATTATCAGCAAAAAACATCAATGTTTATTCCGCGAAAACCCAAAAAATAGGTGCGCATATGGATTTTATTGTTCATCAGTCTTTGAGAATTGTTGAAAGTGGTGTGCTTCCAGATCATGCAATTCGAACTGCAATCCGTGCTTTAAGCAAAAAACGCTTAATTCAAGAAGGCCGTTATGACCCTGAACAAGGGGCGCAGCGATACATTGATGTGCTTAATATGCTAAAACGGAGTGAAATCGCCGTTGAAACGGACAAGGCAAACGAGCAGCACTATGAATTACCGACCGAGTTTTTTCAGGCGGTGCTTGGAAAAAGACTCAAATATAGTGCCTGTTATTTTCCGACTAAAACGACAACTTTAGATCAGGCAGAAGAGCTCGCACTTCAGCTTTATTGTGAAAGAGCACAACTCAAAAATGGTCAACACATTTTAGAATTAGGCTGTGGTTGGGGTTCTTTAACTTTGTGGATGGCAGAAAACTATCCACGCTCACAGATTACAGCTGTTTCAAATTCTGCCACTCAGAAAAAGCATATTCTCGGGCAAGCAGAATTGAGAGGTTTAAACAATATTGAAGTGCTCACCTGTGATGTGAATGTACTTGAATTAGACCAAGCCCAGTTTGATCGTGTTGTATCGGTTGAAATGTTTGAACACGTTCGTAACTATCAACGTCTTTTTGAGAAAATTCAGGGCTGGTTAAAGGCAGATGGCTTACTTTGGTGTCATATTTTTTGCCATCGCTTTTTACATTATCCTTTTGAAGTGAAATCAGATTATGATTGGATGTCCAAGTATTTCTTTACTGGCGGATTAATGCCGTCGACTTCAACTTTTTTGCATTTTCAAGAGCATTTAGAGTTGGCTCAACAGTGGCAATGGTCAGGTGAGCATTATATGAGAACGGCAAATGCTTGGCTTGAGAATATGGATAACCAAGAAGTCGAACTGAAGCCACTGTTTAAAAAAATCTATGGAAAAGATGCCAATATTTGGTGGCAACGCTGGCGTATTTTCTTCATGGCTTGTGCTGAGCTATTCGGTTTTGAGCAAGGACAAGAATGGGTCATTGGTCACTTTTTATTTAAAAAGAGAGCATTGTAATTTCTACTGCCTATCCCGGCGATAAAGATATGATAAGAACTCGAAACGATGGCAAAGCGAGTCATCCATTAGCCCAAATGTTCAATCGATATTATTGGTTGCAGATTGGTCTGATTGCATTATCGATCGTGGTCGGGTTGGCGTGTAGTGCTTGGGTGATTAAAGGCTCTTTACTTAAAACTGCTTTAGAGCAGGAAATGGAACACTATTGGTTACGCATCGAACATAATCCAAATGCAGATTTACCAGATACCAAAAATTTATATGGATATCGGTGGAATACAGAGGTCGCACCTCAACCTTTTAAAGACATGCGTTTAGAAAGTGGTGTGCACCGAGTATTTGTTGATGGTAAAGAACGGATGACGGTCTATGGTGAGCATAACGGTCAGCATGTTCTATTGGTATTTGGCGAAAGTAATGTCAATAAGCTGATCTGGTTATTTGGACTTGCTCCACTCATGTTCAGTTTATCTGTTTTATATAGTTTTTTATGGTGGTCAAACCGAAGAGCAAGACGCTATTTTTCCCCAATTACGCGCTTAGCGAATGCTTTAGAAAATATTGATTGGGCACATCAAGACACTCAAGCTTCTCCTTTTAGAGATATTAATACCAATGGCAATATGGAAGCAGAATATCTCAAACAAGCCTTGGAAAAATATCATCAGGTTTTAAGCGATTTTATTCGACGCGAAAGAGAATTTACGGGAGATGTGAGTCATGAGTTGCGCACTCCGCTCACAATCTTAAAGGGTAATGTGCAACTTTGTCAGGCGAAATATGGAGAGGATAAAGCCCTGGTTCGACTTCATAATACAATTGAAGATATGCAGTTATTAGTCGATACCTTGCTAGCAATCGCACGTAATACAATAAAAAGCTTACCATCTGAAAAGAATTTTTTATCTAGAATTGTGAAGGATTTAGTCGAAAGTTTAGATGCGGTCAGCGAGAGTAAGGGCATACATATTCATATTCAACCCGATCTTTCTGAACAGCCGCGTTGGTTATATCCCTCTATGACACAAATGGTGTTAAGCAATATTTTACGTAATGCGCTGAACTATTCTCAAGGCTCACAAATCGACATCATTCAACAAAAAAACAGCCTAATTATTGCAGATAATGGAATTGGAATTTCTTTACCAAACGATGTGAAGGTGCAAGAGCTCAGTGATTCACAACTTTCTTTAAAGGCTAAAGGCCATGGAATTGGTTTGCAATTGGTACAGAAGCTTTGCAAACAATTAGGGTGGCGAGTCGAATTGTTTGATCGACAATATTATTTAACCACTCATCCTGAACTCGATTTGGAGCCGACCACGGGCTTAATTGTTGTGGTCTATTTAAGTTAAGTCGCGGAATCTTCCAAAGCAATTTTTAAACCGACACCTGCTACTGTGTGTAATAGTTTTGGGTCAAAAGGTTTATCAACCATTTTTCTTAAGTTGTAGATATGACTGCGTAACGCATCGCTCTCAGGTTCTTCGTCGCCCCATAATTCCATCATCAGTTCTTGCTTGGTCACCACTTTTGGAGACTGACGCATCAAAATTTTTAATAGTTTAAATTGAATAGGGGGTAACTCGATATTATTGCCGGCACGAACTACAGTTTGAGTTGCGCTATCAAGAATTAAGTCGTGAATCTGAATTTTATGATGAGTAACTTCACCAGCTGCTCTTTTTATTAATGCACGAATCCGCATCACTAATTCATTAAAATCAAAAGGTTTGACTAAATAATCATCTGTGCCAGCAGTAAAACCTTTAAGTTTGTCATCTAAAGTATCTCTTGCTGTGAGCATAAGAACTGGAATATCAACACCTTGTTCGGTACGTAACCAGTTGCATAGGTCATAACCCGAGCCATCGGGCAGATTTATGTCGAGCAGTAAAAGGTGATAATGCTGAGATTTAAGAAAAGTCCGTGCAGCATCTAAATTACGCGCATGGTCGACGACATAACCATGCACTTCAAGAAATTCGCAGACCGTTGCTGCAAGTTCAAAATGGTCCTCAACCATGAGGATAAAGTGATTACCCATGAGATTTTATTAAGCCATTAATTTAATAGTTGTTGTTTTAATTTAGCATTAAACGGTTCGCTACCAAACCAGATTTTAAAATATTGATTTGCATTCGGATTGTCTATAGAACCGAGCAGCTTCTGGTTTAATTTTAGTTCTAGTTTTTGATTTTCATGTTGATAGTAAAGACTGTAAAGATCTCCACTCTTAATTGGTCTGTATAGTTCATTAATATGATTAAGCGGAGATTTTGCATCAAAGCCGCTAACATTTTTCTTCAAAAAGTGGGTTGCTGCGCGTTTAAATGCCCACTCGGGAATATCGCGGTTATAGCTAAAGTCCATTTTGATGCTTTGACTTTGCCAATTTTTTAAGCAATCTTCAGCAAAGTAACTAACATTTCCCACTTTCTTGCTCGTCACCATTAAAGGAGCTGAACTGCATTTTTTTAGTTCAGCCGCATTCGCTTGAGATACGATTAAGATTCCCAGAAATATCAAGATTCGACTTTTTTGAACGGTAATACCCATTTATATACTCCTCCAAATATTGGTAAAGAACGATAAAGGCCATTCGCCGGATCCCAATAATCTTGCTGGAAAATAATTTTTTGCTGCTCATTAATCTTAATTTGACTAATTCCATAAGAAGCCATGGTTTTTGAGCGACCTAACATTTTAAAGTCATAGGTCATGTACCAATGAATGTAGGCTGTATCTTGGTGATGAGTTGCACTAATGAGTTTTACAGTGACATTACTCACTCGGGCATTCATACCTTCAAAATGCTTAATCAGATCTTTTTTCTGAGAGAACTGCGAGAGTGTATCGTTGATATAAAGTTGATCAGCGTAAAGATGACTCGCGTTATTCACAAAAGAAGGGGTACCAAGCGTATTAAATGCGGCAACAAAACGGTTGCCAATGTCTAGCGCTTGTTGGTCATTTAATTCTATTCCAGTAATTTTTTGTTCGGCTTTGCTGTAGTCACCCGAGTAACTAGGCACACTTTTACACGCTGTTAAACCTACCAAGGTAATCAACCCTAGGGCTGTAGTTATAATTTTCATGTCTATATCCGAGCCAACTTTATAAGATTAAATTAAAGAGCTGGTCGTGAAGTTTGCGTGAATTCTTGTTTTATGATTTGGGTTTAATGGAGAGCATTTTCTGTTTTAGAATTTTCATCAATTAGGTCTATTCAACTTAGACGTTTCTTTGGACGTCACACCGTTTAAAATTAATAAATAAGATAAGCTAGAAAAAATTTAATAAAGCAATTTTATTCTAGCTGCGCTTTACCCATAAGAGATATAGATAAGTTTTGCATAAATAGAAGGATTCAATAATGAAAACAATCGGTTTATTAGGCGGAATGAGTTGGGAATCTACAGCGCTTTATTACCAGCAAATCAATAAAATGGTTCATCGTAAATTAGGAAAATTGCACTCTGCTAAGGTCGTTATTAATAGTGTCGATTTTGAAGAAATAGCAGCCTTGCAAGCGAAGGGTTTATGGCAAGAAGCTGGCGCATATTTAGCTGAGCAAGCACAAAATTTAGAAAAGGCAGGAGCAGATTGTATTTTGGTGTGTACGAACACCATGCATAAAGTTGCTGCACAGATTGAAGATTCAATTACGATTCCGTTCTTACACATTGCTGATGCAACGGCAAAAGAAATTTTGAGTCAAAACATTGGTAAAGTTGCACTGTTAGGGACAGCTTTTACAATGGAGCAAGATTTTTATAAAGCTCGATTGCAGGATTATGGAATTGAAGTAATTATTCCCAATGAAGTCGATAGAAAGATAGTTCATAGCATCATTTATGAAGAACTTTGTTTAGGTGTGATCAACCCAAATTCACAGCAACAGTACAGAGCGATTGTAGAAAGACTCATAGCTGAAGGCGCCCAAGGCGTTATCTTGGGTTGTACTGAAATTTGTATGTTGATTGGTGAGCTTAAATTCTCAGTTCCTTTATTTGATACGACCACCATTCATGCAAAAGAGGCGGTCAGTTTTAGCTTAAACGAAAATAAAAACTCTAGTAGCACCAATCTACATAAGTCTGCTGCAATTGCTGGGAGTATTCTTTAGCAATATTTGGAATATCCTTTGTCATTAAACGTTAAGCTTGTGTCGTGAAATGTAAAGTGGCCCATATCCTAACTGTTGTAATTTTGGTTATTGCTTTTATAGGCACTCAATAAAAAACCAAAATATGGAATAGGACATGACGTTGACGAAAGCTATACGTTTCTATGGAACAGGAACGCCAGAAGTAATGCGCTATGAAGATGTAGAAGTAGGAGATCCAAAAGCTGGAGAAGTACGCCTACGTCATGTGGCAGTCGGTCTAAATTATGCCGATACATATTTTCGTAATGGAACCTATCAAATTCCAATGCCTAATGGCATGGGCGTCGAAGCTTCAGGTGTCATTGAAGCTTTAGGCGAAGGAGTGACTCAGCTTAAAGTTGGTGATCGAGTTACTTATACAGGTTTTTTAAATACCTTAGGTGCATATAGCACCCACCGTCTAATTCCAGCAAATGCTTTAATTAAATTACCCGAAGAAATTTCTTGTGAAACAGCGGCTGCCATGACCATGAGAGGGCTGACCGCTGCTTATCTGATGCGCCGCATTTATGACTTTAAAGCGGGCGATTCAATTTTATTACATGCAGCCGCTGGTGGTGTTGGGCTGATCGTTTCTCAATGGGCTAAATTACTTGGCTTGACTGTTATCGGTACCACATCTTCAGAAGAAAAAGCTGCCGTAGCGCGAGCTCATGGTTGTGATCATGTCATTAACTACAGCTATGAAAATGTTGCCGAACGTGTACGTGAGTTAACAGGTGGCGTTGGTGTAAATGTCGTTTTCGATAGTGTTGGCCAAGCCACTTTCATGAGCTCATTAGACTCTCTCAAACGCCGTGGTTTGTTGGTCTGCGTAGGAACAGCGTCTGGTCCAATTCCTGCTTTTGATCCGGTATTACTTGCCGTGAAAGGTTCATTGTTTGTCACACGTCCAGCTTTGGCAGATTACATTGCAGATCCAACCGAGAAGAAAGAACTTGCAAATGAATTATTTGATCATGTTCGGCATGGACGAATCAAAATTGAAATTAATCAGCGCTATGAGCTAAAGGATGCAGTACAAGCTCATCGTGATTTGGAAGCACGTAAAACAATAGGTTCATCAATCTTTGTAATTTGAAGGGATTTCTTATGCAAATTGAACAGTTAACTTGCAATATTGGTGCAGAGCTCAGTGGCGTCAAACTCGCTGATGCGATTTATGATGATGGATTATTTGCTGAAATTCGCACACAACTACTTAAACACCGTGTGTTGTTTTTACGAGATCAGCATTTAACCCGTCAGGATCATGTCGCATTTGCAGAAAAATTTGGACAGCTCGAAGATCATCCTGCGGTAGGCAGCCATCCTGATCATCCGGGTTTGGTGCAGATTTATAAACATCCTGAAAGTCCTGTTGATCGTTATGAAAATGCTTGGCACAGTGATGCAAGCTGGCGCAAGGTTCCACCGATGGGATGTGTGTTGCACTGTGTTGAATGCCCACCAGTGGGTGGCGATACTATGTGGACCAATATGGTCATGGCCTATGCGTCTTTACCCGACGATATTAAAAATAAGATTGCTGACTTACGTGCCTACCACAGCATAGAGGCGAGTTTTGGTGCTGCTATGCCACTTGAAAAACGCTTGGACTTAAAAGCAAAGTTTCCCGATGCTGAGCATCCAGTGGTACGTACTCATCCTGAAACTGGTGAGAAAATTTTATACGTCAACGCGTTCACAACCCACTTCAGTAACTATCACACCAAAGAGCGCGTTAGATTTGGACAAGATGCCAATCCGGGCGCAGCTGAACTACTGCGTTACTTAATTTCTCAAGCGTATATTCCAGAGTTTCAAGTGCGTTGGCGTTGGAAGCCTAACAGCATTGCCATTTGGGATAACCGCAGCACACAACATTATGCAGTCATGGATTATCCACCTTGCCACCGAAAAATGGAGCGGGCCGGCATTATTGGTGACGCAACCTATTAAATCTATAGGTTAATAATTTTATCTAATTGAAAATTCTAAAAAATATATGAGGAGATGCACATGCAATTCTTTGACGACTCATTGCACCCGGAAAATATGGAAAAAGTGGTAATCACGGTTGCGCCGTATGGTCCCGAATGGATGCCAGAAGACTTTCCTGAAGATATTCCAGTGACCATGGATGAGCAAATACAAAAAGCGGTTGAGTGCTATGAAGCAGGCGCGACGGTGCTGCATTTACATGTCCGTGAGCTTGATGGCAAAGGCTCTAAACGCTTGTCAAAGTTTAATGAGCTTATCGCAGGTGTTCGTGAGGCTGTGCCTGACATGATTATTCAGGTAGGTGGTTCGATTTCATTTGCACCAGAGAGTGAAGGTGAAGCGGCTCTATGGCTAAGTGATGACACCCGACATATGTTGGCTGAACTTACACCAAAGCCCGATCAAGTTACGGTAGCAATTAACACCACACAAATGAATATTATGGAATTGCTCTATCCTGAATATTTAGAAGGGACTTCATTGGCACATCCAGCGACTCAGGCAGCATATGCAGAGATGACTGTGCCAGCTGGGCCTGCATGGGTAACTGAACACATCAAACGCTTATGCAAAAACAATATTCAACCGCACTTTCAATTAACCGGTATGCATGGGCTTGAGACGCTAGAACGTATGGTGCGTAAAGGATTGTATATGGGGCCGTTAAACTTAACTTGGATTGGAATCGGTGGCGGTTTCGATGGTCCAAACCCATTTAATTTCTTTAATTTTATTCATCGCGTACCTGATGGATGTACTTTGACATCTGAGTCTCTACTCAAAAATGTATTGCCTTTTAACACTATGTCGATGGCAATGGGTTTACATGCTCGTGTAGGTAATGAAGACACGATCATTGATCATCACGGACGCCGTTTTTCATCTGTAGAGCAAATTAAGCAAACCGTTCGGATTGCCCATGAACTAGGCCGTGAAATTGCCTCAGGAAAAGAAGCCCGTGAAATTTATCGTATTGGGGTGCAATACAACAGTATTGAAGAAACCCTAATCGCAAATGGTATGGCACCCAACCGTAAAGCAGGGCAAAAAGGCGTGCCGCAGCGTAACTAATGTGACAGGGTCTAACGGAATTTAGACCTCAAATGTAGTGCAGCTTATTCGCTTTGTTTTTAAAAGTGCGTTGCTGCACTAGCTAAATAGAAATTATAAAAAATACAAGGAGGTCGTATGAATGCACATCAGTATTCAGATCAGATGAGCGATGTTGATACGTCAATCAGTATACCTCGTCGTTACGCATGGCTTGTTTTTGCTTTGACATTTGGTTTGCTCATTTCAGATTACATGTCTCGACAAGTCTTAAACGCAGTCTTTCCTTTACTTAAAAATGAGTGGTTACTCAGCGATAGTCAGTTAGGTTTGCTCAGTGGCATTGTCGCGTTAATGGTGGGTTTATTGACTCTGCCTTTGTCTTTAATGGCAGACCGTTTTGGAAGAGTTAAAAGCTTGGCCATTATGGCGGCTTTATGGAGTTTGGCGACTTTAGGATGTGCACTGGCTGAAAATTATGAGCAAATGTTTATTGCTCGTTTTATGGTTGGTGTGGGTGAAGCTGCTTATGGCAGTGTGGGAATCGCGGTGGTTGTGGCTGTTTTCCCAAGAGAAATGCGTGCAACACTTGCCAGTGCTTTTATGGCGGGTGGTGTATTTGGCTCGTTTTTGGGTGTGGCTTTAGGTGGTGTACTCGCACAGCATTTCGGTTGGCGTTGGGCATTTGGAGGAATTGCTTTATTTGGTCTTATTTTGGCTTTTCTATATCCAATTTTAGTGAAAGAAAACAGAATAAACGCAACACCTCAAAATAAAATTCGTAGTAAAACCCAGCACATTAAAAGCCCTTTAAAAACTTTATATTCAAGTCGTTCAGTCATTGCCACTTACATTGGTAGTGGTCTGCAATTATTTGTTGGTGGCACAGTGATTGTCTGGATGCCGAGTTATCTCAATCGCTATTACGGCATGAGTACCGACAAGGCAGGTGTGATGGCAGCGGTCATTTTGCTATGTAGTGCAGTAGGCACAATTCTATGCGGCATGTTGTGTGATTATTTGGGCCGTAACCGTCCAGATCGTAAGGTCAGTTTAGCGATTACATACTGCTTGCTCGGTTGTGTTCTTTTATTCATTGCTTTTGCTGTGCCTGCGGGACGTAACCAGTTACTTCTCATCTGCCTCGGAATGTTTATTGCCCTAGGAACCAATGGGCCATCTAGTGCCATGGTCGCCAATCTCACACATAACTCAGTTCATGGTTCTGCATTTGCAACACTCACCTTAGCTAACAATTTTCTTGGTTTAGCGCTTGGTCCTTTAGTCGTTGGCAAAGTATCTGATGTGATTGGTTTGCACAGCGCATTTCAACTCATGCCATTGGTCAGTATTGCAGCAGCAGCCGTATTTTTTTATGCCAAACGCCATTATCACAAAGATATTGCACGCTTTGAGCAGCAAGGAATAACTGAGCTTAAAAATCATTCAGATAACCAAATACAAAAATGCGGGATGAATAACAAATGATGATTCGGCAATTACACATTGATGTATTTTTTGACTTTATTTGTCCTTGGTGTTTGATCGGAAAACGTCAGTTACTGATCGCTATAAATAGATTTTATCAGCTTCACCCCAGAGTCAAAGTTGTTGTGCATTGGCGAGGTGTTCAGCTCATACCTGATTTAGCTGTTGAAGGTGTACCGTTTCAAACGTTTTATTTGAAACGGTTAGGTAGCTTGACAGCAGTTCGTATGAGACAAGAGCAGGTCAATAAAGCCGCTAATAAAGTGGGGCTTAAGATCGATTTTGAACAAATTAAACGGATGCCAAATACGGCCAAAGCTCATCGCTTATTTGATAAAGCTTTAAAAATAGGGACTCCTGAGCAGTGCAATGCGTTGTTAGAACAACTCTTTTCTGCCTATTTTTATGATGGGTTAGACATCGGAAATACCACCACTTTATACAAAATAGCGAAACGTTGTGGTTTTTCACCTGAGCTTATCAAAGATTTACTTATTCAAGATCATCAAGATTTTATCTCTGCAAGTACAGGAGGTAATGGCGTGCCTTACTTTATTTTTGATCGGGCTTCAGCCTTGGTGGGCGCACAGTCAGCAGATGCACTTTATCAAGCGATGCATGAAGCACTTTTGGGGCAAGGAGAGTTGATATGACCAACCGATTTGAAGTGCCTTTTGAGAAAATACCGAATTCAGGTGAGCGGGCTTTTTTAAAAGTTGGAGATAAAACTCTCGCACTATTTAACGTTGCGACTCAATTTTATGCAATCGATGACAGCTGTCCTCATCAGGGGGCATCACTGTTTAGTGGACGTCTAGAAGGACGAGTGATTCAGTGCTGTGCGCATGGTCTACGCTTTGATTTAACAAATGGCTGTTTGGTTAATTCTGCTCATCTTAAAGTTGCAACTTATCCCGTAGAAGTGGCCGAGGACAAGGTATTTATTGTGATGGGTTGTGGGGAAAATCATGAGTAGTTTAGTTTTGAAAAATTTTTCCCAGCGTACAAGAGAATTAGCACCAGGCTTTGTGGTCAGTTCGGTCGTTGCTGCGGCTGCCTGTTTTTTATCAGAGCACTATGGTGCGCCAGTCATGCTATTTGCACTACTGCTCGGCATGAGCGTGAATTTTTTAGCAGCTGAAAGTAAATGCAAGGTAGGTATCGAGTTTACCGCACGTAGTGTGCTTCGGATGGGTATTGCCTTACTCGGAATGCGTATAACTTTGGGGCAAATTACTGCACTAGGTTGGCAGCCTGTTGCGTTAGTCGTTACTCTGGTTATTGTCACAATCGCCGTTTCTGTCATTGCTGCTAAGATTTTAGGTTTCCAAAAACTATTTGGCATGTTGACTGGTGGATCAACGGCAATCTGCGGTGCCTCAGCCGCACTGGCACTATCCGCTGCTTTTCCAAATCATCCGCAAAAAGAAAAAGCGACTTTGTTTACCGTGATTGGCGTGTCGGCACTTTCAACATTTGCAATGATTGTCTACCCGATGATTGCGAAGTGGCTAGAGTTATCGCCACAAGCGGCTGGTGTGTTTCTTGGTGCTACGATTCACGATGTGGCGCAAGTGGTCGGCGCTGGTTATAGCATGTCTACTCAAACGGGGGATACGGCGACTGTAGTTAAACTCATGCGTGTGGCAATGTTGCTTCCAGTAATTGTTTGTGCGGCTATGATTACCCGTATGCAAGGTGCAGATTCAACGGGGGAACGACCGCCATTACTGCCTTGGTTTGCTGTTGGCTTTTTAATACTCGCTTGTATTAACAGTACAGGATGGGTACCAGCGATGGTTCAAAATGGAATCAATGATTTATCACGCTGGTTTTTAGTCATCGCAATAAGTGCTTTAGGTATGAAAACTCAGTTAAAAGAATTAGCATCGGTCGGCATTAAACCGATTCTTTTAATGATCGGCGAAAGCATATTTTTAGTGGTATTGGTTCTTGGGCTTATGCGCTTGTGGTTTTAATTTTAAAAATTAGATTTTTAAGGAAGTTCTGGAGCAGTTCTCCAGCTTCCTTACATTTTAAATGACTTCATTTCGCTTCAAATAAAGAGGAATTAATTGAGCAGGGCTTTATTGTGACTACGCCACATATTTGGTGACATACCAAATTGGCTAATGAACCAACGAGTAAAAGAACTCGGCATTGAGTAACCTAAAATATCAGACACTTGAGCAAGTGAATAATTTAGATTTTTTAAATAACGAAATACGAGATCTTTGCGTACTTCATTCATTAAATCACTAAAACTCGTCTGAGCTTCTTCTAATCGACGTTGTAAAGTCCGTACGTGAATACCGTGTGTTTGAGCGACTTGATCAATCGTAGCGCGGCCCATTGGCAAAAGAAGATAAATACTTTTACGAATATCAAAAATCATGGTCGATTCATTACTATTCTGCAAAATATCTAAATAACGCTGTGCATGGTTGGCCATCGCCAAATTTGCTTGAGGGTTTGTTGTATCTAGTTCAGCAGTAGTACAAACAATGCCATTAAAGTCACTACCAAACTCGAGCGCACAGCCAAAAATCCGCCGATGCAAAGTTAAATCACTAGGTGGGTTATGAGTGAAATGTACACTTAACGGTCGCCATTTTTGCATCATGAGTGCTGCGCAAAAACGATGGGTGATTCCTAAAGCAAGTTCCGTCGCTTGGCGACTATACCCGCAAGTTGTGGTTATAACTTCTTCTCGAATAACAACCGTATCATCAATTTCTTCTATATATATTTCAAGTGAGTTATTGAGTAAATTCCTATAACGAACAATCGTTTGCAGCGCTTCTCTCAAGGTATATTGGTAACTTAATAATAAGCTCAGTTCACCAAAATCCGCGATTTCGCGTTGCTCTGCCATATGTAATCCGAAAACATCACAATTACTCATCTGGGCTGAGTCTTCAAGCAAGGTAATGGCCTTATCTACAGGAATACGTTGCTTAAGATCATTCAATTGAGTTTGGCTAAGCCCAACACGTGATAATAAATGGTAGGGATTTATATCTAATTGCTGAGCAACTGCCAAATAATTTTTTAAAGAGGCGGTATGCGCAAGAGGCACCATTTTATTATCTCCTGTTCTTAATCAGCCATATTCCTTACAGCTCATATCTAGTTATAACTAAAATATCTACATTACAAAAGCTTTTATTTAAGAGCCTAATCGTGATGTCGAATCAATTTTAAACCTGTTCTTTTAATTCACTTGTAATTACAAAAACTATTGTAATTAATTTACGAAATTTTAAAAAGATGTGTCGTCAAATGAAAAGTGCGTGACGCCTTATGTACACCATTCACTGAAATGAGCCTTTATTGTGAATGGAGTTTTATAAAAATTCTTATGCATCCTAGATGGCAAAATTCACAGGCGTCGAAATGGAAAAAATACAAACCAAAGCAACAATTTTAATTATTCCGGGGTTACGCGATCATGTTCCCGAGCATTGGCAAACGATCTTAGAAACAAAGCTAGCAAAGGTTCGCTCTGTACCCCCTGTGCAAACCAATAAACTCAATTGTGAAAATAGAGTTGCTGCTATTCAGGCACAACTCGAACAAATACAAGGGCCTGTCATTTTGGTTGCACACAGCGCAGGTGTGCTGATGACAACACACTGGGCTGCAAAATATCAAAGACCAATTCAAGGAGCTCTACTTGTGGCTCCCCCTGACTTAAACGAAAGCTGGCCAGAAAATTATCCAAGCCCAACTTTACTTCATCAAGAAGGATGGAGTCCTTTACTAGATCAAACACTACCTTTCCCCAGCATTTTGGTTGCAAGCACCAATGACCATTTAGCTCGTTATGAAGCTGTAAGTGAAATGGCAGAAAAGTGGGGTAGTCAACTCGTAAATTTAGGTGAAGTAGGACATTTAAACCCTGCATCTGGCTTTGGCTATTGGCCTTTAGCTGAACAATTCATTCAACAGTTAGATCAGGTCGAACAACCTGCCTAGTACAAAAAATACCTGCTTATGTAAACCATTTAAAAGCCAATGGATGGCTTTGAGTAATAAGCAATAAATAAAAAAATCATATTTATAGGGAGATAATATGATGGGTCATTACGTCTATTTAAATCAAAGAAATAATCACGTTTTATATATTCAAAAAATAGGTGTTTCATTAAGCCTAATTTTATTCATGTTTAAAGCGAACGCAGCCAGTTTTGATATTGATAAAGACTGGAAGTTCGAGACAAAAACGACATTAAGCCTAGGTGCCAGTTGGAGTACCCAAGATCCATCTGTTTCATTACTTTATCGGCCTGACGCAAACAAAATAGGGAAACAAGGCGCTAGCATTGATGTGAATGGTGATGATGGGCGTATGAATTTTAGTAAATATGATGCCATTTCACAGATTATTAGAGGCATAACTGAAGTTAAGCTAAATGGAAAACAACAAGGTGCGGTCATTAGCACTAAATACTGGTATGACCATGCCTATGAGACAGGACAAGGAGACTTTAAACCCTTTAATGATTCAGCGTGGCCAAGGCTCGCAAAGTTTAAAGGTATCGATTTATGGAATGCCTATATATGGAAAGATTTTGAATTAGATGGTGGAAAAAGCATCAATTTAAAATTAGGCAAACAGACTTTAAATTGGGGGAAATCTCAGTTTTTTCAAAACGGTTTAAATTCGGTGAGTGCCTTTGATTTTGCTGAAATTAACCGACCGGGTGGTGATGCAAAAGAAAGAATCATTCCAACCGAAATGTTTTCGTTCGACACAAGCATTAATAAAAATTTGAAAATAGAAGGGTTCTATCAATTTAAATTTAGACCTTCAGTTGTTGATGGTAACGGAACTTTCTTTGAGATTTCAGACTTTGTGCCCGAAAATGCAGGTCCAGTTCTGATTGCTGGAGGGGGAGATAAATTATCGGATACCGCAATTCGTTTACGTACCTATATTCCACGTGCAGAAAGTAGAAAAGCAAAGGATAACGGCCAATATGGTATTGCTTTAAAACAGACATTACCAAGTTTAAATAATGCTGAGTTAGGTATTTACTATGCGAACTACCATAGCCGTAATGCAAACTTTGATGGAACCGCTGTAACGGCATCGGGACCTGAACATTTTAATACCGCGAGTTATTTTTCTATCTATCCTGAAAATATCAAAATGTTTGGATTAAGTTTGACTGGGAAAGTAGGAACAACAACTGTTTTTAGTGAGTTAACTCACAAACCTAATCAACCTTTACAACTAAACGGTACAGACATTGTCTATGCTCAAGTGCTATCGGAAGGAACACCATTTACGCCGCCGGGAAAAACTGTTGAATTAGGTCAATATATTCAAGGATATGTACGCTTACCCGTAACACAATTTTCGGTTGGTGCAACTGACAGCATATTCAATATTTGGGGCGCAAATTCGCTGACATGGTCTACAGAGTTTGCCTTAAACCATATTGCAGATATTGGTAATCATCGGATTGGCCGGACAGGCGCATTTGGCCGTAGTGAGCTTTCAACAGGGGCTTATAATCCTGAAACAGGTGAGTTTAAATGTACGCCGTATGGTACAGCTCATCTTACAAATGCAGAAATAGACAATTTAAATGAACGCTTTTGTAATAAAAACGGATTTTTTAATGAATGGTCATTTGGCTACCGATTACGTGGCGCATTAAATTATCAAGATATTTTACCCTCTACAGTGATTACGCCAAGTCTTAGTTTTAGACATGATGTTTATGGATATAGCCAAAACTTTCAAGAAGGGCAAATGAGTGTAAGTGCAGCGTTATCTATGACTTATCAGCAAAAATATACAACAGAGATTGCCTATAATAACTTTTTTGGTTCTAATGAATTTAGCACGATAGATGATCGAGATTTTGTATCATTAACATTTAAAGCTAATTTTTAGTTCAATTATTTTATAAAAAATATATAGAAATACTCGTTATAAATGAGATTTAGACGTGGAGGATAACTTTTGAAATTTAGATCAAAAATTGATTGGTGGCTTTTATTAATATTTGTTGTTATCACTGCCAATATCCTTATGAAGATTTATGAAGCAAATCATCATTATTCTTTAGCTTCAAATTTTCCACATCTCGTCATTTATAGTTTAATCATTTTTCTTATTTGGCTTCCCATCTTTAATACTTATTATGTGATAGAAAACAACACTTTAATGATTAAGAGTTTGGTATTCCGATGGAAAATTAATATTGATGATATTACCCAAATAGAGCCTACTCATAATCCACTTTCATCTCCAGCACTCTCATTAGATCGACTCAAAATTTATTATATGAAAAATGGAGAAATTACTTCAGTGATGATTTCACCAAAAGATAAAGAACGTTTTTTTCAAGCCATAAACAAAAGACTCCATTAAAGTTGCTTGTTTAATTGCAAACATAAATTACGCTATTTCCATGACGACAAAAAATAAATGGAGATAACCCATGACGACACGTTTTTTACTGCCAATTTTGGGCACTACGGTTTTAATTACATTAGCTGGATGCGCTTCATCCTCTCAATATCCAATTACCGACAGTTATGGGCCAGACCCAAAACTTCCTGAACCTAAATCAAGCCTATTACCAACTGTTAATATAGCTCCAGCAGAAGGCTGGCCGAGTGGGGTAATGCCAAAACCAGCAGAAGGTTTAAAGGTCAAAGCATTTGCCAAAGGACTTGAACACCCACGTTGGCTTTATGTATTACCAAATGGCGATGTATTGGTTGCTGAAACGGATGCCCCGCCTAAACCAGAAGACAGCAAAGGGATTAAAGGTAAAATTATGTCTTTTGTGATGAGACGTGCAGGCTCATCTCATCCAAGTGCAAACCGTATTAGCTTACTTCGTGACACCAATGGGGATGGCGTCGCTGACCAGAAAACAGTATTTCTTCAAAACTTAAATTCTCCATTTGGTATGGCATTGGTCGGTAATAACTTATATATCGCTAATACAGATGCACTGGTGCGTTTTCCTTATCAAGAAGGTGAAACTCAAATTACGGCCAGTGGAACCAAAGTGTTGGACTTACCGGGTGGCCCTTTAAATCACCATTGGACCAAAAATGTGATTGCTAACCCAGCTGGTACCAAGTTGTACATTACCGTTGGTTCTAACAGTAACGTTGCTGAAAATGGTTTAGATCAAGAAAAAGGCCGTGCACAAATTACGGAGTTTGACATCGCAAGTGGTCAGTCACGCCCATTTGCAACGGGCTTACGTAATCCAAATGGTATGGCTTGGCAACCTCAAAGTGGAAAACTCTGGACGGTGGTTAATGAGCGCGATGAAATTGGGAGTGACCTAGTACCCGACTATATGACGTCAGTTCAAGATGGAGCTTTTTATGGCTGGCCTTACAGCTACTATGGTCAACATGTTGATGTACGAGTTAAACCACAAAATCCAGCAATGGTTGCCCGTGCAATTAAACCAGACTATGCACTAGGCAACCATACGGCTTCTTTAGGTCTAACATTTTATGCAGCAGAACTCATGCCGCAATTTAGAGGAGGTGCATTGATCGGTCAGCATGGTTCTTGGAACCGTAAGCCTCACAGTGGTTATAAAGTCATTTTTGTACCATTTAGAAGTGGTCAACCTTCTGGTCCGCCGCAAGATATTTTGACTGGATTCCTCAGTGATAAAGGCAAAGCGTATGGTCGTCCCGTGGGTGTGGCAATTGATTTCTCAGGTGCCGTGTTAGTTGCAGATGATGTGGGCAATACGATTTGGCGCGTTTCGCCAGTTGCAGAGACAACTTATGACGCTCCAATGAAATATGCTATTGGAACCCCGCCAGGCACACCATAAAGTGTTTTAACCATCATTTCTTAGCATGGGCGGCCTTTAGGCTTTATAGAGGCTCGCCCAAATGGCTATTATTTAATTTTTAAATAATTGAACAAAAAAAATACTAATTGGACTTTATAAGCCAACTTCTCAAAAATGAATATGTGAAAACGATAATGATGTTTAAGGAACAAACACATGAATACACATATTCGAATTGCCGTGGTCGGTGGCGGTATTGCTGGTCTGGCTTTAGCAAGTAATTTAAGTAAACACGCCCATTTAGATGTCCAAATGTTTGAATCTGCACCTCAGTTTTCTGAAATTGGGGCAGGGATTTCTTTGGGTGCTAATGCTGTCAAAGCCATTGAACTGTTAGGTTTAGCCAACGAATATCATGGAATTGCAGATAAAGTATCGCCACCATTTCAAGATGTTTGGTTTCAATGGCGCAATGGTTATACCGATGAATATTTATCTGCATCCATTGCGACAGGTGTTGGACAATCATCTGTTCATCGTGCTGACTTTCTTGATGCCATTATTCCTCACATGCCTACGCAAAATGTCCACTTTTCTAAACGCCTAGAGGCTATTGAAGAACAAGATGATCAGGTGATTCTGCATTTTAATGATGGTAGTCAGCATGAATGCGATTATTTGATTGGAGCTGATGGTATCCGCTCGGTAGCTCGCCAATATGTTTTAGCTTCTCATCATTTACCACCAGTTCATCCACGTTTTTCAGGAACTTGGGCTTATCGTGGCATTATTTCTCACGCTTCATTTAAAGAAGCTTTGCAGCAAATAAATGGCGATACAGATTTAGCAGATATTCCTCAAATGTTATTGGGCAAAGACAAACATATTTTAACGTTCCCAATTCGTAAAGGTGAGCAAATTAATATCGTTGCTTTCAGCTCAAACCGTCAAGATACGGTATTACCAGCTGATACACCGTGGACTAAGCCTGTCGATAAAGCTCAAATGCTTTCCGATTTTTCAGACTGGAGTGAAAGCTGCCAAACATTACTCGGTTTAATTGAACAGCCTACCATTTGGGCCTTACATGAAATTGAAGAACTTTCGACTTATAAAAGTACCTCAGGTCATGTCATTGTCATGGGCGACGCTGCACATGCCATGTTACCTCACCAAGGTGCAGGAGCAGGTCAAGGTCTTGAAGATGCATTAATCCTTGCGGCCTTATTATCGACAAAAAACTTACAAGCAGATCAGTTAAACGATGTGTCTTCGATATATGAAAAGCTCCGTTTAAAACGTGCTTGTCGTGTTCAGCAAACTTCTCGTGAGTCTGGCGAAATTTATGAGTGTTATTCGACTCAGTACCCAACGTTTGCCGAAATTGGCGAACATCTTGAGCATCGCTTTGATTGGTTATGGCAACACGACCTAGAAAAGGATGTTGCAGAAGCACAGCAACAATTACATCAATTAGGAATGGCAACCATTTAAATAAATTTTTGTTTTACACACAATTTGCTAAGGAAAGCAATTATGGAAAAACTAAATGCAAATCAATTGATTGATGATGCAAGATTAACACCATTACATTGGCGGGTGATCTTGCTGAGTGCGCTCATTATTATTTTTGATGGCTATGACTTAGTCATTTATGGTGTGGCATTGCCTAAGCTCATGCAACATTGGCAGTTAGATAGTATGACTGCTGGATTGCTGGGCAGTGTTGCATTATTTGGCATGATGTTTGGTGCAATGATTTTCGGTAGTTTGGCCGACAAATTAGAGTCCTATGGCTTTAGCCGTAAGCGTTTAATTATGCTGTGTGTCTTTATTTTTAGCGGTTTTACGGTGTTATGCGGTTTTGCCAACAGTCCTAAAGAGTTTGCCATTTATCGTTTTATTGCCGGCCTCGGTTTGGGCGGCGTAATGCCAAATGTTATTGCCATAATGACCGAGTTTGCCCCAAAGAAATTACGATCAACTTTGGTATCGCTCATGTTTAGTGGCTATGCAATTGGTGGCATGAGCTCAGCACTTTTAGGCATGTGGTTGGTTCCTAAATTTGGTTGGCAAATCATGTTTATTTTGGCGGGTATTCCACTCATTTCATTACCTATTATTTGGAAATTTTTACCCGAATCAATCGATTATCTAGTTCGCCAGAAAAAATGGAATGAGGTGCATGATTTACTTCAACAGCTAGCACCAGAACAAAACATAGCTGATCATACAAGCATCGTATTACACCAAGAAAATCAACAAACCGCCGCTCGTCCTTTGGTTGCTCTATTTACCGAGAACCGTGCTTTAGTCACTGTGTTTTTCTGGATGAGTGTATTTATGGCTTTACTGATGGTGTATGCGCTCGGTAACTGGATACCAAAACTTATGGTCGAGGCCGGATATGATTTATCAACCAGTCTGGTCTTTTTATTGGCGCTAAACTTGGGTGGGATGTTGGGTGCAATCGGTGGTGGTTACTTTGCTGATCGTTTTCACCTAGGCAAAGTCATTTGTTTACTCTTCTTAGCGGGTGCAATTTCACTTTACTTGCTGAGCTATGCTTTACCCATGGTCATTTTATATCTCTGTATTGCCATTGCAGGAGCGGCTTCTATCGGCGGGCAAATTTTATTGCTCGCTTATATGGCTCAGTTTTACCCTTCACCAATTCGCAGTACTGGCATTGGTATGGCTTTGGGCGTAGGCCGTATTGGGGCGATTTTAGGTCCGATTTTATGCGGCTGGCTTTTAAGTTTGCATTTACCCATTGAATATAATTTTATCGCGCTAGCCATTCCTTGTGTGCTGGCAACCTTAAGTGTTATTGCCATAAGTATTTGTAATCGAACCAAACGTGTAATGCTAAATTCAAGTATATCTCCATAAGAATTAAGCATTTTCATTCCTGTAAAAGGAACTAAACTCTAAGCAAAGAAGTTAAAGTCTTTGTTTAGAGTATTTAAAGGATCAGAACCATGGATTTAGGTTTGATTAAAGTTTTTGTCTGTATTTATGAGTCTCGGCATATTAGTAAAGCTGCTGATAAATTGAATTTGAGTCAGCCTTCTGTGACTTATAATTTGAACCGTTTACGCCGTCAATTAAATGACGAGTTGTTTACCCGAAGCCGAGGTGGGGTCGAACCTACAAAAGTTGCACATGAGCTTTATCCAATTTTTCATCAAGCGATTTTTAATATTGAATCAGCGATTGCTCAAGCACAGGAGTTTCATCCTCAAAACTCCAATAAAACTTTCCGAATCGGACTGTCCGACGCAGGGGAGATTTGCCTATTGCCTAGTCTTATGGCCTTTTTGCAGAAAACAGCGCCCTATATTCAAATTGAGATTGAAGAGATTCAGTCGTCTAAGGTTGAACAGTGGCTTATTGATGGCTTTTTAGATCTAGCTGTATTTAATAGTACACAGACCATAATGCCTAAAATAGAAACACGTACTTTATTTGAAGAAAGATATGTATGCATTGCTAGAGCTGACCATCCAAGGCTACAGCAGCAACTGACATTAGAGCAATATTTGCAAGAAGATCATATTGCTATCAAGTCATCGACAGGGCATATCCAAGTTGAGCAATATTTAAAAACAATGGATTTGAAGCGACGAATTCGTTTAGAGGTTCCACATTTTAGTGTTTTACAAGGTGTTTTGCAGAGTTCAGATATGTTGGTGACATTACCATCGCGAGCAGCTCGACATTATCTAGCTCATGGTAATGTCCAAATGTTTGAATTACCTTTCGCTATGGATTCTTTTAAAGTGAGCTTGAACTGGTTTAATCGTAGTGATGATATTATTGCCAGAAAATGGCTGATTCAATCTGTCGGTCAAATATTTGAAGTTTTATAAAAACTATTTACAGCTATTTAAAATTTCATTTTCAGATTAAGCGCTTTGATCTGAGAACTTAAAGTTCTTTCCAATTTATTATTAAATTTTGATAGCATTCGCGTTATACACAATAAGAATTGTATATGAATTATGACAGATCAATTAAGAGCAAAATTTGAGAATTTAGAACTGAACGCAGGTTTAGGGAAAATCAGCGCCTTTATTTCAATGTCACTCAGCTTACTTTGTCTGTTTGGTGCATTATGCTTTTTATTTCCCAGTGTATTAACGACTCCAGAACTCCGTCCTCTTTACGCAAAACATTATCATATTTTTTATTATGGCCTGATTACGGGCATTATTATTAGCGCTGGTTTCGGTGCATTTAGTGCAATTGTCCGTCAAAATCGTTATGGCTTTTACGGACTGTGTTTTTCACTTGTGGCAGCAGTTTTAGGCTGTGGTGTAATTGAGGCGCCCGTTTTACCAAGTGTACCATTTTATGCAGGTATCGATTATTTTGTACTGACCTTATTCATTTTAGCGTTCATTTTTATCCCCCTTGAAGGTTTTTTTGCTAAAAATCCTGAACAGAAAATATTAAGGGTGGGCTGGGTGACCGATATGAAGTATTTCATGGTCAGCCATGTGGGAATTCAATTATTCAGCTTTTTAACGGTCATGCCGATTCAATATTGGATTACGCATCTACCTGATAATCCAATTGTACCTTATGTACAAGCTCAGCCGATTTGGCTGCAATTTATTGAATTACTAATTGTGGTCGACTTCACGGTGTATTGGTTACATCGTGCCATGCATGAAGTTAATTTCTTATGGCGCTTTCACGCGATTCATCATTCGACTGAATATATGGATTGGTTAGCATCTTCTCGTTTGCATGTCATTGAAGTGCTAATGACTCGCTTTATTGCCACTTTACCGATTTTCCTATTGGGTTTTCATACTTCAGCTGTTTTTGCTTATTTAGTTTTTATTTCATTTCACGCTATTTTCATTCATTCCAATGTACGTTTTCGTTTTCCATATTTGCGCTGGATTATCGCAACACCAGAATTTCACCATTGGCATCATTCTTCAGAAAAACCTGCCATTGATAAAAATTACGCTGCGTTTATTCCACTCTATGATGTCATTTTTAAAAGCGTATATATGCCTAAACATTTGGCGAGTGTATATGGAACAGTAGGCTATAAAATCCCAAATAGTTTTGTAAAACAGTTTACTTGGCCTTTTAAAAAGTATGTAAAACGTTTTTTGAAGCCTTGGCGTGATCAGTAAAGTAAAAAAACAGCCTCGGTGGAGGCTATTTTTTTTAATCCTTATTTACTTTTAATATTTTTAAAAATCATTAGAAGAGCAATCACTGCAAGACCAATAATTAAACTCATATAAATATTGGCGCTGTTCATAAGTCCGATTTTACCCACAAAGTAGCCTGCTAGAATTGCTGGAACACTAAAAGCCAAATAGCTTTCAACAAAAAATGCAGCCATTAAACCTGCGCGTTCTTCCGGTAAAGCGAGGGGCATGACTGTGCGAATTGCTCCCATGAAAGCTGTACCAAAACCCACTCCGGTAATAATAGAACCAATAAGTAGAACCACAGCACTTGTAAAATTGATCGCTAAAAATAAAACGGTTGCACCAATAATGATGGATAAGGTGCCCGTGAGCAAAATACGAAAATTGGTAGATTTTCTAAGCGTCAGAATCCCTGCCGCACCTGAAAGGGCGAGTGCCATAAACATACTGCCGTTTAGCCAAGCTGAAGATGTCTGAAAAATTTTTGCCAGTAAAGAGGGCATAAGTGATAAGAAAAAACCACTCACCATCCAAAGCGCAATATTAATAGGGCTAATACTTAATAGAGCACCTCTTGCTTGATGAGGAATAGCCATGTTGGGTTTTAATGAAGCCAAAGCTCCTGATCTTTTGCGTACAGTCTCAGGGTTAAAGAAACTTAGAATAAGTTCAAGTGCAAACAAAACACATAAGAGTTCAAAAACCAAATGTAAGGGTTGAGCTGAAAATTGCAGAATAAAACATGTAATAAAAACGCCTACTGCCATGCCGACCATTGGAGCAATACTATTAATTAAGGAACCATGATGCTTACTAAAATCTAAGATTGCAGCTCCAATGGCAGAAACGGCAAGACCTGTTGCGATACCCTGTAGGCCACGCGCAATAAATAACATAGAAACATCTGAGGCAAAAAGAAAAAAACTCATTGAAGCGATTTGCAAAAAAATTGCTGAAATAATGACGGGCCGACGTCCGATATAATCAGATAAAGAGCCAATAATGAGTAAAGAAGCAAGTAAGGTAAACGCGTAGGTTGCAAAAATTAAAGTTAAGATAACGGGCGAAAATTGCCATATCTGCTGATACAAACGATATAAAGGCGTAGGGGCACTAGACGCCGCCATAAAGGTCATAAGCGTGATTGTGTTTAAGGTCAACGCTACTGTTGAATCTAACTGAAAAACTGATCCAGACCGTTTTGAACTTGAATTGTTCATATAAGATGAATAACATAAAAGCGAATATTTAGCTTTTATACATGATTTTTACACTAAAGCAAATCATTAGCTTTAGTGTATTTTGTATATACAAATATTATTTTAATCGTTTTTATTGAAGTAGAGCTAATTAATGGCAAAAGTTGTTACTGGGTTACGCCCGGGTGGTCGTAGTGAAAGAATTCAAACTGCGGTACATCAAGCAGTAAAAGAGCTTCAAAAAAACTTGGAGCAAAGCCAAATTACTATACCCATGATTGCTGATAAAGCAGGTGTAACACCTTCTACAATTTATCGTCGTTGGGGAGATATCAATCAGTTATTTTCAGATGTAGCCCTTAATGAACTGAAACCCGATATGGAGCCAAAAGATTTAGGCTCATTTCAGCTTGATATCACGACATGGGTCGAACAATATTTCGAAGAGTACTCTTCTGAAGTAGGGCAAACACTGCTACGAGATTTGCTATATGCAACTGAATCTTCAAACGCTCGAAAGTGCGAAACTTTAATTGTTCAACAACTTGATATTATTCAAGCTAGAGCTAAGGCGCGTAGTGAATTAACTATAGAAAATCAAGAAATTATCGAAGCTGTGATTGCACCAATGTTATTCCGCATCTTATTCACTGATCGTACATTAAGCTTAGACTACGTCCATATTTTATTAGAGCGGTTATTTAAGGCCAACCCTAATTTTAATTAATTTATCACATCTTATTAGTGTAATTTTTTAACAAGAAATAGACATTTTCTCTTGTTAAAAAATTATATATCAATTTTTCTTATTATTTTTAAATTAAATTTTCATAATTTATAATTTACATGTTTTTAATAAAATCATTTATTTAATAAATGGTGGTCCTGAATCAGTTAAACAAGTTCTTAAAGCCAATTTTATTACCTTTAATAGAGTTAAATTTTAATATAAACAATAATTTAATCTTATTTTTAATGAATTTTATAATTTTTTAAATCTTAAAATAAAAAGTATTCTATACAAATTAATGCATGATTTTTGAATTTGACATTTTTTAAATTTATAACACAGGGTGTTTTTTATTCTTTACAATGGCTTTTCCTTGTTAAAGCGGCTTGTGGTGCTAGCTTTATATTTTATTTTTTTATCCCCATCGAAAAGGTATTTAGATAATGGATTTCAATACCCTTGACCAAGAAACGGTACAGAAAAAACAGAAATTTCACCAAATTTTGTATGTACAGGTCATTTTTGCAATTATTTTGGGCATTTTAATTGGTCATTTTTACCCAGAACTTGGCGAAAGTTTAAAACCGCTTGGTGATGCATTCATCAAGATCGTTAAAATGATTATTGCTCCCGTCATCTTTTTAACAGTTGTTACAGGCATTGCCAGTATGACAAACATGAGCCGTGTGGGCCGTGTAACTGGTAAAGCGATGCTTTATTTTCTGACCTTCTCAAGCTTGGCTCTTGTGGTTGGTATGATTGTGGCAAATATTATCCAACCGGGTAAAGGCCTTAACATCGATCCTGCTACCTTAGTCAACGACAAAGTAAATACTTATGTTGAGAAGGCACATGCAACAAATATTACCGATTTCTTCATGAATATTATCCCGCAAACCTTAGTCAGTCCTCTGGCTGGTGGCGAGATTTTGCAGGTTCTATTTGTAGCGGTTCTATTTGGTATTTCTTTGGCTGCTTTAGGCGACCGAGCGCGCCCAATTACCGATTTCTTAAATAACTTAACAGCTCCAGTTTTCTACTTGGTTGGTATGTTAATGAAGCTTGCTCCAATTGGTGCTTTTGGTGCAATGGCTTTCACGATCGGAGCTTATGGAATCGAATCAATTGGTAATTTATTACTATTAATTATGACGTTCTATATTACTGCGGTGTTATTTGTCGTAGTGATCTTAGGTGCAGTAGCTCGTTACAACGGTTTTTCAATTATTCATTTAATTCGTTATATCAAAGATGAGCTTTGGTTGGTTTTAGGAACAAGTTCTTCAGAAGCAGCTTTACCATCTTTAATGGACAAAATGCAAAAAGCAGGTTGTGAAAAATCGGTGGTAGGTCTAGTCATTCCAACAGGTTATTCATTTAACCTTGATGGTACAAATATCTACATGACTATGGCAGCTCTGTTTATTGCACAAGCGTGTAATGTAGATTTATCAATTAGTGAACAAATTGCATTACTTCTTGTTGCAATGGTAAGTTCTAAAGGTGCAGCAGGGGTGACTGGTGCAGGCTTTATTACTCTGGCTGCAACTCTATCCGTTGTGCCGGCTGTTCCTGTCGCAGGTATGGCTTTAATTCTTGGTATCGACCGTTTTATGTCTGAATGCCGTGCATTAACAAACTTAGTTGGTAATGCTTGTGCAACAATTGTGGTGGCACGTTGGGATAAGGCTTTAGATAAAGATCTTCTTGATAAAGCATTAAAGAACCATAAAGCAGATTAACCTTACAAAATAAAAAAATCTGTAGCTAAGGGCAATTTGGGAGAGTAGCCCTGCTACAGATTTTTTATTTAATAACTAAAAAATATATTTTAATTAAGCCATTCTAAAGTTCTGCAAGATTACTTGTCTTTCAAGAAAGACAGTACTGTAATTAAAATCAAGTCGTAAAAAATTATGCTTTTAAGTGATCCTCAAACTCTTCACCTAATTGCATAGCTAATGAATTACCTGCTAACTCACAAGTGACCAAACCATATTCTTTTTTAAAACTAAAAGTAAAACCTTTCCCGTCAGCGAGATTTTTAACTGAATACCCTAACTTTTCTAACCAAATACGAAACGCAATCAAATTTTTAGCTTTAACAACCTTTTTCACGTGAGAACTCCTTCTATCCGTGGCATTACATCTTATTTATTAATAGGGTTTTAATTGGATTTTTTAAAGGGGTAAAACTTTTTTTTTATTTTTCAACTTGTAAAAAAGTAAGAAAAGATTTTATTTTTATAAAATAATAAATTCATTATGTGTATGAAAAATAATAAATTTTTATTTAAAGAGCAGTCTTCTTGAGTGTTTTTTGAAAATATAAACTCAACGTTATTTTTAGAATAGTGAGTAAATAAAAAACAGAGTAAATGTAAAAAATAATTACAGACAACAGCTAATAAGCAAAAAGATACAGCTCTTAAAATGAAACCGTATCTTTTTTTAAAGCTCAATTTTAGAAATTATCTTTAAGAGTACGTATATGTGCGAAGTCTTCAACACTTTCTGCGCGAAGAAAGGGGTTGGTCGCCAATTCAAGTTCAATCGTACTTGGTAGCGTGATTAAACCTTGTTTTCGTAGTTCACGGACTTCTTGAGCTCGTTCTGCTAAGGCAAGATTATGCGGTTCTACTGTTAAAGCAAATTCGGCATTTGAAAGCGTGTATTCATGTGTGCAATAAACTTTTGTGTTGGTTGGTAATGCTGCTAGACGGCTCAGTGAGTGATACATTTGTTCAGCCGTACCTTCAAATAAGCGACCACATCCCATTGCAAATAAAGTATCACCACAAAATACAGCTTCTAATTCTTCAATAAAATATACAATGTGCCCTAAGGTATGACCTGGGGTTGCAATAATCTCTACTTTTAAATCATTAAATTTTAGATGATCGTCATGTTGTAAGGGGTGGGTAATTCCCGGAATTTTTGTGAGCTCATCACGGGGACCATAGACAGTAATATTTTGGGCAGCCGTTAAATCAGCAACACCACCTATATGGTCTTTATGCCAATGAGTAAGCCAAATTTGTTTTAAATTTAACTGATACTTCTGACAAAATTGGGTGACTAGTTCTGCTTCTGTTGGGTCAACTGCTACAGCTTCTTGGGTTTCAGTATCTTCTAAAATCCAGATATAGTTTTGGAGGGCATTCTGCACATCAATAAAATGAATTCTATAACGCATTGTTTTATCCTGAAACTAAATCCAAAGAGTAAATGAATAATAATGACTAAGTCTGATCATACCAGAAAATGGTATTGAGCCATGTACTCAACTATCTTTAAGAAAAGAGTTGTATAAAACAAAAAAAGCCCTCTAGAAGAGAGCTTTTTTGTATGGATGACTTAACGGAGTTTAGCGAGCCAGTTTCCTAGCGTTTGTACAATCTGTACTAATAGTAATAGGATAATGACTGTTAAAATCACAACGCTGGTATCAAAACGTTGATAACCATAAGAAATCGCTAAATCACCAATACCACCTGCACCAACTGCACCAGCCATAGCGGTTGCACCGATAAGACTGATTGTCGCTGTTGTAAGGTTTAAAATGAGCGAACTGCGTGCTTCAGGCAAAATAAAGCGATAGATAATTTGCCAAGGTGTAGCACCCATTGCTTGAGCAGATTCAATAATTCCTTCATTGACTTCAAGCAATGAAGTTTCAATCAGACGTCCCATATAAGGACCAACATAAATAGTCAATGGAACAATAGCTGCCCATGTACCAATTGAAGTACCTACTAACAGCTTAGTAAGAGGAATCACTGCAATAAGTAAAATAATAAAAGGGAGGGAGCGTAAAGCATTTACAATTGGATTAAGTAAATGATAAATCACTTTATTCGGTAAAATGCCATCTGGACGGGTAACTAATAAAATAATTCCCTGAATAAATCCCCAAATACCACCAAACAAAAGTGCGAAGAAAACCATATTAAAGGTTTCTTGCAAAGCTGTAACGAATTGATCAATAGAAAGGGAGCTGTGCCAGAAAGGTTGAGTAAGTTCAGTTAACCATTGTACGATTAAATCTCTCATACTTGATCTCCTGATTGAACTACACCTACTTCATTTTGTTCCAAAAACTCAATAGCCTGCTTAATTAGCTGAGGATCACCTAAAAGCTGCACAAACATTTGACCAATGACTGTGCCATTAATTTCAGTCATGTTGGCAAATAAAATATTTAAGCTAATATCGAATTGTTTAATCAGTGACTGAATTACAGGTTCTTGAGCAGAACGCCCTAAAAACTGTAAACAGTAAATACTATGATGATGCTGGTTTTCAAGCTGATTTAAAATGTTCACAGGCAACTGTTGATGTAAAACAGTTTGAATGAAGTTTTTAGTCGTTGGATGTTGAGGTTTACTAAAGATATCAATCGTTGAACCTTGTTCAATGACTTTACCTGCTTCCATCACAGCCACATGATCACAAATAGTTTCGATAACATCCATTTCATGGGTCACCATAACAATCGTGATTTTTTGCTCTTGATTAATTTTCTTCAGCAGTTCTAAAACTGATTTGGTAGTTTGCGGATCTAGAGCAGAAGTTGCTTCATCACACAAAAGAATTTTTGGATGATTTGCCAAAGCACGGGCAATACCGACACGTTGCTTTTGTCCGCCAGAAAGTTCATCTGGGTAAGCATCTTTTTTATGCTTAAGATCAATGAACTCCAATAACTCATTCAGGCGTTTTTCACGTTCTACCTTATTGTAATTCAGTAGGCGCATTGGCATTTCAATATTTTCAGCAACTGTCTTGGTTTGTAGCAAATTGAAGTGCTGGAAAATCATTCCAATACTTGCACGTTCCTGACGTAATGAGCGCGCATCCAAAGCGGTGAAATCTTTCTGATTAATAATGATTTGACCTTCTGTTGGTCGCTCAAGTAGGTTGATCAGGCGGATTAAGGTACTTTTACCTGCACCACTATAGCCAATGATGCCAAAAATACTACCCTCTGGAATCTCTAAATTGATTTCGTCGAGTGCGCGTATGGTTTGACTTTTGAGCTGATAGTGCTTTGAAATGTTTTTAAATTGAATCATATCTTCAGAAACTATGCTGGAAAGAAAAAACAGGCAAAGAGAATTTGCCTGTTTCACGTTTGGGCTATTATATTACTATTTAGCTTCTGAGAGATAGCTGATTGGTTTGTCTACGTCAACTTTTGTTCCACCAAAGTGTTCTTCAATGTATTTTTTAACAGCTGCATTGTGGTAAAGCTTACCAACTTTTTGCAAGACAGGATCATTTTTACGTGATTCAGCAGTTGCTAGAACGTTGACACTAATTTTTGAGATTTGATCAATAGGTTCATAGAACATAGAATCTTTGAGTACGTTTAAACCTCCCTCGAGTGCTATGGTATTATTTAATACAACTGCATCAAATTCATTTTTAAGACGTAATGCAGTTTCCATTTTGATTGGTTTGATGTTGATCTTTTTGGGATTTTCGATAACATCAATTGGACTGCCTTGAATAGGATTAAAGTCAGCTTTAAGCTTGATTAAGCCAGCAGTTTGTAACAAGAGTAGCGCACGAGATTCGCTGGCAGCATCATCCGGGATTGAAATAATTGCACCTTCAGGAAGTTCTTCAATTTTTTTGTATTTACTTGAATAAATCCCCATTGGCTCAATATAAGTGGTAGAAACCGCTGCAATCTTATCCGGGTTTGAATTATTAAATGCAGTAAGATAAGAATAAGCTTGGAATGCGTTCAAATCTACTTCTTTATTTGCAATTGCTGTATTCATTGAAACGGAGTCTGTGAAGTTTTTCACTTCTAACTTTAAGCCAGCAGCTTGGGTTTCAGGTAAAGTTGCGATATAACGCCAAATATCAGCATCTGAACCTGTAGAGGCAATTACTACCTTTTGTACTTTGGAACTATCATTGTTTTGTTCGGCTTGTTGAGCATTTTCTTGTTTGCTACATGCTGTCAATAATACTACTGACATGCTTAAAAAAAGGCTGATCAGCTTTTTCATTTAAAAAAGTCCTAAGATATAGAACAATAAAGATTGATCTATATCAATATGAAAAGAGAGGAGTTGAAATTACAACTAGTCTAAACTCTGTGATCTTTTTCTGGGGTTCCATAATTTGCTTGCATATTTTGGCTATAACAGAGGGTAATTGTTTAATAAACAAAAACTGTTTCCCCAAACAGTTCATCCCCAACAGTAGCCAAACGAGCATTCATAAATTTAGAATATTAAAAAACTCTCTACAGTCATAATGTGTAGAGCAAGTCTTTATGGAAATTATTAAAACAGCAGTGTCTGATGACAGTTACAACGTATGCTAATGATATCAATAAAAGTATGCTTGATATAGGGGGCTTCTTTTTATTTGTTGATATCTTTAGCAAAATTTTAAAGATTTATACGATTTTCTTATATCGTGATACGTAATAAAAAAGCCTCTATATAGAGGCTTTTTTATTAGCATTTTAAACTTGTAGGTTTTTTAAGCTTTTTCACGTGCAATTGCGCGGTAGCCAATGTCATTACGATATTGCATACCAGTAAAGGTAACTTGACCACATACTTCTAGCGCATTAATTTGTGCTTCAAGAACGCTGTCGCCCAATGCTGTTACGCAAAGAACTCGACCACCAGAAGTCACAATGTGACCATCTTCACGAGTTGCAGTGCCTGCATGGAAAATTTTAGTATCTTCAGGTGATTGTCCGATACCAGAAATTACATCACCTTTGCGTACGCTATCAGGATAGCCTTCAGCTGCGAGTACAATACCGATTGACTTGCGTTCATCCCATTCAGCTTCTTTTGGTAAATTACCAGCAATACCAGCTTCTACCAATTCCACAAGAGATGATTTTAAACGCATCATGATCGGTTGAGTTTCAGGGTCGCCAAAACGACAGTTAAACTCGATCACACGTGGTTGGCCTTGTTCATCAATCATTAGACCAGCATATAAGAAACCAGTGTAAACATGTCCATCAGCAGCCATACCATCAACAGTCGGACGCATGATTTCAGTCATAACGCGTTCGAAAATGTCAGAAGTTACCACTGGAGCAGGAGAGTAGGCACCCATACCGCCGGTATTAGGACCTTGATCGCCTTCAAAAATACGCTTGTGATCTTGTGAAGTTGCCATTGGTAAAATATTTTTACCATCAATCATACAAATGAAAGAAGCTTCTTCACCCGCAAGGAACTGTTCAATCACAACGCGTGAACCAGCATCACCAAATTTGTTGCCAGCAAGCATGTCATCAATTGCTGCAAAAGCTTCTTCGTTGGTCATTGCAACGATTACGCCTTTACCAGCAGCAAGACCATCAGCTTTAATTACAATTGGTGCACCATTTTTTTCAACATATGCTTTAGCTGCATCTACTTCAGTGAAAACGTCATAGAAAGCAGTTGGAATGTTGTGACGCTTTAAAAAGTGCTTAGCAAATGCTTTTGAACCTTCAAGCTGCGCTGCATATTGAGTAGGTCCCCAAATTTTTAAACCTGCTTCACGTGCAGCATCTACCACGCCATTAACTAATGGTGCTTCTGGGCCAACAATAATAAGATCAACATTATTTTCTTTAGCAAAAGCAATGATTGCTGAGTTGTCTAAAATATCAAGTTGAACATTAACACATTTGTCTTCTGTTGCAGTTCCAGCATTACCTGGTGCAACAAAAACTTGAGTAACATTGGTATCTTGCGCAATTTTCCATGCTAAAGCATGTTCACGACCACCACTACCTAAAACTAAAATATTCATTTTTAATTTGTTCCTTAACTTTAATCCTTTTCATCTCCCTCTATCCCTCAAGTTGGAGAGTTAGCTCCATTATTGTGGAAAACCCTCCTGAATAAAAGGAGGGTTAGGGAGGACTAAATTTAAATTAGTGGCGGAAATGGCGCATACCAGTGAAGACCATTGCAATACCAGCTTCGTCAGCTGCTGCGATTACTTCTTCATCACGCATAGAACCACCTGGTTGAATAATGCATTTAATGCCAGCTTTAGCTGCATTATCAATCCCGTCACGGAACGGGAAGAATGCATCAGATGCCATTACAGCACCTTCAACAACCAAACCTGCATGTTCAGCTTTGATGGCAGCAATACGAGCTGAGTTAACACGGCTCATTTGACCTGCACCAACACCAATAGTCTGGCGATTTTTCGCATAAACAATTGCATTTGATTTTACATATTTCGCAACTTTCCAAGCAAAGATGAGGTCATCAATTTCTTGTTCAGTTGGTGCGCATTTAGTTACTACTTTAAGATCATCTTTAGTAATCATACCTAAGTCTTGATCTTGAACTAATAAACCGCCATTAACGCGTTTGTAGTCAAGTTGTGGTGCACGTGCATCAATCGCAGGTAATTCGCCACATACTAAAACACGTACGTTTTTCTTAGCGCCAGTAACTTCAAGCACCCCATCAGCAATACTTGGAGCAATAATCACTTCAACGAATTGACGGTCAACGATTGCTTGAGCAGTTGCAACATCTAACTCACGGTTAAATGCAATAATGCCACCGAAAGCAGATTCTGGATCTGTTGCATAAGCTAAATCGTAAGCAGCTTTAATGCCGTCTAAAGAAACAGCAACACCACAAGGGTTAGCATGTTTTACAATTACACAAGCAGGTTTTGCAAATGATTTAACACATTCAAGTGCAGCATCTGTGTCAGCAATGTTGTTATAAGACAATTCTTTGCCTTGTAACTGTTTTGCTGTAGAAACTGATGCTTCTTTTGCATTTGCTTCAACGTAAAATGCAGCAGATTGGTGTGGGTTTTCACCGTAACGTAGATCTTGTGCTTTGTTCAATTGAGTATTGAACGTACGAGGGAATAAATCAGCTTCACCTTCGGTCTTACCAACGCGAGCGCCTAAGTAAGAAGCGATCATGCCATCATATTGAGCAGTATGTTCAAATGCTTTAACAGCTAAATCAAAACGTGTTTCATAAGAAAGTGAACCAGCAGTTTTTAATTCATTGATTACGGTGTCGTAATCTGAAGCATTTACTACAATACCTACAGAAGCATGGTTTTTAGCAGCTGCGCGAACCATTGTAGGACCACCGATGTCGATATTTTCGATTGCATCAGGAAGGGTACAGTCAGGTTTTGCAACTGTCGCAGCGAATGGATAAAGGTTTACAACAACTAGATCAATCGGATCAATGTTGTGTTCTTCCATTACTGCTTCGTCTAAGCCGCGACGAGCAAGAATACCGCCATGAATTTTTGGATGTAATGTCTTAACACGACCATCCATCATTTCAGGGAAGCCAGTATGTTCAGATACTTCAACAACTGCGATGTTATTATCTTTAAGCAACTTGTATGTGCCGCCTGTAGATAATAATTCTACCCCTAAAGCTGCAAGGTTTTGAGCAAATTCGACAATTCCTGTCTTATCAGATACAGAAATCAAAGCACGTTTAATAGTCATGATGTTTAATTCAACAATTTCAAGTCTACGGATTAAAACCAATAAGCATAAAAAAATGCCCACGAAGTCGTGAGCATTTTATCATTTATTCACTCATTAAACCGTGAGCTTTTAACTTTTTACGTAAAGTGCCACGGTTGAGTCCAAGAATCTCTGCAGCACGGGTTTGATTACCACGTGTATATTCAAGAACTACAGATAAAAGAGGTTTCTCCATTTCTGCTAGCACCATGTCATATACCTGAGATGGTTGCTCACCTTGCAATTGTGCAAAATAATGACGAACTGCGCGATCCACGTGGATGCGAAGAGCAACATCAGATTGTGCAGTAAAAATAGGAGATTTGCTATTCATGCGAGTTAATCCGAAAATCAAATACTAACTTGGATAAAGTAGTATATAAATGTGGTCTAAAAATACGGAGTCCTGTTTTAGATCCTAAAACAGTGACTCTAAAACATAAGAACAATTAGCTTGCCATATTTCTTCGTATTGAATAAAAAATAAGCGTAACAATAGTTAAATATTTGTTACAGCTCCCTCAAAAACAAAAAAAGTTAGGCTATGTGCTTAAAGTAGAAAAGCACACATGCTTAACAGTATTTTTTTTGGATTGAGAGCGAGGAGTATATGAGTCAAAGCTTTCGTGGCGCGTATCATACCATTGTCTAGGAAAAAGTGAGCAAATTAACTGCATTTTTTTTTATTTTTTTTTCACTTTTTTTACATTTTAGGGGTGGACAATTTCTAATCGATAATTTAATAGGCTTTTTTTGCTTTTGTTTAGCTCAAATTGGAATCGGAAAGGAGTATCAGAGGGGATGCGCTGAATACCTCTTAAGTTTTCAACAAGATATTGTTGAGGAGTCAATATAATTTCTTCTGTTTTATTTGGCTCTGTTGAAAAACTCAACTTTAGGTTGGGAAGTTCAATACTTTTATCATTTTGATTAAGCAATATGCCTGAGAATTGCGTATGACTTGTGTCAACTTTGCGGAGTTTTAACTTTTCTATATAAATGAGTTGATATTGTTCGGCTGACTTATTGCAGTGCATTATTCCGCAAACATAATTAAACGCATGGCTAACGGTCGGGCTTGCATGCATGAGCTTAGGATTAAACCAGAGAATTTGAAAAGTAAAAACTAAAATTAAAATAAGGTTAGCAGAACTCCAGAGCGTGTAGTACAGCCAACTATGCTTTTTATTATTGTCTTGTTCTTGTGAGGAAGTTTGTTCAGCTAAATTAAGATTTGGTAGGGCGTTAATAGGTTCGTTATGAAAATAATTTAAGTTGTTGAGATAGGTTAAAAGATCAATATTCGAATTTTCAACTTTTTGATCGAAGATATCTAATACGTGCGAATGTGTCATATATCTCGTTTGCATTGAGCCGTTGGCTAATGTAGATGAGTTGACTATGACAGGATTTTCAATATTAATCAGATGGGTGAGTGCATTAAAGCTTGAATCACATTTAGGGCAACAAACCATACCCTGAGCAACAGTCAATTGAGTAAGAGATACTTTATAAACTGTTAAACACTTAGGGCAGCGGGTTTGTTTTTCATTCATGAGTTAAAAGTCTCAATTTATTGTTTTACGTTTTCCTGAAATGCGACACCAGTTCTCTTCGCGCTTTTCGACATCTAATATATCAAAAAATTCAGAATAAACACCTGAAACATCAGCAACTTGCTCTTCAATTACACCTGCGAGTGCGAACTCACCCTCAGATTTAATTAAATTTGCAAACTCTGGCGCAAGTGCCATTAATGGACCAGCCAAAATATTTGCAACTAGAACATCTGCTTGCTGAGGTTTGAACTCTTCATCGAATTCTTCAGGAAGGCCTACATATAGTCCATCTAATACCCCATTAAGTTCAGCATTTTGTTTTGTTGCTAAAACAGCTTGAGGGTCAATATCTGTGGCATATACTTTTTTTGCGCCTAATAATAAAGCGGCTACACCTAAAATGCCTGAACCACAACCATAATCAATCACGATCTTATCTTTGACGTCAGTTTTACCTAGCCATTGTAAGCATAAGAAGGTACTTGCATGGTTACCTGTACCAAACGCAAGACCTGGATCTAACTTAATATTAGTTGCATCTGCTTCTGGTGGCTCTAGCCATTCAGGTACGATCCAGAACTTTTCCCCAATTTGGATTGGTTCGTAATAATCCATCCATGCACGTTCCCATACTTGGTCTTCAAGTTCTTCGTGACGTATAGGAGCATCTGGAAGTTGAGCTTTTAAGAAAGCTTCTAAAGTGTCGACATCAATTGGGTCTTGTTCGTCTTGTTGATAGATGCCTGTCACGATTACTTTGTTCCATAAAGGCGTTTCACCTGGTAATGGTTCAAGTAAAGCCTGATCTTCAGCATCATCCAGAGTTACGCTTACCGCACCTAGAGACATTAAAAGTGTTTCTGTGAACTCAACTTGTTCTTGATCAACGGTAATGTGTATTTGTAACCACTTCACGAAAAGGACCTAAAAATTTTATTTAAAGGCGTATTGTAGCGGACTAGACCATTTTAAAAAAGAAAGCGGCTCATCTTTAATGAGCCGTCTTTGAAAATACTGATGAGATGTGGCGGAAAATAAATGACTTCTTCTCTACCTTATTTCAAAACTGCTTAAGGAGCAGGGGCTTTAAATTGTAGTTTACCGTTTTCGTTTGGTTCACAAGTACCATTAAAGGTTACACCATTATGGCTATAAGATACCCATTCACCTTGCTGTTTTTTTACACAAGCTCTAAGTTCTTTTTGCGCAACTGATTTGCTCGAATCTGCAGTATGACTAGCTGTTTTACTTGATTTAGCCGTATGAGTCGATTTAGCAGTATGATTCGTCGCAGCGTGGGTAAACGTTACGCCTGAAAAACAAAGGAGAGATGCGGTTAAGATTTTTAACATAGTCGTTTTCATTTTGTGTTCCTTCTCGTTGCGTTAATTTTAAAGTCGTAGAAGTGCTGTACATTTTTTATTCTAAGATGAAAAATTCTTAAAAACATTCACTTTGTATTGAATTCATGCAACAAAATGTCAAAACATGTGGAGTACCGTAAACCATGTGAAGACAATTTTGTAATTATGTACATCAATAAGCAGATAATTTTGCTATAATGTTCCGTCTTTTTTTTCTGGTGTTTTGTACTCATGCACTACCCTAAAGTTTATGATGTTATTGTTATCGGCGGCGGTCACGCAGGTACGGAAGCGGCCCTTGCTGCTGCGCGTATGGGACGACAGACTTTGCTTTTGACCCATAACATTGAGACTTTGGGCCAAATGAGTTGTAACCCAGCAATCGGTGGTATTGGTAAGTCGCATTTAGTACGCGAAATTGATGCACTTGGTGGCGCCATGGCTTTAGCTGCCGATAAAGGCGGTATTCAGTTCCGTATTTTAAACTCGCGTAAAGGTGCAGCAGTGCGTGCAACACGTGCTCAAGCTGACCGTGTGCGCTATAAAGCTGCCATCCGCGATACTTTAGAAAATCAAGCAAATCTTGATATTTTCCAGCAAGCAGCTGATGACCTGATTGTTGAAGGTGATACAGTTAAAGGTGTAGTTACCCAAATGGGTATCCGCTTTGATGCTAAAACTGTTGTGTTGACTACAGGTACATTCTTAGGCGGTGTAATCCACGTTGGTTTAGAAAAATCAAGCGGTGGTCGTGCTGGTGATCCACCTTCTATTGCACTTGCTCAACGTTTACGTGAATTAAAACTACCTGTTGGTCGTTTAAAAACTGGTACTCCACCACGTATTGATGCGCGTTCGGTTGATTTTTCAGTCATGATTCCACAGCCAGGTGATTTCCCGTCTCCGGTCATGTCATTCATGGGTGATGCTTCTATGCATCCAGAACAAGTAAATTGTTATATCACGCATACGAATGAAAAAACTCACGACATTATTCGTGGTGGTTTAGATCGTTCACCAATGTATACCGGTGTTATTGAAGGTGTTGGTCCACGTTACTGCCCATCAATCGAAGATAAAATTCACCGTTTCGCTGATAAAGACTCACATCAAGTATTTTTGGAACCAGAAGGTTTAGATACACACGAGCTTTATCCAAATGGTATTTCGACTTCGCTTCCATTTGATGTGCAGTTTGAGCTTGTTCGCTCTATTCGTGGTATGGAAAATGCGCATATTTTGCGTCCAGGCTATGCGATTGAATACGATTATTTCAATCCGCAAGCTTTGAAATTCACCCTCGAAACTAAAGCGATTAATGGTCTATATTTTGCTGGCCAAATTAATGGTACGACAGGTTATGAAGAAGCTGGTGCTCAAGGTTTACTTGCAGGTTTAAATGCTGCTCGCCGTGCGTGGGAGCAAGAAGAGTGGACACCTAAGCGTGACCAAGCTTACATGGGTGTGTTGGTTGATGACCTTATCACTTTAGGAACCAAAGAACCGTACCGTATGTTTACCTCACGTGCGGAATACCGTTTGATGCTACGTGAAGACAATGCAGATCAGCGTTTAACGACTGTTGGTCGTGAACTTGGTTTGGTTGATGATGTGCGTTGGGCTGCTTATTGTGAAAAAATGGAAGCGGTTGAGCGTGAAACCTCTCGTTTACAACATTTGTGGGCAGCACCAAATAACCCTATGGGTAAGAAATTCGTTGAGATGACGGGTGCTGACTTAAGTAAAGAATGTAGCGCAATTGATTTGCTTAAACGCCCTAATATTAGCTTTGGTCAAATTGCAGAACTTACAGGTTCTGAAGTTTCTGAGCATGTTGGTGAGCAAATCGAGATTGCTGTGAAATACGAAGGTTATATTAACCGTCAGCATGAAGATGTGGCACAGTTAAAGCGTCTTGAAGAAACTAAAATTCCTACCGATTTTGATTATGACGTAGTGTCTGGTTTATCTCGCGAAATTACCCAGAAATTAAAAACAGTACTTCCGGAAACATTAGCTCAAGCAAGCCGTATTCCTGGTGTTACACCAGCAGCTGTTCAGCTTGTAATGATCACAATTCGTAAAAACAATATGATTAAGAAAACAGCTTAATCATTTAAATGTAAAAAAGCCCAGTTAAGACTGGGCTTTTTTGTTTTCTGTTCAAAAAATATATGGAAACTTCCTAAGGAAGAAAATAGATTTCGCTTCCTTTTTTTCTTATTTCACATATTTCAGGTAGCCAGTTATATTAAATTCACGTTCAAACAAGAGGGCTTTAACCATGACAATGAAATCAATTCGCTACAATGGATATGAAATGGCATGCCAATGTTCATGTTCAAAATAGCGCAAAAGAAAGAGCAGATCAATTTTGTAGGGGGAGAACAGATTGATCTGAAACAACTATAAATATAAGAGACAATATAAAATTAAGAAAATTATAATTCAAAATCTAAAGAGAACCTTATGGTTCTCTTTTTTATATCTATTTATTCTCAGATTCAATTTCTCGTACAGCGTTGTGTACTTGAATTGGTTTGATATGCAGTAATTTTTTGCCAAAACTACGTAGCCACCACACAAGTTGAGATGTAAAAGGTACTGTTGCGGTAACTTCTACAATATTTTCTTCAAGTGGAATGATAGTTTGGTCCTTACTTAACTGACTTTCATAGAAAGTTCGAGCAGTTTGCTCTGTCATAGTTAATGTGAGTTGGATTGACTCAGTTGGCTGTTTATAGTCCACTCTGAAACCTAAAGCACCTGAATCAATATAATGATCAATATCAAAATTGACAGGATGCAGTGCTCGGCTATCTAAGACTTTTGCTGATTTAAAACGGTGCAAGGCAAACGTTTGAACTTCAGTTTTGTCATGCCGTGTGCAAATCAAATAAATTACTGCACCTTTTTGTACCAAAGCTAGAGGATTTAAAACATAAGTTTTGTCTTCACCTTGATTTACTCGAGCCTGATAAACACATTCAATTTGTTTGTCTTGTAGCAATCCTTCATAAATTGCTTGTTGAGCAGCACGGTCGACTACAGGTGGAATAAGTGGTTGGCTTGCTGGTACGATACGTACGCGGTTAATCCACTGTCTCACATTATTTTGTGTAGAGAGACTGCGTTTAGCTAAGTCAAACCAAGGCCCCATCTCATCAAGTAGACTAGGTGGAAGCAAGTGTTTAAGATGCTCCTCAACCATCATAAAGGTTACTGCCTGAGAGCTCGTCATGTGAGGTAAGCTCTGAATAGGCGCATCGGATTGCCACCGCCAGCCCTGAGGTACGGCCTTATTGCTTTCAATCGGAAAGCGCTGAGCAATTTGATTTAAATCACGCTGAATAGTCCTTAAACTGATATCAATACCTTCACGTTCAAGCATTTCTTGTAATTCCCGTGTTCCGATCCATTTACCGGTTGGAAGGCGCGACAAGATCTGCCATTGGCGATATAAACTATTCGAAGTTTCTTTTTCTATTACAGACATAAGCGTAATACATCTATATCCAATTGCTTTGGTGTCAACACAATAAAAAATCTTTACACATTTAGCAAGTTTGTCAGATTCGGTTTACTGAACCTTTTACAATCGATGTTAAGATTTGGAAGAAGAAAGTTATAACAAAACACCGTAAAAAATATTAAACATATATAAATGGCACTGAAATTGCTTATTTAAAAATGAAATATAGATAAATGATAAGACGAGGTGGTTATGTCAGAACAAGAGCATGAATTACATATTGAAAATGATTTTTTTATACAAGAGCAGACAACTACGGCACTCATTGACCCAACCTCTTTTTTAGAACATATTTCCGTACAAACCAATTTATTTGAACAGCTAAAATCAGAGTTTTTTAATGAGATGCTGGATGATGTGACATCAAATGGAGCGGCTTCTAAAAAAATTGAACAATGGTTGAGTATTCGTACTTTAGATGAGTTAAAAGAATTAAATGCTCAAGCGAAGCAGCATTTTCTTTATCATGGAATTACTTTTAACGTATACGGTGATAAAGAAGGTACAGAGCGAACGATTCCTTTTGATTTAATTCCACGGATAATTGAAAAAAAACAGTGGGAGAAAATAGCTTCGGGCTGTGCGCAGCGCGTTAAAGCATTAAATTATTTCCTAGATGATATTTATCATGGACAACATATTTTAAAAGAACAACTGATTCCCGAAGATCAAATCATGGGGAATGAGGCTTTCCAACCCCATATGCTCAAACATGCTTTGAAAGGTAAAATTTATTCACAAATTAGCGGAATTGATATTATCCGTGATGGAGAAGGAGAGTTTTTTGTATTGGAGGATAATTTAAGAACACCTTCTGGTGTGTCTTACATGATCGAAAGCCGAAACATTAGCCAACAATTGATGCCGGAGCTATGTGCAGCCAATAATTTACAGGGAATTGAGCATTATCCAAAACTTTTAAAAGAAATCTTGCAGGAGAATTCACCTGCGGATCAACCTTTTGTGGTGGTACTAACACCGGGACGTTTTAACAGTGCTTTTTATGAGCATGCTTTTCTGGCACGTGAAATGGATGTGCCGCTGGTTACAAATCGGGATTTATTTGTAGAAAATGATCAAGTTTTTGTCAAAACTATTCGCGGTCGTCAAAAAGTAGATGTAATTTACCGCCGTTTAGATGACGATTTTCTAGATCCTTTAGCATTTAGACCAGATAGTGCATTAGGCGTGGCAGGTCTTATGTCTGCTTATTTGCAAAAAAATGTGGTGATTGCAAATGCACCTGGAACTGGAGTGGCTGATGATAAATCTATTTATCCTTACGTAGACCAAATGATCCAATACTATTTGGGTGAAACTCCAATTTTAAAAAATGTACCTACTTATCAGTGTCGTAAAGATGAACATTTAGATTATGTACTGTCTAATTTAGATCAATTGGTTGTTAAAGAAGCACAGGGTTCAGGTGGTTATGGCATGTTAATTGGGCCTAAAGCTAGTTCGTGTGAAATTGATGACTTTAGGAAAAAATTAATCGCTACGCCTCATATGTACATTGCACAACCTACCTTAGCTTTATCTGTTGCTCCGACTTTAACTACAGGAGGGGTGGCTGAACGTCACATCGACTTACGCCCATTTGTATTGAGTTCACCTTATCGTACAGAAATAGTACCGGGTGGTTTAACACGTGTGGCTATGCAGGCTGGCTCTCTAGTCGTAAATTCGTCCCAAGGTGGCGGTATAAAAGATACATGGGTTGTCGAAACATTACATTCCTGATTGTGGGTTAAAGAGGAACTTTATGGTTTTACTCAATTCGAGTGCGCATCAAATATATTGGTTGGGTCGATATTTAATGCGAGTTAAATTCGCAGCTTCTCATTTACCTTTTACACAAGATGAGAAAGCAACAAAATTTGCAGCAGCATTTGGTTTGGTCATAGAAAATGCTGAATTACTAAATCACTATATGTTAGACAAGAAGCAAACATTTTCATTACTGAACCAGTTCATTATTGCTAAAGATAATATTCAGGGACTAAGAGGTATATTGTCATCAAAAGCTTATGCAGAATTAAATCATGTTATTAACACGCTTGAAGCTCAACCTGAAATCTTGAGAAAAGCTGTTGAACAATGTACTCAAATATTAGAAGCGGAAAATGAAGATGTTTGTTTATTTCTGCATTTAGGTCAAAAAATAGAGCAATTTGATATTGAGTTACGTTTTGGACAAGATTTATCAGCTCTTATTACTGAGCTAGATATTTTGGTGAAACGGCTTGCTGATTTAGGGTGGAAGACTATAGATCAAAATTGGCAAGTGCTGAAACAGCAACTTACGTGGGACGCTTATTATACTTTTACGCAGCAGTTGGAAAATATGTTTGAGGTCTAATTATGAAATTGATGGTTAATCATCAAACGCATTATAGCTATACGGAAACTGCTCAAAACAGTATTCAGTATATTAAAATGATGCCTCAAACATCACCGCATCAACATGTTATGAATTGGGCAATTAGCGTGCCGGGTGATAAAACGATCAAAAGGGACATATTTAACAATGTCTGGATGACGGCTAGTCAGCGCTATCAATACCAACATCTTACATTTATGGCTCAAGGGATTGTTGAGCTTCAAGATTTAGAGCTGGGTTGTGTAAATTTATCTACACCTACAAATTTGTTTTTGCAGATGACAGGTGCAACACGATGTGATCCAGAAATGTTGGATTTTGCTAGAAATATTGTAGTAGTCAAAGATCGACAGCATATTGCATTATTAAGTGAATATATTTTACAGAAAATACTTTATCAGCCTGAAAGTACTTCAGTTCAGACAACTGCAGCTGAAGCCTTTCATGCTGGAGAAGGTGTATGCCAAGATCATGCTCATGTTTTAATTGCAATGTGTCGTGCGCTACAATTACCAGCACGTTATGTCTCTGGTTATCTATTTGATCAAAACTATCCGCACCTTGCCAGTCACGCTTGGGCGGAAGTATTTGTAGAAAATCAGTGGTATTGTTTTGATGTAAGCAATCAGTTGTTTACACCCAAACATCATATCTACCTTGCAGTTGGCCGTGACTATCTCGATGTGGCACCTATTCGTGGTGTAAGAGAACAAGGTGGGGTTGAGAACATGATGTCTGTGGTTCAAGTGTTGGCATGTTGAATGTAAAGAGAATGAAATGACTTATTGTTGTGCGCTAAGATTGGAACAAGGTTTAGTGTTTATTAGTGACACGAGGACTAATGCAGGAGTTGACCATATTTCTGTGTTCCGAAAATTGCATACTTTCGGCGTTACCAGAGAACGTTTTATTGCTTTGCAAACAGCCGGTAATTTAGCCACAACACAAGCTGTTATAGGTCATTTGCAAAATGCGCTTACTTTACAGCAAGAGCCTAATTTATATAGTGTTAATACGATGTTTGAGGCAGCAGAACTGATTGGTAAAACTTTAAAAGCAGTTTTAGAGGATATTAGTTCGGACACCCAAGAACAAATGAATTACGCCTGTAGTATTTTGGTGGGTGGACAGATTAAAGGTGGTGACATGCAACTTTATAATGTCTATCCACAAGGCAATTTTATTTGCGCAACGACGGATACACCTTATTTTCAAATTGGTGAAAGTAAATATGGCAAACCGATTCTGGACCGGGCTTTATATTATGCAATGCCATTAGATGATGCATTACGTTGTAGTTTAATTTCTTTTGATTCAACTTTACGTTCAAATGTTTCTGTTGGTTTACCACTAGATGCGTTGATTTATATGAAAGATAGCTTTGTAATTCCGATGGGAAAACGAATTACAGAAGATGATCCTTATTTTTCACAAATCAGTCGGCAATGGTCCGATACTCTACGTCGTGGCTTACAGGAAATGCCAAAACCGACTGATGACTACTGGCGATAAAGTTTTGAATACTTAAATAAAAAAATCCAAGCATGCTTGGATTTTTTTATATTTTATTATTTAACTACTTTTACGAGTAGGGCGATTGCTTAGGCGACAGAGTAATTCATATCCTATCGTTCCGTTTGCATCCGCAACATCATCCACTAAACGGTGTGCACCCCAAAGTTCGACTGGCGTATCTAATTTTACTTGCATACCTGTCACATCGATTGCAAGCATATCCATGCTCACTCGGCCTACAACTGCACAGAGCTGTTTATCAATAGCGACATAGTTCTGTTTAATATAAGCTCGTGGGTAACCATCACCATAGCCTATAGAAACAATTGCGATATCCATTGCTTGCTTTGCACAAAAGGTGGAGCCATAACCGACATGCTCATTAGTCTGAATATGGTTTAGTGCAATGACTTCTGCTGAAAAAGTCATGACTGGTTTTAAGTCAAGATCATGGACTTTTTTATCTGCAAAAGGTGAAGCGCCGTAAAGCATAATACCTGGACGAACATAATCAAAATGTAATTCGGGCCATTTATAAATAGCAGCAGAGTTACAGCAAGATGCTAAAACAGGATCACAAGCTTGTTTAACTTGTAAAAATTGTTGCTTTTGTTGTTCGTTAAGCGGGTGCTCTACATCTGCATTTGCGAAATGCATCGCTAGCACACAGGTAAATCCTTCAGCTTTTAAAATTTTAATAACTTCAATAATTTCAGTAACTTTAAAGCCTAAACGGTTCATGCCGCTATTAAGCTTAACCCAGACTTTTAAACCGTGAGCGATGTATTTTTGCTTATGTTTAATTAACCATTCAAATTGTTGTTGATGGTGAATCACACATTCAAATTGTTGTTCAATTGCAATTGGCATTTCATCTTCAGAAAATACCCCTTCAATTAAAGTAACAGGTTGTTGAAATCCGAGTTCACGAATTTCTAAACCTTCTTGTAGGCAGGCGACACCAAAGGCATCTGAGGCATTTAAGGCTGCTAAACAGTCTTTGATTCCATGTCCATAAGCATTAGCTTTCACCATACTTACAATTTTTGAATTTGCTGCGAGTTGTTTGACACGGTTTAAATTATATTGAAGCGCATTGCGATCAATATAAACTGTTGCTTGGCGCACCCTCATTTACTCCTTTGTGCTAGAGATAGAGTTTATTCTTCATCATCATATTGGCTGTAATACTCAGGAGAGAGATTACTAAATCGAGTATATTGACCTTCAAAGGCAAGACGGACTGAACCAATTGGACCGTTACGCTGCTTACCAATAATAATTTCTGCGGTACCAGCTTCTTTCGACTCTTTGTTATAAACCTCATCACGGTAAATAAACATAATTAAGTCGGCATCCTGCTCGATCGCACCAGATTCACGTAAGTCGGACATTACTGGGCGTTTATTTGGACGGTTTTCCAGACTTCGGTTGAGCTGGGAAAGTGCGATAACTGGGCATTGCATTTCTTTTGCTAATGCTTTCAAACTACGTGAAATTTCTGAAATCTCACCTACACGGTTATCACCCATGCCAGGAACTTTCATAAGCTGCAAGTAATCGACCATGATACAACCAATTTTGCCATCATGCATTTTAGCAACGCGTCGAGCACGGGCACGAAGTTCCGTTGGAGGTAGGGCAGATGAGTCATCAATATACAAATGCATTTGTTGAAGTTGTAAAATGGTACCAGTCACCTTGGTCCATTCATCTGCATCTAAGTTACCCGAACGTAAATGTCCTTGGTGAACTTTACCCATTGCGGAAATAAGACGCATCGCAATAGAGTCTGCTGGCATCTCCATAGAGAAAACCAGAGCGGGTAACTTGTTATATTGCAAAACACTTTCAACCAAATTCATGGCAAAAGTAGTTTTACCCATCGATGGACGTGCAGCAACAATAATTAAGTCACCAGGCTGCATACCAGATGTTTTATTATCAAGTTCTAAGAAGCCTGTGGTTAAACCTGTAATATTGCCATCGAGTTTTGAGAGTTCATCAAGTTTACTAATTACATCGGCGGTAACAGAGCTAATAGATTTAGGACCTGCATCCTTTTTATTGTTATTGTGCTGTTCTGCTAAAGAGAAAATACTTGTTTCGGCCAAGTCTAGAATTTCACTAACACCACGACCTTTTGTGTCATAAGCATTTTGTAAAATTTCCGTACTAACTTTAATCATGCTACGAAGCGTAGAGAATTCTTTAATTTTACTGGCATACGTTTCTAAGTTATAGAAACTTGATGGTGAATCAGCCATAAGCTGCATTAAATACTCTTCGCCACCAATTGCATCGAGTAAATTTTGTTTTAAGAGCCAGTCACTTACTAATACAGCATCATAAGGAGAGTTTTCTTGTGCTAGTTTCTCAATGGCACGATAGATATATTTGTGACGTGTTGCATAAAAATCATTTTCTTTTAATAAGTCGCTGACTTGTTCAAAAGATTCGGCAACTGTCATTAAGGCCGCAAGAACAGCCTGTTCAATGGCTAAATTGTGTGGGGGAGTGCGAAACTCTTTAAGTTGGCCTGATTCACTCGTCTTATTTTCTGTTGGAGATGAAAGAGTTAAAGAAGTGGCATTCGCCTGAGACATAATTAGACCTGATGATAAAGAAAGATGTACGCAAATAGCCTGTGAGGCCGAGAACTATCTTAAAACAAAATGAAATAAACTACCTAATTAAAAAACCAATTAAACTAAAGAACTGATCAGGAATTAATATATCTTATTTTAAAAATAGGGCGCATAAAAAAAAGAGCATGCAGAAGCATGCTCTTTTTTTGATGAGAAATTACTCAGATACGATAGTAACGAGAACTTCTGCAACAACATCATGGTGCAATTGGATTGCGATGTTGAATTCACCAGTGTGACGAAGCGCGCCATTCGGTAAACGAACTTCTGCACGGTCAACTGTAAGACCAGCATTCGTTAAAGCGTCAGCGATGTCACGAGTACCGATAGAACCGAAGAGTTTACCTTCGTCACCAGCTTTAGCAGTGATAACGATGTTAACTTCATTCAATTGTTCAGCACGTGCTTGAGCAGCAGCTAAAATTTCAGCTTCTTGCTTTTCAAGTTCAGCGCGACGAGCTTCGAAAGCAGCAGTGTTAGCTTCAGTAGCTGCAACTGCTTTACCTTGAGGGATAAGGAAGTTACGGCCGTAACCAGCTTTAACTGATACTTTATCGCCTAATTTACCAAGGTTCTTAATGCGTTGTAATAAGATAACGTCCACAGATCACCTCACTTATGGTTGTCAGTGTACGGAATCAAAGACAAGTAGCGAGCTTGCTTGATAGCAAGAGCTAATTGACGTTGATAACGAGCTTTAGTACCAGTGATACGGCTAGGAACAATCTTGCCGTTTTCAGTGATGTACTGTTTTAAAGTATCGATATCTTTGTAGTCGATGTACACAACATTCTCAGCTGTAAAGCGGCAGAACTTGCGACGACGGTAAAAACGTGCCATTGATGTTCTCCTTATTCAGCGTCTTGAGCAACTTGCTGTGCTTCTTCACGTTGAGCTTTACGCGCACGCTTTTCTTCAGCACTTTTAGCAAGCAATGACTCTTCAGTGATTGCGTGTTCACGACGAATGATAAGGTTACGAATGATCGCGTCATTATAACGGAACAATTCTTCTAACTCATCAAGTGTAGTTTGACCACACTCAACATTCATAAGAATGTAGTGCGCTTTGTGAATTTTGTTAATTGGGTAAGCCAATTGACGACGGCCCCAATCTTCTAAACGGTGAATTTGACCTTCAGCTTCTTTGATCTGAGAGATATAGCGTTCAACCATACCTACAACTTGATCGCTTTGATCTGGGTGTACTAAAAGTACGATTTCGTAATGACGCATTGTCAGCTCCTTACGGTTTAAACAGCCCCTAATAAATAAAAAAATTAGAAGCAAGGAGTCATAACTTGAAAGTTATGCCGCAAAATTTGCGAAGGCTGAATTATAAGTAAAAGTTAGACTAAAAACAAATCTTTTGATGAGAAAAGTAAAACTTCTTTACTATCGAGGAGGAAATCCTCCCTTATTTAAAAGAGAGGAAGATTTGGAGCAGGGGATTGATAGGTAAAGCTAAAGCTCAAACTTAACAGGGTAATTAATATGACCGAGTAAAGGAAAAAACGTTTAGCCCAAAGTTGGTCATTTTCAGCTTTAAAGCCAATAATTGATAAATAGAACCAATACGCTGTTAATGCATTAAAAGTTACTAGAAAAAATATATTGGTATAGCCAAAACAATATAAACCATTCAATACGGCTGCAAACAACACAATATAAATGACACACTCTATTTTCGTACGATAAATAGAACGTGCAACAGGCAGAATGGGGATTCCCGCATTTTTGTAATCGTCAAAACGATAAATAGCAATTGCCCATGAATGTGGCATTTGCCATAGCGCGTAAGCTAAAAACAAAAGTAAAGCGGCTACATCAAAATGATGAGTTACTGCTGTATAACCAATAACAGGAGGGCTCGCTCCGGAAATACTACCAATGACGGTTTGATGGATTGAGGTGCGTTTTGTCCACAAACTATAAAAACCGACATAGACAACAAAACCAATCATTGCAAACAAGAAAGCGTAAGCATTTACACCGAACCACAAAATACTAAAACCGATAAGTCCAAGAACAAATGCATATATAAGTGCAACAGTAGGAGAGATGGTTTTTTTGACTAATGCACGGTTTTGCGTGCGCTGCATTTTTGTGTCGATGTCTTGGTCTATCACATTATTTACAACACAACCAGAAGCGACAACTAAAGTTGTTCCAAGTAAGGTGAGTAGTAATAATAAGATGTCTATAGAGCCTTGGGCGGCTAAGAAAAAGCCGCCCAAGGTGGTAATGAAATTACCGAAGAGAATTCCTGGTTTAGTCAGGAATAGATATTTTTTCAACATGACAATCAGTTTAGATCATCATATTGTAGTGAAGGTAATTCATAATCCACACAGAACCGATTAAAAGCACAGCGATACATAAGATTGTGTAGATGAATGCAATCATATTCCAGCGTTGTTCAGATGATGTATTCATGTGTAGGAAGTACACAAGTTGTACAAGAACCTGAGCAACAGCAGCGATAGCAATTACTGTAACTAAAATTCCACGACTGAAACCGCCCGCCATCACCATCCCGAATGGGATGATGGTGAGGATAACAGAAAGGATAAATCCAACAGTGTATTGCTTAAAGTTACCGTGTGACGCACCTGCAGCATTATGGTCATGACTACTCATTAGAGAACTCCCAGTAAGTAAACGACGCTGAATACACAGATCCAAACGATGTCAAGGAAGTGCCAGAACAAGCTTAAGCAAGCTAGACGACGTGTATTCGGTAATGTCAAACCTTTAGTTTTGATTTGATACATCAATACCAACATCCACACTAAACCAGAAGTTACGTGGATACCGTGTGTACCAACCAAAGTAAAGAACGATGATAAGAATGCACTGTGAGTTGGACCATGACCTTCTTCTACAAGGTGATGGAACTCATAAAGCTCCATTCCAATGAACGTTGCACCAAAAAGGAATGTAATAAATAACCAAGTGATAACTTGATTCACATTCTTTTTATAAGATGCAAGTACAGCAAAACCGAAAGTTACCGATGAAATCAATAAGGCAAATGTTTCAGTTAAAACGTAACCTAATGAATCATGGAACAGGTCATATGCACTTGGAGTTCCTGGTGGAATATGACTGCTTAATACAGCGAACGCAATGAAGAGTGATCCGAAAAGAATCAAGTCACTCATCAAGTATGTCCAGAAACCAAAGACCGTTAAGTCAGTATCATCATGTTCATGATGACCATCGTGGCCGTGGTTGTCGTGATGAAGTACTTCAGCCATTTCCTTAGTCCTTCTTCAAGTGTTTTTCAAGTAAAGCATAGCGTTCGTTTTCAATACGCTCAACTTCAGCAGCAGGAACGTAGTAATCAACATTCTTAGTGAATGAGCTTACGATCAAGCTAACAACAGCTGAAACGAATGAAACAACAACGAGCCACCAAATATGCCAGATGAGTGCAAAGCCAAGAAGAGTAATGAACATTGCAATGACAAAACCAGCAGCACGATCAGTCGGCATGTGGATGTCTTCATATTTAGTGTTACGTGCGTATGCTACACCATTTTCTTTGTCAGTCCAGAAACGGTCAATACCGCTTGCATCTGGTTCATGCGCAAAGTTATAGAACGGAGCAGGGGAAGAAGTCGCCCATTCAAGCGTACGTGCATCCCATGGATCGCCTGTAAGGTCCATGTTGTCTTTGCGTTGTAAGAAACCAACAATGATTTGCATTAAGAAACATGCAATACCAATCGCAACGAGAACAGCACCAAATAATGCAATTGCAAGGTAAGGGTCCCATTCTGGGTTGTCATATGTATTCAAACGACGAGTCATACCCATGAAACCAAGGATATAAAGTGGCATGAATGCAAAATAGAAACCGAAGAACCAGAACCAAAACGCAGCTTTACCCCATGCTTCATTGAGCTTCCAACCAAACATTTTTGGCCAGTAGTAAATGATGCCGGCAAACATACCAAACACCACACCACCGATAATTACGTTATGGAAGTGAGCGATCAAGAATAATGAGTTGTGTACAAGGAAGTCCGCAGGTGGAACAGCCATAAGTACACCAGTTAAACCACCGATACCAAATGTAATAAGGAAGCCAAGCGTCCATAACATTGGAGTAGTAAAGGTGATGCGACCTTTATACATGGTGAATAACCAAGAGAAGATTTTCACACCAGTAGGAATCGCAATAACCATGGTCATGATACCGAAGAACGCGTTAACGTTCGCACCAGCACCCATGGTAAAGAAGTGGTGAAGCCATACAACGAACGCAAGAACTGTAATCGCGATAGTTGCATACACCATAGACTTGTAACCGAACAACGCTTTACGAGAGAAGGTTGCAACGATTTCTGAGTATAGACCAAATGCTGGTAATACTAAGATATATACTTCAGGGTGACCCCATGTCCAGATCAAGTTCACATAAAGCATTGGGCTACCGCCAAGCTCATTTGTGAAGAAATGGAAACCGAAGTAACGGTCTAGAGTTAACATTGCAAGTGTACCTGTTAATACAGGGAACGATGCAATGATTAATACAGCCGTACAAAGTGAAGTCCACGTAAAAATAGGCATGTCCATTAATTTCATGCCAGGTGCACGCATTTTGATGATGGTAACGAAGAAGTTAACACCAGATAAAAGCGTACCTAGACCAGAAACCTGAAGTGCCCAGATATAGTAGTCAACACCTACACCAGGAGAATATTGAATGCCAGACAGAGGAGGGTAAGCCATCCAACCAGTCGCAGCAAATTCACCTAATACAAGTGAAAGCATCATCAAACCAGCAGCACCAGCGAATAACCAGAAGCTTAAAGAGTTCAATAATGGGAATGCAACGTCACGAGCACCAATCTGTAATGGTACAGAGATGTTCATCATGCCAACAACAAGACCCATTGCTACGAAGAAGATCATGATTACACCGTGTGCGGTGAAGATCTGGTCGTAATGGTCTGGGTGTAGATAACCTTCGCCGCCGCCTTTAGCGAGGAAAAGTTGTAGACGCATCATAATTGCATCGGCGAAACCACGCAAAAGCATGACCACAGATACAAGAATGTACATGATACCAATTTTTTTATGGTCTACCGTAATAAACCACTCATTCCACAAGTATCCCCATTTTTTGAAATAGGTGATACCTCCAAGCACAACAATTGCACCAAGTGCCATAAGGACCATGGTGACAAGCACGATTGGCTCTGTCGGGATAGAGTCCCAACCCAGTTTACCAAAAATCATATCCATGTCTTATTCCCCTTGAGCAGCGTGTTCAGCTGTTGCATGCGCAGCAGAGTGGTCAACACCATGATAGTTACTCATATAATGGTTGATAATTGTTTCAAACAATTGTGGTTCAACTGAAGAGTAATAAGTCACAGGGTGTGGCTTAGTCGGGAACGGTTTCATAGCTTCAGCTTTAGCAAGTGCTTCTTGATCACCAGCAGCTTTAGCACGATTTACTAAATGCTCGATCTGGTGCTTAGAACGGTCACCATCACGTAAGGTTGCTAATTCAGCTTGGTCAAGCGTAGTTTTTTGAACTGCTTCTGGGTTAATAGTAGAACCATTACCCGCTTTTACAGCTGCTACCCATTCGTTGAACTGTTGCTCTGTAACACTATGCGCCTTGAAACGCATTTGAGAGAAACCGTAACCTGAGTAGTTAGAAGAGAAACCACGATATACGCCAGTTTCATTTGCTAACAAATGAAGGTGAGTTTGCATACCTGCCATTGCATAAATCTGGCCGCCTAACTGTGGAATGAAGAATGAGTTCATTGTAAAGTTAGAGGTGATTTTAAAGCTTAACGGAGTTTTTTCAGGGAAACGTACTTCGTTAACAGTTGCAATGTTTTGTTCAGGATAAATGAAGATCCACTTAAACTGTTCTGCAACAACTTGAATAGTTAAAGGAGCTTTATCTGATTCTAAAGGACGGTATGGGTCATACTTGTGGGAACCCCACCAAGTTAACCAAGCTAAAATACCAATAATAATGACAGGGATACCCCATACTACAACTTCAATTGTAGTTGAGTGTGCCCATGTAGGTTTATAGTCTGCATCTTTATTTGACGCGCGATATTTCCAACCAAACCATAATGCCATGATGATTGAAGGAATCACCACAAGTAACATTAAATAGATCGCAGTCATCATAAGGTCACTTTGACCTTGACCAACTGGACCTTTAGAGTTTAGAAGTACCATATCACCACCACACCCAGTCAAAAGTGCGGCAAGCGTTGATAAAGACAATACAGCTAAAATCGTTTGTCTCATTTTACAACCTCGGTGAAGAGTCCCATTCCCTAATTAAATATGGGATAGCGATTAAAGTGTCGCATGATTGAGAACGCTAATCCTTAAATTTAGACTTCTCAATTATATGACACCGCTACGTTGTAGGGCATTATGCCTCATATCGACAAACTAAGCTATACATAAAGTAGTCTGAAATAATTGTTTTAAAACCCGATTTTTTTTGTAGGGTATCGAATCAATATGAAGCTTTTATTTAAATATCAACTCTCTATAGAAAAAAGGAGGCGGGGTGCCTCCTTTTTTTTTAGACCTTAAATGAATGAGTCATTCACTATCATTTGATCACTTTTGTTCTTGCAATTTTGTCATGTAGTGCCTGTCTCTTTTGCCCTAATGCAAAAGCGTAGTCAATAATTGTACTAATAGGCATAAACAACAAGTTGAGTATGATGAAAACAATACTTCTTAATAAGAAGATGCGAGTTAAATTAACTTTACCACTGCTTTCGGCATCTACAATTTTAATTCCAACAATTTTCTTACCTATACTTTGCCCATATTTTGTTAAAAGAAAGGCTTGAATTGCAAGCATGATTACGACGTAAGCAAGCATAGAATGCCAAGCTTCAATAGGAATTAAAGTAAAAAGTTGATGTTGTAGCTCTGCTGCTTTAGTTGAAGCAACTTCAGCTGATTGCATTTGTTTTTGCAATTCAAATAATTGCTTATATTGAGATTCATTAAAGAAAAAAGAAGGAATCGCAGCTATGGGTAACCAAAGTAATAAATCAATAATTTTTGCCAAAGCTCGAGATTGAATTGAGGCAAGTTCGTGAATTTTAGGCTCTACACGAATTTGACGAATAGTTTCATTAGGTGAGCTACTGGTGTTTATAACAGGTGCAGAATAACCGATAGGTTGATATACAAGTTTACCTTGGGTTAATTCTCCTAAAGCTTTCCATTCTGTCATGCCTTCATGCCAAGCTAAATCAGTTAACAAAATTTGTTGGCTAGCCAACATTTGATTTACTTGTTCTAAGGTGTAAGGCCCAGCTTGTTGATTATTACGTGCCAAGTAAATTTGCATAAATAAAAATTCTCTATTCTAAAGATGAAAAAAGACCCACGGATGGGCCTTTTTTTATAACATATTAGATTTGCTTGATTTTTTCTTCAGCAAGGAAGAACCATGTATCTAAAACTGAGTCTGGGTTAAGAGAGACAGACTCAATACCTTGTTCCATTAACCATTTTGCAAGATCTGGATGGTCTGAAGGACCTTGACCACAGATACCTACATATTTACCTGCTTTACGGCAGGCATGGATTGCCATTGAAAGAAGGGCTTTAACTGCTGCATCACGTTCATCAAATAGGTGTGAAACAATGCCAGAGTCACGGTCAAGACCGAGCGTTAACTGAGTTAAGTCATTCGAACCAATAGAGAAGCCATCAAAATGCTCTAGGAACTGTTCAGCTAACAAAGCGTTAGTTGGTAATTCACACATCATGATTACTTTTAAGCCGTTCTCACCGCGTCTCAAACCATTTTGTGCAAGTAACTCAATAACGCGTTTTGCTTCAGATACAGTACGTACAAAAGGAATCATGATTTGAATATTGGTTAAACCCATCTCATCACGAGCTTTTTTAAGTGCACGGCATTCTAATTCGAAACAGTCACGGAAGTTATCAGATACATAACGGCTTGCTCCACGGAAACCGAGCATCGGGTTTTCTTCTTCAGGCTCGTATAATTTACCGCCAATCAAGTTTGCATATTCATTTGATTTGAAGTCAGACATACGAACGATAACTGGCTTGTCACCGAATGCAGCAGCAAGAGTCGCAATACCTTCAACCAATTTTTCAACATAGAAATCTACTGGTGAAGCATAACCCGCAGTACGCGTTAGAACCGCAGCACGAGTTTCACGCGGTAGGCTATCAATGTTGAGTAGGGCTTTAGGATGCACGCCGATCATACGGTTAATAATGAACTCAAGACGAGCAAGACCAATACCTTCATTTGGAATTTGAGCAAAGTCAAACGCGCGGTCAGGGTTACCTACGTTCATCATAATTTTGAACGATAGCTTAGGCATAGATTCAATTGAGTTACGTTGAACTTCGAAATCTAAAGCACCTTCATAAATGAAACCAGTGTCACCCTCAGCACAAGAAACTGTTACTTCTTGTCCATCAGTCAATACTTCTGTTGCGTTACCACAGCCGACAATAGCAGGTACACCAAGTTCACGTGCAATAATTGCCGCGTGACATGTACGACCACCGCGGTTAGTAATAATTGCCGCAGCACGTTTCATTACCGGTTCCCAATCAGGATCGGTCATATCTGATACAAGAACGTCGCCTTCTTGAACTTTGTCCATTTCCTTAATTGAATTAATGATACGGACTTTACCAGAACCAATACGTTGACCAATTGAACGGCCTTCACAAAGAACAGTACCTCTTTGTTTAAGAAGGTAACGCTCCATTGTGCCTACATTTTGACGGCTTTTTACTGTTTCAGGGCGAGCTTGAACAATATAAATTTGACCATCATCGCCATCTTTTGCCCATTCGATATCCATTGGCGCACCGTAGTGCTGCTCAATAATAAGTGCTTGTTTAGCTAGCTCTTGTAACTCATGATCATTTAAAGCAAATTGTTGGCGCTCTTGTTTCTCAACATCAACAACAACAACTGATTTACCAGCAGAACCTTCTTCACCATAAATCATTTTCTGGTGTTTTGAACCAAGGTTACGGCGTAAAACTGAATGTCTACCAGCATTTAATAATGGTTTAGATAAGTAAAATTCGTCTGGGTTAACGGCACCCTGTACCACCATTTCACCTAAACCATAAGATGCTGTAATAAATACAACGTCGCGGAAACCAGACTCAGTATCAAGTGTAAACATTACACCCGCAGCGCCAGTTTCAGAACGAACCATACGCTGAACGCCTGCAGAAAGTGCAACGACGTCATGGTCAAAACCTTGATGTACACGGTAAGAAATTGCACGGTCATTATATAAAGAAGCGAATACTTCTTTAATCGCAATAAGAACGTTATCAATACCGCGAATATTCAAGAAAGTTTCTTGCTGACCTGCGAATGAAGCATCTGGTAAATCTTCAGCAGTTGCAGATGAACGAACGGCAACCGCGATTTCTGGGTTGCCGTTAGAAAGTGTTGTAAAAGCGGCGCGAATTTCTTGTTCTAGGTTTGCAGTGAGTGGAGTCTCTACAATCCATTGACGAATTTTAGCACCTGTTTCAGCAAGGGCATTTACGTCATCAACATTGAGTTGAGCAAGTTCTGCTTGAATTCGAGCGTTAAGACCGCTTTGATCTAAGAACTCACGATAGGCATCAGCAGTAGTTGCAAAACCGCCAGGTACCGATACACCAGCATTTGATAAATGGCTGATCATTTCACCCAAAGATGAGTTTTTCCCACCTACGAGTTCGACATCGTGTTTCCCTAATTTTTCTAGACCGATTACGCGCGCTTCCAAAGTTTTCACTCCACTTTTGCAGTATTAATGTCTATCTTGGCATGAAATTATAAAAATAAAGTGCTTAGTTGAGAATTATACTAAGCGACAGTCATGTAAGATCAGTTTACTATAAAGATTATATAGCACTAAGACAAATGTTTAAGGAGAATTTTAATGTCAGAAAGTAAACAGTTTAGACGGAGCGTTTTTTTTATTTCTGATGGAACTGCAATTACTGCCGAGACTCTTGGACATTCGTTATTAGCACAATTTCCCAATGTTGATTTTGATATTCATATCATGCCGTATATTACAACTGAAGAGGCGGCAATGGATGTTGTGATTGAAATTAATAGATGTCAAACCAAAGATGGTTGTCTACCTTTAGTCTTTGATACTTTAGTTGATCCACACGTACGAGAAATCATTAATACTGCTAAAGCAGTTAATCTTGATGTGTTTGAAGGTTTAATCAGCAAATTGGAACAAGAGTTAGGTACGCCTCCTACGACATTAGTTGGGCAGACACATGCCGTAACCGATTCTGAATCTTATAAAGCTCGTATTGATGCTGTTCATTTTGCGCTTGATAATGATGATGGGGCGCGTACTCGTCATTATGATAAAGCTGATTTAATCTTAATTGGCGTTTCTCGTTCGGGTAAAACTCCAACTTCTATTTACTTATCTCTTCAATTCGGTATCCGTGTTGCAAACTATCCTTTAACAGAAGAAGATTTGGATGATAACCGTTTGCCAGCAGTACTAAGACCGCATCGCAGTAAATTGTTTGGTTTAATGATTGATGCTGAGCGATTAGTTGCGATTCGTAGTGAGCGTAAAGCGAATAGTCGTTATGCAAGTTTTAGTCAATGCCAAATGGAACTTAGAGCAATTGAAGGAATCTATATTTCAGAAGGGATTAAATATTTAAACGTGACGGAAATGTCGATTGAAGAAATTTCAACGCGCGTTTTACAAATGACAGGATTAAAACGTCGTATTGGTTAATTTAATCAACTCTTTATTTTAACCATTCAATTTATATATATTTATTTGTGATTAAATTGAATGGTTTTAAATATAAAACATGAGAAAAATAAAAGTTTTAAATATAAAACAAAAAGTTATTAAAACGTTTTTATTAGTTATCAGCCTGTAAGGTTTTTATAATTCAATTGTGAAATAAAATAAGAATATTGAAAAGAAATGTATATATTTGAGTAAGTTTAAAAATTCTAATTATTTAATTTTGCTAAATATTTTTAAAAATCATGTAAAAATACATTAAATATTTAAAAATGATAAATAGTTCACATTATTTTTGTGTTGTGTGATTAGTTTTTTATTTTAATTATACTTTCTCACCTCGATATGGGACTATCCGATTATCAAAATGCTAAAAAAATGTGTTTTTTCATTGGTATACATCTTGCCTCTCAATTTATATGCTGCTCAAGTGGATGAATTGAGAGAGCAGGCTATTCACACCTACAAAACTGGACAAACTCACCAAGCAATATTTCAACTGGATCAATTGCTAAAAACCTATCCGCATGATCAAAAATTGCTAGCTGATTATTTAGTTGTAATGTCAAATGAAAAAAAAGATCTAGTAACTTTTTCTCAGCATTTAGCGAATATTAATTTAGTTACTTTTCCAGAATATGGACAGCTACCTTTAATACGTAATTTTCGTGATTTTAAACACTTTAAAGATGCGATTGCTTGGTCAAATAAATTTAATATTCAAAAGACGCCTGATGGACAGATTTTGCTGGCAGTTTTATATGCTGAAGCTAAAGATATTGTAAATGGCAAAGCACAGTTAGCAAAGATTAATACTAAAAATCTGAAGACTGAGCAACTTGTACAAATCGCCTATGCATATCGGCTCATTAATTCGCCTGTAGATGCTTTATCTGTAATTGAACAAGCATATAAGCAGCAGCCGAAGTCTTTTGCCGTTTTACAAGAATACAGTTATGACTTAGCAGCTGTAGGGGCCTATAACAAGGCTCAGCAATTATTGCTTGCCAGCGATACAAACCCACAAACAGAATCGTTACAACACTGGCTACAAGTGAGTGAATTTTCTCAACGTGTAAATAACGCAATTACTCGTTATAAATATTTGAATCGGGAAGGCATTGCAGATAGTGAAGCTTTTGCTGAGCTTGATGCTGTGTTAAAGCAAGGCGAACAAATGCAGTCTTTGATTCAACCGTCAGATCCTAATTATTTAAGATTCCATTATGACTATATATATGCGTTAGATTTCCGCGGGCGTAGCCGTACGGTATTAGATCAATTTACTAAATTAAATGTACCTCTAGAAAAACTACCTGCTTATATTCGTCATGCGATCGCTGATAGTTATTTGGCTGAAAGACAGCCGCAACAAGCTGAGCTTGCTTTTAAAACCTTGCTTGCTGAAAAAAACTATTCAGATATGACGGTATATACTGGACTGTACTACTCATATATTGAACAAGAAAAATATAAACAAGCTGAACAACTTTTAAGTGATGTTGATCGGTTAATCCCTACGTATAAATATAGTCAAGCGAAAGGAGTAGATAAATCAAGCCATCCTGATCGTGATGATTATATTGCTTTACAAGGTATGCATTTAGCTTATGCAAATCATTTGGATCAATCAGAAAAACACTTCAACAAACAAGTAGATCTTGCACCTGCCAACGAAGGTTTAATTAATAATTTGGCTCGTGTTGAGCGTTGGAGAGATAAACCTTTACAGTCCAAACAAACAATTGCTCGTTTAAATGGTTTAACACCAGTTGCCAAAGATACTCGAATTAACCAGATGCAAAATGCTCAGGCTTTAGGGAATATTCCTGAATGGCGCAAAAGCACAGAAAGTCTTTTGCAATATTATCCTGAAGATAGCGGTGTAGTTAAAAGTCGAAAAGAGTTGGATGATCGTGATAGAGCAACCATCTCACACTCAACGACTTGGGGGCAGAGTAAAGCAGAGAATAGCGATTCTGTGAGTGGGCAAAATGGTTTAAAAGACCGCGAAATGGAAACTCGTCTTAATAGCCCGTGGATTAAAGATAATTATCGTCTATTTGCTTGGCATCAAGACCGTTTCGGAGAATATCGTTTTGGTGATGTGCATGACCAACGTTATGGCGTCGGTGCTGAGTGGCAAGCGAACCGTAAGGCATTGTCGGCAATTTTTTCGCAAAGTACGGATGGTGGACAAGCAGGAGTTCGTCTTGATTGGTCGCAATGGTTAAACGATCACTGGCAATATCAATTGCAATATGACAGTCAAGCTAATATTCCATTGCAGGCAATTGACGCTGGTGAGGATGGGCAGGCTTACCGTGCCGCTTTGACATGGCAAAAAGATGAGTCGCGTCAAATTGGGGCAAGTTATGGCTTAACCGATATAAGTGATGGTAATAAACAACAAGAATTTTCTACTTTTTGGCGCGAGCGATTATTTGATGCGCCTCACCATATTACCTACGGAACCGTTCGTGGATTTTATGGTAGCAATAGCCAAGATCAGACAGCTTACTTTAGCCCAAGCAATCACTACAGTGCTGAGTTGAATTTAAGTCATGACTGGGTCACTTGGCGAGAATACGAACGCTCATTTAAACAGCATTTTGAAGCTGGTGTCGGGCTTTATAAACAAGCAGATTACTCAGCTCGACCAACATATTCTTTGCAATATCAACATCAATGGCAGCTCTCACGGACTTGGCAACTTAATTATGGAATTGGTTGGCAATACCATCCATACGATGGTCATGATGAACAACATACCTACGGTATTTTTGGATTTGAAGGGCGTTTTTAATGAATAATATGAAGTCAAAAATGTTGAGCTGTGTGTTTGCTTCAACATTATTACCCGTACAATTTTCTCATGCCCGCATTGAAACTGAACTACCAAAAAATCATACGGTTTCTTTAACTTTTCATGATGTGCGAGATGACGTACTAAAGGAAGGCGACCGTGATGTTTATGCGATTCAGACCAATAATCTGGCGCAATTTCTTGATTGGCTCAGTCAGTCTGATTGGAAACCGATTCGTCTGAAAGATATTGAAGAGGCTCGTAAGCAAGGTAAAGAATTACCTCATAACTCTATTCTACTTACCTTCGATGATGGTGCTTTGAGTAGTTATAGCCGAGTATTTCCTTTACTTAAGCAATATAAAATTCCAGCAGTTTTTGCTCTTCCCACCAGTTGGTTAAATGGCAATACTCAGGCAGGTTATGAAGCTTATGGGCAGGGTAACTTGGTGAACTGGGCTCAAGTTCGTGAAATGCAAGTATCGGGCTTAGCCGAGTTTGCAAGCCATAGTGATGATTTACATCATGGTGTATTGGCAAATCCTCAAGGTAATGAGCAACCGGCTGCAACTTCTTATGCTTATTTAAAATCGCAATCACGTTATGAAACAGATGCAGAATATCAACAACGTATTTTGCAGGATTTGAAAAAATCTTACGCTGTTTTGAAAAAAGAAGTCGGTGTTAATCCGAAAGCAATTATTTGGCCTTATGGCGCTGTGAATGAGCAACTGGAAAAACTAGCGCAGCAAGCAGGCTTTGAGTTTTCTTTCAGTTTGGGTCGTGATGGTATGAATCGTGTGAATGATTCAACATTTAAACGAAGCTTGGTTATAGGTAACCCTACAGCTGAACAGCTCACCGAAGGTATGTTAAATATTCTGAATTTCGAAGAGTCAGATTTATTTAAGCAACCTCGTCATTTTGTGAGTATGGATTTAAAGCAATTAGCAGCTCCACAAAATGCTCAGACCGATGAAAAACTAGGACAGTTGTTATCAAAACTATATAGCCTAAAAAACAATGCTCTAATCTTAAAGCCTTTAGAAGATAAAAACGGAGATGGGCAATATGATGTTGCTTATTTCCCTACAAATAAAATGCCAGTTCAACAAGATATTTTAAACCGTAGTTTATGGCAGGCTCAAACTCGGGCAGGTCAATCGGTAATATTAGAGTTGCCAGCTTATCCTCAAAAAGATAAGCCATTTTTAACTGTAGATTTGGCTAAAGATATCGCACGCTTTAACAGTAATTTAAGCGGTGTTCAGCTCAATGCAGGAACAGCTTTAAACTGCGCAATGCAAAAAATAACAGTCCAAGAAAATAGTTGTATTGAGCAATCAAAACAGATCGCACAACTGAGTCAAATGACTAAAAAAGCGGTCAAACCTTATTTAAATATGAGTAATCAGGCGCAGTTTAGTTTATTACTTACACCTGATTTAGATCATGTGGAAAACCTACCTGAACTTATCAAAACGCTTTTATTACAACATGATTTAGTCAATTTGAAGTTCGATGTGATTGGTAAGAAAAAGCAATTTAATGAGTTGTTAATGCTTTTAAATACACTTGATGAAAATGATAAGCAAAGAATAATGCTGACTTTAGAATTACCAGAAAACTCGCAAAAAACGGCTTGGGAAGAAGTACAGCAAGGACTTTTTTCGATTCAGCGAGTAGGAATCCAGAAAATTGGTATCGATGGCTATAACTTTGAAAAATCAAAAGATGTTCATCAATATTTGTATAATCCGATTAGTCTGAATGCTAGTCCTGTGATGTATCAGCCTTTTGCTGAATTGGTAGAGGGGAAAAAGTAATGAGAGTATTACTCGATATTCTATTTGCTTTTGCCTTTTTATATCCCTTACTGATGGCTTGGACATGGATGGTAGGGGGACTTTGGTTCTTCTTTAAAAGAGAATACCGCGAACAAGCACTTCCTGAACCGACCAGCGAAGGATGCAGTATCATCATTCCGTGTTTTAACGAAGAAGCTCAGGTTCGTCAAACAATTCGTTATGCACTACAAACCAAATATCCTAATTTTGAAGTAATCGCCGTCAATGATGGAAGTAGTGACAGGACAGCCGAAATTCTAGATGAATTATCAGCGCAAGATTCACGACTTCGGGTTGTGCACTTAGCAGAAAATCAGGGTAAAGCCGTAGCTTTAAGATCGGGGGTGTTAGTTAGTAAATACGAATATCTTGTTTGTATCGATGGTGATGCATTGTTACATCCACATGCCGTACTTTGGTTAATGCAACCATTTATTAACTTCCCGCGAATTGGGGCTGTAACGGGTAATCCACGAATTTTAAACCGATCTAGTATTTTAGGAAAATTACAGGTTGGTGAGTTTTCTTCGATTATTGGTTTGATTAAACGTGCGCAGCGTACATATGGCCGTATTTTTACAGTGTCGGGTGTGATTGCGGCATTCCGTAAAACAGCTCTCGTTCGAGTCGGTTTTTGGTCAGACGATAAAATTACCGAAGATATTGATATTTCATGGAAGTTACAGCTCGACCACTGGGATATTCAGTATATTCCACAAGCGCTTTGTTATATCTATATGCCTGAGACATTTAAAGGGTTATGGAAACAACGCCTTCGTTGGGCACAAGGTGGGGTAGAGGTTCTTATAGAATATATTCCACAAATGTTCAAACTGCGTGTCCGCAGAATGTGGCCTGTGATGATCGAGGCGCTAGTCAGTATTATCTGGTCTTATGTGATGATTCTGATTTTTACGCTATTTTTTGTCGGATTGTTTATTGAGTTGCCTCAGCAATGGCAGATCAAAACGCTTATGCCACAGTGGTATGGTGTAATACTCGGCGGAACATGTTTAATCCAGTTTTTAGTGAGTTTATGGATTGATCAGCGCTATGACCGTAGTCGCTTTTTTAGAAATTATTTTTGGGTCATTTGGTATCCGTTATTTTTCTGGCTGCTGACTTTGTTCACAAGTGTCGTTGCGGTACCAAAAACTTTATTTAACACTAAAAAACGTGCCCGCTGGGTAAGCCCAGACCGAGGCTTCCGTGGAGATAACCCATGAAACCTGAGGAAAATAAAGATATCGAAACGTTAGATATCCCGGAATATATTGACCAGCCAGAATACGTCAAAAATAAAACGGCAAACTACACATTACAAACCATTGGTTGGTTTTGTTTAATGTGGTTGTTGTTTCCATTGGTTTCACTGTTTTTATGGGTTTTTGAAGGACACTTAATTTATGATTATGTCTGGGTTGACCATATATCAGAAGTTAAGACCTTATTACATTTAGCATTACTCATTGGAATTAGCGCGCTCATTTTAATTTTATGGGCGAGTTATAACTGGATTAGGTTTAGTGGCGAGGACCGAAGAGCTAAGGCGCCTAATAGTTCTGTTGAACTGTTAGCAGCCCAATTTTCGGTTAGTTCCGAGATGTTAAGTGAATTGCACAAGAAACAACGGGTCATTTTGCATTACGATGATCATGGCAATTTGCAAAAATATGAGTAAATAAAAAAAGCATGGCTTAAAAACCATGCTTTTTTTATTTTTATACGGTTGCTCTAATAATGATATCAACAGGTTGTTCTATGCCGTCCATGCTATGAATTGACTTATGGTTAACTTTAACAATGGGCCAAGTTTGTAATTTACAGTTGGATTTTTGGAGTGCTGCATAATAACTATCAGATTTAAAAAATACCTTTTTAGCCGTTGCCATATTGGGGGTTAAAAGGCGCTTAAGCCATGTTTCACTCACCTGAGTATCAAGAAAACGTAAGGCCAAAAGACTTTTTACTCGATTGTTAAATAATCTCCGGTTTTTGATAATGAGAGGATGGGTAATTAACTTATTTGTGCCCATTTGACTATGAGGCAAAATAAAGTGAGGTGTGATTTGAAATACGGTCACAAATTTTGCTTGTTGACAGATTTTTTCAAGATGGGTTACGGTATCTTGATTTGTACCAATAATCGCGACAGATGAATGTGAAAAATCAAATTCTTTAATTGAGGTTGATGGAATCACTTGACCAGTAAAGTCTTCAAAATCTTGAGAAATATTTTGAAAAATTGCTGATTTTGAAGTGTTATTTTTAATATTAATACTCATTTTTCCAAAAGTCCTTTTGGGTTTTAAATCATGATGTTTTTATCGTTTTAATATAAATAACCAAGCAGGAAGTCGGGGTAAAGTCTTTTCAGATAGATGGTCACCCATACTCGAAATCAATTCAAGTATGGGCATGCAAAGCGGAGTTTAATGTTCTGTTTTTACATTCATTAGTTGTGTAAAGCTTTCTAAACGTTTAGCTGTATCGTATATATCGCATGTGAAAATAAATTCATCAACATCGTATGTCGCTAAAAGTTTTTGTAAACCAGAGCGAACTGTATCTACAGAACCAATTTGCGCCATTGCATAGAAGTTCTCAACAGAAAGCTGTTCTGCTGTATTCCATAATCCCTGCATCGATTCAACCGGCGGCTTAAGTTTTAAACTTTCGCCACGAATTAAACCTAATACACGTTGGTACGCACTCGTTGCTAAGAACTGAGCTTCCTCATCTGTATCTGCCACAACAACAGGCACACCCATAGAAACATAAGGTTTATCTAAGTATTCAGAAGGCTCAAAGTTCTCTCGATAGAGCTGAATCGCTTGACCTAACATACGCGGTGCAAAATGAGAGGCAAATGAGTAGGGAAGTCCAAGTTTTGCCGCCAGTTGCGCACTAAAAAGACTAGACCCAAGTAACCAAACAGGAACATGGGTATTTTGGCCTGGCGTTGCAATAATCTTTTGTCCTGCCTGAGGGGCATCAAAATATTTTAGGATTTCGACAACATCTCTTGGAAACTGATCTTCTGTTTCTTGATGACCACGACGTAAAGCTCGCATGGTAAGTTGATCTGTACCAGGAGCACGGCCTAAGCCAAGTTCAATACGGTTTGGATATAACGTAGCAAGTGTTCCAAATTGTTCTGCGACAACTAAAGGAGCATGGTTAGGAAGCATAATGCCGCCGGAACCTAAACGAATATGCTGTGTATGTGCTGCAATAAAACCGAGTAAGACCGCTGTAGCAGAGCTCGCAATTCCATCCATGTTGTGATGTTCTGCAAGCCAGAAACGTTCATAACCTAGTTTCTCTGCATGTTGTGCTAACTCTAATGCATGATGTAACGAAAATTCTATGGTTTTATCATTACGAATGGGAGCAAGTTCCAAAATTGAAAACTTGGTATCTTGAAGTGATCGCATGCGATATTCTCGAATAGGGGTATATCGAAATACTACGATATATGAGGGGTAATGTATATCGTTTTTTTTCGATATTAACTTTTATCTCTCAATAAAAAAGCACCCGAAGGTGCTCTTTTGTTTTATATGTGAATTAGCGATTTTTATACCAACCACGGTGTAAACCATTGTCATGACGGCGATGATGGCCACCTTTACTATAGTAACGACGGTCACCATCGTCATATCTACGATCATCTCGATCATAACGGCTACCACGATCATAGCGATCATCGTAGTTACGATCTTCAGAAACTTTACGACCTAGCGCTGAACCACCCGCAGCACCTACCGCAGCACCGATGTAACCACCGTTGGTACCGCCCATATTTTTACCGACGGTATAACCAGCACCACCACCTAAAGCACCACCAATGGCAGCTTCGGTACGATTGCGACGGTCACTCGCTGCCGCTGCACCACCAGCACCACCTAAAGCAGCACCAATTGTTGCGCCTGTTGTGCCGCCCATGCTTTTACCAATTGCTGTACCAACAACACTACCTAATGCAGAGGTTGCAGCAACACGAGTACCATTATCTGCATGTGCAACTGTCACCATAGACGATGTTGCAATTAATGCACTAGCTAACCAAATATTCATTTTCATCTTGCAACTCCATGTCCTTTTTACTGAGAAGGACAGTATTTTTATCTTGAGATAAATGTAATAAAAAATTTCGTGATAATTATGGAGAACCCCAAAGGAGATACGTTAGTTTTGTGTCTGTTTGTATGGTTTCTATTAATTTATGGATAAATCCTGAGCAAGCGAGAGGTTATGAATATTTATTGATCTTAATAAAAAAGCACCCGAAGGTGCTTAGAGACGTTTCATCAAATTTGATTAGTGATGACGACGGTGTTTTTTCTTCCAGTGTTTAGAAGAGCGATCATAATCGCGGTCTTTAGAAATTTTATTACCTAAAGCAGAACCACCCGCAGCACCTAAAGCAGCACCAATGTATCCACCGTTTGTACCACCCATGCTTTTACCAACAGTATAGCCAGCACCACCACCTAAACCACCGCCAATTGCAGATTCTGTACGGTGACGACGGTCACTTGCAACTGCTGCACCACCAGCACCACCTAAAGCAGCACCAATTGTTGCGCCAGATGTACCACCCATGCTTTTACCAATTGCAGTACCAGCAACACTACCTAAAGCAGAAGCAGCTGCTACATGTGTTGTGTTGTCAGCATGCGCTACAGTAACCATAGAAGTTGCTAAAACAGCACTACATAACCAAGCATTTAATTTCATTTTCTACTCCGTGTCCTTAGCAGCAGGACGCTATATCTTTTGTTACGGCAAATGTAACAAAACACGTTTCTCAAAATATGGAGAACCATCAATTCATTATTGTAGTTTAGTGTCTGGTTTGTATGTTTTCTATTAAAATAGAATATTTAATACCCATATAAATAAACATGAGTCTCATTTAATTTTAATGAGTTGATTACTCACAATCTGAACATGGAAAGTTGATTAAAGCTCTCGTGGCAAAAGACATATATTTATGTTGTGCATATAGTAAAGAGAAGAGACGTGAGTGACCTGCAAATCTCATCTAAAATCATTACATTGATAAGTCGCTATTTACAGTGAAAGTTGATGAATTGGCTGATTATATATGTCATTTAAGCGGCATAATCTGTAAACTATGCGCTATTTTTACGATTTTGCTTATCTTCTATTTATATAGCATTCGATAAGCTTTTTGGACTTTTGAGATATTTCCTCTTATGAAAGCGTCACTCCGTTTACGACTTGATCAACTCTGTGATCGACATGAAGAACTTACCGCGTTGCTTGCAGATGTGGAAGTCATCTCCGATAACAAACGTTTCCGTAAATTGTCTCGCGAACATAGTGATTTATCTGAAATTACCGAAGTTTGGGGCAAATACCGTCAAGCAGAAGAAGACATTGAAACTGCTGAAATGATGAAGTCTGATCCTGACTTTAAAGATATGGCAGAAGAAGAAATTCAAGCAAATAAAGATTTGCTTGTAGAGTTAGAAAGCCAGCTCAATATTTTGATGATTCCAAAAGATCCAAATGACTCTAATGCAGCTTATTTAGAAATTCGCGCTGGAACGGGTGGTGACGAGGCTGCAATTTTCTCTGGTGACTTATTCCGTATGTACAGTAAATATGCCGAGACACAAAATTGGCGTATTGAAGTACTTTCTGAAAATGAAGGTGAGCATGGTGGCTTTAAAGAAGTCATTTGCCGTGTAGATGGTGATGGTGTTTATGGTCGCCTAAAATTTGAAAGTGGTGCGCATCGTGTACAACGTGTTCCAGCGACTGAATCACAAGGCCGTGTTCATACTTCTGCTTGTACAGTTGCAATCTTGCCTGAAATTGATGTTGATACTAACGTTGAAATTAACCCGGCAGATTTGCGTATTGATACTTACCGTGCATCTGGTGCAGGTGGTCAGCACATTAACAAAACTGATTCGGCAGTACGTATTACTCACATTCCCACCGGCACAGTAGTTGAGTGCCAAGAAGAACGTTCACAGCATAAAAACAAAGCTAAAGCGATGGCTCTTTTGGTATCGCGTTTAGAAAATGCAAAACGTGCAGCGGCTGATGCAGCAACTTCTGAAATGCGCCGTGATTTAGTGGGTTCTGGTGACCGTTCTGAGCGTATCCGTACTTATAACTATCCACAAGGTCGTATGACTGACCACCGTATTAACCTAACTTTATATAAGTTAGACGCGATTATGGAAGGTGATTTAACTGAATTGCTTGATAGCTTACATCGTGAATATCAGGCAGATCAGCTTGCAATGCTTGCACAGGAAAATGGCGGCTAATGAATATTGCTCAAGCGCTTGCAATTCGTGGTGAGCCTGATAGTTATGAACGACAAGAAAATGCTTGGTTACTTGAGCATTTTCTAAAAATCAATTCGCTTGAATTGAAGTTTAGACTTGAGCAAGAGTTAACAGCCCAACAAGAGCAAGACTATGTAGCTGGTCTTGAACGTATTCAAAATGGTGAGCCTTTAGCTTATGTAACGGGTTCACAGCCATTTTGGACGCTCGATTTAAAAGTAACATCTGATACTTTAGTGCCACGACCTGATACTGAAATTTTAGTTGAAACCGTTTTAAATCTAAATTTGCCAAATAATGCAAATATTGTTGATTTAGGAACGGGGACAGGTGCAATTGCGCTTGCGTTAGCGAGTGAACGTCCGGATTGGTTCGTCACAGCAACTGATATTTATGCACCTACTTTAGAAGTCGCAAAAGAAAATGCACTAGCTCATAATTTGCAACGTGTAAAATTCGCTTGCGGCGCTTGGTTTGAAGCACTAGAGCCACAAAAATTTGATTTAATTGTTTCTAATCCGCCGTATATCGACCCTGAAGATGAACACATGCAAGCTTTGGCTACAGAACCACGCCGTGCATTGGTTGCAGACCATCAGGGACTGGCTGATATTGAAATTATTATTGTTCAAGGGAAAAACTGGTTAAAACCACAAGGCTGGATTGCACTAGAGCATGGTTATGATCAGGGGCAAGCTGTTCGAAATATATTTGCTGAGCATGGTTTTAGCCAAATTAAAACTATTCAAGACTATGGCCAAAATGATCGAGTCACTTTGGCATGCTGGATTTAAAATTACTTTTGTAGTGTATCCCGCCAACGTAATAACCAGTTTTCAATAAGTTTCATTAAGGTATCGGTTACTTTACCTAATAGGGCTAATAAAATAATTGCAATGATAACAATATCTGGGCGAGAGGTTTCTCGGCCATCACTGAGTAAATAGCCAATCCCTTGAGTGGCTGCAATCAGTTCAGCTGCAATCATAAACATCCAAGATAAGCTTAAGCTGTTGCGTAAACCCGTTAAAATGCCTGGAGAGGCTGCCGGTAAAATAATAGATATAATCCGCTGAAAAGCATTAAGCCGATAAACTTTTCCAACTTCAATGAGCTTTCTATCTACATTATGAATTGCTGCAACTGTATTGGTATAGGTTGGAAAAAATGCTCCAATTGCAATCAATGTAATTTTTGAACCCTCATCAATTCCTAACCAAAGTAATAGCAGTGGGATCCACGCAAGACTTGGAATAGATTTAATTGCTGAAAAAGTTGGTTCTAAATATGCTTCTGCCTCTTTACTTAATCCCACCCAAATCGCAAAAGCTAAACCTAAACCGCTTCCTATAATAAAGCCCAACAGAACACGCCATGTACTAATATAAATGTGGGCAAATAGATCGCTATGAGCTAAATCTAAAAAAGATTGCCATAAACTAGACGGGGCAGGGAGTAGATAAGCATCGATATAGCCATTTCTGACTAAAAATTCACAAGCCCCCAAAAAGATGAGTGGAATGAGTAGCGCTTTAAACCAACGTGTAAATTTATTGTTTAAATGCTTTTTCTGCGATTTTAAAGCCTGCTGAGCTAAGAAATGATTTAGCTCAGCTTTGTTAAGTGAATCACTCATATACTATTTCACGACTTTTTGAGCAAAGCGAGGATCTAACAACTGATCAACCACTTGATTGACATTGGTGCCTTTTCTAACCAAGTCTTCTTCAGTCAAAATTTTCCCAGAACGTTTTAGCGCTTGTGCCTGAGTTGCCGATGGAATGCTTTGATCGAAGTTGGTTCGGCTCAATTGTAGCTTAGCCACAGGCAGAGGGAGTTTTGATTCTTGAGCTAAAAGTGCTGCCACTTTATCTGGATTGGCTTTTGCCCATTTTCGGGCTTGTTCGTAGGCTTTAATAACGGCTTCTATCGCTTCAGGGCTTTGCTTTGCAAAGTCTTCTTTAACACTCAGTACGCTATAACTATTAAATGCTACATTACGATAAAGTAATTTCGCGCCCGATTGAATTTGAGCTGAAGCCATTAAAGGATCAAGTCCAGCCCAAGCATCTACTTGACCGCGTTCTAATGCAGTTTTTCCATCGGGGTGCTGTAAATGAACCAGCTGTACATCGCGTTTACTCAAGCCTACAGTGTCTAGCGCTTGTAGTGTAAATAAGAATGGATCGGTTCCTTTGGTGGCTGCAATTTTCTTACCTTTTAAGTCTTTTAGGCTTTTAATTGGTGAGTCTTTTGCAACAACAAGAGCGGTCCATTCCGGTTGGCTTTGTACGTAAACAGTTTTAATTGGACTACCATTTGCTCGGCTTAATACAGCTGCTAATCCAGCGGTAGAAGCAAAATCGATGCTGTTACTATTGAGGTATTCTAATGAGCGATTGCTGCCTTGACTAAAAACCCATTTAATTTGAGTATTTGGGAGTGCTTTCTCAAGAAGTTTTTGATCTTTGACGACTAAACTGGTTGGTGCGTAGTAAGCATAATCAAGTTTAAGTGTAGCCGGAACTACTGCAAAAGCAGATGAAGCAAATACAAACCCCAATGTTGATACCAACAAAGTCTTTGATAAAGAAAATTTTGATTTTAAAGACATGATAAAAATAGAACCGAAATGAAATAAGAGATTATCCTTTCACGCGTTTGATGGCTTACAAACTTAGTTATTTTGATTTGTAAATCAGATTGAAAGATAAAAGTTTAGATAAAATTATAAATCACTGTTTCTATAGTGATTATTAAGTTTTAAGTAATACACTTATCTGAAATATTGAATTTAAAAGACATAAATATCATAAGCTTAAGGTTTTATGCCTCAAGCTTCATTGAGTGTGGATTTTATTGCTTGTGTGCAGTTAAATTATCTCGATAGGCCCCTGGACTGACGCCAGTCCATTTTTTAAAGGCACGGTGAAAGGCGCTAGGGTCTTGGAAGCTTAAATTTTCACTAATATCTTGAATTGAATCATTCGTTTTACTTAAACGTTCAACGGCAATATCACATCGGATTTCATTTTTAATTTGTTGATAACTGACTCCTTCATGTTTGAGGCGGCGCTGAATGGTGGCTTCCGAAATATTGAGTTGTTTTGCAACATCTTTGAGTTCGGGCCATTGGGCGGGGTGGAGTTTCAATAAATGACGACGAATAAGAACGCTCAAGGCATTTTCATTTTTAAAGCGAACTAAAAGATTTTGTGGAGTTTGTTCTAAAAAATCATAAAGCGCTTTTTTATCTTTTTTAATTTTAATATCTAAATAGTGGGCATCGAATTCAACTCGATTTATCTCGGCATTAAATTGAATATCTTCACCGAAACGTACGAGATAATCCTGAATATCGCTCGGTTTAGGACAACGTACTCTAATACTATTTAAGCCAATTCGTTGGTCTACTAACCAGCACATAAGTCCGTGTACTAATATTAAAAAGGTTGCATAGGTAAACATGCGTTTAGGTTGTTCATGATCATGAATGATCACATACGCTTTTTCTTGATCTCGTATTAATTCTCCACGCATATCATCTAAAACAAAGTTAAAAAACTTCAAAATATCGTAGAGTGCTTTTTCTAAAGTTTCGGCCGTACTGACAAGTTTAGTCAATAATTTATAGCTGCCCCGACGCATGGGATGACTATCCATACCAAAAAACTCATCGTTCATGGTGTTAGCAAGCTCTATCCATAATTGGGCATATGTCGTAACAGGCACACGAGCCTTTGGAGACATCAGTAATTCAGCGGGAATGCCTGCTTTATTTAGAATTATTTGTGTATTTAGGCCTTTGGCATAAGCCGCACTCAGTGCTTCATGTACTAGTGCAATCGAAATTGTGCCTTTACTTAAAGAAGATTGGACAACCATGTCAAAGACTCATATTTTCTTCATATATTTCAAGTGAAATATTTCATATTTAAAATTTGGATTGATCAAAAGCTGCAAGCATTTTGAGGTTTTTTGAAATTGTATCGGAAAACAACAACTTTTACTCTCACAACTAAAGTTAAAGAACATTTCTATAGGATCGTAAATAATGAAAATTCAAGGGAAACATTTCGTGATTACAGGTGGTGGCTCTGGTTTAGGTGCTGCTACAGCTGAGTATTTGGTAAAGCAAGGTGCTTCAGTCACATTGGTCGACATGAATGTAGAAGCAGGCGAACAGCAAGTAAAACAATTAGGGTCAAAAGCTGACTTCGTAAAACTTGATGTAACCGATGAAGCTGCTGCTGAACAGTTCTTTAAAGATGTGTTAGTAAAACATGGTCGTTTGCATGGCTTAGTAAACTGTGCGGGTATTGGCCCTTCTGCAAAAGTAGTTGGTCGTGAAGGTGTACATGATTTGGGATTATTTTCAAAAACGCTGCAAATTAATGTCACGGGTACGTTTAACATGCTGCGTTTTGCAGCAGATGCAATGAGTAAAAACACGGTTGAAGCAGGTGAAGAGGACCGTGGAATCATTGTTAACACCGCTTCTGTTGCAGCATTTGATGGTCAAATTGGACAAGCAGCTTATTCAGCATCTAAAGGCGCTATTGTTGCGATGACATTGCCAATTGCTCGTGAGCTTGCGCGCCATGGCATTCGCATTATGACCATTGCGCCAGGAATTATGGAAACCCCAATGCTTAAAGGAATGCCACAAAATGTGCAAGATGCTTTAGGACAAATGGTGCCATATCCATCTCGTTTAGGAAAACCCGAAGAATTTGCTCGTTTAGTTGGGCATATTGCTGAAAACTCTTACTTAAATGGTGAAGTCATCCGTCTAGATGGTGCAATTCGTATGGCAGCAAAATAATAAAAACAAGGATATTTAAATGATCTTAAATGCTGAACAAAGTATGGTTCAGGAGATGATGCGTAATTACTCGCAAAATCAGTTAAAACCAACAGCTGCACATCGCGATAAAACTCATGAGTTTCCAGCTCAAGAGTTAAAAGATTTAGGTGCACTAGGTGCTATGGGCATGACCGTTCCTAATGAATGGGGCGGTGCGGGAATGGATTATGTCTCTTTGGTACTCGCAATTGAGGAAATTGCCGCAGGCGATGGTGCTATTTCGACAATCGTAAGCGTACAAAACTCTTTGATTTGCGGTATTACACTGGCATACGGTTCAGAGCAGCAAAAACAAACCTATTTGCCAAAATTTGCCTCTGGCGAATGGCTAGGGTGCTTTTGTTTAACTGAGCCACATGTCGGTTCCGATGCGAGCGCAATTCTATGTAAAGCCGAGCGAGATGGTGACCATTGGGTTTTAAATGGCGTAAAACAATTTATTACCAGCGGTAAAAACGCCCAAGTGGCTTTGGTATTTGCGGTCACAGATAAACAAGCTGGCAAAAAAGGCATTTCGTGCTTTCTTGTGCCGACCAATACACAAGGTTACTTGGTGACTCGAATTGAAGACAAAATGGGCCAACATGCTTCAGACACAGCAACCATTACTTTTGAGGACTGTCGAATTCCGTTAGAAAATTTGGTAGGGCAACAAGGTGAGGGTTATAAAATTGCACTTTCTAATTTAGCAGCTGGACGTATTGGGATTGCTGCTCAATCTGTTGGAATGGCAAGAGCGGCTTTTGATGCAGCCGTGCAATATGCAAATGAACGTAAGGCCTTTGGGGTGGAATTAGTTCAGCATCAGGCGGTTGGTTTTCGCTTAGCCGATATGGCAACTCAGATTGAAGCTGCACATCAGCTAGTTTTGCATGCTGCAACTTTAAAAGATGCGGGGCTACCTTGTTTAAAAGAAGCCTCAATGGCGAAACTCTTTGCATCAACTATGGCTGAGCGAGTTTGTTCAGATGCGATCCAGATTCATGGTGGCTATGGCTACGTGAGCGATTTCCCTGTAGAGAGAATTTATCGTGATGTTCGTGTAAGCCAGATTTATGAAGGGGCTTCGGATATTCAACGTTTGGTGATTGCTCGTGAAGTTGCTCAAGTTTAAATATGAAATTTTAAAAAATAGTCACTGACTGCAAAAGACCGCAATTGTTATGCGGTCTTTTGCCATTGAGCAGAAATTTTCTAGGTTGAATTCAATACACTTCAAAATTTAAATGAAACTCGCTTTTTGATGATTAAAGCTGAGCTTTGACTTCTTCACCAATCAAGTAAAACGTTCCACCTGCAATATAGTGCAGGCTTCGAAGTTCTTTCGGTGCATCTTGAAAGTGCCAGTGCCCATCTCTAAAAACACGGCTATCTGCCCATGCACCCACAACAGAACCAATAAATAAATCATGAGCCGACTGATTATGAGGTTCTGGAATAAGTTTACAGACAAGCCATGCAATGCAACCTGATACAAGCGGGCTAGTAAGACCTTCTTGATAAAATAGTTCAACACCACAATGCTCAAGTTTTTGTGGATCATCCAACTTACTAATGGTGCCAAGTTGATGAGTCAGATCAAGCTGTGCATAGCAAGGAACTTGTAGTGTGAAATAGCCACTTTGCTCAACGAGCTGTCGGGTTTTAGTACTTTTATCAAGAACCACGGACACTTTGGCTGGTTTGAACTCTAAGGCACATGCCCAAGCGGCAGCCATCACATTGCGGTCATCACCATGTTGTGCAGAAACAAGCACAGTTGGACCATGATTTAATAAACGATAAGCTTTTTCTAACTCTACAGGTGCAATATATGATTGCGTCATATTTAGCCTAAGTAATAAAGAAAATAGATATTTCTATTGTTGCAGAAAGCTTGATAGATGCAATGTTGGTAAATAAGGTTTATTAGAATAAAAAAGTTGTTTCTATTTTATAGCTTTCATAATGACGAACTTAGTCATAAAATCATTTCGCTTCTAAGTGAAAGGATTAACGCGTGACCGAGCTTCAAGATATCGATTTTGTAGAGTTAAGTGATGAAGAAATGCATCTCTATAGCCGTCAGATTTTACTTGATGGATGGGATATTGAAGCTCAAGAAAGACTCAAGCTTGCTAATGTGTTGATTGTGGGTGCTGGTGGAATAGGCTGCAGCAGTGCAGAACTACTTGCGCGAGCAGGGGTTGGGAAAATTACACTGATTGATGCAGATACGATTGAGATAAGTAATTTACAGCGTCAAATTGCATTTGGTCATGAAGATATCGGACGTTATAAAGCAGAAATTTTGGCTAAACGTTTACAGAAAATTAACCCTTATATCTGTGTCGAATACTATAACGAACGGTTAGACGAACATAACATTGATAGACTGGTTGAACACCAAGATGTGGTTTTAGATGGATGTGATAATTTTACAACCCGCTATTTAGTAAATGCAGCTTGTAAGAAGCATCAGGTCGCTTTAATTAGTGCTTCAGCAATTGGTTTTCAGGCACAAATGTTTATGGTTGAAGGAGATTCAGCTTGTTATGAGTGCCTTTTTCCGAAAGAACAGCATAGCAATGAAGGACTGCGCTGTGCAGAATCAGGGGTACTTGCGACTACTCCTGTAATGATAGCGTCATTACAAGCACATCACACTTTGCTATATTTAGGTTTAAATCGTACACCTTTAAAGCAGAAACTATTATTGTGGGATGGTTTAAATATGACACAACGTATTGTTAGTTTTGATAAAGATGTAAATTGCCCACTTTGTCAGGCAAGCTAATCAGTAAATTAAACAAAATTTGCTACACTCAACCTGAATGATTTGGTTTTGAAGAAATATGAAAAAAAATATTTTGTTTGATGGGTTACGTTCCGTCGCCCGCATTGGTGAAACAGCAGTGGTTGCGGCCAAAGCTGGAATTAAATACGCAACTGAAAAACCAAGTAATGCCAAACTCATGCGAGAGACTTTTGAGTCGCTTGGCTCAACTTATATTAAGCTTGGTCAGTTTATTGCGAGTACACCATCGCTTTTCCCGCGAGAATATGTAGAAGAATTTCAAGGTTGTCTAGACCAGACACCAACACTCCCATTTAGTTATATTCAAGGTGTGCTTGCGTCTGAATTTGAAGGGCGTGATTTAAGCCAAATTTTTAGCTATATCGATGAAAAACCATTAGCTTCTGCTTCAATTGCTCAGGTTCATGCAGCTAAGCTGACCACAGGTGAAGATGTCGTTATTAAAGTACAAAAGCCTGGCGTTGAAACCATTTTATATACAGATTTAAGTGTAGTGCATTGGGCTGCTAAGCTACTTGAACGTGCAGTACCAAAAATCAAATTTGCTGCTCTTTCAGAAATTGTTGATGAAATTAAAAGCCGTATGGTTCGTGAAGTCGATTTCATTGAAGAAGCACAAAACTTAGATGACTTTATTGAATATCTGAATATTTCACAAAACAAAGCTGCGACTGCACCTAAAGTTTATCATCAGTTTTCTACACGTCGTGTTTTGACTATGCAACGCCTATACGGTGTGTCTTTGACTGACTTTAGTGTTGTAAAACAATATGCTAAAGATCCATCGCAAGTACTGATTACTGCCATGAATACATGGTTCGGTAGCCTCATGCTATGTAAGAGTTTCCATGCGGATTTACATGCTGGAAACCTAATGTTGCTTGAAGATGGTCGAATTGGTTTTATTGATTTTGGTATTGTCGGCCAGTTAAAGCCAGAAGTCTGGACAGCATGCATGGCCTTTATGGATGCATTGCAAAAAACTGATTATCAGGCAATGGCTGAAAATATGCTGAAAATGGGTATGACTCATAACAAAGTTGATGTTGGTGTATTGGCACAAGATTTAGAGCGCTTGTTTAACGGCGTATTAATGTCTGACCCTCAACAAATTCTCGCTTCAAATCCAGCCGATTTAAACGACATTATGATGGATATGGTAGGGGTTGGTGAGCGCCACGGTATTAAATTCCCACGTGATTTTGCCTTGTTATTTAAGCAAATGCTTTATTTCGATCGTTTTATGCGCGTACTCGCACCATATACTGATATTTATGCAGACCAACGTTTGAAAATGGTTCAAAATATGGAACCTGCTTCGTTGTTAAAGCACTAAGGTCAGTTTAAATTTATGGATGCCATTATTATTGAAGGCTTGAAGGTTGAGACAGTGATTGGCTGTTTCAACTGGGAAAGACAAATCATTCAACCTTTAATGTTGGATTTAACCATCCATAATGATTTGAGCCGAGCAGCGCAGTCTGACAAACTTGAGGACACACTCAACTATGCCCAGATTTGTGAGTTATCGGCTCAAACCATTCAACAAGCCAAACCTGAGTTAATTGAGCACGCAGCTCATCTGGTTTTGCAATGTTTATTTGAAACCTTTCCAACAATTGAAAAAATTACCATAACCATCCGTAAGCCAGCCATCATTGCAGAAGCAAACGCTGTAGGAATTCGTCTTGAACGCACCAGAAACAATTTTTGCGCTCGCCCTAGCGAGTAATTTAGACGCAGATCAGCACTTTACTTTTGCGTATACGCAATTAGCAACTTTGGGGAAAGTGCAGTTTTCATCTGTTTATCAAATTCCATGCCGAGATGGTATTGGAGATGATTATTGGAATTCAGCATGTCTATTAAAAAGCACTTTATCGTGTGACCGAATTGAATCTTTTTTAAAGCAACTCGAATCAGATTCTGGACGTGTTCGTCCATCGCATCATATCTCATTAGATGTAGATTTGATTGCATGGGGAAGTGATCTGGACCATATGCAATTTAATTCTAAAAAATTACCTTTGGCACTTGATGTAAAAATTCCTTTATATGAACTTTGGTCTTGTGAAACCTTAAAGGCTGATAGCATGCTTTATCCAGTCGTTAACTTTAAAGTTTAAAGGCTTTCAAATTAGATTTTACGCAAACTTTACGCGGTCTTTAATTTCCTCAATAGAGAATTTACGGGCATTTTATCCATACTGAAATTCACTAAATTAGTGTTATTTCAGGACAATAAAGATGCTTATAAATTCTCAAATGCGCATCTTGCATCAGTCTGGCATTGTGTTATGCGGACTTAAAACAAATGATATTTCTTCATCTCTCCTTATTTCCAGTTTGGCAAATCAAGCCAAGGGGTATAGAGGAGAATAGCCATGTTAGAACTTATACTTGTTTTATTTATTGCTATTTTTCTAGCATGGTGCCTCGGTAAATATCTATCCAAAGTGATGACAAATCAGCCGATGGCGGGCGATGGATTATTTCGCTGGATTGAAAATCCTGTTTATCGCTTGTTAGGTATATCTTCACAACAACAAATGAACTGGAAACAATATTCTCTAGCATTTGTTGTTAGCTGTGTTTTTCTAGCTATAGCCGTTTTTGCTATTTTTATGACACAAGCATGGCTACCATTAAACCCCAATCATGCACCAAATATGAGTTGGGATTTAGCATTACACACGGTTATTTCATTTTTAACCAATACCAATCAACAGCATTATTCTGGGCAAGCTCAATTATCTTATTTGTCGCAAATGACAGGTATTGTGGGCTTGCAAGTCATTACTCCAATGATGGGACTAGCTTTAGTTGTCGCGACCTTAAGAGCTTTCTTTTATCAGCGCCCAAGCCATATTGCAGTCGATGTTGCCGAGCAGCCAGACCAAATTTTAATTGGGAACTATTGGGCAGATGTAATTCGCCCTACAGTCCGATTCTTGCTTCCTCTCTGTTTTGTCTGGTCTTTATTGCTCAACAGCCAAGGCGTACCAGCGACTTTCCAAGGCGGGCCAGAAGTACAGCTGATTGATAAAGCCAATACAGTTCAAACCCAAAAAATTCCTTTAGGTCCAGTTGCACCAATGGTAGCGATTAAGCAATTGGGTAGTAATGGTGGTGGTTGGTATGGTCCAAATAGTAGTGTGCCTTTAGAAAATCCGACACCACTTTCTAATTTATTAGAAATGATTGCGATATTACTCATTCCACTTACCGTGATTTTTATGGTTGGGCATTTTACCCAGCGTAAAAAGTTTGCCTACTTTGTGTTTGGTAGCATGCTTTTCATGTCGCTTATTTCAGGTGCAGCCGCCGTTTGGTCTGAGAGTATGTCATCGACAGCATCTCAGCTTGCCGTAATGGAAGGTAAAGAACAACGTTTTGGACCAGCCGCATCAGCAGTTTGGGCAGCGATCACTACGCAGGTGAATAACGGTTCGGTCAATATGATGCATGATTCTTCTGCGCCGCTTACTGGTTTAGTCGAACTCATCAATATGTTGATTAATGCCATTTGGGGTGGTGTGGGCTGTGGTCTGCAACAGTTTATGATTTATCTGTTACTCGCAGTATTTATTGCAGGTTTAATGACAGGTCGTACCCCTGAATTGTTTGGGCGCAAGATTGAAGCGGCAGAAATTAAGTTGCTCGCGATTATTATCTTGATTCAACCTTTAGTCATTCTTGTATTTACCGCATTAAGCCTCAGCATTCCAGGCATATCTGGAATTAGTAATCCGGGACCACATGCTATTAGCCAAGTGTTCTATGAATATGTTTCTGCCTTTGCCAACAACGGTTCAGGTTTTGAAGGCCTTGGAGATAACACCGTATGGTGGAACGTCACTTGTAGTATCGCTCTTCTTTTAGGACGTTTCCCGACATTAATTTTACCATTAATGATTGCAACACGTTTAGCAGCAAAAAGAAAAGCACCTGAAACAGCAGGAAGCCTCCAAGTTGAAACGCCAACTTTTGCCTTAACGCTGATCACGATTGTGGTGTTGCTTACCTTATTACAATTTATGCCAGTTCTTGTCCTTGGGCCAATTGCCGATCAACTTTTGTTGGTTAAAGGCTAAGGAGGCGAGTGAAAATGAATACACAAACTCATGTAAATAGCCATAAAAAAACCATGGCAGTACCAAATTTTGAAGTTTGGAAAAATGCATTTGTGAAATTGCTACCACAACATGCAATTAAAAATCCTGTGATGGCAATTGTATGGCTTGGGACAGTGGTTACTGGAATCAGTACCATTTTGGGTTACACCACACTGTTATTTGGTTTGGCAGTAACAGCTATCCTGTTCATTACCATTTTATTTGCCAACTATGCCGAAGCTGTTGCAGAGGCTAGAGGTCGTGGTCAGGCATCTTCATTGCGTGCAGCAAGAGAAAACTTAACCGCTCGAAGACTCAATTCTTTGACCGACCGTCAAGCGACTCAAGTTGCAGCAACTGAGCTTCACTTAAATGATTTTATTGAAGTTCATGCAGGTGAGCTTGTTCCAGCCGATGGTGAAATTGTAGAAGGTTTTGCCACTATTAATGAATCGGCTGTTACAGGTGAATCGGCACCTGTATTACGTGAAGCTGGAACTGACCGTTCAGGTGTTATTGGCGGGACTAAAGTACTTACAGATCGTATTATCGTTCAGGTTACTGCTGAATCTGGCCAAAGTTTCTTGGACCGTATGATTGCTTTGGTTGAAGGTTCAAATCGTCAAAAAACACCGAATGAGATTGCACTTGGCTTTTTGTTAATGGTGATGACACTCACGTTTTTAATTGTCGTGATTAGCTTGCCGTTTATTGCCAATTATTTGCATGTTGAACTTGATCCAGTTGTGCTCGTGGCGTTATTGGTCTGCCTAATCCCAACAACTATTGGGGGCTTATTGCCTGCGATTGGGATTGCGGGTATGAACCGTGCGCTCAAAGCCAATGTCTTGGCAAAATCAGGTAAAGCCGTAGAAGTTGCTGGTGACATTGATGTTCTTCTACTCGATAAAACAGGAACTATTACCTATGGCGACCGTCAAGCGACTTCTTTTTATCCTTTAACTTCGGTAACTGAGTCTGAGTTACGAGTGGCTGCTTGGGTAAGTTCGCTTGCAGACCCAACACCAGAAGGAAAATCGATTGTTAAATTAGCAAAAGAACAAGGGCTAAAACAGCAAGAACCTGAGCAGGTTGAATTTATCTCTTTTAGTGCATCAACCCGAATTTCTGGTGTGAATTTCCCTAATGGTGATCAAATTCGTAAAGGTGCGTTAGATGCCATTTTGAAATTTGTCGATGAAGATTATTCTCAAGATTTAGAGTTAAAAGCGCGTGTTGAGCAAGTTGCAAAAAAAGGTGCAACCCCATTGGTTGTCGCAAATCAACATCATGTATTGGGCGTGATTGAACTCTCAGATGTGATTAAACACGGCATTAAAGAACGTTTTGCTCGTTTAAGAGAAATGGGTATCAAAACCGTAATGGTGACGGGTGATAATCCGTTAACTGCTGCTGCGATTGCTGCTGAAGCTGGTGTAGATGACTATATTGCCGAAGCAAAACCAGAAGACAAACTGGCTTGTATTCGCACTGAACAACAACAAGGTCGTTTAGTTGCGATGGTCGGTGATGGAACCAACGATGCACCTGCATTAGCTCAGGCAGATATTGGCTTAGCCATGAATTCTGGTACGCAAGCTGCGAAAGAAGCAGGCAATATGGTTGATCTAGATTCAGACCCGACCAAACTACTTGCGGTGGTTGAAATTGGTAAACAGCAGTTGATTACTCGTGGTGCTTTAACAACGTTTTCTTTAGCAAATGACGTGTCGAAATACTTTGCAATTTTGCCTGCATTATTCGCTGCAGCGATTCCGCAAATGCAGGTTTTAAATGTGATGCATCTGGCGAGTCCAAGTAGTGCGATTTTATCGGCATTAATCTTTAACGCGATTATTATTCCGCTATTAATTCCAATTGCTCTTCGAGGTGTGAAATTTAAACCTTCAACTGCAACTCAATTATTACGTCGAAATATGTTGATTTATGGTGTGGGTGGTGTGGTTCTACCATTTATTGCCATTAAAGCGATCGATGTGGTGATTGTTCAATTATTTGGTTTGTAATCTGGAGTTTGAAATGAAAACTTATGTACAAAATTCAGAAGCAAATTTGGGTCAGACCTTAAGAGCATCTTTAGGATTATTAATTTTTACTCTAGTAGGGTGCGGTGCTGTTTACAGTACTATCGCTACTGGCGCCGGACAGGTTTTATTCAATAATCAGGCCAATGGTAGTTTGGTCGAAATAGATCACAAAGTTGTTGGGTCAACTTTAGTGGCTCAGCCATTTGTCGGGAATGAATATTTTCATCCACGCCCTTCGGCAGCAAATTATGACCCAATGGCAATGGCGGGTACAAACTTAGCTCGTACTAATCCTGAGTTACAAAAGCAAATCGACGCTCAGATACTCGCGGTGAAAAAGCAAGATCACACAGGCAATACACCTATTCCAAGTGATTTGGTGACTAAATCTGGCAGCGGTATCGATCCGCATATTAGTCCCGAAGCCGCTCAGTTACAGGTGGCTCGAGTGGCTCAAGCGCGCCATTTAGATCTTAAAGTTGTGGAAGGGCTATTGCAAAAGCATATTGAACCGATGCAGTTTGGTGTATTAGGACAAGCTCGTGTTAATGTATTAGAGCTCAATATTGCTTTAGATCAATTACAATCTACACATTAACTTAAAAATAAAGTTGTTAGTTTACCGGATGATATCAAGTGCAAAGCAATCGCGAAAATCAGGCTGAGGCCTTATTAAATCATGTCAACAGATATCAAGCCGGTCGACTAACGGTCTTTTTAGGTGCGGCGCCTGGTGTTGGAAAAACCTATGCCATGCTTGCTCGTGCCAAAGAGTTGTTTCAACAAGGTACAGACGTTGTTGTTGGCATTGTTGAAACCCATGGGAGAACAGAAACTCTAAAAATTTTGGAAGGGTTGCCTCAGATTGCTAGAAAGGAAATGCAGTATCAGGGGCATAGTTTAGAAGAAATGGACTTGGATGCTATTTTACTTAGGCATCCCGAAATCGTTTTAGTTGATGAGTTGGCTCATCGCAACGTCCCAAATAGTCGTCATGAACGCCGTTGGCAAGATGTCAATGAATTACTAGATGCAGGTATTGACGTATTCACCACCATGAATATTCAGCATTTAGAAAGCCTAAATGATGTGGTGTACCAGATTACGGGCATTAGGGTAAGTGAAACTGTACCAGATAGAGTGTTTGATCGTATTCGAGACATTCGTTTAATTGATTTGCCAGTCAGTGAACTCATTGAAAGGCTCCATCAAGGAAAAGTCTATGTGCCCGATCAAGCAAATCTGGCATTACAAGGCTTTTTTAGCATTTCAAATTTAACTGCACTACGTGAACTAGCAATGCAATGCGTTGCAGAACATGTTGATTCAGATTTAAAAGAGAGTTATGCCTCTAAAGGTTTGAAATCTATATCGTTGCAAAATGAATTAATGATTGCGATAGATGGGCAAGGTTCTTCTGAATATTTAGTACGGGCAGGTTGCCGTTTAGCAGAACGTTATGGGGCTGCGTGGACGGTAGTGAATGTTGCTAAAAGTTTGGACTTTGGGCAGAGTTCAGGAAATTCATATAAAAAAGAATATATTGAGATTGATCGTGCATTTGAACTGGCTCGGCAACTCGGTGGTCGCACAGAAGTAATATATGGCCATCAGGTTGCATCTGTTTTAATGGATGCGGCTGTGGATAGGGGAATCTCAAATCTGGTCATTGGCAAAAGTATTTCGCCGTGGTGGTTAAAGTTATTTAAGAAAAATTTAGCTCAACAATTATTGAATCAAGAAAACTCAATTGCTTTAACCATTTTGCATCCAGAACAGGGTACAAAAAAGACAACTCAGCTTGAAAAGCCATCATTTTTATCACTAAAAGAAAGTATTTTTGTTTTAGCGGTTACCTGTGCGAGTATTTTTATAGCGCACTTTGCTGAAGTTTTATTAGGGATTGAAGACTTTTCTGTCATTTTCATTATTTCAGTTTTAATTGTCGCCACTAAAACCAGAATGCTCGCTGCGGTAGTGGCAGCTCTTATTTGTTTCTTGGCTTATAATTTTTTCTTTATTGCACCGCGTTTTACTTTTCAGATTTCAGCACATCAAGGTGTGGTTACCGTTGTTGCTTTTTTTGCGGCCGCTTTAATCGCTGGGCGCTTGGCTTCTCAATTACGTCAACAGGTTTTGTCTTTAAAAGCTGCGAATGCCTACACCACGGTGATGCAAGACTTGGCACGTAAGCTCTCTAGTGCAGTAAACCTTGAAGAAGTCATGCAAACAGGACGTATGACCTTAGAAACACAGCTTCAAACTAAAGTATGGATTTCTATTCAAGATAGAGTGATTTCATCTGACATAGAGCTAAACGACAAAGAAAAAGTGGCAGCAGATTGGTGTTTGAAGCATCAACAACCATGTGGGCGTTTTACCGATACACTCAGTCAGTCAAACTGGTGGTTTTTACCTCTTCTAGAACAGAAAAATAGCCTAGGTATAGTGGGAATTTACTTTAAGGATGATGTGGTTTCTCTAAATTTTGAGCAAAAGAAACTGACGGAAAGTGTAATTGAGTATATTGCACAAGCAGCACTGCGAACTCAATTGGTCAATGAACTTGAACAAGCAAAAGTCACCAGTGAAACAGAGCGATTACGTTCTGCTTTATTATCTTCGGTATCGCATGATTTACGTTCACCGCTTGCTTCTATTATTGGTGCAGCAGACACACTTGCCCATTTTAAAGCTGATATGTCAGAACAAGACCAACAGGATTTACTCGAAACCATTCATTTAGAAGGCGAACGCTTAGATCGTTATATTCAAAACCTACTTGATATGACACGTTTGGGGCATGAAGGTCTATCTTTAAAAAGAGACTGGATTGGTGTGGATGAATTAATTGGTTCTGCAACCCGCCGTTTAAAGCGCTATAAACCAGATACTCAAGTGTCGGTTGAATTACCTGAACAAGCGATTAGTTTATATGTACACCCAGCACTGGTAGAGCAAGCCATTTTTAATGTTTTAGAAAATGCGGCAAACTTTTCACCTCCAGATGAATCTGTCATGATTCGTGCTCAACTTTCATCAGAAGATGAAGTAAAAATAGAAATTGAAGATAGAGGAGCGGGAATTCCTGAAGACGAAAGAAACCGCATTTTTGATATGTTTTACACCATGGAGCGTGGAGACCGTGGAAAATTTGGTACAGGTTTAGGGCTAACGATTGTTAAGGCAATTATTGGTGCTCATATGGGTACAATAGAAGCATTTTCAGGACGCCAAAATAAAGGTACTTTAATTCAAATCAGATTACCCATTCATCCAGTAAAAGAATAAGTTGTAAAGTCATGATAACTTCAGAAACATCGCCTGTAGAAACACGTATTGTGATTATTGATGATGAGCCTCAAATCCGTAAATTTTTAGACATCGCTTTAAGAACACAAAAATACAAAACCATGCTCTGTGAGACTGGTTACAAAGGCCTAGAAATTTTGGCGACCCAAGGTGCTGATTTGGTTATTCTTGACCTAGGTTTACCTGATTTAGATGGTAAAGAAGTACTCCAAGAATTACGTAGCTGGTCGAATGTACCTGTCATTGTGTTATCTGTACGTGCCGATGAATATGAAAAAGTTGCTCTGCTCGATGCTGGCGCAAATGATTACATGACCAAACCTTTTAGTGTGCAAGAGCTTTTGGCGCGCATACGTGTCATTTTAAGAAACCAACCAATCCAGCAAGAAGCACATGTGTATGATGATGGTTATCTCAAAGTTGATGTTACGCAACGTTTGGTGTGGATTGAGCAACATCCAATTACGTTAACTCGAAAAGAATTTCAACTTTTGACGTTATTAATGCGCTATCAAGGTCAGCTTTTAACACAGCCACAGCTCTTAAAAGAACTATGGGGGCCAACCCATCAGGAAGATACTCACTATTTGCGTATTTTGGTAGGTAAGTTGCGAAGCAAACTAGGGGATAACGCGATTCAACCACGCTATATTGCTACTGAACCTGGTGTTGGATTACGTTTTTTAGCTCAACAGAAAAATCATTAATGAGATATAAAAAAACCTTAGGGTATTTCTCCCTAAGGGCTTGCAAAGTGGTTTGTATCTTTTAGCTTTTTTTATTTATATATCCCAATGTTGTTCTGCTTCAGTCATTTGGCTGTAAATATTTTGATATTCAGCCTGCTTAACTGTGTACCAATGTTCGACAAAGTCAGCGCCTAAATATCCTTTTAAAATAAGACTTCCTTTAAATATTTTTAAGGCTTCTGGTTGGTTATTAGATAATAAAATGTGCTCGTCTTGAAATTTTAAAAGATGTGCAGGTTTTGGGAGCGGTAACTTATGAGATAAGCCATAAGACACGCCAGCTAAAATAGTCGCTGCAACCAGATAGGGGTTACAGTCGGCTCCAGCAACCCGATATTCTAAACGTTGATTTTGTACATCTGAACATGGAATTCGTATTGCGACATTACGGTTATTGGTATCCCAATTGGCTTCTAATGGCACATGATGACCAATTTTAAAACGTCTATAAGAATTAATATTAGGCGCTAAAATCGCCATGGATGCAGGCATTAACTCAATGAGTCCACTAATCGCGTTTAGTAATTTGACGGAAAGCTCATCTTTTTCTTCTTCTGAGCTAAATATATTTTCATGGTATTGATTAAGCAGACTCATATGAAAATGCATGCCACTTCCGGCTTTTGCCAAGTTCGGTTTCGCCATGAAACAAGCAGTTAAGTCATGCTTTCTTGCGACTTGCTTTACAATTCTTTTTAAAGCATTAATTTGATCGCAGAGCTTTAAAATATCATGGCTATGTTGAAGGTTTAATTCATATTGTCCAGGTGATGACTCTGCAACAATAGCGGTAATTTCAATAGATTGAAGTAGGGCTGCTTTCTCAACTTCATCTAGGACTTGCTGATAGTTATTTGGCGCATCTATATCAAAACATTGGTTTTCTATGCAGGTTTCAGACTGATGCTGAGGTGAGAAAAGATAAAACTCTAGTTCGGCAGCCATGACAGGAAAATAATTGGTAGCATGTAACTGATTTAATAATTTTTTTAATATATTGCGTGGTTCATAATGACAATCTGAACCATTTTCTTCTTGCATTGATAGGTAAAGCTGAGCATTTAATTCTGGGGATAATGCACTGGGTTGCAAGCTGCCTAAAATGGGCAAGCAAAGTCTGTCTGGTTCACCAATATATTTTCCTAAACCTGTCTCTTCAATCACTTTTCCATCAAGGCTCATAGCGTAAACAGAAAGTGGAAAATAACATCCGTTGGAGAGATTCTTTAAACTTTTAACATCAATCCGTTTCCCTCGAATATGTCCGTTTAAGTCGTGCAGACAAATATCAATGTGCTGAGTCTGAGGATATAAATTTAAATATTCATCAACCTCTTTTAAAAAAAGCTCGGAATTGAAAATTTGAGTTTGTGTTGGAGGAATAAAATCATCTGATATTTTAAATACCTTAAAGTAAGGATTTTGTAAGTTTAAACTTGGGTAAATATGCGTACTCATTATAAAAAACCTTGGTGGTTATTTAGCTAAAATCCTACCTTAGCCTTGAAAGTTAATCGCGTAAAAAAAGAGTAAAATGATTAAAGAGTAATTCATGAGTGGTTTTGGTTTTTTGTTTTAATAATCAAAATCTTGTAATTAATTTTTAAGGTAATTATTTTAAGTAAAATTAGTGTATAAAGGTCGTTTAAGAGCGAGCAAATTTCTGCGAATTTGATTTTTTTAATTAAACAATATTAAGAATTATGACCTTTCAATTTGGTGAGATAGTCAAACTGATTTAAACTTAAGGCTTATCCAGTGAGGCACTTATTTTTGAAGTCTTGAATAGAGCAGGACCTTTTCGGGTGTTTACTGGAATTTTATTTTTGCGTTTTTTTAATTTATTTTTTGAGTTCTCTTAATATGAAAAATATCGGTTTAGCCATTCTAGCAATCAGCCTTTCAGGTTGTGCGGCAATGAGCGTAGAAGAATGTAAGACTGCGAATTGGTCATTAGTGGGTGAGAAAGATGGTTCAAAAGGTTCGTCGCCACGTTTAGATCAATATTACAAAGCATGTGGAAAAGCCAATATTGTTCCAGATCAAAAGTCATATGAACGTGGGTATAAAGAAGGTCTAGGGTATTATTGTCAGCCAACAAATATTTTTTATAGTGCTTTAGAAGGTAGTGGCAATATCAATGTCTGCCCAGTCGAGCAGCGTAATCGTTTAAGACCGTATTATCAGGCAGCTTCCGACTACTATAATGCAAAGAATGAATATGATCGTTATGATGAAAAGTTTAAACAATATTCTGACAGCGCTTATAACGAAAAATTAAAGCCAGAAGAGCGTGAACGTTATCGTAAGCTTTTAAGAGAATTACAAAATGATCGTGACCGTATTAATCGAAACTATTGGAACTCAATTCGAGATATTGAGCGTTTTAAATACGATCACGGTTTAAAATAATATTTAAAAAAGGATTGATCCGAATTAGATCAATCCTTTGTTTTTTTAAAGGTAATAACTCGTTTTTGTCATTAGCTTTGAAATAGCAGTCATTGTAATTTTTACTGCATATGGTAATTCAACACCACCTGCCTCAAGCGCTGTATGGCGATGATGTAATTCATCTTCATTCATTTGCTCTAAAATTTTACGAGAACGATCATCTTGAGCAGGTAACTGGTTTAAATGATCTTGTAAATGAAGGCTGACTTGACGTTCAGTTTCGGCCACAAAACCTAAGCTATATTTGTCACCTGCAATACCAGCAAGTGCACCCATGCCATATGAAAGCCCATACCAAATTGGGTTTAATAAACTGGTATGACTATTTAGCTCTTTTAAACGAACTTCACACCACGCTAAATGATCTTGTTCTTCAATTGCTGCTTGTTGCATTTCTTTGCGTACATTTGGCAATTTCGCCGTTAATGCTTGTCCATGATAAAGGGCTTGGGCGCACACTTCACCACTATGGTTAACACGCATTAAGCCTGCGACATGACGAGCATCCTCTACTCCTAGTTTTGCTTCAACCGATTCGGCCGGATTTTGGCGCTGTGCTGCTGTTGCACCCGGAACAAGACTACGTAATGCTTGATCAAAAGAGTTAATGAGCTGATCAATTCCAGTATAGTGGCGCATAAATTAGTCCTCCAAAGAAAGATGTGCTGTGGCAAGCATTGGTTTTAGACGCGCTAGAAGCCAAATACTAAAGATTGCACTAAGTACAGCTGTAATAATAAATAGTATTTTAATATCAATTTTTAAAACACTTAAGATTAAGATTGAAAAAATTGCAGATGAAACCATAAAAACGGCATTTAAAATGTTGTTTGCTGCTACAACACGGGCACGATGTGAACCTGGTGAATAAGCCTGCATCATGGCATATAAAGGAACAATATAAAAACCACCGCTAATCCCAAGTAAAGTCACCGCTAACATGACGTGATAATAAACCCAACCTTGGGTAAAAATATCTTTTAACGTGAGTAATGCGCCAGTTCTTTCAGGTACAAAAGCTAAACTCGCGGCAAGGTAAAGCGCAAAAACAGTAAGGCCAATCGCACCAATTGGTACCATTTTAATATTAATTTCTGAACCACCAATTTTACGGCAAAGAAGAGACCCGACGCCAATACCGACTGAAAAGAAAGTCAGCAGAAGGCTAACGACATTTTCTGATGCATGCAGATTTTGTTGAGTAAGCTGTGGAATTTGCGTTAAATAAGTAGCGCCATAAAACCAATACCATGAGTTACCTAACAAAATGGTGAACACTAAAGGTAAGCTTTTAGCATATTTAATCGTTTGAAAACTTGTGCGAAGAAAATTCCAATCAATCTTTAAATCAGGAGCAGCAACTTTCTGTGGCAAGATGAAGCGACTACATAAATAGCCAATGCAAGCAATAATTACAACAGTAAGACTAATCCACAATAAGTTCCCATGTGATGATGCAATTACAGCACCACCTAAAATCATCCCGAATAAAATTGCCATTGAAGTGCCCGACTGAAACAGAGCATTACCAGACATTAATTCTTGCGGTTTTAATATTTCAGGCAAAATTGCGTACTTGATAGGACCAAAGAACGTTGAATGTGTCCCCATCAAAAATAAGGCAAAAAGAAGTAACCATAAATGCCCCAGCAGGAAACCCGCAGTACCGATGAGCATAATAATAATTTCTAAAACTTTTATGCCTCGGACGAGCTGTGAGCGCTCATATTTATCTGCAATTTGTCCCGCAGTGGCCGAAAAAAAGAAATAGGGCAAAATAAACAAGAGAGCTGCTAAATTATTAAGGGTACTTACAGGGGCAGGTTGCTGTTGAATCAAGCCATAAGTAATCACTAATAATAAAGCTTGCTTAAAAACGTTATCATTTAATGCGCCAAAAAACTGGGTAAAAAACATCGGTACGAACCGACGTGATGTCATCAGGTGCTCATCTTGTTTCATCATGTGCAAACTTCATTGTGTTTTATAAAAAAATGTGACCGATTGTTAATTTGCATCGAAAACCATGTATGATATTTTTAACGCTTGATTAAATGAAAAATCAATGGTTTTGAGTGAGTTTTACACTTACCTTGGTGCGTTTTATTAAAAAATAAGTCTAGAGTTTTCTATGCCTTCTAAAATTAAGTTTAAACAGTCAACTCTCTCTCATTCTATGCATTTAATTTTAAAAATGCAGGGGATTCCTAAACTTATTTGTAGCAGCTTGTTGTTCACGGTTTGTGTAACACAAAGTTTTGCTCAAACTTCAGTTGATAGTGACACTTCAACTTTAAATCAAACGGTGCCTGATGCGTCAACTGAACAATCAGTTCCAGTGAGTCAGCAAACAACCGCTCCAATAACAGATATTGCTACACTTGTGACTCAAGCGCAGCAACAACAAGATAGCTTGGCTATATTGCAACAACAAGAACAATTTCCAAATCAAATTGACGAATTTAAGCCAATTACGCTTGATAATCTTGATGATTTACCTGACATGCCTGTTGATCAAAACATGGCAAACGAAATTTATAAAGTCGCTGAAGAAGCTAAAAGTGAGGCGCAAAACTTCCAAAATGGTACTCAGAAGTTACCCGAAGTTACAGTCAGTGATGCAACTGAGTCTGAATTAAATCAGATTAATCAAGCGCCTGTAAATATTGATCAGCTTATGCAAGAGATTAAATCTGATAGTCAGATTGTAGTCGAAGCCAATGAAACTGGAAAAACTTTACCTGAGTTAACTCCGGAGGCTGAGCAGCCACCTGAGCAAGCTGGTTTCTTTAAACGTATTTTAAATAAAGTGCGCCCACCACGTGCAATTCCGATGGAACAAGTGCCGCGTATTAGTGCAGATGTAGACGGTGCTCCAGATGCGCTGGCCAAAAATATTAAAGGGAAATTATCAACATTTACCCAAGAATCATTTGAAGATTTTAATGCGGCTTTACCTCAGCTCAGAACATTAAGTAATCAGGCAGCTCAAGCAGTTGGTTATTATAATGCTGAGTTTAAATTTGAAAAATTAAGTCCGAGCCGAGTTCGCGTTAAGGTTACACCAAATGAACCAGTACGAATTAATGAGCAAAATATCGAATTTACTGGTGCTGGTGAAAAACGCCCTCAGTTTCAGGTTATTCGCTTAATTCCTGATCAGGATGTTGGGGATATCTTTAATCATGGTTTATATGAAACCACGAAAACCCGAATTGTTAACGCAGCCACTGATAACGGTTATTTTGATGCTTATTGGAGACTGCACGATGTGAAAGTGAGTCAGCCAGAAAACAAGGCTGATATCAATTTGCGCTACGAAACAGGTGAGCGCTATAAATTAGATAAGGTTGAGTTTCGCATGAGCGATCCATCGAAACCCTTGCCTTTGAACCAAAATATTTTAGAAAGTATGGCTCCTTGGAAAGAAGGTGATGACTATGCATTTTGGCGTGTAAATACTTTAGCAAATAACTTAACCAACTCTCGTTATTTTAACTACACCTTAGTTGATAGCATCAAGCCCGATCCAATTGAAAAACCACTTGAACTACCACCAGATTTGCAAGCTTTAGTCGATGAGCAAAATATCGATGTGGATGAGTCTAATTTACTTTCACCTGAAGAAAGACAACTTGCTAAAGCACGTCAATTAGCCACATCTAATAAAGAAGTTACACAAAACGTAGTAGATGAAAAACAGTTTGCTGGAACACAAAAAGTAAAAGAGGGAGAACCTCAAACAGCAATGTTGCAAAGTGCTCCAAGTCAGCAGGATGATAAAGAAACTGAACAAGATCGTTTACAAGCTCAAGCACGTGAAACGAAAAGAATTCCAGTCATTGTGACTTTAAATGCAGATAAGCTAAATAGTTTAGAAACGGGTATTGGTTATGGGACCGATACAGGTGCACGTTTACGTAGTCAGTATCGCCGCTCTATTGTGAATAAATATGGTCATTCTTTTGATGCCAACTTAGAAGTCTCACAAATTCGTCAATCTATTGATGGCCGATATAGTATTCCCTATAAGCATCCGTTAAATGACTATTTTAACATCGTGGGCGGTTATGAGCGTGAAACTCGTGATGACATTGGTCCAGATGTAAGTTTGCTTACTGAATCCGCTGTTGTTGGTGGTGAGCGAATCATTAAGCGTCCACTAGGGAACTGGCAACATACTTTTGGTGTCCGCTACCGTTTAGACCGTTTAACCCAACAGGGTAATGTTGATATTTCTGAGCTACCAGATGCCTTTAAAACTGCGGCATCAGAGCAAGAAGCGTTATTATTTAGTTATGAAACCTCAAAAACTTCAAGTAATACACGGTTAAACCCAACGAAAGCTTTTAAACAAACCTATAAATTAGAATTAGGTAGTGAGAGTTTACTGTCCGATGCCAATATGGCTATTGCAAGTGCAGGTTGGAGATTTATTTATTCTCTTGGTGAAAATGATGATCATCAATTCGTTGGAAGATCTGACCTTAGCTACATTTTTACCGACGATTTTGACAAAGTTCCGTACAATCTTCGATTCTTTACTGGTGGTGACCAGACAATTCGTGGTTTTGACTATAAGAGTCTTTCTCCAGAAGTAGATGGATATAAAATTGGGGGACAAGCTTTGGCTGTAGGTTCTTTAGAATATAACTATCAGTTTAAAGACGGTTGGCGAGCCGCTGTTTTCTCAGACTTTGGTAATGCCTATGATAAAGACTTTAATAATCCAGCAGCTTATAGCGTTGGAGTTGGAATTCGCTGGAAGTCTCCAATCGGACCAATCCGTTTAGATGTCGCATCGGGTATTTCAGATGAAAACCATCCGATTCGTTTACATTTCTTTATAGGCCCACAACTTTAAAAATAAAATTTTATTAGGTTTATTTTATGGCGGATGTAGAACAGCAGCCAACTTCGGCACCTCGCTCACCTAAGAAGCGGCGCATTTTGCGTAGCTTCCTGCTGACGATATTGATCATATTTTTATTATTAGCGTCTTCGTTAGTCATCATGATGTCAACAGATCGCGGAAGTCGTTTTTTATTAGATCGGGTTTTAGAAGCTCAGAAAATAATTAAATATGAATACGAAGGCGGAAACTTACTGCGCGGAATTATTCTTAAGAATGTTTTGGTGCAATTAACCGAAGTTGATGTTTCATTAGACAGAGCTGACGTAGGCTTAGGTTGGCGCTCTTTATTATTAGAAAAAGAAGTGCATTTAAGCCATGCAGATGTACGTAATTTACGTATTATTAATAAAACTCCGCCGTCTGGTAAGGCATTTGAATTTAAGCCAATTAAATTACCATTTGTTCTACGCGTCGATGAAGCTGATGTTGATCATTTAGAAATTAAGCTAGCAACCTCAGATGTAATTTTTCATGACGTTCATTTGCAAGATGCACTTTGGTCAGAGACTAAACTAGAATTTGAAAAATCAAGTATGGATATGGGCTATCTTTCAGTCCACAATGCCGCAGGAAAAATGGATTTTAGTGGTAAATATCCATTAGATGCTACAGCAGATTTAAGAATCCCATCTTTAAAAAGTTTAAATATTCAAAATATTAAAGTCGTAGCACGTGGAAGTTTAGATACTTTAAAAGCTGGGGTTGCAACAACAACTCCTGATTTGTTAACGGGTTGGGTGGTATTGCATCCTGTTCGTGATGAAGTTCCAATGCAAGGTGAGTTACTACTAAAAAATTATCACTTACCTTTATTGGTTGAACAAAAATTATTTGCAAAAAATGGTGTAATCAAGTTTCAAGGTGATATTAAACAACTTAATTTGGCCGTTGATACAGATTTAAAAGGTGAGAATTTACCTGAAGGCCAATATAACGCTTTAATGAATACTGATTTGGTTCATCAGTTGAATATCACTGATTTTAATGGCCAAGTCATGAAAGGCGCTGTTAACCTGAAAGGTTTAGTCAGCTGGAAAGATCATGTTACTTGGGATATCAAAGGCCGTTTAGACCATATTAGTCCGAAGGACAAAGCCATTCCTCAGGTTGTACAAGACTTTTTACCGCCAAGTTTAGACGCAGCTGTTGCTTCAACTGGTTCCTTGGAAAAAGGTACTGAAGTATTTGCTAACGTTGACTTTGACCGTTATGAGTCTTGGAAGCTTAAGTTTAATCAGGCTCCTGAAAAAAATAATAAACCTCAACCAATGCTCATGAATGTAGCTTGGACGAAAATAGATCGTGCAATGCCTTATATTGGGTGGTTAAGTAGTGACAGTGGTCAGGTCGATTTAATGTTACGTGATGGCCAGCAAGATATTAAAGTTGCGACAAAAGTATATCAGCATGAAAAAACTTTATTGCCAGCAGGACAATATCTAGCCAATCTGAATATTAAAGATAATATTTTAAATGTTCCCAATTTTAGTTTTGCTGCTGAAAAAGGTAGCTTAACTGGTCAGGCTAAAGTGTTTCTTCCGACTGAAAAACGTCAGTTGGTTTGGAATGCATTATTAAATGCAAAAGATTTTAATCCACAAAGTATTCATGCGGCAGCACCTGTCAATCTTTTAAATGGTTCGATTAAAGCGAATGGTTTTGCTAAACCAAATCAGCAAATCATTCAATTTGAGAAAATTGATTTAACTGGTCGACTGGCTCAAGCAGGTCAAGAGACTGTTAGTTTGGGTGGGAAAAGTACCGCAGCATTATTATTCCATGATGTAAAAGCTGGTGGTGGCTTTAAAGGCTTTGCAGTTAATTATGATGGATCTTTAAAAGCTCTAAAACAGGCAAATGGTTTATTGAAGTTTTCCATAGCAGGTACACCAGATTTTATTCGAATTAACCAGCTACAGCATGATGGTGTCGCTGGAAAAATCTATGCAACGGGTTCTGTAAATTTGAAAGATCGCATTGCATGGGATATTAATAGTTCATTGGTGCGCTTTAAACCTCAATATTTTACCTCAGCTGTAAAAGGTGAAATTTCAGGTAATCTGAAAACTCAAGGGGTTTGGTCAGATCATTTAAAACGAATTAATATTCAACAACTGAATCTTGCTGGCTTTATAAATAATAAGCCTGTTAGAGGTAAGGGTAATCTATCTTTATTGATGGACTCTAACCAAAATGGCTTTTTACCTCAGCAATTTGAAGCAAATAATTTATTTTTAGTCTATGGACAGAATCAGCTACAAGCGACAGGTAATGCTCAAAATCTAAAAATCAAGCTCAATGCACCAGCACTTTACGAGTTATACCCAGGATTACGCGGTCGAGCTTATGGTGATCTGAATGTACAATCACAGCCACGTTTAAAAGCAACAGCAAATATCGCAGTAGATGATTTTGCTTTTAATACTTTAGTGAGTGTGAAGAGATTGAGTATTCAGGGTGAACTTCCAACATCGGAAACAACGCCAACTCAATTAACCGCAAAATTAGATAATTTGCGTAGTGGAAATAGACAAATTCAGTCCGCTGAAGTGAATTTGACAGGAACGAGAAAAGCGCATTTATTGAAAGTACTTGGCAATAATAGTATTTCTAAGTTCTATGTTCAGTTAGCAGGTGGGTTTAACCAGAACAATGATTGGTTAGGGCAAATCCAAAAAGGAAGTTTTGATTCAAGACGTATTCGTCTTGCACAAAATCAAAATGCTCCAGTGATTTATTCTTCTGCAAGATCTGAGCTATATGTAGGTCAACATTGTTGGCAAAGTGCGAATAGCCAGCTCTGCTTTGATCAGCCAGTACGAGTAAGTAAGGCTCGCGGTAATATTTCGTTTGTAACCCAAAACATGGATTTAAGTGACTTCGCGGCATTTATGCCAGAAGGCTTGGCGATGACTGGGCAATTAAACGGTTATGCTAAGGCTGCGTGGGTAAATGGTGGACATCCAAAACTTGATGCACGTTTAATTACGCGTAAAGGTGAAATTGGTCTGGCTGCTGAAGATCCACAAGATCCTGCAACCACGCTGGCTTATGATGAGCTGGGTGTTATTGCAAAAAGTGTATCTGAAGGACTGTTATTCCGTGTTGATGTGAAAACACCTGATATTGGTACGGGTTATGCGAACGTCATTATCAATCCATTCCAGCCATCAATGCCAATGCATGGTGAAGTCGCTTTTAATGATGTTCAATTAAAAGTATTAAAACCATTTATTCAAGATGTCCGTAAACTGAGCGGGACCTTAGCCTTGGCTGGTAAAGTCAACGGTACATTAACTCAGCCACAATTTACTGGTGAAATGCGTTTGAAAAATGGCGCAATCAGTATGATTTCGCTTCCAGTTAATTTAACGAATGTTCAGGTTTACTCATCAATTCGTCAGGACATGGCAACAATTGATGGTGCGTTTAACAGCGGTCAAGGTGTAGGGCTTTTAAAAGGTAGTTTTGAATGGAAAGATTCGCCACGTCTTCAATTAAACCTCAAAGGTGATAATTTACTTGTACGTCAGGCTCCGTTAATTACTGCAATTGCTAATCCAAACCTTACACTTGATATGTATCCTTTCGATAAGCGTTTAAGCTTAAAAGGATCGGTAGATGTTCCTCGTGCACGTATTTCAATGCCAGAAACAACTGCTCCAGTCATTAACACCTCATCAGATGTTCGCATAGTTCGACAAGGCCAAGATCCGCTTGCAATTCTACGAGCTGCTAAACCTTGGGATATTCGAGCTGATATTGCTGTTAATATTGGAAACCAAGTGATATTCCAAGGCTTCAACAGTAATATTCCATTAGTTGGTCGTTTAAACTTAAGTCAACGTGGCTACGAAACTGCAATGCGAGCGAATGGAGCAATTGGTGTCAGCCAAAAAGTGAAAATCGAAGCCTACGGACAAAGTCTAGATTTGAATCGAGCAATTGCGCGTTTTAATGGTCCATTGGCTAATCCTACTTTAGATATCGATGCAAACAAAAATGTTCAGGGCAGTATGGTTGGGGTACGTGTTACAGGTACTGCAACATCGCCAAACATTCAGGTTTACAATGATGCCGGACTATCTGAGCAAGAAGCATTGAATGCGCTCGTTACGGGTCGTATTAATGAAGGTTCAAGTGGTTTAAGTAATGCGGAAGGATTTAAGTCCGATGTAAATAACACCATTGCTGCCGCAGGGATTAGTATGGGCTTGGGTGGTACACGTGCTTTAACGAATCAGATTGGACGTACTTTCGGTTTGAGTGGCTTAGCTCTAGATGCACAAGGTACGGGTGAAGATACGCAGGTGAGCTTAACGGGCTATATCACACCTGATCTATTTATTCGTTATGGTGTTGGCGTATTCACTCCAGTGAACAAACTGACTTTACGTTATCAAATGAATCGACGTTTATACTTAGAAGCAAGTCAGTCTTTAGAAAGAGCGATCGATTTATTCTATAACTGGCGTTTCTAGTAGGCGGAAATTAAACATTAGGAAAGTACTTTAGTACCTATAATGATTTGATTAGTCTCAAGTAATAACGAAATAAAAGCTCACTTCTTAGTGGGCTTTTATTTTAAGTATTTCTATATGAATTAAAAAATTGAATATTTATCGATATAGAGTCTTAATTCTCTTAAAAAGAACTAAAGCTTGAACAGGCTTTTAATTAAAGAAAAGTCACTTGAAAATTACTATTTTATAAATTAGTTTTCAGAATCATTAAATGAAACTAAATTGATAATACTTTGTTGATAAGTGCAAATAAGGTGGTTTTTTCCAAGGATATAGCAGTGAAAATAGATACTTCTGTTGAAATTAAATATGATAAGGAAAACGATACAAATACTAAATATCGTGGGCTAATTCAAAAGTTAACTGCAACATTGTCGATGACGCTTTTGTCATTTGGATGGGGCTCTAGCGTAAATGCCGCACAACAACAAATTGCTTTAGTAGGAACATGGACATCGATCCCTAACGCACCACTTGCGCAAAAACCAAAACAAGCCAGTGAAGGTTTGTACCAGTTTAAAGTGAATAGCGATGGAACCTTAACTCCTGTTAATGTCTTGAAAATGAAAAGTCCTTCTTGGATTGTAAAATCGAAAGATGGCCGCTTTGCCTATACCACTAATGAAGAAAATGAAGGAGCGGTGACTGCGTTATCAATTCAAAATGGAAAGGTGAATGTGCTGAACACAGTGGATAGCCATGGTGGACATCCAACACACGCGTCAATTAGTTTAGATGGCAAATTCCTATTTGTGTCGAACTATTCGGCATTTGATAAAGGTCGTGGTGGGGTAGCTGTTTTCCCAATTTTGCCAAACGGCCATTTAGGTGAAAAAGTACAAAATATTGTTTTTAGCGAGGGTTCTGGTCACGTCAAAGGTCGGCAGGACAGTGGTCATGCGCATTCGACCACATTTAGTCCAGATGGTAAGTATCTATATGCAAGCGATCTTGGAAATGACAAAGTCTATACTTTTCACTATAACCCGAATAAACTTCAACCACTCCAAGCAGACAATAGCCGAGATGTGACTTTTAGGCATGGTTCTGGCCCGCGTCATATGGTCTTCTCACCAAATGGCAAACATGCATACGTTACCGCAGAAATGCGAAGCGAAATTGTGACATTTAATGTGCAAGATGGTCATTTGAAAAAAGTGGCTGAGTTAAAACTAATCCACGAAGACAAAACACCTGAATTTAAGAGCGCGAGTGGAATTATCCTTAGTCCAAATGGCAAATATGTGATTGCTGCCAATCGTGGTGCAGACAATAAACTTTTGGTATTTAAAATTCAGCAGAATGGATTGCTAGCTAAACCAGTAGTTTATAAAGCTAATGGTATTGAACCACGTGCTTTCTCATTCGATGCATCGGGTAAATATCTATATGTAACCAATGTTTATAGTAATAACATTAGCTTGTTCCATTTTGATGCCAACAAAGGCACCTTAAAACCCGTTGGCGATGCAGCAAAAATATCAACGCCGACTGATATCAAATTTTTTAATTAACTCAAACTAGCATTTCTAATGCTTGATATAAAAAAAACCGAGGGCAAATCATCTCGGTTTTTTTGACTGTTTTTGCAAAAATGATGATTTTCCGTATGATATGGGCAGCAATAATTAGTGTAGTGAAATGATGAAAAAGATTTTATTGATTGCAGTGAGTTTATTTTTTGTTGGTTGTTCAGAAAAGAAGCCATTAACACCTGAAGAGCAATGGCATGGCTTTTGTACTAGCGTAGGAAATGCGGCTAGAAGCATTGTTTTTGATCGCCAGCAAGCAATTGAAAAAACTCAGGCCGTTGAGCATGCAAATAAAATTGAAGATGACATTACCAAAAAGTTCATTCTTAATATTATTGATAAAGTCTATGCGATTCCAAAAGAAGAACTAACTCAAGATTCTCAAGCACTCCAAGAAAAAGTTAGAAAGCAAGCGATGGATGAATGTTTGATAACGCCTCATGACAAAATGCCAAAATATAAATCGTTCTAATTGTGTAAGGTTATTGAATTTCCTCTCTTGAGGGGTGTTTTTGCTCAAAAATAATCCGAATTTGGCTAATTTGTTCGTTATTTATACACAGGTATTTAGATACAAAATAATGGGCATCACGGAGAAACACCCCGTTTTCATTAACTTTTACCTTGAACTCTAGTAAACTTTTGTAGTCCATATTACTTGTGAAGCTTTTTTACAAAGCTGGAATTTGCAAGTAATTTTTCAAAAAAAGAGGAATGAACACCGTGCTAGAAGCTTACCGCCAACACGTTGAAGAACGTGCCGCACTCGGAGTCCCACCGAAGCCACTTGATGATGCTCAAACAGCTCAGCTTGTTGAACTATTAAAAAATCCACCAGCAGGCGAAGAAGCGTTCTTGGTTGATTTGCTTGAAAACCGTGTTCCTGCAGGTGTTGACCAAGCAGCTTACGTAAAGGCAGCGTTCTTGGCAGCGATTGCAAAAGGCGAAGCAACTTCACCACTCGTTTCTAAAGAACGTGCAGTTTACTTACTTGGCACAATGCTTGGTGGTTATAACGTAGCACCACTTGTTGAGCTTCTTGACGATGCTGAACTTGCAAACCTAGCTGCTGAAGCATTAAAGAAAACACTTCTTGTATTTGATGCATTCCATGACGTAGCAGATAAAGCAAAAGCTGGTAACGCTGCGGCTAAAGCTGTTTTACAATCTTGGGCAGAAGCAGAATGGTTCACTAGCCGTCCTGATGTTCCAGAAGAAATCAAAATCACTGTGTTCAAAGTAACTGGTGAAACAAATACTGATGACTTGTCTCCAGCTCAAGATGCTTGGAGCCGTCCAGATATCCCATTACATGCAAATGCAATGTTGAAAAACGAGCGTGATGGTATCAACCCTGAAAAACCAGGTGAAGTTGGTCCATTAAGCCAAATCAAAGAACTCATCGCGAAAGGCAACCAAGTTGCTTATGTTGGTGACGTTGTTGGTACAGGTTCTTCTCGTAAATCTGCAACTAACTCTGTACTTTGGTTCTTCGGTGACGAACTTCCACACATTCCAAACAAAAAAGACGGTGGTGTGTGCTTAGGTTCTAAAATCGCTCCAATTTTCTTTAATACAATGGAAGACGCAGGTGCATTACCTGTAGAAATCGACGTTGCTAACATGAACATGGGCGACGAAGTTGTATTGAAAATTGACCACGCTGCTGCAAAAGTTACTGCTTTTAAAGATGGCGTACAAATTTCAGAAGCAGAACTTAAAACTCCAGTACTTTTAGACGAAGTACGTGCTGGTGGTCGTATTAACTTGATCATTGGTCGTGGTTTAACTGCTAAAGCACGTGAAGAATTAGGTCTTGCACCTTCTACATTGTTCCGTACACCTGTACAACCTGCTGACACTGGCAAAGGCTTCACGCAAGCTCAGAAAATGGTTGGTCGTGCATGTGGTTTAGCTGAAGGTCAAGGTATCCGTCCGGGTACTTACTGTGAACCTAAGATGACTACAGTTGGTTCTCAAGATACAACTGGTCCTATGACTCGTGACGAGTTAAAAGACTTAGCTTGCTTGGGCTTCTCTGCTGACTTGGTAATGCAGTCTTTCTGTCACACTGCTGCGTATCCAAAACCAGTTGACGTAACAACTCACCATACATTACCTGACTTCATCATGAACCGTGGTGGTGTATCGTTACGTCCAGGTGACGGTATTATCCACTCTTGGTTAAACCGTATGTTACTTCCAGATACAGTAGGTACTGGTGGTGACTCACATACTCGTTTCCCAATCGGTATTTCTTTCCCAGCGGGTTCTGGTCTTGTTGCGTTCGCAGCTGCAACTGGTGTTATGCCACTTGATATGCCAGAGTCTGTACTTGTTAAGTTCAAAGGTAAAATGCAACCTGGTATCACTTTACGTGACCTTGTACATGCAATTCCTTACTACGCAATTCAAGCGGGTGACTTAACTGTAGAGAAGAAAGGTAAGAAAAACATCTTCTCTGGTCGTATCCTTGAGATCGATTTGTCAGAAATGGAAAATGACTTGACTGTTGAGCAAGCATTCGAACTTTCTGATGCTTCTGCTGAACGTTCTGCAGCTGGCTGTTCAATCACACTTTCTGAAGAGAAAGTTGCTGAATACTTGCGTTCTAACATCACCATGTTGAAGTGGATGATCGCAGAAGGTTATGGCGATGCTCGTACTATGGCGCGCCGTGCTGAAAACATGCAGAAGTGGTTAGACAACCCAAGCTTGTTAAAAGCTGATGCTGATGCAGAATACTTAAAAGTTTACGAAATCGATCTTGCTGACATCAAAGAACCAATTCTTTGCTGCCCGAACGATCCAGACGACGCGAAGCTTCTTTCTGACGTTCAAGGCGACAAAATTGATGAAGTATTCATCGGTTCTTGTATGACGAACATCGGTCACTTCCGTGCAGCTGGTCAGTTACTTGATAAAGTACCTGGTGGTTCATTGTCTACTCGTTTATGGTTGGCTCCACCAACTCGTATGGACGAGCACCAATTAATGGAAGAAGGCTTGTATAACATCTATGGTCGTGCTGGTGCGCGTACAGAGATGCCAGGCTGTTCATTATGTATGGGTAACCAAGCACGTGTAGCACCGAACACAACATGTGTATCGACTTCTACTCGTAACTTCCCGAACCGTTTAGGTCAAGGTGCAAACGTTTACTTAGCTTCTGCTGAGCTTGCATCTGTAGCTGCGGTTCTTGGTAAGTTACCAAGCCCAGAAGAATATCAACAGTACGCGTCGCAAATCGACAGCGCTTCTGCTGACATCTACAAATACTTAAACTTCGACAAGATGAGTGAATATACTAAAGAAGCTGATCAAGTTGATACTAAGAAAATCCAAGCTGCTCAATTGACTTAATTTGTTGATTTAGCTAAAAATAAGGGCTGATTAATCAGCCCTTATTTTTTATAATGAAAAGCATTTTAAATATAGAAAAAAATATTTTTGAATTAGAAAATATTTTGAATAAAAAACAAAAAATTGAAGAGTTGGAAAGCTCAATTCAGCAATTATTCTCCATAATATTAAAAGATTACCCTTATCTAAAATTACCGACGTTTTCAATAATTCCAACAAGGGCTCTAGAGTTTATTGTTTGGTATCAAGACCCAAATGCCATTACTGAAACCTTATTAATTAAGCAAAATAGTTTTACTGCCTATTTATGGAGATGTGATGATGGAAAATGGTATTTAGATGATTTATATTCTGAACCGCGCGAAATCGCCTCTAAATTAATCAAAAATATACCTGTCTTTTATTCAATTCCTGAGAATCCTAAAGAGGTGAAGCATTTACTTGAAATTGGAATAATGCATTTTAACGAGATTTTATTTCCCATTTTTTCAAACAGAACATTAGAGGACAGTAGAGAAGTATTGACATGGGATGATCACTTTTTATTAGTGGGTACCCAATTGACCAATCTTAAACTTTATAGTCATGAAGAGTGGAATGCCTTGATCGATAGAGAGAATTCTTATTTAAATTAAAATTAGGCAAAAGATTTTTAAGATTAAGAGATATCTATACTGATGGTAATATTATTTATACATTGGCATTTAAATTTAGAGAAACATTCCTATTAACATAACAATGTTCCTCCATATTTATAAAATCACCAATAACCCAACACTTTCCACCAAAGTCCGCCAATCACCACAAAGATGATGATATTAACCACGCTCATGACAAAGCCAGCTTTCCACCATTCACCAAGTGTGGTGTAACCCGAACCGAACACCACAGGCGATGTACCCGTTGCATAATGGGTTAAGGTCATCATGATGCTAGAAGCTGCTGCCATCATTAAAGCAAACAACATTGGCGGTGCACCAAGTGCAAGTCCTGCCGTATAAAAGGCTGCAAACATAGCGGTAATATGCGCCGTGGTGCTAGCAAACATATAATGTGCATACAGATAAGCAAGCATTAATAATAGACAAGCAGGCATCCAGCTTAGACCTAAATGACCAATACTAGTTTCTAAAACACTCGAGAACCACGTGATTAAACCAAGCTTATTTAAATAAGTTGCCATCATGACTAATGCTGCGAACCAAGTAATTGTATCCCATGCGTTCTTTTGCGTAAGAATATCATCCCAAGTTAAAACACCTGTAAGTAGCAATAATCCTAAACCAATAAAAGCAGTCGTCGTTGGGTCAACAGCCCAAGCAGAGCCCAAAATCATGGCGGGAATCCCTGCCCATAGCATCAATAAAATACCGAATACACCAAGCATGATGATTTCATTTTTACTGACTGGGCCCATTTCTTTTAATTTAGTTTTAGCAAATTGAGCTGCATTAGGCGTTTCTTTGACTTCGGGTGGATACATCAAATACATAATCAAAGGCATAATAATTAAAGCAATCAAACCAGGTAATAACATCGCCAATGCCCAAGTGCTCCAACTTAATGAAATTTCACTATTGGTCGCCTTTGCCACTAAATCAACTACTAATGGGTTAGGGGCAGTTGCCGTAATAAACATTGCAGAGGTAATCGGGTTGGCTTGGTAGTTAACCAATGACAGATATTTTCCCATCCGACCTTCGGTACCTTTAGCAGGATCAGAATCATAACTAGTAGAAATTGCCAGTACAATCGGATGAATTATTCCACCACCACGAGCCGTATTGCTTGGAGTTACAGGGGCGAGAATGAGTTCTGAAAGTACCATGCTATAGCCAATCCCAATGGTTTTCTTGCCCCAAACTGCGATAAATAAATAGCCTAACCTTGCACCCAATCCAGTTTTTTGCAAACCTTTAGAGATCATAATGGAGATACCAATCAACCAGATGAGTGGGTTAGCAAAGCTACTAAGAGCATCTTGAATTGCACCGCTTGGGCTCGTGTTAGTCACACCAGTAATAGCGACTAAAGTGATTGCAATAATGGCAATGGCACCAATTGGCATCGCTTTACCGATGATTGCGGCAATTACACCGACAAACATCGCTAACAAATGCCAAGCATCAGGATCAACACCATTTGGTACAGGAATAACGAACCAGATTAACAATGTAATAAATAAAGAAATAAGTGTAGGGAGGGCTTTAAATCCCATGTAATTTCCCCTTGTTTTCGTATGATTAAAAATTAAAGTTCTTTATGAGTAAATCGCTAAAGACATAAGTATTAAAGTTCTATTATCGATTAAATGATTCAAGAATTCAAAAAATCACAAGCAATAAGTACTAGCTTTCATTTCTATGAAAAACGTCATTCTTTTAAGTTAAATATTTCTTAATTTAAACCTAAATTATTAAGTTTTACTGAACTTTTAATTCTGAAATGGATGTCAGAATGATAAATTCTCTGTATAGATATCAGTCTAATAAATAGTACTTAGTATGGTTAATTTTAAAAAAAGCTATAAAGATATCTAATTAAATTAATATATTCTAATACTAATTTTTAGAAAATATTAAAGATCAAAAAATAAATTATATATCTAGATTAAGATATAACTGATGTAAAAAATTATTAAATAAAATAACTTAGATATAATATTGGATAAAAATTGGTCTTTCTGAGTTGTTGATTTTATTGAAAGCGTGAAATGAGTCATGAGTTTGTTTAAAAACGTTAAATATATCATTTTAAAATTTGATATATATAAAATTGAATATAGTAGTAGTAATTAACTGGTTTTTTGTTTTAAAATAATTAAACGAACTTAAAAATAATTAAAAAAAATATGGGTGTTTTATATAGGGAATTTGAGAATGCTAAAGACAATAGTTGAATTTAAATTTGATGATTATCAACTATATGAACAAAAAATACACTCTAATGAAGGAGGAGTTTTAGTTCAAAAAACTGAAGAAATTGCGCAATATATTTTTAGTATATTGAGAAATAGATATCATTTAAATGTTGAACTGTATAGTGAAAATTGGGGATGGAAAATTGAAATTCCATTGCCTGAAATAACGATGTATCTTGGAATAAGTGTCTATGAAGAATATAGAAACGGATTCGCAATTTTTATTTCACCGAATACACCTATTTTAAGAAAATTTTTATTTCGAAAAATTGATATTACCCATCATATTATGGTGCTGCAAAATTATATAAATATTATCTTAAAATCACATCCAGGAATCTATGATGTGATGTGGTGGAAAGAAAATGAATTCCGATGTGTAGCGGCGAGCTGAAGTAGAAAAATATAAAATTTTAATTACCGAAGCGTGTTAAGGAAAATTTATTAAAGACCGTATTGGTGAATAGGCAGTGAGAGCTTACTATATCTTCAATATCAAGTGGTCAGATCAATATGCAAAATTCAGCGTTGAAGGGATTGCGTAAGTTTTTCTATAATAATCTTCATAATCATGACTATGAAACTACGGTAAGTAGATGTATTAATTATTTTTTAGTTGTTTTAATTGTTGGTAATGTTGCTGCCGTTTTATTAGAAACAGTAAATGATTTGTACACAAGCTATCGTGTTTGGTTTGACTATTTTGAAGTTATTTCAATTGCAATTTTTAGTATTGAATATTTATTAAGATTGTGGAGTGTTGCAGATCGAGATACGACACAATCGGCATGGAAAATTCGCTTGAACTGGATGAAAAGCGGAGAAGCAATTATTGATTTGATGGCAATTTTACCTGCCTATCTCAATTTCTTTGTACGAATTGATCTTCGTATGCTCAGAATCTTACGTTTACTACGCTTATTAAAATTAACGCGGTATTTTATCTCACTACAGATATTGTTATGCGTGATCAAACGTGAGAAAGGTTCTTTTCAGGCTGTTATCTTTATTTTAATCATTATGATTATTATGACCGCTTCTGGAATTTATGTGGTTGAAAACAAGGCTCAGCCAGAAGCTTTTAGTTCAATACCTAAATCTATGTGGTGGGCTGTAGTGACTTTAACCACAGTGGGTTATGGCGATGTAACACCAGTGACAAGTTTAGGAAAGTTATTGGGGGCACTCATTACAATTTTGGGTGTTGGTATTGCAGCTTTACCAGCTGGTATTTTGGCATCGGGGCTTGCAAATGAACTTAACCAGCGTAATCAAAGGCTAGAGCAAGAATTTCGTGAATTACTTCAAGTACGAGGTATTGATATTTTACATGATGAAGTTGAAATAGAACGAATCCGTCAAAAAGTAGGTCTACCAAAAGAGCAGGCGCATAACCTGATTGTTCAAATTATGCGAGAAAAAGTATTAGAGCAAGAAGAGTCGGTTAGAGAGAAAAAATGTTATTGCCCACACTGTGGTGGAAAGCTAACTGATTAGAAATAATAAGTTAGCATCTTCTTTGATTAAATTTGCTTACTGGCTTTTTCAACAGCAAATGCAATAAGTAAAATGATAAGACCACCGAGACTCAAAACAAAACCTACCCAGATTGGTGCGATCCAACCCATTTGGTGACTGAGTACCCATCCCCCTAAAAATGCACCTAATGCATTGGCCATATTAAAGGCAGAGTGGTTGAGTGATGCTGCTAATGTTTGGGCATCGCCTGCTACATCCATTAGACGGGTTTGCAAAGCTCCGCCTAATCCCATTACAGTGAGACCAATCAAAAATAATGAAGCAATAGCACTATAGATATTACTCATTAAGAAACTGGCAACAACAAAAGCGATAGCTGAACTAATTAATACACTTACAATCGTTTTGTTTAGGTTTTTATCAGCAAGCCATCCCGCTGCTAAGCCACCAATAACCATACCGATACCCCAGATAGCTAAAGCGATAGGGACAATTTGGATATTAACTTTTGTATATTCAGTCAAAATTGGTGAGACATAACTATAAACAGAAAACATGCCTCCAAAACCGATAGCGCCTACTGCTAGTGTTAGCCACATGTTGATATTTTTAAGACCAGCTAATTCTGTTTTTATACTCGCAGTAGCTTGGACTGGAATATTGGGTACAAAGAAGCCAACAGCAATTAAAGTGACGAATGCAATTGTTGCTGAAAATTCAAAACCTGCTCTCCAGCCAAAATTTTGACCTAACCACGTTGCGAGAGGAACACCAATTACAGTTGCCACTGTAAGACCCATCATCATTTGGGCAACCGCAGAAGCTCTTCTTGATGGACCCGCTAGTTCTGCTGCAACTAAGGCACTGACTCCAAAATATGCTCCGTGTGGTAAACCTGCAATGAAACGTGAGATTAAAACAGTTTCAGGTGTATGAGCTAAAGCAGTACAGGCATTAGCTACACCATAAAAAAGCATTAAGCCAAGTAATAAAGTTTTTCTCGGAACTTTGGCTCCGAGAATAGCAATGATAGGAGCACCAATAACTACACCCAATGCATAGGCACTAATAAAATGGCCAGCTTCAGGTACTGTAATATGTAAATTATTTGCAATTTCCTGAATCAGTCCCATTGCGACGAATTCGGTAGTTCCAATACAAAAACCACCTACAGCGAGAGAGAAAATTGCTAAAAAGAGAGAATAGTGTTGATGTGTAGAAAGGGGAGATTGTGGGGACGCCATAATAAGTTGAGGAAAGACACAAAAAAGAGAAGTATAAGGGACAAGAGAACAGAATAATAAAAAACTAAAATATTGAGATAAGGATTACATATTCAAATGAAGTAAATTTAAATTTTTATATGGAATAATTCATCGAAAAACTTTTAAAAATTATATATGATTAGCGCGTAATACTTTAAGCATTACAACAAGTTGTATAAATATCTAAAAAAAGAGATGCTAAAACGTGAGAAAATTATTTATTACCTGCCTTATGGGTATGGCTATGTTATCTATGTCTGGTTGCGCAGTATTTATGGCGGGTAATCAGCCAAGTAAAAAAAATTTAAATGTTCTAAATCCAGGCAGTTCTCGTAATTATGTGATTGCTGAGTTTGGTGCGCCTGTACTTTCAGAATACCGTGATGGAACACGCGTTGAGATCTATACTTTTCAGCAAGGTTATTCAAAGTGGGTGAAAGTCGGCAGAGCTTTTGGTCATGGTGTGGCAGATGTGGCTTCGATCGGCCTTTGGGAAGTATTTGGGACTCCGACAGAAGCATATTTTAATGGTAAAGAAACTTCATACGAAGTATCTTACGGACCAGATGATTTAGTGAAAAGCTATAAGCTAATTGATTTCGAGCAGACATTTCCAAAGATGAAACAGCAATAAAATCAAATTAAATAAGAAAAGGCCTTCGGGTCTTTTTTTTGTAAAATTAAATCTATTAACGATAATAAGAATTATTTTTATTTGTGTATACTGTATTCGCTTATATTTTGTCTGATTTTTTAACTTTGTATACAACAGGATTTTCTAATAATGAATAGATTTCTAATGACGTCACTTGCATTGATATGTACAACAGGCTTTGCTCACGAACCTTATGTAGCACCTGTAGCTTATAAAACTGAACAGACTCAAGTACCTGTAATTGCTGGTTATGCTGAAGAAGCATTAAATAGTGAATATCCTTTAAAGGATGCCAAGCTTACTGTAATTACACCTAAAAATGAGCTTAAAACCGTCAACGCAGAAGCTGTACATAAGTCTGTAACTGTTTTTGATGTAGATCTACCTGAACAGGGTACATACATTGTTCAAACTCAGGCGAGTTATCCTTTGAAATATGTATTTGACCAAAAAGCATGGCATTTATTTTTTGATATGCCAGCTGATAAAGCTCCACCGAAAGCAGAACGTGAATATTTGATTCCGACTGACCTTAAAACAAGAACAATTAAAACAGAGCAAGTAACACGAGAATGGACGTTACAAAGTTATCTTTCTAAAGGGAAAGTTTCAGATATTCAACTTCCCAATACACCGATTAAAGTTAGTTTCTCTGTGCATCCAAACCAGATTCAAGCTGCTCAACCAGTTAAATTAGCTATAACTGAAAAGGGCCAGCCTTTAGCTTATGCTGAAGTTAATGTAAGAGAAAAGGGTGCAACTGACAAACAAGTGCGGCAGTTTAAGGCAGAAAAGAATGGTCAGGTTGAGCTTAGCTTTCCAAAAGCTGGAGAATACCTAGTAGAAGTAACAGCCCCTTTAAATTTGAAATTAAAACCTAAAAATCAGAGCTATACGATTATTAGCTTAAATGTATTAGCACAGTAGTTTTTAGTTTTTTATAAAAATAGACCTTTACTAGGTCTATTTTCTTATGGTTTTTAACCACTTTAAAAACTTTATGAAATCATTTTAATTTTCCTTCATTTTTGAAGATACCTAAATTCATCCCATGTAAAAATAGTGAAATAAAATTCATGTTGAGACAAACTAACTAATTTTATGTTAAAGTGAATAAAATTCATTAATGAAGATTTGTTGAAAGTTTTATGGAAAAGCAAACATGAGCTTTACCCATTTATAGATAAATCTCTTTTTGTAGGCTTGTGCCCATGTTAGAAATACGCCACCTTAAAACTCTAGTTGCTTTACGCGAGCATGGTTCATTAGTTTCGGCAGCAAATGACCTTTGTTTAACGCCATCTGCCATTTCCCATCAATTAAAAGAATTAGATCATTGGTATGGGGTAGAGGTTGTTAATCGTCGAAGCAGACCTGTTAGTTTTTCTAATGTTGGACAGCGCTTATTAAAGTTAGCCGATGATGTTTTGCCACAAATTCAGATTACCCACAGTGATATCACGCGTATTGTGCATGGGCAGACTGGCAGAATTATTTTTTCATCGGAATGCCATAGTTGTTTTGATTGGTTAATGCCTTTATTAAATCAGTATCGCCAGCAATACCCAGATGTCGATTTAGACTTCGCTTCAGGTTTTGAAGCCAATCCGCATGAACTCTTACAAAATGCAGAATTTGATTTACTGATTACAGCTGACCCAATTGCTTTAAAAGGAATTGAGTATTTTCCGATTTTTGAATACGAATCACGTTTAGTCTTATCAAATACGCATCCTTTGGTACGGGCTGAAAATATTACAGTTCAAGAGTTGGCCGAAGAGGTTTTAATTACTTATCCGGTTGATAAGCACCGTTTAGATATTATGTCTAAACTTTTCATTCCTGCGAATATTCAACCTAAGCAAATACGAACAACAGATTTAACCCAAATGCTTATTCAGCTTGTAGCAAGTGGGCGAGGTATTGCTGCTTTACCTGATTGGGTGGTAAATGAATATGAACAAAAGGGCTGGGTCACAAGCCGCCGTTTAGATTGTGTTTCTCCTACAGGTTTAAGACGTACTTTATATGCGGGTTATCGAACTGAAGAAAAAGAGAAAAGTTATTTTGAAGGATTTTTAAAGCAGTTAGAAAAGTTCTCTTTGAAACGGAATGCTTATTATTCTGGCTAAAAATAAAAATTTAGCCTAAGTGTTAAAAAGGTACTTAATTGCACCTTTTTTATATCGACTTCTTATTTACCAATAAATAAAGAGAGTAAGCCTGCCGCAATCAGAGGGCCGACCGGTACACCACGTAGTAAAGCAACACCAGCAACTGTACCAATCAGTAAGCCTGCAACCACGTCAGGTTGGCTTGACATTAGTTTTACTCCACGACCACCCAACCAAGCGACTAATAAGCCAATTGCAATAGCCAAAAGTGATTTAAAACTAACAAATGACTTTAAAATACTCTCCCCACTGAGCTTCCCACTGGCAATGGGAGTAAGTACACCAATCGTTAAAATAAGAATTCCTAAATTAAGACCGTGAGCTTGAATATAGGGGAAAAACTCATTTAATGGCGTAATTTTAACGACAATGAGCACACCGGCTGCAATCGTTACAGCTGCATTTTGACTTAATAAGCCGCAGATCAACAGAACGAGTAGAACAACTAAATTAACATCAAATTGGGCAAGCATGGGGAGTGCGGAGGAAGTAAATAAATGGAATTGTATAATATTTAAGACACGCAATGTGAACGCTTTAAAAGATATAGCCGATTTTAAATCTTATTTTTAAGAATAAATGATTGTATATCTCTCAATCCTAAAGAGTTTTAATTTCTGGTTACGCTTGGAAACAATGTTATATAAATTAACAAGTTAAAAATTTTAGTTTTTAAAAATTGTGATATAAAAATAGTCATTACTCATGAGTACAGGACAGATTTATGGACATTATAGATATCAAAATCAAAGATCAGTTTGATCAGATTCATGATGCAAAAGCGCAACTAAAGAAAAATTTAGTTGAACATGAGAATGAATCGTTAAAGCTGAGCCAACGTATTGAACATATTATTGTTGATAATGAAATTATTTTGCCTACTACCGAATTATTATTTGAAAGTGAACAGAACGAAAATATTTATCGAGTAGTCGAAGAATAGTGTGCGAGTTACATGAAGTAAATGTAAAGAGCTGCTCGTAGCGTTTAGTAAAAAGTAGAAACTACGTTAAAATAACAGCTTAGTTCTAATGAGAAAACTTCATGCTGCTGGAAAAAATTTTACAATCACAAGGGTTTGGTTCACGTAAATATTGTCAGCAGTTAATAAAAAACGGATCTGTAAGTATTGATGGGGAGGTTGCAGATGATCTCAAAAAGCAATTCTCTCCAGAAAATTTAGAGTTTTCTCTCTTTGGTGAAACTTATCAATATCGAGAAAAAGTTTACCTTGCTCTAAAAAAACCAAAAGGTTTTGAGTGTTCACACCAGCCCCATCATCATCAAAGCGTATTTAGCCTTTTACCAGAAATCCTGATTCAACGTGGTGTGCAGGCTATTGGTCGCTTAGATCAAGACACAACCGGCTTACTTTTACTTACTGATGACGGTAAATATCTTCAAGCTTTAACTCATCCTCGTAAACATGTACCAAAGGTGTATCATGTTACGACTATAGATCCGGTTACACCTGAGCAAATTGAAATGTTGAGCCAAGGCGTAAACTTGCATCAAGAAAAAGGTGTTTTTGCTGCAACAGATGTGGAGATATTAGAAACGCATCAATTAACCATGACGATTCATCAAGGTGTTTATCATCAAGTAAAAAGAATGATTGCAGCTGTAGGAAATAAGGTAGAAGCATTACATCGCCATCAAGTAGGGCAATTGGTTTTACCTGAACTTGAAGATGGTGAGTGGGTTTATTTATCTGAACAACAAAAACAGCTCGCTCAAAATATTATTTGAGAAAACAATGGAAGGTTTGGAACTCACTATCTCGAATAAATCCCATTTGTTCATATAAACGATGAGATTCATGGTTGTTACTTTGAGTTTCCAAACTAATCCGCAAAGCATTTTCTTGTTTTGCAAATAAGATTGCTGTATCGATTAGCTGTTTAGCAGAACCTTGACGGCGGAAAACGGGCGTAACATATACATCATCTAAGATATAGTAAGTTGAACAAGCAACTGAAGAAAAACCTAAATAGAGTAAAATAAAACCCGTAATTTTATCGTCTTTAATATGAATGAAAAACACACTTTCTCTATTCTCAAAACGTTGTTTAAGGAAGTGAAGTGATTCATTAAAATTAGAAGAGGCCCCATAAAATTGGCGGTATTCATCAAATAAAACGGCGAGTTGCTCTAAATCTTCAAAAGTCGCTCGTCTAACGATCATTTGGCACTCCTTGTAACTTATCATTATGTTTTTACAAAGAGAGCATAACGAAAAAAACAGCTTTTTGACGTTAAAACTTGTTTATAAATGCAACAGTGTTAAGTTTTGTCGCTTTCACCAAGAAGTGCATTAAGTTCTTCAAATAAATCTTCATGGTCATCATCTTCAGCTAAAGTTGATGGATTTTGGCTTAATGAAGATGCTTTTGCTTTTCTCAGCTTTAATAATTGTTCCATATTAATATTCTGATTTTCGATAGCAAAAGGAATAGATTTAGTTAATACGACCTGTTTAAAAAAAAGTCGTACTGCTTGGGCAGGGGTAATTCCCAGTTGTTTAAAAACAGCAAAAGCCTGCTTTTTTTCTTGGGAGTCAAGTCGAACCTGATAAACTTCTGTTTTTCGCATGAATAACAAAACCAAATGATTTTTAATTTTTAGGAATTTATTTTAAACCATCGCAATGTAATTTCAATGCTTTTTGGCATAAAAAATAATCTTTTTGTCATTACGGCTACATTACAATGTCAATTCAAACTCAGAATTAAAAGACATTCCCTCTTTTGTGAGGGGGTCTATAAATGAAATGTGCTTAGCTAGTAGCTGTAATGGTTCCGAGAAATCATCTTCTGCCTTGTGTTGAACTACTGGATAAAATGGGTCATTTTTAATCGGAATTTCTAAGTAATTAAGATGCACGCGAAGTTGGTGCTGTTTGCCCGTTGTCGGTGTTAAGCGATATTTGGCCCAAATCTGGTTATGCTCGATGAGTTCAATATAGGTCTCGGTATTTGTTTTTGCATTTTCTATAACCCGCATGGTGTAAAAAGGATGACCTTTATCTAAATGCAAATGTAGTGTCTGAGGAAAATTTAAATCTTTTTTATAAGGTGCAATAGCGTGATAAATTTTATTGACTTGGCGCTCTGCAAATAATTGTTGGTATATACCACGCGACTCAACCCGTTTGCAAAATAGAACAACACCAGCAGTTTCACGATCTAGACGATGAATAGGGGTTAAAAATTCATTGCCTGTTTGTTTTTTTAGTCGGACTAAAAGCGTTTCTTGAACATATTGTCCAGTCGGGCTAATCGTTAAAAAATGGGGTTTATCGACTACCAGTAAATCATCATTCTCAAATAAAATCCGATGTTCAAATGGAACATGTGGTTCATAAGCCAGAAATCGATAATAAAAAATATGGGTATTACTTTGGTATGGACTGTCTAATGTTAGTTTTTGTCCATTTGCCCCATAAATAAGTCCATCCTGAAATCGTTGTTGCCACTCTTGCACTTTAATATGTTGGAAATGTTGGCATAGATACTCATAAATAGTTTGAGTATTCGTGTGTGCAGGAAGATAGACTTGGCTTGCGCTCACACCATCAATCATAGGTGGCAAAAAATCGTTCGGACTAGACATAAAAAAATGTAAATATGTAAGGAAATTGATATAAAAAAAGCCAACTTCTAGGGCTTAAGTAGGCTTTTAAGGCAGGGCAATGTTATCATATCGATTATTTCGAATCATGTTATGTGTGCTATGTCGTATTCATTGAAATTGGTCTTAAATCATGAAGAAGATACTGAGCGTTTAGCTCAAGCTTTGGCGCAGCATGTTCAGTCGGGTGTAATTTATTTAATTGGGGATCTAGGTGCGGGTAAAACCACACTTACGCGCTATTTCTTACAGGCTTTGGGCCACAAGGGCTCTGTTAAAAGTCCAACTTATACACTCGTTGAACCCTATAAAATTAATGATAAAGAAATTTTTCATTTTGACTTATATCGTCTGAATGATCCGTATGAACTTGAATTAATGGGAATCCGTGATTATTTAGATATCACAGACGCATTATTTTTATTTGAATGGCCATCAAAAGGTGGCGATGAAATTCCAGAGGCCGATATCATTATTGATATTCAAAAGTCAGATGATGAGTTGAGCCGTTTAGTAACTCTAACTTTACCTACAGAACATTTGTATCAGACTTTGCAGGAACAGCTTCATGACTGATGAAAAGCTAACACAACGTCGTATCCATACATTAGACGCAGCGTTAGCCAACCAGATTGCTGCTGGTGAGGTAATTGAGCGTCCCTCATCTGTTGTTAAAGAATTATTAGAAAACTCTATCGATGCCGGTGCAACTGAACTCATTGTACGTATTGCTCAAGGTGGTTCGACCCTAATAGAAATTATTGATAATGGGCATGGCATTCATTCTGAAGATTTAGCATTAGCGGTTATGCGTCATGCCACAAGTAAAATTAAAACGGCAGAAGATTTACACGCTATTGTAAGTTTAGGATTTCGTGGGGAGGCACTTGCTTCGATTGCTGCTGTTTCAAGATTGACATTAACGAGTAGCCAAGATGAAAGTGGTATTGGCCATCAGGTTGAAGTAAACGGCACAGCATTTGATCATCAAGAAGTACAAGCTGTTGCTGCTCAAAAGGGAACCCATATACGTGTTCAGGACTTATTCTTTAATGTTCCTGCACGCCGTAAATTCCTAAAAAGACCAACCACTGAATTTGGCCATATCGAAGAGATTGTTCGCCGTCTAGCTCTAACACATTTCGATATACGTTTTGTGCTTGAGCATAATGATAATATTAGAATTAATTTACCTATAGCGGATAGCGGCGAGCTGCGTTTTCAGCGAGTACAGCAATTATTAGGTTCTCAATTCGTACAAAATGCATATTGGATGGATGCTGAAAGTATTAGTATGCGTTTATCGGGTTGGCTTGGCCATCCTTCTGATGCACGTGCGCAGGCTGATATGCAATATGTCTATGTAAATGGGCGTATCGTCAAAGATAAAACAATTTCGCATGCGTTACGCATGGCATATGACGGTATTTTACATGGCCATCAACATTCATCTTATCTACTTTTCTTAGAAGTCGATCCTGAAAATATTGATGTCAATGTTCATCCTACAAAACATGAAATTCGCTTTTTAAATCAAAGAGAAGTGCATGAGTTTGTAAGGCATTATGCAAAAGAAACTCTATCGCAATTTCAGACAGCGAGTGCTGATTTAGCTCAAGCGATGAAAGTAGATGAACAATCAGATTATTCAGTACAGCCGCAGCCTAAATATCAAGAACAATTTTCATTGCACAGAGCAAATGAAACTTTAAATGCAGATAGTGAGCCACAGACTCAGCACGCACCAACAGAGTTATTAACCGATTTTAACGCTAGTCGTCCGCAAGCTGTTCACTATGCAGATCAAACACCAAAATATAATGGTTCTGCTCAATTAAATAATGCGTTAAAGACATACTTAGCGCCCCTACGTGACCAACCTGCTACTTTTTCAGTAAATGAAAATATTGAACCAGTAACTAAAGTTGATGAGTTTCCTTTAGGTATCGCAATTGCTCAACTTCATGGAATTTATATTCTAGCGCAGAATACCGAAGGGCTTATTATTGTTGATATGCACGCGGCACATGAGCGTATTTTATTACAACAAATGAAAAATGCTTGGGATAAACCTGAATTTTGGACATCTCAGCAGTTACTTATACCTAAAGTCATTTCTATTAGCCGTATGCAAGCCGTTAGGGTTGAGGAGTTAAAACCTCAACTTGAGCGCTTAGGTTTGGAAATTGATTTATATGGCGATGAGCAAGTTATTGTTCGCGGTGTGCCTGCCATATTACAAAAAGCAGATTTTGAAAATCTCATTCCAGAACTTTTAAATGATTTAGATCCAAATGATGAAGCCCAAGGGTTACTTCAAAAAAGAGACGAGTTATTAGCTGGAATGGCATGCCATGGGGCAGTGCGTGCGCATCGACAACTCAGCCTTTCAGAAATGAATGCTTTACTTCGTCAAATGGAACAAACCGAATTTGCGAGCCAATGTAACCATGGGCGGCCAACTTGGCGTGCATTCCCATTATCTCAATTAGATAAATTATTTGCTCGAGGAGAGTAGTTTTACATGTCAAATCAATTGCCCGTCATCAATTTAATGGGACCAACTGCAAGCGGAAAAACCGCTTTGGCATGTGAATTATACGAGCGTGGAAATTTTGAGCTAATTTCTGTTGATTCTGCACTCGTTTATAAAGATATGGATATCGGCACGGCTAAACCAACGCGTGAAGAGCAAGCGCTCTATCCTCATCATCTAATTGATATTATTATCCCTCTTGAAGTTTATTCAGCTGCTCAGTTTGTTGAAGATGCGTGTAAGTTAATTGATGATATGCATTCACGTGGTAAGACTCCTATCTTGGTCGGAGGTACCATGTTGTACTTTAAGGCATTATTAGAAGGGTTGTCTGGTAATTTGCCGAGTGCTGATGCTCAAGTTCGCGCAGCAATTGAAGAAAAAGGTTTAAATGAAGGCTGGCAAGCCGTTTATGATGAGTTGGTTTCTGTAGATCCTGCTGCTGCTATAAAATTTAATGTGACTGATAAGCAAAGGATTATTCGAGCATTAGAAGTTTATAAGATTACGGGCGAACCAATTACTAAATTGCAGGCAGAACAACCAAAAAACGTACCATATCGATACATATTTCATAATTATGCTTTACTTCCAGATCGGGTAGAATTACATCAACGCATTGAGCAAAGATTAAGCAAAATGTGGGATATCGGTTTTTTGAGTGAAGTTGAAGCTCTAATTGAAAAATACGATTTAGATGAAAATTTACCCTCAATGCGTTCAGTGGGTTATCGACAAGCACTAGAATTTCTATTAAAAAGTGACTTAAGTCTCAAAAGTAAACGTGAAATGGAGGATAAAGCTTTATTTGCAACACGACAACTTGCCAAACGTCAATATACGTGGTTACGTTCTTTGCAAGAAATACACGATTTTAAAACTTACTTGACGATAAAGCAGGCGAAAGAAGACTTGCGAAACTCTTATGGATAAAGCAAAATTTGCACACTGTCTTTTTATAATTTTTAGTTGAAAAATAAAGATAGTTTTTTTGCGCTGATTTAAAAATTTTTTTTTGGAGTTAAAAATGTCTAAAGGTCAAACTTTACAAGATCCGTTCTTAAATTCTCTCCGTAAAGAACGTATCCCTGTTTCTATTTTCCTTGTGAACGGTATTAAATTACAGGGTCATATTGAATCTTTTGACCAATATGTTGTTTTATTAAAAAATACAGTAAGTCAAATGGTTTACAAACACGCTATTTCAACTGTTGTTCCAGCACGTAACCCACGCCCAGCAGGCGCGCAAGGTACAGGCTTCCCAGCACAAGGTGGCGCACAAGGCGGCTTCGGTGGTCAACCTACTGGTGGCTTTGGTGGCGGTCAAGGCGGTGGCTTTGGTGGCGGTCAAGGCGGTGGCTTTGGTGGTAGTCAAGGCGGCTTCGGCGGTCAAGGCGGCTTCGGTGGTCAAGGTGGCGGCTTCGGCGGTCAAGGTGGCTTCGGCGGTCAAGGCGGTTTCGGTGGTCAAGGCGGTTTCGGTGGTCATCAAGGTGGTTTTGACAACGATACTAAATTTGAAGATGGTCAAGAAGACGAAAATAATCGTTAATTGAAATCTAAAAAGAAGCCAGTCAGATAATGACTGGCTTTTTTTATGTTTATTTATAAATTAATTTAAAATATTTAATTCAACAGCAGTCGTAATGTGATCATTATGGCTGATATATCTAAATAAATAGAGTTTTAATCGATGCTATTAATATTAGCTGCTGCTTTAAGCAGTGTTTTGGTGTCCATCCTATTAAAAAACTTAAAGAAAAAAGGTTACCAGCCGCTACAAATGATTGCATGGAATTATGCGAGTGCAAGTCTTCTTTGCTTTTGGTGGTTTCAGCCGGATATTCAACATATTTCAATAGAAAAGACGCCTTGGTGGTTAATTGTTGCACTAGGAATGATTTTGCCCAGTATTTTTCTATGTTTAGCTAAATCATTAGAATATGCAGGAATTGTTAAAACTGAGGTTGCACAACGACTTTCCGTGGTACTTTCTTTACTCGCAGCTTATTTCATTTTTAATGAGCAATTTAATGCATTAAAGCTGTGGGGAATTGGTTTAGGCGTTTTTGCAGTCTTACTCGTCTTATTTGGACAAATAAATACTTCTTCGAATCATCAATCTCGAAAAGCAATTGTTGCTCTATTAAGTGTGTGGTGTGGATATGCCGCGGTAGACATTCTCTTAAAATATACGAGTAGTTTAGGTCTTCAATTTACACTCACGTTGAATCTTATTTTTATTATATCTTTTATATTATCAATTTCATATTTATTGGTGCAGAAAACCCAAAAATGGCAGCTTAAAAGTGTTATAGCTGGATTAGTATTAGGTGTGCTTAATTTTTCAAATATTGCTTTATATGTGAAGGCTCATATTCTTTTAAAGGATTCACCTGCAATTGTTTTTGCAAGTATGAATATTCTCGTTGTGTTATTAGGAATTGCAAGTGGCGTTATTTTATATAAAGAAAAACTAAAATGGCCTACCACTTTGGGTATTTTATTAGGGATCAGTGGTGTACTTTGTTTAGCTAGGGCAATGAGTTTATAGTTCAAGAGAGTTGAATCTCTTGAACTATTTTAATTTTATAAATAAGTAAAAATAACTTCATCTGGTAGACGCGATTTAGGAAGTTTGGCATTGAAATCATTTTCACTGCGATAACCTAGAGAAACAATGACTGAACTACGCAGGCCTTTTTCAGTTAACCCAAGCTCAGTATTTAAAATATCTTCATCAAAGCCACCCATTGGTGTTGCATCAATTCCTTCTAAACCTGCAGCAAAAAGTAGTTGCCCTAAAGCGATGAATGTTTGATTTTCCATCCACCCAAATAAATTTTTCTGCTCATTTCGATAGAATTCAACATAGCCATGGCGAGTATCTTTTTGGCCGAGCTTTGCTTTTTCATCTTTAAAACGACCGCTTAAATCATCTTGTTCAAGTAATTGATTTAAGTATTCAGCTGAAATATCTGTTCTTGTGCAAAAGATAAGTGTGTGTGATGACTCGAGTACTTTTGGAGCGTTGTAGGCATATTTACCTGTTAAGGCTTTTGCAATTCGTTCTTTAGCTGCCTCATTATCTGCAACTACGAAATGCCAAGGCTGAATATTTACTGAAGAAGGGGTAAAACGTAAAATTTCTAATAATTTATTAAATTTTTCTTGAGGAATTTTCTTTTCAGAATCATACGCTTTTGTTGTGTAGCGACTTTTAACAGAATTCAATAGGTCCATAGGTGTGCTCCATATCAATCTTATGGCAATTGAGAGAATTTAATCTTTGCCATCATACGCTATTTTATTCAAAAACATTTCCTATGTAATTCGATAAAGAAATATAATGTTTATATAAAATTTTAGTAATTTATTGAAAATGATTGATTTACTGCCAACAGATGCAAAGAGTAAGCTGCGAGAAATTAGAATTGTTAAAGCCTTTATCATTCTTATATTTGTATTGAGTCTTCTTATTTTATACATTGATTATCACGATCATGCACATATAAACTGGAAATTTATATTTATTGCCAGCATGTGTGTGATTTACGATTCTGATTTAAATAAAAAAATTAAAGAATTGAAAGTTGAAATAAAAAGTGACTAATTTCTAGTTAATAATTCCAGACAATCAATTCGAGCTGTTGCGTATTTGAGGATGGATCAATTTCCAAAATATAAGCCTGATCTTCACGCCAATCGCCAAGAACAATTCGTTGTTTAGCTTGTACCTGATGAATAGAAGGGCGATGAGTATGCCCATGAATCAGTATATCTACATCTTCTAAAGCAGAAATAACAGCTTGTTCATTTACATCCATAATTTCATAGCTTTTTTGCTGTTTATCAGCGGAGCTTCTTTTGCGAAAGCCATTCACTAGTTTAGTGCGAAAACTGAGAGGAGTCCGGCGTAAAAGAGCAACTAAGAGCGGATTTCGAATAATCTTTTTAAATCTTTGATAAGAAATATCATCTGTACATAATGCATCGCCGTGTTCTAGACGATATTGATGTCCTGCGATATTGAGGGAATAAACGTCAGGGAGTAAGACGCCATTAAATTTATTGAGGAAAACCTGATTAAGCGCAAAATCACGATTACCGACTTGAAAGTAAACCTGATTCCCTTTTTGATTAAAGTCTTTTAAGGCCTCAACAATCTCATCAAGCCATGGTGCTGAATAGTCATCTCCAATCCAGGCATTAAACCAGTCGCCTAAGATGTAGAGTTGAGTATTTTTATGCTGGTAATGCACCAATAAGTCTAAAAACCCTCGAACGAGTCGAGGGTGTTCAGGTGACAAATGTAAATCTGAGATAAACAGATAAGTCACAGCTTTATCCTAAAATTATTCAGAAATAATTTTAGCAGATTCGATTACTACATTTTCTAAAGGAACGTCAGCGTGATAACCGCGGTTGCCAGTGCGAACACCTTTGATCGCTTCAACAACATCTAAACCTTCAACAACTTTACCAAATACAGCATAACCCCAACCTTGAGCAGTTTTAGATGTATGGTTCAAGAAAGAGTTATTTTTTACATTGATGAAGAATTGAGCAGACGCTGAGTGAGGAGCTTGAGTACGCGCCATTGCAATCGTACCTTCGTCATTGCTTAAACCGTTATCAGCTTCGTTTTCAATTGAATCGCGTGTCGCTTTTTCTTTGAAGTTTTCATCCATACCGCCACCTTGGATCATGAAACCATCAATGACGCGGTGGAAAATAACGCCGTCATAAAAACCGTCACGTACATATTCTAAAAAGTTTGCTACTGTTTTAGGTGCTTTTTCAGCATTCAGTTCAAGAACAATACGACCTTTATTGGTGTTTAATTCGACTTGAGGAAAACTCATTACATTAATCTCCTAAACATGGGCTTATGACCATGGGTTTTTGGTTGAGAGAAGCATAAGCAAACTGTAAACTACAAGGCAAGTAAAAAACGTTAAAATCTTTGTGAAAAATGAAGATAGCGTTTAAATTTTTCGAAATTTTATCTACAAAGAAGTGATTGATACACTATGAAGCCTAATGATGTTGTCTCGAGCCTGCCAAATAACCCGACACCGAATACTCATGCCTCTGTCGATTCTGCGCAGCAAGAACAACAGGCTGGCTTAGATTTCGTTCGCCAAGTCATTACAGAAGACTTGGCTGCTGGGCGTGCAAAGCAGATCGTAACGCGTTTTCCACCAGAACCAAATGGCTATTTACATATTGGTCATGTAAAAGCAATTTGCCTAAACTTTGGTGTGGCTGAAGAATTTGATGGGTTATGTAATTTACGTTTTGACGATACAAACCCTGATGCTGAAGAACAAGAGTATGTTGACGGTATTGCTAATGATGTGAAATGGCTTGGTTTTAACTGGAATGGTGAGCCACGCTATGCATCGGGTTATTTTGATCAATTATATGCATGGGCTGTTCAACTCATTGAGCAAGGCGATGCTTATGTTGATTTACAATCACCAGAAGAAATTAAGTTAAACCGTGGTAGTTTTGTTGAGCCGGGTAAAAACTCACCATACCGTGATGCATCTGTTGAAGAGAACCTTGCGCGTTTTGAAAAAATGCGTAGTGGCGAATTTAAAGAGGGTGAAGCTGTTTTACGTGCCAAAATTGATATGGCAAGTCCAAACGTACACATGCGTGATCCAATTTTATACCGTGTATTGCATTCAGAACATCACCAAACAGGTGATAAATGGAAAATCTATCCAATGTATGACTATGCTCATCCATTGTCTGATGCGATCGAGGGGATTACTCATTCACTTTGTACATTAGAGTTCCAAGATCACCGTCCGTTTTATGATTGGATTGTAGAAAAGGTAAAATCTCAAGCGGTTCCGCATCAATATGAATCTTCACGCTTAAATGTGGACTACACCATTACATCAAAACGTAAATTACGTAAATTGGTGGAAGGTGGTCATGTGAATGGTTGGGATGACCCGCGTATGCCGACTGTAGTGGGTATGCGTCGTCGCGGTTTCACACCAGAAGGCTTACGTGAGTTTTGTAAGCGTGTAGGTGTATCTAAAACTGACGGTATTGTAGATGTTGCAATGCTTGAGTTCTGTATTCGTCAATCTTTGGAAAATACAGCTGCGCGTGGAATGGCTGTTTTAAGTCCACTTAAAGTGACTTTAACTAATTTACCAGAAGATATGGATCTTACACATGCTCGCCATCCAAACGTAGATATGGGTGACCGTGTGATTCCTTTAACTAAGGAAATCTATATTGACCGTAAAGACTTTGAAGAAGTACCACCAAAAGGCTTCAAGCGTTTAGTTCCTGATGGTGAAGTGCGTTTACGCCATGCTTATGTCATTAAATGTGATGAAGTTATTAAGGATGCTAATGGTGAAGTGATTGAGCTGAAATGTTCAATCGATCCTGAAACTTTAGGTAAAAACCCTGAAGGCCGTAAAGTGAAAGGCGTAATTCACTGGGTATCTGCAACAAAAGGTATTCCTGCTGAAGTACGTATTTATGATCGTTTGTTCACAGAAGCAGATCCTGAAACAGGTGATGATTTCTTGGCGAACTTAAATCCGGATTCATTGCAAGTGTTAGAAGCTGTAATTGAACCTGCTTTGGCACAAGCGAGTCCAGAAGATCGTTTCCAGTTTGAACGCGAAGGTTATTTTGTGGCTGATCAACATGATCATTCACCTGAAAAACCAGTGTTTAACCGTATTCTCGATTTAAAAGATAGCTTTAAGCCTGAGAAAAAGTAAGACGCGTAAAATATTTTTGAGCAAATAGCAGATATAAAAAAAGCCCAACTGAGTTGGGCTTTTTTTATATCTATTTTCTTACATATATTATGCTTTATAGTGCTTTTGCAAATAAGCTAAGCTGGATTAACCACGTAGAAATAAAGAACAATGATGATAAGAAGAATAGATGCTAGCGTTAAATAAGTATTCACTGTATTAAAGCTTTTAAGAAATTTCAGGATTTCCATAGTAAATCAGCGTTTATTTTATGTTACAAAGTTAATAAATTAATAATACACGGAAATTAATTATAAAGGTTCCCAAACACAGATTAATAATCCATCTTTGGGTGAAAAATAAGCATTTAGTTTTATGGATATACTTTAACTAATATATTGAATTAAAGATTAACCACTATATCCAATTCGTTTAAGGAATTTTTGAATAACATCAAAAGCAGCATGTTCGAGGTTTTGAGCATATTGCTGATTTTCTTTGCGAAGTTTTGGAATTGAAATATTTGCATGGCGAAGTTCACATGTATGACCAATGAGCCATTTTTCAAAATGTTCTTCAGTCGTTTCAATGTGGAACTGCAAGGCAAGAATATTATTACCGACTTCAAATGCCTGATTGGTATAAACATCGGAACTGGCTAATAGCACCGCATTTTCAGGAAGATCGAAAGTGTCGCCGTGCCAATGTAGAACATGAACATTGTTAAGCAAACCAGATAAAACCTGATTAGCACGTAAGCTTAAGCTGAGTGGACCCCAGCCAATTTCTTTTTGATGTCCTGCATATACTTTTGCACCAAGTGCATGAGCAATAAGCTGTGCACCTAGGCAAATACCAAGTGTAGGTTTGTCAGCTGCTAAACGTTGTTTGAGTAAAGCGATTTCATCTTTTAAGAATGGATAATCGTCAGTTTCATAAACTCCGATTGGACCGCCTAAAATAATGGTTAAACCTTCATGTGAAAAAGCAGGGGTTAAATCATCAACACCTGCCTCAAAATAACGGACGCGAAATCCGAGTTGATAAAAGACATCTTCTAATGAACCTAAGTCTTCGAAAGCAAGATGCTGAATGGCATAAATAGTTTTTGGGAAGGCGTTTGTTGTGCTCATACAAATGATTCATAGAAGATCAATAGGTGGAGTATAGCGATAAATATAAAGAAGAAAATATCTGTATAAATCGTCAATACCTGAAAATTGATATTTTTCGTTAAAATGATGTTGTTATGCAAAGGATTATCTATTTATGAATAAATCCCTAAACATATTTTACTGTTTAAAATAATAGCTTTTGAGTTCCCTCAAGACCTATATCTGAAAGTTGATGCTCATCTTTTAAATTAACTCCTGAAAAGCCGAGCTGTTTTGATTTTTTCATTAATGTCATTAAACGTTGTACCGCAACAGGAATACTTAAGCCTGCAGACCGGACATTAGAAATACAATTACGTTTAGCATCAAGACAGCCTGAATATGCATTCCACGTGTAGTAAATTCCCATACTGTCAGGAGAGCTTAGACCAGGGCGCTCACCGATGAGCATCACTAGCATGGGTGCCTTAAAGATCTCAGCAACCTCATCACCTAAAGCAACCCGACTGCCTGTCGCCAGTGCAATAGGCGCAAGAGTCCAGTTTTCTTGCTGAACTTGCTCACTTAGCGCGGTAATGAATGGGATAGCATTCGCTTCAATTGCTCTTGCAGAGAGCCCATCACCGACCACAATACAAACATCGTATTGTTGAATGTCTTCTGCATACTTCTTAATTAAGACATCTTTTGATTGATCTGAAAGCTGACGTCCTAAATCAGGACGTTTAAGATAGACTTCCTTATTAGAGGCGTTGCTTTGAACATGAAGACTTTGCAGCTGTCTTTGCGCTAATTGCTCAGATAAATAGGTAACATCCATGTCTTGATAAACCGCATCTTTTGCTTGTGCATGCGACAACTGAAATTCAAGTAAGGCTTGTGTTGGGATGCTACAACCTGCACGGCCCAGAGCAATGCGGGCATCGGTAAACTGTTTAAGTTTTTCCCACTGATCTTGATGGGTAGAAGATGGATATTGAATATCACGGTTCAGTTTCATGGTGTTCTCCCTAGTTCATGAGCAGACGAGAGAATTGGTCAGGCATGTGGTCTGCCCAACAAATTTGAGAGTTTTGCTGTTTAAAAATACCTTGCTGTTCAAGCCAAGCTGAAAACTCAGGAGCGGGTTTTAAACCTAAGAGTTGTCTTAAATAGAGGGCATCATGGAACGAGGTCGTTTGATAGTTCAGCATGACATCATCTGAACCCGGAATTCCCATAATAAAGTTAATGCCCGCGGCACCAAATAGAGTAAGGAGAACATCCATATCATTTTGGTCGGCATCCGCATGGTTGGTATAGCAAATGTCGCAGCCCATTGGTACTCCGAGTAACTTGCCGCAGAAGTGGTCTTCTAGTCCTGCACGTATAATTTGTTTACCGTTAAAAAGATATTCGGGACCAATAAAGCCAACGACTGTATTCACTAAAAGCGGATTGTATTTACGAGCTACTGCATAAGCACGCGTTTCTAATGTTTGCTGATCAACGCCGTGATGTGCATTGCTGGATAAGGCACTGCCTTGGCCCGTTTCAAAGTACATTACGTTTTGACCAATGGTTCCGCGTTTGAGTGCGAGTGTGGCTTCATATCCTTCTTGTAGTAAATCGAGTGAAATTCCAAAACCTTCATTAGCCAGTTGGGTGCCAGCGATTGATTGAAACATTAAATCAATTGGCACATTTTTTTCAGCAAGTTGAATGCCTGAGCTGATATGGGTAAGTACACAAGATTGTGTTGGAATCTGATATTCCTGAATGACATAATCAAGTAATTTTAGTAGCTCTGACAAATTATGAAGGTTATCTGTTGCAGGGTTAATGCCAATCACGGCATCGCCATTGCCATACATCAAGCCATCTAAAATACTGGCAGAAATACCGAGCACATCATCGGTCGGGTGATTCGGTTGTAAACGAGTAGAAAGATGGCCTTTTAGACCAATCGTGTTACGAAATTGGGTAACCACTTCACATTTGCTGGCGACATAAATCAGATCTTGATTGCGCATAATTTTGCTGACAGCAGCTACCATTTCTGGAGTTAAACCCGAAGCTAATGCTTTTAAGCTTTGGGCAGTGGCTTCTTCTCCAAGTAACCAATTTCGAAAATCACCTACTGTAAAGTGTGAAATAGGGGCAAAAGCTGCCAGATCATGTTCATCAATAATTAGTCGTGTAATTTCATCAGTTTCATAATCGACCACAACTTCGTTCAAAAAGGTTTTAAGTGGCACATCGGCCAAAGTCATTTGTGCCGCAACATGTTCGGTTGCGTCTCTGGCCGCTACACCTGCTAATTCATCGCCAGAACGTAGCGGTGTAGCTTTTGCCATCAAGGTCTTCAAGTCAGCAAAGTGATACTGTTGATTGGCGACAATATTGCGATAACTCATAGTTGCATCCTTTTTTATAGTTCTTGTTCTGCGGCTTTAATATTTGCAAACTCTTCTTCTGGTGTACCTTTCACTAAATGATAACGGCTATAGAATAAAAAGTAAGCAATAAAAACGATATAAATACCGGCAGCAATAAACCAAACTTTCGGATTAACAACAAAGCCCGCAACGACAGCAGCGACTGCTAGAACTAAGGCAATACTTGAAGTAACGATTCCTCCAGGAGTTTTATAAGGACGAGGCATGTCGGGTTTAGATAGGCGTAGTTTGATGTGGGATAAAAGAATCAACACATAAGAAATGGTTGCACCAAAAACCGCAATTAAAATAAGTGAATCGCCTTCTTTGGTCAGTGAAAGCAAGAACCCAATAATGCCCGGAATAATAATCGCAAGATAAGGGGCTTTATTTTTATTGGTTAAAGAGAGTGAAGTAGGTAAGTAACCAGCACGAGAGAGTGCAAAAATTTGACGTGAATAAGCATAGATAATTGAAAAGAAACTCGCGATTAAACCTGCTAAACCAACAAAGTTAACAAAAGTCGCAAGCCAAGTATTGGTACCATAAACTTTAACCAAAGCATCGACGAGGGGAGCGCCTGAGTTTTGCAAAGTACTTGCACCTGCTGCGCCTGCACCCAAGAATAAAATGAGCATAGCGAACGCCGTTAAGATGAGCATGGCACCTATTAAACCGCGTGGGAGAGATTTGGCTGGATCTTTTGCTTCTTCGGCTGCTAAAGGAACACCTTCAACTGCAAGGAAAAACCAGATTGCAAAAGGAACCGCTGCCCAGATACCTAAATAGCCATGAGGTAGAAAACTGCTTGCACCTACACCTGTACCAACAGGAATATCTAACAGGTTTTGTGCATTAAAATGCGGAACCATTGCCACAATAAACACAACCAGAGCAACAGCTGCGACAAGTGTAATTGCGAACATAATTTTTAAGGCTTCGCCGGCACCTTTCAGATGTATGCCCATAAAAATGGCGTAGCAGGCGAGGTAAATCATCCAGCCATTAATACCAAATAGAGATTCGCAATAACCACCAATAAACACGGCAATCGCCGCAGGAGCAATTGCGTATTCAATTAAAATGGCTGTTCCTGTTAAATAGCCCCCGAAAGGACCAAAGGCAGCACGTGCAAAACTATAACCGCCACCTGCTGTCGGCATCATGGTGGACATTTCTGACATAGATAGACATAGGCACAGATACATGATTGCAGCGAGGGCAGTGGCAATAAACATACCGCCCCAGCCACCTTGAGCAATACCAAAGTTCCAGCCAGCAAAATCACCTGATATTACATAAGCTACGCCTAAACCAATCAGGAGTAACCAACCAACCGTACCTTGTTTGAGTTGACGCTGAGCAAAATATTCTGCTGATGAGACTTCTGTGCTTGAAGAAATGACGGAAGCTGTTTCTGGTTGATTCATACAATACTCCTGCGAGTGGGTTTGTATGAATCAATGCAAAAGCAATGCCTAAATGAAGCACTTCAGAGAGTAAATGGAGCTTTTTTATTCTAAAAGATAAAAATTCAAGCTTAACAATCGTAAATAAAGAAGCCAGCAATCTAAATTACTGGCTTCTTATATAATTAGTCATCTTACTTCTTTCTAGTGTTGATAGTTTGGTATCAACTTGGTGCGAAACTTAGAAGAAGCCCATTGGTTTAGTTGAATAACTCACCAATAAGTTTTTAGTTTGTTGATAGTGATCTAGCATCATCTTATGGTTTTCACGGCCAATACCAGACTTCTTGTAACCACCAAATGCAGCATGTGCAGGGTAGATGTTATAGCAGTTTGTCCAAACACGACCCGCTTCAATAGCACGACCCGCACGATAAGAAATGTGAGCTGAACGTGACCATACACCTGCACCTAAACCATACATGGTGTCATTGGCAATTTTAATTGCATCGTCAAAGTCTTTGAACGTTGTTACAGCAAGTACAGGTCCAAAAATTTCTTCTTGGAAAACTTGCATGCCATTGTGACCTTTAAAAATAGTCGGATCGACATAGTAACCATCGCCTACTTCTTTACGGCCGCTACCACCAAGTAAGAGTTCTGCACCTTCTTCACGACCAGTGTTAATACAACGTAAGATTTTCTCTTGTTGTTGTAGAGATGCTTGAGCACCAATCATCGTTTCAGTATCAAGTGGATGACCAGTTTTAATACGTTTTACACGCTCGACAGCCATTTCTAAGAACTGATCAGCAATACTTTCTTGTACTAAAGCACGAGAAGGGCAAGTACATACTTCACCTTGGTTTAAGGCAAACATCGCAAAACCTTCAAGCGTTTTTTCTAAGAAGTCATCTTCTTTGTCCAAGATATCTTCAAAGAAAAGGTTTGGTGACTTACCGCCAAGTTCTAATGTCACTGGAATAATATTTTCAGTCGCATATTGCATCACCATTTGTCCAGTTTGGGTTGAACCTGTGAACGCGATTTTTGCAATACGTGGGTTTGTCGCTAAAGGACGGCCGACTTCTGAACCGAAACCATTGACAATATTAAGGACACCCGGTGGTAAAATGTCTTGGATGAGTTCAGCCACCAACAAAATACCCACTGGAGTTTGTTCAGCTGGCTTAATCACAACACAGTTACCAGCTGCTAAAGCAGGTGCAAGTTTCCATGCTGCCATCAAAATCGGGAAGTTCCATGGAATGATTTGACCAACTACACCGAGTGGTTCGTGGAAATGATACGCAATGGTATCTTCATCAATTTCAGAGATGCCGCCTTCTTGAGCACGAATACATCCAGCGAAATAACGGAAATGGTCAATCGCAAGTGGAAGGTCAGCTGCTAAAGTTTCACGGACTGCTTTACCGTTATCCCAAGTTTCTGCAACAGCAAGCATTTCAAGATTTGCTTCTAAACGATCAGCAATTTTTAAAAGGATATTCGAGCGTACTGTTGGTGATGCTTTATTCCATGTTGTTTTCGCTTTGTGTGCTGCATCTAGAGCGAGCTCAATATCTTCGGCACTAGAGCGTGGAATACGTGTGAAAGCTTTTCCGTCAACAGGAGATACGTTGTCAAAATACGCACCCTTTACAGGTGCTACCCATTCACCGCCAATAAAATTTTCGTATTGTGATTTAAATTGAACTTTTGAGCCTGGTTGATTTGGATCGATATAGCGCATATAAATATTCCTTTGCTTTTTAGGACTAAAGACTAACAAGAACCCTGTCAGTAGGTACTTTCGTACTTTGTATAATTAGGATATAAAGAAGAAGGTTGGAGAAAGGTTGGAATAGAAATGTGGATATATAAGGAATTTACAAATGTTCACAAAAAAGGATTTATTGCAGCAACGGACGTTGATTGATCAACTGCGCACGCAAAATAGTCTCTCTCCTCAGAATGCTGCCAAACTCGGCCAAAGTATTGCAAGCTCATGGGAACGATCAGCTTCTGCTGCGATTCCTAAAGAGCGTTTTGCGGCTCCTTTAGTCGAAAAAAAATCTGCTTCACAAAATGCTTTAGATATGGCTTTAAGTCAGTGTGCCGATGATTTACGTCATATTGCAGAGCAGTCTTCAATGGTGATTGCTGTCGGTGATATCGGCAGTACCATTATCTGGACTGCACCCAGTGCTCAAATGCAAAGTGCTGCTGAACGTGTACATTTTGTACAAGGTGGGCAGTGGCGTGAAGAATTTGTAGGCACAAATGCCTTGGCTTTATCTTTAAAAACTCAACAATCAAGCTGTGTTTTTTCAAATGAACATTACATGGAATCGATCCACGAGTGGGTGTGCTATGCCGCACCGATTATCGATCCATACTCAAAACAAACCCTCGGTGTCGTTGATTTATCAACAACGTGGAAGAATCATAATAGTTTAGGAATATTGGCTGCTGAACGTTGTGCATCCATTATTCAATCTGCTTTGCTAGAGCAGCAGCGCCAGCAATTACATATCCGTGCTTTTTCGACGCCACAAGTTAAATTTAATGGCAAAAGTTTATTATTAACACCGCGTCAAATTGAAATTTTAACCATATTGGCGTTATGTCCACATGGTTTAACTTTAGAGCATCTTTATCAGGCGCTCTATGGTGAACGTAAAGTCAGTATGGGTACGCTTAAAGCTGAAATGTCTCAACTACGAGATATTTTGGGTGGTTTACTGGGTTCACGCCCATATCGTTTGCTGGTACATGTTGAAGCCGATTTTTTACAAGCGGAACAAGCACTGGATGCAGGATATGCGGCCTCAGCTTTGCAGCTTTACACAGGTGTGTTTCTGGCAAAAACGGAAAGTCCGTTTTTGTGCGCATGGCGTGACTGCCTTGAATCGCGTTTGAGCGATGCAATTTTTAAAACGCAAGAAACGGATTTATTACTTAAGCATTTAGCTCATTTTCCTGAAGCAATCGATGCGGTAGAACGTCTTATGGAGTTAGTACCGAGCGAACATCCCGCGCATCAATTGCTGATGAAATACCTTGACTCACCTAAGCTCAGTTAAGTGATTTTTTGATCCAGCCAATGGAATAATTGTTGATAGACTTGTTCTCGTACTGGCTGGGCCGAAAGGACTAAATCATGCAAGCCATTGTGAATAGAGACAACAGAGACATCACCTTTGATTTTTTTGCCAAATTTTTCAATGTCTTTAACGTCTAAAATTACATCGCTTTGAGTCGCATCGGCTCCCCATTTTTTAGGGTTTTTAGTCTGATGAGAATGCATAATCAGGGCGGGAATATTCAGTTTAACCCCGCGATGTATTTCTTTTTGTGCCGTATGAATCGCATGTAGAAAGCTGAGTTGAACCGTAGGGGCAGAGGTAGGTTTCCAGTCCAGATTAAAGTCCCATTCGCCCTTGAGCTGTTTGTGAAGGCTCGCGGTGTACCATTTGTTTAATTGACTTGGGAATTTAACTTTTGGCAGATATTTTCCTACTCGACTGAGTACTGGAATACCAAATTTTTTCTCGACCAAGCTTAAATTAAAATCGTAAAACGGGCTGTTTGCCCAAAGTCCTTTAATCAGAGGGTGGTTTGGGTTATGGGCAGCATAAAGCGTCGCTGTCAAACCCCCAGTCGAATGCCCTGCAAGCAAGACTTGTGTGTGCTGTTCTTTGCCAATAATCTCTAATGCTTGTGTAATTTCAGCATCGTATTCATTTAAATCAAGCACATTATAGAAAATTTGATGAGGTAGCTTTGAACGGCCATATTTTCTTAAATCTAGCGCATAGAAGTCATAACCATGAGCATTGAATTGCTCAGCCATTTCGGTTTGAAAGAAATAATCTAAAAAACCATGAATATACAGCACGGCTTTTTGAGTCGATCGAGCGGCCTTTTTACGGACTAAGGTGGCTACAACTTTTCCTTCGTAATCATTAGGAAAGTTGAGTGTGAGCTGTTCGTAGCCAGTACCTAAAATATCTGGAACATAAGTTTGATTAGCTGAAGATGTATTCATTTTTATCGAGCTATTGTAATTAAGACATGCTGAGTATCCTTCAATGAAATGGGCGAATTGTCAATCAGGTTTAGAGAGGGTTGGAATATAGTTTCTAAAAAAAGGGAATACCGCTGGAGCTAAGTATTCCCGAAAAAAGTAAGTCAACGGTCGTAGGGATTTGACTTACTAGAGGGATATGCCATTACATCAGTATTAAAGTGCTGCTTTAAAAATCTCCACAACTTGTGCATGGTTTGCTTTACGAGGGTTGGTCAACATACACGCATCTTTTTGAGCATTATCTGCCATCACCGCAAGGTCTTCAGTTTTCACACCTAGCTCTGTTAAACCAGATGGAATACCAATAGACGAAGACAGTTTACGAATGGCATCAATAGCAGCATATGCAGCTTCCATCACTGTTAATCCATGAGTTCTTACACCCATTAACTCCGCGATTTTTGCGTAACGATCTGGGCAAGCAATTAAGTTAAACTCACACACGTGTGGTAACAAGATTGCATTACATACGCCGTGAGGTAGGTTGTAAAAACCGCCCAACTGATGAGCCATTGCATGAACATAACCTAAAGATGCGTTGTTAAATGCCATACCAGCCAAGTACTGTGCATAGCTCATTGCATCACGCGCTTCGATATTTTCACCATTTGCGACAGCAGGTTGTAACCATTGACTAATCATCGTAATCGCTTTTTCTGCACACGCATCGGTAATTGGATTTGCCGCCGTAGACACATATGCTTCAACTGCATGGGTTAACGCGTCCATACCTGTTGCCGCTGTTAAACCAGCCGGTTTTGCAATCATGAGTTTTGGATCGTCAATGGCAATAAGAGGGGTACAACGCCAGTCGACAATTGCCATTTTTACGTGAGTGTCTGTATTGGTAATAATACAGAAACGAGTCATTTCAGAGGCCGTACCAGCCGTTGTATTCACTGCAATCAGTGGTGTCATTGGCACTTTGCTTTTATCGATGCCTTCGTAGTCACGAATATGACCACCACCAGCAGTGACTAAACCAATCCCTTTTGCACAGTCATGAGATGAACCGCCACCTAGAGAGACAATAAAGTCACAGCCATTTTCGTTATAGGCATTTACACCGTTATGAACATTAATATCGGTTGGGTTAGGTTCTGCACCCGGAAAAATATGGCTCGCAACGCCTGCTTCAGTTAAATAGTTTGCGATAAGATCTGCGACACCAAATTTAAATAAGCCTTCATCGGTCACAATTAATGCTTTTTTTGCGCCGAGGTTTTGTGCCTTTGTACCAATTTCTTTGGCACATCCTGGTCCAAAGAGCGATACACAAGGAATATAAAAACCGTTTGTTTGATCTGCAATATTTTTAAAAGCCATGGAGTGATTCCTTCTTCCATAAATCCATTGTTTGTTATTACAGGTGAGCCTCACCATGGCCTTAGTATTGTGATGTGAGGATTATTTTCCTACCTACCAAAAACCTACCAAATATCATTTTATTATTAATTATTGATTTATATGGTTTTTGCAGAAATTCTGGCACATTCATTTAATTTTTTCGGGAAAGTCGTTAAGCTATGGGCTGTTGAAGATGTACTTATGAGATTATGAAACAGGAAACTGCGCTTAAACTGCTTAAAGCAGGTGAAAATGTCTTTTTAACCGGTTCGGCTGGTGCAGGGAAAACCTATACACTTAATCAGTACATCCAATACCTAAAAGCACGTAAAGTGCCAGTAGCAATTACGGCATCTACAGGTATTGCAGCAACACATATGAACGGCATGACCATTCATACATGGGCGGGCATCGGTATTAAAGATCAGTTAACTGACGATGACCTAAAACGTATGAAAGAGCGTAAATATCTCAAGGAACACCTTGAAAATGCGCAAGTTCTCGTCATCGATGAAATCTCGATGCTCCATGCTAAGCAGCTTAATCTGGTCAATCAGGTTTTAAAGTATTTTAAAGAAAGTGATGAAGCTTTTGGCGGTATTCAAGTCATTGTGGCTGGAGATTTCTTTCAGTTGCCACCCGTTGGACGTAATAGTGAAGCCAACCGTGACAAGTTCTGTTTTATGTCTGATGCATGGGTCGAAGCCAAATTTCGCGTATGTTATTTAACAGAACAGCACCGTCAAGATGATGAAATTCTGAATCAGATTTTAAACGCCATTCGTGCGCAGAATATTCAATCAGATCATTTACACGCATTACGTCAATCACGCTCGCATGATATTGGTGAGACCTTTACTCGTCTTTATACGCATAATATGGATGTCGACAATATCAATTATCAGCACTTAAATGAAATTGATAATGAAGGGCATCAATTCAATGCCGTTTTAGACGGTAATGAAAAGTTATTAGAAACTTTAAAATCTTCGGTACGCGCCCCAGAAGAACTCACCCTAAAGAAACATGCAAAAGTCATGTTCGTAAAAAACAACTTTGATATGGGGTATATCAACGGGAGTTTAGGTGAAGTTATTGGCTTTGAAGAAGATGATGAAAACGGGTTACTGCCAAAGGTAAAACTAACCGATGGCACGACATTGTTAGTTGCCCCTGAAACATGGTCAGTCGAAAACGAAGCGGGCAAAGTGATTGCAAGTTTTCAACAAATTCCGCTTCGTTTAGCTTGGGCAATTACCATTCATAAAAGCCAAGGCATGACTTTGGAAGCTGCTGAAATTAACCTCACGAATACCTTTGAAAAAGGTCAGGGTTATGTAGCATTGTCGCGTTTAAAATCTTTAACTGGTCTTAAGTTATTAGGGATTAACGAGCAAGCTTTAGAGTTAGATAGTTTAGCTGTAAAAGCTGATCGCCGTTTTCAAGAGCTTTCTAAAGAAGCTGAAGACAACTTTGCAGATGTAGATTTAACCGCTCAGCATAAAGCCTTTATTCGTCACTGTGGCGGCACCTTAAATGAAACTGAGATTTCTCGTAATGAGAAGAAACTCGCAAAAGGTGGAAAGCAAAATTACGCTACGGCAACGCTAGACGAGACACGTGCGTTGTTTGAAGAAGGCTATGAAATTGAAGACATCGCGCATGAGCGTGGTCTGACACCAGCAACCATCATTAATCATTTGGCTCGACTTCATAAAGAACAAAAGCTAGATATTTCAGTTGCCCATCCGGGTGAAGAAGTAGTCGAAGAAATTCGCAAAATTTATAAGAAGCTGAAAAAACGTCAAAATCCAGATCATTTTTCTGATGATGGTTCGATCAAACTAAGACCAATTGTTGAAGCAACCAGTCCTCGAATGGGATATGATCAGGTTCGATTAGCTTTATTATTTATTGAGTAAAGTTTAATTAGCTTAATTACTTATTACATAAATTGAGGTGGCTATGCCGCACGTTGTAGTTGATTATTCAGAAAACTTAACTGGATTAAACGCAAAACAATTACTTGAAGAAATTAATACCACACTGATTGAGACAGAGCTATTTAGTCCAGAAGACATTAAAAGCCGTGCGCGTAAAGACGAGATTTTCCTCATTGGCTTAGGGGCTGATCAAGCTTATATTCATGTAAAAGTTTATATTTTGTCGGGAAGAACTGACGAACAAAAACAGCTAATGGGTGACCAGCTATTAACGGCGCTCAGCAATAAAAATTATCTACAGCAAGAGTTTAATAAAGAAATTCAATTGTGCGTTGAGCTTGTCGATATGCCAAGAGAAGATTATTTCAAGCAAGTTGTATAACACTAAAAAGCGCAATTTCGATCAAGAATAGAGATCAGCACTATGTAAAAGTAGTGCTATCGAATGAACAGACATAAATGTATGGCTGTATATATACAAAAGCTGCAACTGGTTTGCGATTATATTCAAAGACATTTAGATGAAGATTTAGATGTTGACCGATTGAGCCAGATTGCCGCTTTATCTAAGTTTCATTTTCATCGTATTTTTGCCATTCATATTGGTTTAAATGTGATGAAGTTTATTCAACTTTCTCGTTTAAAGCGGGCCTCTTTTCAATTGGCTTTTGAACCAGATCTCAAAATTATTGAGATAGCATTGCAAGCAGGGTTTGATAGTCCAGAGGCATTTACTCGTGCATTTAAGCGTTCATTTGATCAAACTCCTCGGGCTTTTAGAGATAAACCGGACTGGGAATCTTGGCACCAGAAGTTTGTTTTTACACTTCCAAAAAGTGAGCTAAAAATGAATGTAAATATTGTTGAGCGTCCTGCTGAAAAGATTGCCTATCTGTCTCATTTAGGCAGTCCAGATAAAGTCTTTGAAACCGCTGCACGTTTTATTGCTTGGCGCAAAGAAACAGGTCTATCGCCTGTGACCAAGTCTAGAACTTATGGTATTCCATTTGCTGACCCTGAGCAGACTCCGTCTGACGAGTTTCGATTTGATATTGCTGGTTCAATTGAAAAGGCTATACCGGAAAATAGTTACGGCGTACTAACAGGGGAAATTCCTGCCGGTCGTTATGCGACCGTAAGACATTTGGGTAGCCACGACCAGATTAAAGATAGTGTTTATTACATCTTTAGAAACTGGTTACCTGAGCAAGCCGAAGAAGCAGGGGAATATCCAGTTTTCTTTCACTATCATAACTTTGTGCATGATGTGAAAGAGTGTGACCTTATTACAGATATCTACTTACTTTTAAAATAAGAGTAGTGGGGTAAAGGCATAACTTGCGATTATGCCTTTAAACCTAATAGCTTTATATTTGCATATTGCTCAATCAGATTGGCATCTAACATATGGATATAGTCCATAAAAATGGTACTAAAACTTCCCATGGTTTGTGCCTGATTGGCAGCAAGTTTACCCGCAATTGCAAAATGCACATGGGCTGAAAGCGCTGCAATGGTTGGAGTCGTTACCGCACTATATGCAGCGATTAATGCACCTAAAGCACAACCAGTTGCTGTAATTTTGGGTTGTAAGGGGCTGCCACCGTTAACTTGAATAACGACATCTAGCTCTTTAGATAAAATGTAATCTGACTCACCTGAAATTGCGATACAGTCGGTATGTACTAATAGCGCGTAAGCTTGTCGATAGGCATCATCACTACTTAGGGTACTATCAACACCTTTAGATTGAACTTGATTACCTGCAAGTGTACTGATTTCTGATGCATTACCACGAATAACGCTAGGCTTAAACTGTAAAAGCTCATCTGTCATTTGACTGCGCCAAGCTAAAACTGGCCCATAACCCACCGGATCAAGTACCCACGGAATGTTATTAAGCTGTGCTGTTTTTGCAGAAATTTGCATGGCTTGCATTTGTTCTGAAGTCGGAGTGCCTAAATTAATGCTTAAAGCCGATGAAATTTTGGTAAAACTTTCTGCTTCATAAGGATTATCAATCATCGCAGGGGAAGCACCAGAAGCGAGTAACACATTGGCTGTATAGTTAGCTGCAACGCTATTGGTAATACATTGCACAAGAGGCGTTTTTGCCTGCATGCTTTGCCAAGCTTCAATGACCTGTTCAATCAAACTAGATGTCGATGTCATATTATTATCCCTAGTAAGCTAAAGTGATATAGATTTAGTGGGTAAAATAGTGGTCCTGATGCTTACATTTTTGGCAAATCAAAGAAACATAATCTGCCGCATCATAATCAACGGTTAAATCATTTGAACCACAATGCATACAACGTTTGACAGAATAAAAATTTAAACGTGGTTCAATTTTGCGCCATGCTTTCCATACAGGTTGTACAAATATCTGTTCGTCATAACCTAAGAAACGGTTAAGCAAAATATAACTCATTTTACTATAGGGAATATTATGAGGACGAGGCAGCATGGAGGTTTCCCACTTTTCAGTTAAGGCTCTCTCACGATATTGCTCTAATGTTTTCTTTAATAAATTGGTGTTAATAAATTTATCATTGCGAGGCTGCAATGCTTTTTGTTTATAAAGGTATTCGAGTGCCGTCTGAATTAGATAATAGATCTGTCCAATCGCCAATGATTCCATTAAGCGGTAGCAAAAGCTTTGGAAATTTGAATTCCCAGCAATCTGGATGCCCCAAGTTCGACAATAAAATTGCATGAACTGAATAATTTCTTGATAGAGCACCTGAAAAAGTACATCTTTAACTTCATCTGCACTACGAAAGGGAACGCCGTAACTTAAATTTTCATAAAACCAGTTCCGCAGTTGTTGAGCCACACTAAATAAACTTGGATCGCTGTAGCCATCTAAACGAATATTTAAATAAAAACACTGTGGATCTTCAGTTTGATCATTTGCATTCAAAATGCCATCTTTATGTAGCTGTTTAATTAAATAGCTCTGAAACATCCAGTTAGGGGTGATCTGATGATATTTAATTTTGTCCCAATGAATATATTCATCATGAGTGATTTCTTCACGCGCATATTCATCTAAAAGACTCAGCAAGAAAAGTTTATGCAAAAAACTGAGCTGTTCCAGACTGCGTTGTGGTTGTTCTTTTGATTTAAATTGGCGTTGTTCTTGTAAGCGTGTTTGCTGTAAAAGCTTTTTCCGTTGTTTTGTGCATGTCTCACAGTGGCACGTCATTTTTTCATCTTTAAATATGCGGTGCTGACAATGACTACATTCATGAAATTGAATGTCTTGTTCAAATTGCTCGGCATCTACCCAGTACATTGAAGCTTGGCAGAGAGGACAATGGCTACTTTCATCCAGTTGTTTCTGTAGAATTTGTAAGGCCATTTTGCTCCGAACATAAAATAAAAAATGATGGGGCTATTATACACAGCCGTACTGTATATGGCTGAGATTGCGAGTTGCGTTTGTTGTTAAAATAAAAAGACCTAAAATCTATGTGAGAATTTTAGGTCTTTATCGCGAGTTAAATTGTTGATTAAACAGGGCACGGCAAGTTCTCATCATTCTGTCCAAGTTTTTTGGCATTAATAAGTGCCTGTACTTTTTTACTTGGTAATTTTACTTTGCCTAGTGCATCGTAAGTATTCACAATGGAGCTAACCTCCTGAGTGGTCATAGAAATACCTTCCGCAGTTAAGAACACTGCAATCACATGGTGATCGAGTCCTGCCGCATGTAAATCATGAATCGCTTTAATATTTTCTAAACGATGAAAATGTGCTTTTAATTCCATATTGACACCTCTTGCTCTTATTGAAATACCCATATTGGTCTATTTAAATAGGCAAGAACCATGCCCAAAATGTAAGCTGACTCTAAAAAATGTTAAAAGCTAAAGGTGTTTTATTTTTATTGTATAGATTGCTTATATAAACAACGATTATCGTAAATTTGGTCTAATCTGTGCTAATAAAACCAGATTCTAATTTGAAATGTATCAATGAAGTCCCATTAATTTTATAAAGGTAAGCAAATACAGTATGTATGACTTGGCGTATGATATTTCATGGCGACTCATACTGCCGTTTTAGACGAGTATATAAGGAATAAAGATGAATATTGCGGCGCAGCCTCCAGTTCAGGCAGATCAAACAGTTTATTTAAAAGATTATCAAAAACCTGCGTTTTTAGTTGAATCAATTAATCTTGATATTCAAGTATATGACGATAAAACAATTGTTGATTCAACGTTGGTGATGAAGCGCCAAACTGAGGGCGATCTGGTTTTACTTGGTCGTGATCTTGAGTTGCAATCTGTTCAGTTAAATGGACAAATTCTTACTTCTGCACAATATTCACTCGATAGTGAGCAATTGGTGATCACTAACGCACCAGCTGAAGTCATTTTACAAACACAGGTCATTATTCATCCTGAAACCAATACTCAATTAGAAGGTTTATATAAAGCCGATGAGTTGTTTGTAACCCAAAACGAACCTGAAGGTTTCCGCAAAATTGCGTTCTATCCAGACCGTCCAGACGTACTCTCAGTCTTTACTACCCGTGTAGAAGCAGACAAAAAATATCCAGTGTTACTTGCCAATGGTAATTTGCTAGAAACAGGTGAAGTTGGCGAAAACCGCCACTTTGCCATCTGGCAAGACCCGACTAAAAAACCAAGCTACTTGTTTGCTTGTGTCATTGGTGATTTAGCTGTACTTAAAGATCGTTATACGACGTCTGAAGGGCGTGATGTTGCTTTAGAAATTTATGCAATTGAGAAAGATATTCCAAAATGTCATATCGCGATGGAAGCATTAAAGCACTCAATGCGTTGGGATGAAGAACACTATGGCCGTGCCTATGACCTCGACAACTATATGATTGTTGCGGTAAGCCAATTCAACATGGGTGCAATGGAAAATAAAGGTTTAAATATCTTTAACACGTCATGTGTACTTGCCGACGAAGAATATACAACTGACGCAGCGATTATGCGTGTACAGTCTGTAATTGCCCATGAATATTTCCATAACTGGACAGGTAACCGTATTACTTGCCGTGACTGGTTCCAACTTTGCTTAAAAGAAGGTTTAACGGTATTCCGTGATCAATCTTTCTCAGAAGATTTACAATCTGCTGCGGTTCAACGTATTGATGATGTCGCTGTGCTTAAATCTCATCAGTTCCCTGAAGATGCAGGCCCATTGTCGCATCCGCCGCGTCCAGACCACTTCGTCGAAATTAATAACTTCTATACGGCGACTGTCTATGAAAAAGGTGCGGAAATTAACCGCATGATGTCGACCTTACTTGGTAAAGAAAAATACCGTCAAGGAACCGACGAATATTTCCGCCGTCATGATGGGCAGGCTGTAACTGTAGAAGATTGGGTTGCTGCTTTAACAGCTGGTTCTGGTGTAGATTTATCTGCATTCTTAACGTGGTATAACCAACCAGGTACACCAAAGCTTGAAGCAAACGGTGAATATGATGCAACAGCACAAACTTACCGTTTAAGCTTTAAACAAAGCCTGAAAGCACATCCTAAATACCCAAATTTAAAAGCTGTTCCGATTCCTGTGGCTTTAGCACTCTTTAATGCTAAAACAGGTGAGCAATATACTTTGCACAGTGACAGCCTATTTGTAAACGATGTTAAAGATGGCGTGTACTTGTTTGATCAAGACGAGGCAAGCATTGAATTTACTGGCGTGACTGAGCAACCAGTGGTGTCGCTACTTCGTAATTTCTCAGCTCCTGTAAATCTTGTATTTGATTATACCGATGAAGAATTAGCATTCTTAATTCAGCACGAAACGAATGGTTTTAACCAATGGCAAGCCACCCAAACCTTGCTTGAACGTATCTTGCTAGAAGACCATTCTGCCGATGCGTACATTCAAGCTATTCAAAGCACTTTACCTGAGCTAGTTGGTCGTGACCCGCTTTTAGCATCGCGTTTGTTTGATGTACCAAGTGAAGGTTACTTAGGTAGCCGTATCGATCAGAACTATGCACCATCCGATATTCATGTAAAACGTGAGGCCTTACTCAATCGTTTGGCACAAGAGTTGGGTTCATTCTGGAAAGATACTTACCTTACACTTGACCCTGACCTACAAAAAGAGTTTTCTTTGGCGATGGGTGTACGTGCGTTAAAGAATATTATGTTGATGATGATGGCTCGTCAGGGCGATCAAACTGCATTTGAACTTGCACACGTGCAATATCAAAACACAGGTAATATGTCTGAACGCTTAGGGGCGTTACGTGTATTGGTTTGGCAAAATGCGCCTCAAGCTCAAGATGCACTTGCTGATTTCTATGACCGCTTTAAAGATGAAGCGTTGTCTTTAGATCAATGGTTCATGATTCAGGCAGCAAACCCAAATGCGATAGCAGAAACAATCGAGTACCTGACTCAACATCCTGACTATGATTTAACAACCCCAAACCGTATTCGTGCGGTGAGCGGAGGGTTGTCAAATAACCCTGAAAACACTTGGGGCTTTGGTGTAGCTCATTTTATTAACCTTGCACAATATCTAGATGAAAAGAACCCAATTTTAGGTTCACGTCTGTTACAGGTATTGTCGCGTTGGTACACACTTGCTGAACCGCAACGTACTCAAGTGCAACAGGCTTTACAAGCATTGCAGCCTAAAGTGAAATCGAAAAACGTTTCTGAAACTTTAAATAGTATGTTAAGCGTTTAATTATTTAAAAATACTTAATAAAGGTCTCGTAAGAGGCCTTTACTTTTTTATATTTGTAATAGTTATTCAACGTTTTAAATAAACAAAAATATCCTTGTTGTAGTTCATCTGTAGCTCTAAGTTTTATCATTTTATTGTTTTATAAATTATAAAACTTAATATTTTTTGAAGATGGATCTTTAAGAAATAATATAAAATGAAAATTAAAGAGATAAATAATATAAAAATAAATAAATTAAGAAATAATATCTAATTTTTTAAGGTGAGCTCGATTCTGTAATATTTATTTAAATTTAATTTAATATTTTCTCTAATAATTTTATTAAATTTAGTTAAATCATATATTTATGTTTTGTGATTATTGTTTTTTGTATCCATAGAATAAGTTTAGGTAAATTTGTTTTATAGATTGGAAATAAAAATAATAACGTGAACATGCATTTTAATTGTTTTTGTGTATTATATTTAAAATAGGATAAAAAAATAAGCTTTATAAGGAGCCCTTAAATAGAAATGATTGTAAGAATAAGTGGCAAATTTTTTATATCTATTACTTTTAACAATTTCATTTAAAAGGTTTTAACTATGAAGAAGACTTTTTTTCATTTATCACTCATTGCTGTAGGGTTATTTTCCCTCAATGCAGCAAATGCAGCTACAGCAACAGGTACATTAACTGTTAAGGCAACCGTAACGAATAGTTGTGTCTTAAATACTTCTGCAACCGGAACGACAACAAATGCAGTTTTAGACTTTGGTACACTAAGTTCACTTACTAGCAATGTCGATGCAGATACCACAACAACAGGTGGTACCTCAATTAAAGTTCTTTGTAATAATACTGTGCCATGGACTTTGTCATTTGATGGTGGTCAGAATGTTTTATCAACTCAACGTCGTATGATTGGTGGTGCAACTAGCAACGAATATATCCCTTACAACCTTTTCTCTGACACAGGACGTGCCACAGCAATCGGTATTGCAACAACTGCCTATAGTGGAACTGCAACTGGTAATGTTCAAACAGTGAATGTTTATGGCCGTATTCCTGCCGGCACAACTTTACCAAGTGCTGGTAGCTATGTTGATAGTGTAACTGTAACGGTAACTTATTAATTTGTATGAATTAAAAATACATTAGCCCTTTTAAAAGGGCTAATACATTAAAAAAGTTATATTTGAGCAAATTATGAAAAAAAATATTTTTATTATTACGGGATTATTCTTATCTTTATCTAGCTCTATTAACGCCGCGACAATCCGTCTTTCGCCTGTGAATGTAGAAATATTAAGTAATCAAAATGCTTCATCAATTAGTTTATTTAATCAGTCAAATGAAAGTACTGATTTGCAGATTCGCGTATTTGAATGGACTCAAAAAAATGGACAAGATCAGTTAACACCTACAGATGAGATTGCCATTAGTCCACCATTTTTAAAATTACAACCTAATGATTCTTATAACTTACGTGTAGTCAGAATTAATCCAACACCTATTTCTGGTGAAAAAACCTATCGTATTATTATTGATGAATTACCAAAACCAATAGATAGCCGTAAAGCTGCTCAGGGCGTAAATGTATTACTTCGCTCATCATTACCCGTATTTGTAGTCAATAGAGATGCAATCACTAAACTAAATTGGAAAATTGATACAAATCAGGAAGCGCCTTCTTTAAATATTAGTAATATTGGAAACCGACATGCGCTCTTAAATAATTTAATGCTTGTTGATACAACAGCGAATAAAAGTTACCCGATTAAAGTAAATACCGTAAATGGTTATATTCTTGCGGAGCAGGCACGAAGCTACTCGATTAGTAACTTTACCTATCAGCCAAATCATAAATACAGTGTATCTCTGACAGTTAACGGCAAGAAAACCACACTTTAAGAGGCTTATATGAAATACATTATAGGTGTCTTATGTGTTACGTATTTTCCTGTGTATTCTTTTGCCGAACAGTTACAAGATTATACGAATACTGCGGTTCCTAGTGTTCCTAAATCAGTTGGTAGCAATAATAAATATACACAATTAGAGACGAATGAACAGGATCAAGAAGTTAATTTCATTAAATTATTTTTAAATGTTTCTATTAATTCTAATGCATCTGAAGACTTAGTTGCTGCGAAGCAATCTAAGGATGGAAAGTTATTTATCCGTTCAGGTGTGTTAAAAACGTTAAGACTAAAAATAGATGAGCAGCTTCCTGATAGCCAATGGGTGTGTATTAACGAGCTAAAAGGAATCCAGTTCAAATATTTAGAGAATGAACAGGCTCTAAATTTACAAGTTCCGTCGAGCATGTTAACTGGTTACTCAGTTGATTTAAGCGGCCAGAAGGTCACCAGTCCTCATTTGCTGAAAATGAAGCCCTTAAATGCGGCTATTCTGAACTACAGCCTGTATAACACTATAACCAATGACGAGAATGTTTTCTCAGGTTCGGCAGAAGGGATTTTTAACAGCGCAATTGGTAACTTTTCTTCGGGCGTTTTATACAACGGTAGTAATGAAACGAGTTATAGCCATGAAAAATGGGTGCGCTTAGAAAGTAAGTGGCAATATGTAGATCCTGAAAAAGTCAGGATATATACCTTAGGGGATTTTATTTCCAATAGTTCTGATTGGGGGAATAGTGTACGTTTGGCGGGTTTCCAGTGGTCGAGTGCTTATACTCAACGAGGTGATCTTGTCACCTCGGCACTGCCGCAATTTTCAGGCTCGGCTGCACTTCCTTCGACTTTAGATTTATACGTTAACCAGCAAAAGATTTATTCAGGACTTGTGCCATCAGGCCCATTTGACATTAAGCAGCTCCCGTTTATTTCAGGCAATGAAGTTACCCTTGTGACTACTGATGCAACGGGTCAGCAGAGCATTACTAAACAGGCTTACTATTTTTCATCCAAAATTCTGGCAAAAGGCATTAATGAATTCTCAGTAGATGTTGGTGTTCCACGCTATAACTACGGACTGTATTCAAACGATTATGATGATGCCACTTTTGCTTCGGGTGCGATTCGATATGGCTACAGCAACTCACTGACTTTAAGTGGTGGTGCAGAGGCTTCGACAGATGGCCTATCAAATCTAGGCACAGGTTTTGCCAAGAACCTGTTTGGTTTTGGAGTGGTTAATGCTGATATTGCAGCGAGCCAGTATAAAGATGAAAACGGTTATTCTGCTTTGCTTGGCTTAGAAGGACGCATTAGTAAGAACATTTCGTTTAATACCAGTTACCGTAAGGTATTTGATAATTACTTTGACCTTGCCCGCGTGTCTCAAATTCGATATTTAAAAGATAACCAGATGACTTCTGAGCCGCAGAACTACCTGAGCTACAGTGCATTGGCAGATGAGATTTTTAGGGCAGGGATGAGCTATAACTTTTACGAAGGGTATAGCGCCTATCTGGGTTATAACCAGATCAAATATAGCGACAATGCTAATAAATTAGTATCTGCCAATTTAAGCGGAACTCTGAACAAAAACTGGGGCTTTTATGCATCAGCTTATAAAGATTATGAAAATCAAAAAGACTATGGCATTTACTTTGCGCTGCGCTATACACCATCTACCCGAGTTAATGCGATTACAAGTGTTTCTAGTGACAACGGCAGTCTAAGGTATCGCCAAGAATTATTCGGTTTATCAGAACCTCAAATCGGTTCATTTGGATGGGGAGGCTATGTTGAACGTGATCAGGATGCGCAAGAGAATAATGCTTCAATTTATGGCTCTTACCGAGCTCGGGCAGCTTATCTGACAGGTCGATATAACCGAATTGGAGATAATGACCAAGTTGCAGTTTCAGCGACAGGATCATTGGTTGCGGCAGCAGGTCGGATTTTTGCGGCCAATGAAATTGGAGACGGCTACGCAGTTGTGACCAATGCTGGGCCACAAAGCCAAATTTTAAATGGTGGAGTAAATCTAGGAACAACAGATAAATCTGGAAGGTTTCTTATTCCAAGCCTCATGCCATATAGAGAGAACCATATTTATTTAGATCCATCGTATCTCCCTTTGAATTGGAGTGTGAAGTCTACAGACCAGAAAACAGTTGTGGGTTATCGCCAAGGGGGTCTTATTGACTTTGGTGCTCATCAGGTCATTTCTGGATTAGTAAAACTTGTTGACCAGAATAATTCACCTTTATTACCGGGTTATACGGTTCGAATTAATGGTCAGCAAGAGGGTGTAGTTGGCTACGACGGTGAAGTATTTATTCCAAACCTATTAAAGCAAAACCAGCTTGAAGTCGATCTTCTGGATCATGGTTCATGCCAAGTTGACTTCACATATAACAGTAATCAGTACTCAACTAAAAAATTGGGACCTTATGTATGTCATTAAATATTATGAATAAGGCTCAAATAGAGAGCTATAAGAAATTTTCATTGTCTTTAAAATACTTTATAGGTATTTGCTTATTTTATCTTGTTTATGCATTTTTTAGTCCAGCACATGCTGCTTGTACGGTAGCTGGAACCACAAATAATACCTTTACCTACACAGCAGCAAATATTAATAGTGATGCAACTGTAAACCTTTCAGGAACAATTACTTGTACGAATGGAGGAATAATACCTCAGATATCTCCATTTATGTGTATGAAGACAGTATTTACAGGAGCAACTACTGCGAATAATAGTGTGACTTTACCATATACGGTCACTGCAACTGTAGGTGGAGCAGGTTCTTCTACCACCAACCAAACCTCCAATGTTTGGTATGGTCCAGTGGTAACACTTGCTTCAAATAATATTCTTAGCTACTCAGTAAATGTGAAAGTACCAGCTCGAACGGGGTCACTCATTGCCTACCCTAAAGGAACCTATACAGCTACGGTTCAACTATTTTGGGATATGGATCTTTTAGCGGTGTTATGTTTAGGTGATTTACTCAGCTGGGACTCTGGAAATGTAACTTTAACAGCGAATTTTGTGGTACCAAGTATGTGCCAATTAAACTCAACCTCAACAGTAGATTTCAGCAATATTAATGATATTAGTACGACTAAGCGGGATTACACAGCGCAAGGAGCAGTAAATTCGACCTGTAATTATGGAACGCCATATAGCATTTATTTAGGAGATGGAAACAACCGTATTGCTGGGGGATTCAGGCGTATGACTAATGGTAATAATGAATATATTCCCTATCAGTTATATAAGGACTCTAATTATAGTACGGTGTGGGATACCACAGGTGGCGTGACCAATATCGGGGGAGCCGGTGGGGTATCGGGTACAGGAACAGGTAGCGCTCAAAGCACACCTGTCTATGGAAAAATTCCACAAGGTACTTCCATTGCAAGTACACCAGGAAGCTATTCTGATAGTGTTGTTGTGACAGTGACTTATTAATTTATCAAATATACGCGGTTCTATTTTAGTCGCATGGTTCCGCGTAATTTCAATTATATTCATTAAAAATGGCTAAACATAAAATTATATAAATCAATTAATTTTGGCTTTTTAAAACTTATTCGTCATCAAAAACAGTTTGACTTAAAAATACATTCTGTATATTTATTGATTGGTTCTAAAAAAGAACTAGTTGGCTAAACACGCAATTAAAATAAAGGTGAATAAATGTCGGATATTGTTTTGCATCAATGGGAAATTTCCCCATTTTGTCAGAAAGTTTCAAGAATTTTAAAATTTAAAGGAATTTCATTTGAAACAGTTAACTATAACGGCATTTTGGGGGCTAAAGTTCCTTTGCTTAGTAAAGTGGGTAAAGTACCTGTAATTGACCATAATGGACAGCGAATACAAGACAGTACCCGAATCGCTCGCTACCTAGAAGAAACATATCCAGATACACCACGGCTTTATCCAGAAGATCCAAATCAAAAAGCACTTGCAGAGCTGTGGGAAGACTGGGCAGATGAAGCTCTCTATTTTTATGAAGTCTATTTACGTGTAAACGACCCAGATGCGCTAAAAGAAGCAATTCGCATTAGTAGTATTGGCCGCCCAGCGTATGAAAGACCAATGGTAAAAGGATTTATTTTAGCCGAGTTAAAAACACAGCTTTTCTTTCAAGGTCTAGGTCGAATGAAAGCTGAAAATGTTGAAGCAGAGTTTAGAAGACACCTTGACCGTATCGAACAAGTTTTATCGCAAAGTGAATGGCTAGTTGGAGACTCTCAGACAATTGCCGACATTGCGGTGGTCGCTCAACTTGGTGAAGTGGTTCGCACAAGCAAAAAATTTAGTAAAGAAATTTTGGATCGTCCGTTTATTGCTTTATGGTATAAAAAACAAACAGGGTGAAATGACCATGACATTAGCAACACCAGATAAAAAAATAGATTGTGCAGTTGTCATTGGCGTTGGTGCATTACAAGGTATTGGTGCAGCCGTGAGCCATCGTTTTGCAAAAGAAGGTTTAAAAGTTTATGTCGCTGGGCGTACTTTCCAGAAAATTGAAGCAGTGGCTGCCGAAATTCATTCGAAAGGTGGGGACGCTGTCGCATTTCGTTTAGATGCAGAAGATATAAAGCAAGTACAAGCTTTATTTGACACAATCACCAGTCAAAATGAGCGCATTACTGCTGTCATTCATAATGTGGGGGGAAATATTCCCTCAATCTTTTTACGCAGTCCGCTGTCGTTTTTTACGCAAATGTGGCAATCCACTTTTTTATCAGCTTATTTAGTTTCTCAAAGCTGTCTGAAAATCTTTAAAGATCAAAACCACGGTACGCTTATTTTTACAGGTGCGAGCGCTTCTTTACGAGGGAAACCTTTTTTCGCAGCTTTTACCATGGGTAAATCTGCTTTGCGGGCTTATGCACTCAATCTAGCTCAAATCTATAAATCACAAGACATACATATTGCTCATGTGATTATTGATGGAATGGTCGATGGCGATAGGGTAAATAAAGCATTATTTGGTCTGGGGCGGTTAGCCCGACTTACACGTGGCACGGGTGGCCTCAATATTGATGCAATTGCAGAAAACTATTGGATGCTTTATCAACAAACACCGAAGCTTTGGACACATGAACTCGATTTACGCCCTTACCAAGAAAAATTTTGAGAGAGACTAAAATGCTAAAAAAAATATGTCAGAGATTTCAAAAAAAGCAGGGCTGTGTTGTCGTTGCTGGTCATGATTTACACTTAATCGAGCGTGATTTTGTAATTTTAGATAAAAATGCACAATTTCCATTACACCTTTATCAAGTTGTGCATGATTCGGCTGCACAAAAAATCCAAGTTCATTCCATCAACGATGGCTTGACAGCAGTTCATTTGAACTTAGTAAATGCAGATCATTTAAAAAGCTTGGTGCGTTATATTTCCACTCAAAGACATACAATTGAACTCTGTGTGTTTCAACCGAATTTTTCATCTTCGCCAAATATTGAGGCTTTATCTTTAAAAGAGATTGAACACAATTGGCAGACCACAGGTTTAAGTGCGGTGAGTGTGGCGCAAGCTGTGATTAAGCCGATGTTAAAGCAGCAGCGGGGCACTGTTATTTTTCTTGGCGCACCATTTAACAACTCGATCCATTATGATGTGTTAAGCCAAAGCATGTTTGCGGGTATTCGTGCTTTAGCGCAGTCATTAGCAAGAGAGTTTCATCCTAAAGGCATTCATATTAGCTATTGCATGGTTGAAAAATGGGATGGACAGAACCAGCATTTTATTTCATCTGTTAAGCAAGTGTGCCAACATATCTATCAGCAGCCTGATTCGGCATGGAGTCAAGAACTCAGCCTATCTTGAAATTTTACTTTCGCATGTTGTTAAAATACAGTACTGATCTGGAATGACAACAGAACAATAATTTCGATAGGTATTTACATGGCAAAAATTAAGAGTGCTCAGCCAGCTGTTAAAGTGGTTTGTACGTTGGCAGCTTTCATGTGTGTTTCTTCATTAGCGCAAGCATATCAATATGATCAAACTGCTCGTTTAATTAACGAGCGTTTATCTTATATGAAAGATGTCGCGGGTTATAAAGCAGAACAGCATTTGCCGATTGAAGATTTAACTCAAGAAAAGAAAGTTCTTGATCAATCACTTTCTGAAGCCGATTCTTTTGGCCTAAGTAGTGAAACAGTAAAGCCATTTATTGTGACTCAAATGAATGTTGCGAAGGCAATTCAGTACCGATATCGCGCAGACTGGTTGTCGAGTCCAGAAAGCAATTGGAAACCGCAAGATTTAGCCGATGTACGTTTAAAAATTAGTACGCTAAATACTGAGCTTTTAAAAAATATAGCCTATGAACTCAAGAAAAATAATAACAAAGCTCCTTATAGCTGTAGCTACATGTGGACTGTACAGCACCCTCAACTTAAAGAGGCCGATAAAAAAGCTTTATGTATGTCATTAAATAAAATTAAATTAAAACAATAGGTTTTTAAAAGTGGGGCATATAAATTGCTGATTCAATCCAGATTAAATCAGCAATCTCTTCAAGCTTAAATTTGTAGAAGTAGTTGGATGAGTGCGGAAATACTTTAAGGGATAAACGCTTCTAGCTTAAAAGCGTTTATAACTGTTTTTTCATTTATTGAGTAATCAGCAAAACAGCGAGAATAAAAAAGATACAGCCACTGATTTTATTTAATCGAGCAAAGTTATTTCCCGACAGCATTTTTTCTTTAAAAATTGAAGAAAAATTAGCGTATACCAAATGGATTAAGAAACCAATTAGGCAAAAAGTTAAAGAAAGTATTAAAAATTGGTTTATTATTTTTTCTTTTATATCAATAAATTGTGGAAATAGGGCAATAAAGAAGACAATCGTTTTTGGGTTGAGAAGTGATGCGAATAATCCTTGATAGAATAATTTAGATTTACTTACCGCTTTTTCACTTGTTTCAGTGTCTAATAAATCTTGAGAAGGTGATGTTTTTAAAAAGTTTTTATAACCTAGATACATTAAATAAAATGCACCAATAAATTTCAATACAGTAAAAATAGTGGGATTACTGGTAATGATTAAACCCACTCCACTTGCCGAAATGACTGCAATGACAAACATACCAATAATTAACCCAATAATTCCAAATAGGGCTGTACGGACGCCGTAATTGATTGAGTTTGTAACTGTAAATAAAACGCCAGGGCCTGGACTAGATAGCGTAAGAAAGGCAATTGTTATGAAAACTAGTAAACCACTCACTTCATATATCCTTTTAAAAATGAATTACTTAAATTAAAAAAGCCTTCTGATGTTCCTCAGAAGGCTTTTAGTTTTATGCGCTTGCCAATTCTTTAACTGAATCTAAAGTAGTTTTGTCTCTCACCTCAAAGGCAACAAGACCTTTCCAATTGTGGCGGTTAATTGTTTCGATAAAGTCAGAATAATTTACAGTGCCGCGACTAATACTAAAATGTTGATCTTGTTCACCATTATTATTGCTAAAAGAAATACCTTTAATTTTGTCATGGTATTTATCTACCACAGCAACTGGGTCACCTTCACCCACATTTGCATGTCCTGCATCTAAGAAGAAATAGACATTTTTATGGTCAATTTTATTAAAAACATAATCGTATTCTTCCATGTGGGTAAACACATAATGGAAGGGACGATAGTTTTTATAATTTGATAAATTCTCTAAATAAATATCAACTGATTTTTCAGCAGCATATTCAGCTAATTCTTTAATAGATAAAATATAGTTATCAAGAGCTTTTTGTTTAGCCAATACAATTTTCTTTGGTTCTACAATACCACCACCGTGAATAACTAAAGGTGCTCCAATTTTTGCGGCAATATCAATTTCTTTTTTAACATATACAACCGCTGCTTCTCGTAAATAATCAACATCGCTACCTAATGGTGCTTTGAAGTTACCGTGAAAAATAGGTTGTACATTATATTTTTTGATTAAGCTGTTTAGATCTTCGATTCGTTCATCAGACCAGTCTGGAACCATTTCCCCATGTAAACTTCCATCCACATACCAGTGGGTACATCCATCGTTATATGCCCTAAGGATACCTTCTTCGGCTGGTAAATATTGCTGATGGGCAATTCCAGAAGCAAAGTTTAGGTAATTATTCATTAAAGGCGAAGTCATTGTTATGTTCCTGATTTATTAATGATATTTTGGGTGTAATTATTTATTCACTCGTTACCCAGCCGACATCTTATTTTTATTTTGTCACAAATACATTAGACTAAAGTCTAATGTATTTAAGTGGGCTATATGTTTATACAGACAGATCTGTATATTGCATAATTTATCAAAATATTGAGGCTGTATTTTTAAAAAACTGTTCTTGTATTCGTTAGATATACTCAAAAATAAGTAATTTTTAATATATATAGTTACTAATTATTATTTTTTAAATTTTAGAAATTTTTTATTATTAGCATTATATTACAGATTTTTGCGTGTATATTTAATGGTCTAATAAGAAAATTAATAGTTTGTTGGTTCGAATTATATACATTATACAAATAATCATACTGTTTGCTGAAGCTGAATTATTGAATGGTAGTTTGAATTTTAATCATTGTTGACTCTACTTTATAATCATAAAACTGAAAAATATCCTAGATAAAGATACATCTGTTATATATTTCTTTTTATTCAATACCAACAACAGTCGTAATGTAGCTCGTTGTTAAAAGGATGGCTAGGCCTAATGACATTTCAAATAAAATGGCGTAACCCAACTGATTTGTAAATTTTGGATGCTGTAAACGAGGAGTGAAATACCATTTATTAAAGGCTGCTAGTAATAAAATAGATAGCACAAAGAGCAGTTTGATAATAAGCCCATGCCCGTAAGGAGTATTGAGTAGCGCATTGAAATTTTTAAGTAACAGCAGGGCAATAGTAACACCACAGAGAAGTAAAACTCCGACAATAAAGGCTGCAATTTTTCCAAAAAGATGCATACGTTCTTTTAACGGTAGGCCTTGAATTATTCTGCTCGTTTTCCATAAGGGATAGAGTGAACCCATCCATAAAGACATTGCGAATACATGTGTTGATAGTAAGATTTGCGCAAATAAGGATAAATTCGTGACATGACCTAATTGAGAAAAACTGAAAACAATGGGTATTAATAGTAGAGTGAAAATCGATCCTTCAAATTTAGAAATCTGACTAATTCCACTGTTTAACTTTACGAGCATAAAGAGCAATAAAAGCAGAAAGCTCATTGATCGAATGATGTAGACGTGACCAATCGGCGTATTAATGATTAGATTTATATAGTTGCTATTCCACATACCTGATAGGCCAGTATTGGCAAAACTTCCGATCAGAATAAAGAAACCAAAACCACTTGAGATTAGTCCTAAACCTGCACCAACAGTGATGTATTTGATAATAATTTTTTTAATTTCTACATAGTGTCCAAGCAAGAAATAACAGAAGGCACCTCCAATAAAAAATGCGGTCCCCAAGTATAAAAAAGCTTTAACAAGCCAAGTCGCATATATCCAAGTTTCAGGCGCCATATTCTTCTCTCTATACAATATGCCAGCTCATTGCTGGCATGGATTAGCGATATTTTTTTATTTTTCTGGTTTATTTAATAGTGAAAGTATATTCGCCACTCATGTTGTGACCATCAGAGCCCATTGTGGTCCACACTACGGTATATCTTCCTTTTTTTAGCTTTGGTACAGCGACTTCAAATGATTTTTTTAAATCATGACTCACTTGGTAATTTAAAGGAATGTCTCTACGTTGAGCATCAAGCAACTTAACGTTCATTAACATGACTTCGCCGCCAAAATTAAGCGTTATATTTTTAGGTTGACTCACTACCGAAGCATTAATAGCGGGAGTTGCGCTTACTAGGCTGACATGTGCAAATACGTTGGAAGTAGCAACAATCATAGTTGCTCCTACTAGAATATTCTGTAGAGCGGTCATTTTGTTGTGAACAAGCTTCATGTTTTTATCCTCGTAAAATGAATATTTGACTAAGTAATGACTGAATTAAAATAAAGGACGTACTTTATTGGTCACACTCTTTGTATGCCTATTATTCAAGATAGAGAGAAACGCGTTGATGACTCCAAAATTACATTTTTGTTATTTTGAAAAAATCGAGAACTTATTGGTACTAAAGGACTTTTCTGTTTTGGTAGTCTTGTCTGGTTAGCTTGCTTAGATTTAAATATTTAATTTTTAAAGATAATTTTAAAGATAATACGTCCATCATCATAGTTGGCTTGAATTGTAGCGCCATGTACATCAAGAATAGATTTGGTAATTGCTAACCCCAACCCTGTACCTTCTTCAACTCGCTGTCTTGACGAATCTGTACGATAAAAACGATCAAATAATCGAGTAAGTTGTTCTTGTGATAGGGGGGAGCTTTCATTTTCAATGGTTAGTTCAGTTGTATCACTATTCTGTTGGCATTTAATTTTGATGATCGAATCTGATTTACCATATTTGATTGCATTTGATAAAAGATTGCTAAGCGCTCGGCGTAACATTGAAGGATCACCCTCGACATAACCTTGGCCAGTTTGTTTTAGTGACATGCCTTTTTCAGCAGCAATCGCATCATAAAAATCAAATAATGCCGAGACTTCTTTGACTAGATTTACTTGTTGTAAGTTTGCTCTATGTAAGCCATGTTCTGCTTTCGCAAGAAAGAGCATATCGGACACCATTCGGGCTAAACGTTCAAATTCTTCCAAGTTGGAAAATAGAATTTCCTGATAGGTAGTGATATCTCGACTACGCGATAGACAAACTTGGGTTTGAGTCATCAGGTTGTTAATCGGTGTTCTAATTTCATGGGCAAGATCAGATGAAAAATCCGAGAGTTTGCCTACGACTGTTTCTAATCGATCTAACATATCGTTAAATGCAATAGCTAACGATTTCAGTTCAGTTGGTGTGTTGTCGACATCTAAACGCTCGGAAAGATGCTGAGCTGAAATGCCTTCTGCAACCTTTGCCATGTTTTGAACTGGACGGAGCCCACGCCAAGCAGCAAACCACCCCAAGAGCATCAAACAAATTGTACCGATAACACCGATATATAAGAGCTGACGTCTAAAATCGTTTAAGAAATGTAGGTGCTCAGATGTGTCAATACCCACAATAATTTGAGCTGATGGAATAGCGCTATTTTGATCGAAAGACTTTTTATAAATTAAGCCATGATAAATTTTATTTTGGACTTTCCATTCAAGCCACGGACCATGTTTAGATTTTACTAATGTTTTATTCTTAAGCACTGTTGGCGATGAGCTAAAAATAATTTGACCGCTCGGGCGCTCTATTTGCACGATCAGGTCATGATGTCCCACTAAGGCATCTTTTAAATATAAGTTTAATTCAGAATGATTGTGATGATTTTGCTCAAGTAGGTTTTCTACAAGTTGTATTTTACCTTCTAATTGAGTTCTATCTTGAGTTTCAAAATGATGCATGACAAGTTGGTGAATGACCAATCCCATAATCATTAAGATAATAACCGTAGAAAAAGAAAAAAGAATTGCAATACGAAAGCTGATCGCATTAAACAGTTTATTAGGCATCTTCAACCTCTAACACATAGCCCATTCCACGTATGTTCTGGATCAGCTTAGGGCTGAAGTTACTATCTATTTTATTTCTTAAACGTTTAATAGCGACTTCTACAACATTGGTATCACTATCAAAATTCATATCCCATATTTGAGAGGCAATGAGGGTGCGAGGTAAGATTTCTCCACGTCTACGCATGAATAATTCCATCAATGCAAACTCTTTTGCTGTTAAGTCAATACGTTGACCCGCTCGAGTGACACGACGCTTACGAAGATCAAGCTCAAGATCGGCAATGCTAATAATATTACTATCTTCTTTTTGTTGCCCACGACGGAGTAAGCTTTTTATTCTGGCAAGCAGCTCAGCAAAAGCAAAAGGTTTTACCAGATAATCATCGGCCCCAAGTTCTAGACCTTTAACTCTGTCTTCAATTTGATCACGTGCTGAAAGAAAAAGAATGGGCATGGTTTTCCCGCTTTTTCGGATATCGTTAATAATGTTCCAACCATCTAACTTCGGTAACATCACATCCAGAATAATCAAGTCATATTCTTCTACAAGCGCTTGATGTTTACCTGATAATCCATCAGTCACCCAATCGGTAATATATCCAGCTTCAGATAAACCTTGTTTAAGGTAATCACCTGTTTTTATTTCATCTTCAACCAATAAGATTCTCATTTATAAAAAATCTCATATTATTCACTGGGAATATAATAACGTTATAAACACATGATTCGGCGTAGATTACAAAAATGTCATTTTCAGGTCACCTAGATGTCCGTTGGAAGCCTATAGGGTATTTAGATAAAGTTAATTTTTGGATCTAAAAATGAAAACTCTATTTCGCCGTAGTTTAACAACGCTTATGTGTGTTGGTGCTTTAATTACTGGAACCCAGTCTTGGGCAGAAGATGCAAAACAAACAACGGCTGCGAATGCGGAAATCAAGCCAAATTCTAAAGCACAAGAAAAATGCACAAAACCTTGTAGCATGAAGAATGATGGAAAAATGCAGCAAGACCATACGCAGCATGAGCATGGCAATATGGCAGATATGTCTCAAATGGATCATTCTAAAATGAGTGAAATGGACCATTCACAGATGATGAATATGGAACACTCTAAAATGGGTGACATGGATCATTCTAAAATGATGAACATGTCGAATAAATAAAAGAGTAAAGAGCACTGTTTTAGTAAGTATGGTTAAACAGTGCTCTTTGTATATACTATTGTAATCCAATGAAAAACTATAATTATTTAACCATTTTCTAGTCAATATCACATTGACACCCAAAACCTCTCCGATTATCCTTTGCCTGCTGGCCACATTGCCAGTCGGTTTTAGCAGACCGTTTTCATCTAGGACATCAAAAAAGTAATTTTTTGGTGTCGAACTCGTTCGTCTCCCTTCGTAGCGGTAGGACGGAGGAGGGACGCCCTCGGGCGTGCCGGTTCCTAGATGACTGGTCTGCTAACCCTTCTTCGTTCTGCCACCATAATCATTTAGCAGTGATTTGGCAGAACTTCTATTTCATCTAGGAGTTCGCATATGCGTACTATTTCATCTCTCTCATTGGCAGTCCTTGCCAAAGTCTTTACATCTATACCTCACTGGCATTTAAAGCGGTTTAATCGACTATAGGTTTTAACCTTTAGATCATTACGACTAAAAAATCATATCAACAATAAAGCCTGAGATATGTAAGGCAGGATTTGTGCTGCCTTGATGTGCCTGTTTTTAGCACTCGATTTAAGAGTGGCGGCATTTTTATCTCATTTATATACAACAAAAAATTATTTTAAACGCTATGTCTATGCCAACTTTAGAAGCATCATTCAAAGCACTGCGAGTGCTGCACGCGGCAAGAAATTTATTGAATCAATATGGCTTTAATAATGTCGGTGTAGACCGAATTGTTAAGGATGCCAAAATACCCAAAGCCACTTTTTATAACTGCTTTTCATCTAAAGAAAAACTTATTGAGATGTGTCTGACTTTTCAAAAAGATGCGTTAAAAGACGAGGTGTTTTCCATTATCCATTCATACCGTGAACTTATGGTGTTCGATAAATTAAAGAAAATCTTCTTTTTACATGCTGACTTAGATGGGTTTTATCATTTGCAGTTTAAAGCCATTTTTGAAATTGAAAAGCTTTATCCCGCCGCCTATAAGGTCGTTAGTGACTATCGAAATTGGCTTATTAAAGAAATTTATAAGCTGATTTTAACCGTAAAAGTTACCGCTAAACTTGAAGATGCCTATATGTTTTTATTTGTGATTGATGGGGCAATGGTTCAGCTTTTAAGTGCAAATAAGATCGATGAAAGAGATAAGTTATTAGAATATTTTATGTCGATGCTTACTTAAATTGTCGAAGACTTTAATGCTTAAAGAAAAGCCCTCAAGTGAGGGCTTTTAACTTATCTAATAGAAGGCTGACTTAAGATTTTGTAGACCTTTTCTTTATATACATCATTTGAAATCACGCCTTTATCGCGCTGTTGTTTTAGCGATTTAAACTGCTGACCATTAATTTCTCTTTGAATGCCAACATTATCATGATTTCTAATGTAGTAAAGACTACGCTCATGATCACTCATATTGACTGTTTCTTCAGCAGAGTAAGACGGCTTAGCTTCCTTTTCTTGATATTGTTTTGCAATTTCAAAAAAATCTACATTTTGGTGATTAGTGCCAGAATTAGAAAACTCTTTTGGTTGCCCATTAAATTTATGTTCTTGAGAATTTGCGTTTACTGCAAGCATGCTCTTATGCTGATTAAAGTTAGGTGGGGTATATTCTTGTTTCATTTGAAATGTGTTTGTTTCAGAAAAAGCTACAGGAGAAAAAAGACTAATATTTAAAGATAAAAAAATTAATAACAATCTATTCATTTCTTTTGAAGTCCAATTGAAATTGAGTAAGTCACTGTATTGTAACATTAAAATTGATTTTTTTGGAGATTGAATTTTGAGTGGATTTGATCATCTAGTAAATAATAAAATCTATAGGCGAGTGTAAAAGCCAACTTAAGAAGGCTTTTTACAGTCATTTTTTTAATGTTGTTTTGAGTAGTCTTCTTTCAGTTTATCCAGAAAAATAAAAAGGTTTTGATTCATCTCTTGGTAATCGTGATTTCTTAATTCTTCACGACTATTCACGAATTTATAATGGTGAGCCTGATTTAACTCGGCTTCTGAATGTTGAATCAGCAATTCAACAACTTCTGTAGTTAATTCCATGTGACATTGCAATCCATACACTAATTTTGAATATTCAATAATTTGTCTTGGACAACCTGCGCTAAAAGCGATGATTTTTGCGTTGGGAGTTAAACCCGGCATATCATTATGCCAATGCCCAACTTCGGTCATTTTTCCTAAGTGTGAAAACTTAGAGTTTGTTATGCCATATTCAGTAAGCATAATTGGAAATTTGCCAATTTCTCTTTCAGGGCTATGCTCAAATTTGGCCCCTAAAGCTTGACCTATCAATTGAGATCCTAAACATACCCCGATAACTACTTTATTTGCTTCAATCGCTTTTTTAATGATTGATTGTTCAGCTAATGAATTAAAGTGAGGGCACATCTCTAGTGTCGTATCGGGATCTTGTGGACCACCCATCACAATAAGGAAATCTATATCTTCAGCAGAAGATGGCAAAGCTTCATTTAAATATACTCTTGAATATGTAATTTTGAAGTCATTATTTTGAGCCCATATTTCATACGCACCGGGTGCTTCAAAATCTTCATGAACAATAAAATGTAGGCGCATGTTAGTCCTCAAAATCTAAGCGTTAATTAATAGATCATTTGTTATGAATCGAGGGTAGATTAAGGGCTGTAGGCTTTATCGAATACATCCAGTTTTTAAAAGTTATATGGTCCAGATGTATGAGTTTTTAATCTTACTAGAGAATACTTATGCATCTGATTAACAATAAGATGAAGGTGAGAATTTGTGTGAGGTTCTATTTAGAGCTCCACACAAAGAGTTCTCTATAAGATGAGATCTAAAATTTTTAATTTCAGAGTGTTTGTCCATTATCTAATTTTAAGATTTGTCCTGTCACTGATTCTGCTTTTAATAACATGAGAGCAGTTTGAGCAATATCTTCTGGAGTAGAAATCCGTTTTAAGGGAAGTTCCCCAAATAGCGAGTTCATTTTATCTTCATAGCCAGCCCACCATCGAGTAGCAACAGGCCCCGGTGCAATACAATTAACCCGTATAGAAGGGGCTAATGCGTGTGCTAAAGATTTTGTTAAACCATGGACAGCAGACTTAGAGACAGCATAAGGTAATGAAGAGCCGTAACCTGTTTCACCAGCAATACTTCCAATATTAAGAATGGCACTGTTTGTATTTTGCCGAAGAAATGGAGCTGCTGCTCGGCTGCATTGAAAAGTACCTTTCAAATTAACAGCGATAAGTTGGTCCCAAATATCATTTGTTACATCATCTAAGTCATCAAATTTAAGCTGTTTTGTAATGCCCGCGTTGTTAATCAGATAGTTAATTTTGCTAAATTTTTTTACTACAGTTTCAATCATTGTTTTGACTTCGTCATCTGCTGAAATATTGGCTTTTATCGCAAAGGCTATTCCATTCTTTTTTGTGATTTCATCTATAGTATTTAAAACTTCTTTCTCACTTTTAGAGTAAACAATCGCTACGAAAGCACCTTTTTCTGCAAGCAGTTTACTAATAGCTTGACCAATACCAGTGCCACCACCAGTGACAATAGCAACCTCATTTTGAAAGTCGAGATTCATAAGATTTTCCTTTTTGAATAGGCTTAAGAGTTTTCTATTTCTTGAATATTAGTATTTAAGTTTATTTGTTAAAATCGAAATTATATGAAGGCATACTACGGATTTTCCGAAGATGAGATATTTCGATACCACCTTACTTTCAACTTTTGTTGTCGTAGCTCAGTCTGGGACAATTTCATTAGCTTCTTCAAAATTAAATCTGTCTAATTCAACCATTAGCGAGCAGATCTCAAAATTAGAAGAGTTTGTTGGCAAGAAATTAATGATTAGAGACCGAAAAGGTTCATCACTAACAACTGAGGGTGAGATCTTATTGGCAGAAGCTGAGAAGATCTTACTGTCTTGTTCTATGACTTTAGACAAAATAAGAGGAGTTGATATTTCTGGAGAATTTAGGATAGCGATTACAGATTATTTTAGACCCAATGACTTAACAATTATTTTAAAAAGAATCCAGAAGAAATTCCCAAACTTAAAGCTGCATATTTCAATCATGAAAAGTTCTGATATTAAAGATAATTTCTTTTCAAATATTTTTGATTTAGCTATCTACATGAATATTGGTGAAACAATAGAAAAAGATATTCAGGCCATTAAATTATCCGAAGAACCTCTGTTTTGGATTAAGTCTCATGAATGTGAACTTGAAGATAATCCTATTCCTATTGTGACAATGTCTTCGGGCTGTATTTTGAAAAATTTTATCGAAGAAATTTTGCAAAAAGAGAAAATCCCTTTTTATGTTGCACATACTGCTACAGGGGTAAAAGGTATCGCGGCTGCAATCGAGGCTGGTCTAGGAATATCATGTTTAAATAGATCTTCGTTAAACAGTAATATTCAAATTATTAACTCCAAAGATAATTTACCTTTACTTCCAAATGTTGAGTTTATGCTCTATAAAACTTCTGAAGAAAATATAACAACAAGTGCGATTAGCCAAATTTTAATAGAAGAGTTTATTTAAAAGAGTAAAGCATATGCCATGATCATTAAATCATGTTATAGAGTTGCTCCAATTATCTACAATAACGTCTCACCTTAAAATATTTCTTTAAATTTATTATTAAGTATTACTAAATAGTTGCGGTGTGACAATAGCTGTTTAATTTGTTAAGTTGTGTGGTTTTTATAACGGTAGTCAAAATTTATGAAGACATTTCTACTTATATCTTTATTGGGTTTTGGGCTGATTGGCTGTGCTTCATCTCCATATAATTCTCAAGAAAACTATTTAAATAACGCTCCAACTGTTCCAGTTAATAAGGCATTTAATAGTTTTAAAACACCTGAACACGGAATTTTTACTGATCAAGATGTCTATAATGTGCCGGAAAATTCAAATATGAATTTTCGTTATGAAGTCCCTTTTTAAAGAAAAATAAAACATTAATCTAAACAAAGGTAGATCAGGATGACCTACTACCTTTGCTGGCTAGGGATAATCAGTGATTAATATCGCCTTCGGGTGGTTTTTTAAAATTTAAACTGTTAAATTTTAATTATTGAAAAAAGGTATTTTAAATGAAAAACTTCACTATTATTGCTTCTTTATTTTTATTAGTTGGGTGTGCGACTGGCCATAAACAGGTTATACCTGTTCAAGTGACCGATAATAAAATTACTTCAGAAGCTGAAAAATATAAAAAGCAATATCAAAAGAAAATTTATAAAATATGGGATATTCCAGCATCTTCAGCTGGTATGAGTGCAAGCGTTAAAGTATTTTTAACTGATAGTGGAGAAATTGAGCAAATCATCTTTTTAGATAAAGAAGAACAAAAATTTAAAACAAGTATTGAAAAGGCGATTTGGCGTGCAAGCCCATTTGCTTTGCCTTCAAATCCTGAAGTAAGAAAGCAAGCCAGAAAATTCAATATGAAATTTCAGGCTAAATAAGTAAGTTCTTCTTCAGTGTGTGGGCAAATTTAAAACTTTTAATGTATATAAATTTGCTCTCTTATTTCATGAAACAGCGGAGTAGTTAGTTTAATGGATATATAGATTTCATTAAAAAAAGTAAAAACAACATATCATTTTAAATTGAAAATAAGACAGTTGATGGAAAGGTAAACAAAAGATAAAAATTAATTACATTGCTATCAAAACATAACATAAACAAAACTTTAAATAGGCATTAAATTAATATAAAAAAATGATATGAACCCTTAAATGTGACAAGAAAAAGTATGAGTCAAGTAAGCAAATCCCATAGTGAAAGTAAGGCAACCTCAGTTGTCGCGTGGGGCGTAATTTTATTTGGAATTGTTTTGGGAATAGCCTTTATTTTGTCATATGGGCAAGTTGAAACAAGAAATGATAATTTAGACATTATTCAAGTTTGGTCTAAAGAAATGGTTACAGTCGGTCTTTTCATTATATTTAATGGACTACTGTTTGGTTACTTACTTTTAAAAATTAGTAGTATTTTGAATCATCTTGAAAATAACAAAAACTAAAACGTATCCGAAAGTGTCAGTTACACAAATGATGATGGTTTGGTGTTGAATGTAGCCGTTAATTATTTAAGCATGGAATGACACAAGTTAAGTAGAGGATGAATCTCATGATAGATGAAGAAAAACCCTTAAATTTTGACGATGATGAAGAGCCTCTCGATTTTGCCGATGAAGAATTTATCGATGATAAAAAAGAGGATGAGTTGTATAACAGCATTACCAAAGATGGTTCGAGTGTAGATCCGGCCGATGATGGTGAACGACACATTCGCCCTGAAGATGGCGATCCCATCGAAATTGAAGAATAATTTAAAGCCCAATTCAATATTGGGCATTTTTAATATATTAGGCTTCATATTTGAGCAGTATGGTACGTCCGAGGTTATTTAATCATTATCATTAATGACTCAAAAAATTTAAAACTAAGCAATGAGTGTAGAAGTGGGTACATATATATTTATTGAATGATTAATTCTCGAATTGAAGTAAAACTATGAGTAATTATATTTCTACATTTACCAAAAAAATCAAAAATAAAGCTGTTCCACCGGTCAATGATGTTCTGCTCGCGTTTAAGACTTTGAAAAATGTACCAGGCGGATTAACGCTATTATCAAAAGTTGTTAGTCGAGTTGCTCCATATTTTCAAACTGTAAATCCAATGATTCAAAAATTAGATTTGAACCTGTGCGAAGCTTCAATCAAAAAAAATAAATCAATCGAAAATCATATCGGGACGGTACACGTTATTGCCATATGTAATGGGCTGGAATTTGTCATGGGTGTATTAGCTGAAGCATCAGTACCTCAACATTTAAGATGGTTACCTAAAGGTATGAGCGTAAATTATGTAGCTAAGGCAGATTCTGATATTAAGTTAGTAGCAACTATTGATGACGAGTGGAAAGTTGGAGATATGCAAGTAAAAGTTAATGCTTATAGAGCGGATGGGCAGCCTGTAGTTCAAGGGTATATTACGCTTTGGGTTACAGAGAAAAAGTAAATAACAGGGCATTAAATGCAAAAAATATTGGATTATCTCCGCAAATTTTTTACTGCTAAGCCTCAGCAAGATGCAGCAGTGGATCAGATTGCTACAGCAACTGATTATGGTGATGAATTGATAGGTGTCGCTGTTGATGAGATGTCTCTTAGTTTAGAAGGTGTAAACCTAATTTGTAATTTTGAAGGATTAAAACTTAGTGCTTATGACGATGGTACTGGGGTATGGACTATTGGATATGGCACGACGCGATATCCTAATGGCCAGCGTGTAAGTGAAAGAGACCGATGCACACTTGAACAGGCTAAAGCTTATATGCAGCATGATTTAAAGATATTTGAGCGCGCAGTAAATAGTGTTGTAAAAGTGCCTTTAAAACAGAATCAATTCGATGCATTAGTCTCTTTAGCTTATAACATTGGAGTTGGGGCTTTTAAAAATTCGACCTTACTCAAAAATTTAAATTTAGGTGATTATAAAGAGGCTGGAAACCAGTTTGATGTCTGGGTCAATGCTGGTGGTAAGCGGTTGCAGGGGCTAGTGAATCGCCGAGCAATCGAAAAGAAATTATTTTTATCGCCAAAATAGTGCTTTCAATTTTTATTAAACTTTGTCAAAAATTCATTAAAAGCCCCAAATAATTAGGGCTTTTTCATGTTAGGAAGAAAATAGATTAACTTTTATCACCTAAAGTGATTCTAAGCCGGTTTAAAGCCCCCATGAGCGAAATGCTGGTCGTTAACTCTACAATCTCTCTTTCACTAAAATATTCAGCTAAATGAGCTTTTACAGTTTCAATTTTGTCAGATAGAAAAGTGACTGCCTCCGCAAGTTCAAGAGCAAGGTGCTGCTTCTTTGAAAAGGCATTCGAATGTTTATAGCCCGGAATTTTATCAATCACTTCTTGGCTTACTCCCATATCTCTTAATTCCTGAGCATGAAAAGCGCAGCAGTAAGCACAGCCGTTGATTTGGGACACATACAACTCAGCTAAAGCAATGATTTGAGGGTCGATGCCTGAGGTGCGGATAGATGCATGTGCTGAGTACAAATGATTAATCGTTTTTTTAGCAACTTCTTTATATTCCATAATATAGGCCAGTCTTTTGGTGATAGAAAACTATTATTTACCACTAGGTATAGATTGTAAATTAGGCACTATTTTGTTATATAGGTATATTTTTTATACCTAATTAAATAATGAAAGATAATATTTCTGGCTGTTCTGTAGAAGAGGCAATGACAGTATTGGGTGGCCGCTGGAGAATGTTAATTATTTCATTTCTCATCGAAAGACCTATGCGCTTTAATGAACTCAGACGTGCAATACCTAATATTTCACAAAGAATGCTAACTTTAGAATTGCGTTTTCTTGAAGAAGAAGGGTTTATTAATAGAGAGGTTTTTGCGGAAGTTCCTGTTAAAGTTGAGTACTCACTAACAGAAGATGGCAAGAAATTAAATGGTTTAGTTGATGTGCTAAAAGAAGTGGGCACTTGGCTAAAAGTAAGATAAGGCTAGTTAATTTTATAGTTTGATTTACGTTGTTTCAGATCGCACCGAGATCGCATGTCATCATTTTGGTAGTATCATTTATACAAATTTTAGGCATAAAAAAAGCCTGATGCTACGAATCAGGCTTCAGTATTCATCGACAATAGGAGTTGATGAACAAGACCAATCTAACAGACCTGATCTATAAAGGCAAACCAATGGCCGACCAGACAGTTCATATAAGTATAAGTTTTCTCAAATTTTAGGCATTAAAAAAGCCCTTGCTCGAAAGCGAAGGGCTTAGTCGTTCATTGATCTAGCAATGAACTATATAAGGCTCATCTCATACTAAGTTTAGTATATCTGAAATTGAAGTAACAAAGAAGAAAACATTCTAAATATCTTCATCACTCTATTTAAACTCAATTTATTCATTCCTATAGCAACTTACATGTTTGATAAATCAATACACAAAATTTGCACTTTGCATTTTTGAAGGCATGTTATTTGTGTGTAGCCCTCATTGGATCGGTTTAGGGAATAAACAATAGCCGTCTATAGATTATTCGAAATAAAGTTTTGTATGAATCAATTGAAGAGTGAGGACGCTAGAGGGAAGTAAGGAAGTAGAGATGAATTTGATTAGATTAGAAGAGCTTTCATTGATCAGTAATGCTGTTTTGACTCCCCAATTAAATAATTGGCCGTGTGTACGATCTGAAAATATGCGTGATGCTTCCTATAACAAGCCTAGAGATAACTTTTCGGAACAATCTGATAAGAAATTTTGTAAAAAATGGCTTAAACAACAAAAGAAAATACTTAAAAGTATTCCGAGTAATGCTGTTTTACTCAGCAGGAAAGATCCTATTTAGATTAGGTTTAAGGTACGTTTATAAAAAATGCATTACAAGGATGAGCATCTGTTTTACAAAAAATCTAGTTTTAACCAAATATACACACTTAAACAATTAGTTAAAAAAGTTTCAATAATCTAGCCCGATAGCATGTTAAGTTTTTCTCAATCATAAAAATTTAGAAAGGATTAAAACATGAAATTTTCCTACCTAGATCTTGCCGGAAATAATGTTGAAGTAGAATGTGAAAGTTATACTCATATACCCTCAGGAACAGCAGCAAAATCTACAGAAGGGGGTAATTATCATCTTAATGAAAACTTCAGTTTCTTTAAGAAAACTGAAGCTGATTCTATGCCTATCTATCGATTTGCTATTGACCGTAATTCTAATGTTTTTAATAGTGATGAGCTTCCAGCATTAGCTCAAATTGGTACAGACTGGAAAAATTTACATTAAATTTTTATTCAAAATAAAACCCTCAGTTGAGGGTTCTATATTATTTCTATGAGTTATTTCTTTTTAAATACAAGCAATAAGCCTAGTAAAATTGCAATCATTCCAATTAAACCTGCCAGAGGTAACGTATTTTTTAAAATTAGAAAATCTAAGAGCGCAGTAACAATGGGAACCAAATAGAACAGGCTTGTCACGTTGACAATATTGCCCTGATTTAAAAGTCTGTAAAGTAAAAGCTGTGCAACTACAGAAATTAAAATTCCAAGAAATAAGACAGAAATAATCAGTTGCGAATTCCACGTTATTTCAAAATGTTCAAAGGGAACTATAAATAAGCAAACTACAAGGCTAACTATATATTGTAGCGGTAAGACATCTGTCGGAGCCTGTTGAATGTTCTTTTGCATGATAGCCCCAAAGGTTATACAGATGAGGGCAGCTAAGGCAAAGAATATGCCGATTGGCGCAATAAACGACATTGTTAGGCTTTTCCAGACTAAAAGAATGAGTCCAGCTAAAGCAATGAGTAAACCGAAAAGCCTTTCTTTTTGTAAATTCTTTTCTAGAAGGCAAAGCGTTAAAATGGGTTGTATTCCCATAATTGTGGCCATCAAACCAGGCGTGACCCCATGAGCCATGGCTTTAAAATAGCAGATTGAATAACCTGCAATCATGAGTAGGCCCGTTAGTAAAACTTGCTTACGGGTTCCATGCTTGGGTAAGAGCCGTTTTCTAAAAATAGCCAGTAGCGACAGAGCAATTAAAGCAGTTGAAAAGCGCAGAATTAATAAGGCTATGGGTGAGGCATTATCGAGTCCCCAACGAGTAAAAATTGCGGCACTTCCCCAAAGTAAAACGAAAATAGATGTCGCACTTTGTGATGCAAGCATCTGTTTATTTAGGCGCATAAAACCTCCTCCTAGTGCGTAATATCTAAGAAATACGAAGTGATGAAATTGTTAGTCAGCGTCGCTATTAACGTGTCATTCAGACATTAATCAATTCACGGATAGCTTCTTTTAGAAAAATGAATTGTTTTAACTTCTTCTAATTTCAGTATGGGAGAGAGAATAGATAAAGAAAAGCGCATAATTCTTTTATATACTATTTGAAAATCGAATAGATAAATCGCAATGAATATAAAAAACTTACAGATTGATTGGTTAAAGTGTTTTGTCACAGTCGTTGATACAGGCTCATTGTCGAATGCAGCACCTGAGTTATATCGCTCTCAGTCTGCGGTTAGCATGCAACTGAAAAAACTAGAAGAAGCGTTACATTGCCAACTTTTAATACGAACACATCGACAAATTGAATTAACGTCGCAAGGACAGCTACTCTTAGGTTATGCACGTCGTATTTTAGATTTGCATGCTGAAGCTCAAATGGCATTTCATGGAGATGAATTAAAGGGTCGTATACGTCTTGGTGTACCTGATGACTATGCCGCTAAATATTTAACGCCTGTACTTAAACGCTTTGCACCACGTTACGGAGGGGTAGAAATTGAATTGATTTGTGAACAATCGACTTCTTTAATTCCACGAGTAGAAAGTGGTGATATAGACTTGGCATTAATTTCAAGAGATAACGCTCGTCAAGGAACATTGTTATTTCATGAACCAATGGTATGGGTTGGCTCTCCACAATTTGAACTCTGGCGAGAAGACCCGCTTCCAATTGCAGTTTACGAAAGTACCAGCCAAGCTAAGAAGAGTGCTATTCATTCTTTGGCATTACAAGGGCGCCGTTACCGTGTGGTGTACAACAGTTCAAGTTTGGCTGGTCAAATTGCAGCAGTTGAAAGCGGTTTAGCAATCGCTGTGTTCACACAATGCAGTGCACCTGAGCATTTAACCATATTAGGTGCAGATCATGGACTTGGGCCATTAGAGCCGATGGAGGCTGCTGTTTATCGGAGTAGGTCTTCTTTAGAGTCAAAAGCTGTAGACCACCTATATGAATTACTCATTAAAACGCTACGACACTCAGTTAATGTTTAATGACCAAATTTTAAGTTGATATTTAAAGATGAACTAAAGAGCTTTACATTTTTGCGTTAAATCTACAAAAAAGCCTAGAAACCTATGCTGATCGTAAAACTAATAAAAAGTATTTATTAACTCACTATCTAAATAATTCATGAGGTGAAATATGACAAAAATTATGGCTACCTTGGGTTTAGCTGCCATTATTTCTTTAAGTGTGAGTGCCTGCCAAGGTGAAAATGACACAAAGCAGCAAGATAAAACGACTACTCCTCATTCAATGGACAAAGATTCATAATCCAGATGAATTTCGAAACCCATCGTAAGATGGGTTTTTTTATATCTTTTTATTTTAATCTTAAAGTGTGAATTGTAACTCGAAATATTTATTTTTAATGGCACTGTTCAAAATATGTTGACTAATATACTTGGTTTTAAATATATTTAATTCAACAGGAATCACTTTAAATATAACTCTATATTTAAAGTGAATTGGTTACACCATCAGATCAGAAATTTAACCTTTAAATTTGATTATAAAAATATTAATTAATCAAGGAGGTCGGTATGGACGCTAAATTTCATTCTGAAAATGAATATGGTTTTATTCTAGATATTCTGAACACTTATATGGTGATAAAGAAGACATTAAAAGATGATCATTATCCTTATGATTCATTTGGTTATCTTCTTGCTCTTTATCAACCGCTCAAAGTTTATATCCCTCAGCTTCCTCATCCAAAAATTTATATTGAGATTGGTGGAATTTCATATGACAGAATGATTGTTGGGCAAACAGAGGATGAGACAGAAGCCATAAATATTTTATTGAATTTAGGCCAACTTGTTGCTTAACAATTAAGTGATATTTTAATGCTGGGTTTAATTTACTTAAGAAACACGCTTTCTTAAGTAAATTCATGACAAAACTAAAGGCTATAAATGGTTGTTGCAAAAGTGAACTTAATGAAATTCTTTGCAGATACATTTGCAATGGTTCTATTTTCGTTAGCCATAGGTACTTTTGTTGAACTAGTAATTACGGGTCTGACACTTGAACAAACATTTAAAATACGTGCTACCGCAATACCTGTTTCTCTACTGATTGGTCGACCATATGGGTTTTATCGCGATTGGATTTTTAAAAAAATATGGGCAAGACATAAAACAGCTGTACAAAGCTTTTTGCTAGACACATTCACTAATTTAACATTCCAGATTCCACTTTATATTTTGATACTTGCTTTTAATGGAGCAACTTTAGTGCAGATAGTTACGGCTGTCAGTTCTATTCTTTTAATTGTTAGCGTTTCTGGAAGACCTTATGGAGTCTTTCTAAATTTTTGCCGTAAATTATTTGGTGCTTCTACATGACATGATTAAAGAAACTCTCTTATAAGATACAAAAAGCCACAAAAGCTAAATCTATAACTTTAAAAGAATTTGTTTATATAACTAAGAACATTAAAAATTAGGTCATGGTAATGAAAAAAATATTCTTAGCAACTTTCACTGGGTTGGCTTTATTGGGCAGTAATGCGGTATTAGCTAAACCCGATGCTACATTAATAAAAGAAGCGACAAAAAATGTAGTCACAGTATCTAAAGCAAAAACTTTGGCTGATGAATCTGGAGTAACTTTGACGGGTACGATCGTAAAGCATATTGCTGGTGATCATTTCGAGTTTAAAGATGCTACGGGTTCGATTGTAATTGATATTGATGATGACTTGTGGAAGCCTCTACAACTAAAAGCCGGCGATAAAGTGCGTGTTGTAGGAGAGGTAGATACACATCGAGTTAAGCCTACTGATATTGAAGTTTTTAAGATTGAACGTATTAAATAAACTAGATTATTTATATTAATATTGTTCAAAGTAAAAAAAGAAAACTCCTATTTTAGGAGTTTTCTTTTGAAAGATAATAATTTTTATTATTGCGTTGAATTAAATGCCTCATGATAGTTTACATAGCCTTTAGGAAAATGACCTGAGAAGCTTAAGGCTTGGAAATACTCACTCGGTACATCAGGTAAAATTAGCTCAGGATTGTTTTTAAAACCAAAGCGGCTGTAATAGTTGGGATCACCTAATAAAACACATCCTTTTGCACCTAAGTTTTTTAATTTTTCTAGTGATTTATTCATCAGAAGGGAACCAATACCCAGCCCTTGTTTATTTGGATGAACTGAAATAGGGCCTAAACCATACCAACCTGTTTCCCCTGAACTGATTTGAACTGGAGAAATAGTAACATGTCCAATAATAGAACCATCTTCAACTGCCACTAGAGAAATAGTCAGTTGACCGTGGTTTCTTAAACTATTAACAATAAAATGTTCGGTATGACTCGTGTGCTCAGCATTTTGAAAAGCTGCTTTAGTTAAGTATTCGATGGCTTCTATATCTTCAACTTGCTCATCACGAATAATAATATTCATTAAAAATTCTTCCAGATTTATTGATTAGCTATACGATGTAACTTGTTTAGATAAGCTCCCTTCATTGGTTTTTTTGAAATATCTATGAACGAAAATTAAATATCTAGTTAGATTCTAATTTAAATAGCTCAAGCATCATAGCTAGTCAAATAAGATTAATTTTATGTATTTATTTTACCGTTCGTTAAATTGTTTTTAATTTTAATTATGTCATTCGTCAGAAAAATTGGATAACTATTTCATGTAATTAAATAGATAAATTGATAGATTTATCTAAATTAATTTTGTTTAAAAATTATACCGATTGATAAAAAAGGCAGCTTGGCTATATTCCATATCTATATTGCAAAATCAGCAATATATTTCTAGGATGGAATAAAAATGAAAAAAAGAGTAATAAAAATAGCAATATTGAGTTCATTATCTGTAATCACAAGCATGAGTTATGCGCAGGAATTTAAAAGATTCTCTGTCTCTGCTGGTTGGCTACATGTAATGCCACAGGGTAAAGCTAATCCATTTAATATTAATACCGCTGTTAAAAATGGAACCGCAGCTAAAGTCGGTACTATTTCAACAACCAGTTTTTTAAATTCGGTTGATCCTAATGCCACAGAAGTAGACTTAGGAGGAGAAGTTTTTAATCAAAAGGAGTTTCTAGAGCTAGCATTAAAAGATGAGTACATGAGGGAGATTATTCTTGATGAGAACGGTAATATCAAACCTGAAGTTTCCGGTGTTGCGACGATTCAAGGAATCGAAAACTGGCAACAAAATGATGCCGGGCTTGAGGTTGATGATGTAGATACGTTGGGGTTAACCTTTAACTATTATCTGAATGATAATGTGTCTTTACAATTTATTGGCGGAATTCCACCTAAAGTTGATGTTAAAGGAAAAGGTGAAATCTTAGCACCATTAAGTGGAGTCGCAATGTCTCCTAATGACCTAGTGAAATATCTTTTCCCAAATGGAATTACTTTAGGTCAGGCCATTCCGATTACCAACTTAGGCAATAAATCTAAAGCTGCAACTATTCGAGCATGGACGCCAACCATAGAAGCACAATATCAGTTTGGTAAAAGTGGGGTAAATAAGTTTAGACCCTATGTTGGAGTGGGTTTAATGTATGCTCATTTTAATGATATTAAACTCAACGATGGAATTCGTTCTGATTTAGTGTCCGCAGGCCATATGATCCAAAACGTGTTAGATGGCAAAGCTGGAGCGGCTTTAGACCGAAAAGAGTCGAGCGGAAAAATGGTCGTTAATGTCGATGCAGATGATGCGATAGCGCCTATTTTTACCGCTGGTTTTACCTATGATTTTAACGATTCATGGTATACGGTAGCTTCTGTGTCCTATGCAAAGTTAAGTAATAATGCCCAAATTGATGTCGTCAATCAAAATACGGGAACTCGCTTAATACATGCCACAACAAAAGTTGATATTGATCCACTGATTACCTATTTAGGGGTAGGTTATCGATTCTAATATTTTTTAAAAAGGGTATCTCGGAGTTAATCATATTTAAACTTTGAGATACCTTATTTGTTACTAATTATAAAAAACAACTATTACTTGTTAAACTCATACATAAAGTAAAATTTTATAAAAAATATTTTTAATATAATAAATTAAAAATATTTTTTGAGGATGGAAAATTGAAAAAAATCATTAAAACTTTATTATTATCTACTCTAATTTCAACTGCATCATTCACAGCTTTAGCTAAAAATGTTGAGCAAAAAGTTAATTTTTTACAAGGTTCTACTCATACCACATTAACTGGGAAATTTCAGGGTTATGATGATGTGAGATATAGACTTTATGCAAAGAATGGACAAATATTGAAATTCAATATTAATAGTCTTGGTAATTTAGCCTATGTTAATATTTTTGCCCCAGGTAAAAAGCCAGGTAAGGATAAGGCATTATTAATTGGTTCAACTATAGGATCTAAAGGAGAACTTACTTTACCAGTTGATGGTGATTATATTGTTCAGGTTTACCAAATGCGAAATAGTGCTCGTAAAAATAAAACTGTGAAATATAGTTTAGATATTGAAATATTAAATAAAGTAAAAAAGTAATGATTGCTAAAATTTACTAGCTCTCAAAAGAGAACTAGTAAATTTGAAAAAGATATCAATAAAGATTAATCGGTTAAAGAAAAAGACTCATGAATAGCACAACTTTCAACAAAAGTTTGATCATGTGAAATGAGCAATACAGCGCCTTCATAGCTTTGAATAGCGGTAGCTAATAGTTCTCTAGATTCAATATCTAAATGATTTTCTGGTTCATCTAATAACAAGAGTTCAGGGGGAGGATGTATTTGGCTAAGCGCTAATAAGGCTACTTTGAGTTTTTCACCACCACTGAGCTGAGATAAAAGTTGTGTACCTTTATCACCTCGAATTCGAAGTTGACCTAATAGATTTCGCCATTCTAGTTCTGAAAGCTCACTATTCATGTGGGTTAGATTTTCAATCACCGTCATTTCATCACATAAAAAGCTAAAGTTCTGGTCCAGATAAAAGCACTCTACAAATAAGTGAATGCTGTCACATGGCTGTTTGTTTTGAGCATGAATTGCTTTAAGTAGTGTCGATTTGCCAATACCATTTTGACCCGTTATGTGAATTTTTTCGGTTGCCTGAACCGCTAAATCTATGGGTTTTTGCGTTCCATATTTCAGTTTAAGTTTTTTTATGCGAAGGATTTCTCCAGATTTCTTATGAAAAGTAGGGAAGACAAACTGTTGTGGCTTGACTGTTTCAAGACGCATTTTTTTGTCTATTAAATCATTTTGACTGTTCGAAATTTGTCGTTGGTGCTGAGACTGTATGGCAGCAATACTTTGGCCTGCTTGTTCTTTCTTAAAATCGAGCAAAATTTTGGCTTGAGAATTTGATTCGCGTAATTTATTTCCAGCACGTTCACGTTTTTGAGCTTTCATTAATACTTCATGCTGCTTTTGCCTCATGTTTTTAACGTCGCGTTGGCCTTGCTGAACAGATTGCTCCAAAGCTGCAACATGAGTTTGATATTGGTCATAAAACTTTTCATAGTTTCCCGTTGTGTGATGTAAACCATGTTCATTCAAGTGATAAATATGATCTACTTCATTCAGTAAACTACGATCATGACTAATGATAAGAGCACCTGCTGGGTGTTTCCTCAAATGATCAATTAACCATTTTCTAGATTCCTGATCTAGATGATTACTAGGTTCATCAAGTAGCAAGTAATGATCTGATTTTAGAAATAAACAGCTTAATGCCAATTTAGTTTTTTGACCTTCGCTTAGATTTTTCACTCGAAAGTCTAAATCTGTTGGTAAACCCGCAGACTCCAATAAATTATTCCATAAGGTGGGTAAGTCCCATTTACCTTCTAACAAATCATAATCATCAAAGTTGGCAAGACCTTGTTCAACTCTTTTAAAAGCTTGATAAATATCTAGGATATCTAATGCTTCGGCAATGGTCTGGGCTGATAAACGATGCAACTGAGGTAAATATGCATGCTTTACATGCCAAGATATTTGCCCAGACGCCAGAATTGAATCTGATTTAAGTGTCTGATTTAACATTTGCATAAGCAAAGATTTGCCTTGACCATTACGGCCAATTAAAGCAGATACTTGATGCGATTCAAGGTTAAAATTTAGTTGTTGAAACATGACTTTAGATGAAAATTCTAAAGAGAGTTGTGATATTACACATGCCTGCTGAGTCATAAAAAACCTCATAAATACAGGATGTACAAAATAGGAAAAGTAGTTTTAAGCAGAGACGTTAAATCACAAAAAAATAGTCTATTTTGCACATCAAAAAAAGAAAAATTGATGAGAAAAAAGACTTACTTCATTGGCGTGACTCACGAAATTGGAAGAATAAGAAACTATTCTAGCTGGATTTTTGATTAGTGTAAAATTTATGCAATTTATTTTATTAAAAAACCCAATCGTTGGATTGGGTTTTTTGCATCTAAAAAAGTTTATTCTTTTACAACCAATACCTGAATTTTGGTACTGTTTAAAACATCTTGAGCAAAACTACCCAAAATAAGTTTTTGGAAGCCTTTGCGACCATGGGAACCAATCACAATCAAATCAGAACCTAAGTCTTCTACAGCTTTCAAAATACCGTCTGAAGAAATTTCACCTTGGATGATTTGAGTTTCGGCATCAATACCTTCTTCGGCACATAAAGCTTTTACAGTTGCGAGTGTTTTTTCTGCATTTGCTCTTGCTTCAACAAAATAATCTTTTACAACAGGTGAGATGTAATAAAAATCTACACCGCTAAAAGGATCTACCGCAACTAAGCTAATAGCGGTCAATTTGCTCCCAAAAGCTTTTGCAATATGAGCTGCTTGTCTTGCTGCCGCTAACGAAATTTCCGAACCATCGACTGGTACAATAATATGTTGGTAATTCATAATGTTATTCCTCTTATTTACAGTTGTTATATGTATGAAGCATTTATTAATTAAAGATTAACATATTTCATTCACGGTAAACATCTATTCGGCCATAGGAAAGAAAAATTAAATAAATTTATTTTAAATCATGGGTTTGTGTTTATTTTTCTATTGGTTGAGATGGTGTTTAGGTGGTATTGCTAAATAATTGATAATATTTACATGAAAATTACAAAAAATTACTGTTCATATTTCTGTCATATAGAAAACGTATAACAAAATAATGAATTAAGGGGAGAGTGAGGAAGATGGCTGATTTAACAGCAAAGAAAGTTAATAAACTTATTGAAGAGTTCCGTCAAACAGGTAAAGAACCCGAAAAGTTAGTTATTGGCTATAAAACTTATGCCAGACTGATGACCGAAGATAAATTTGCAGAAAAAGTTGTCCCTTCACTTGAAGACTCAAAAGAACGCTTATATAAAAATCTAAAAATTAAACTCGTCACTGAAAAACATTATTTTGAAATTAAATAAAAAATTATGTGAACTACATCACTTGTTATTAAACCAAAGTAACACTAAATAAGTTTAATAACATGATTATTGTATGATGATACAAATTAATAGTGTAGCCAACATTTGAAAACAGCAATCGTTTATAAACTCGATAGAATAAATTGCTTTTATTTTAAGTAGTGGAATAAATTGAAATGCCGACATTCAGTGTAATTATATTTTATGTTTTAGCTATATTAGGCAGTGTAGCTATTGTTTATGGAGTAATCAGTTTAAGTGTTTTTTTAATTGTTATTGGATTAGCTCTATTATTTGCAGCATTATTATTAAAGAAAGAGTTTAAATTAGATATTTTATTTTGGAAATAAATATAATATGAGTTTGTATTTTAATTTCCTGTAAAAATTTTCCCAATAGAACTGAAATGAAAAAGTTCAGTTCTAAAAATATGAGTTTTTATGATGAATAGTGATGCAATAACGTTTTTTAGATTAGAATTATTACAATAAAATATAAAAGTAGAATATTTTAAATTTATTTAAGTATTTAAAAATAAAAAAGTTTCATTTAGGATAAAAGTAAAATTGTAAAAGCGTTTTTAGCTATTAAACAATAACAAAGCGAGGTAAGCATGACTTATAAGTATGAGTATGCAGGGTTCTGGTTAAGATTTGGTGCAATGATCATTGATACTCTTATTCTTTTTTTGGCTGTTATTCCTGCAGCATGGATTTTTTATCAGGGGGATTACGACTTAGTCTTTGCTACAGGTTTAAGTGCTAAGCCACAAAATTATTGGTTCGATTTGATCGTGAACTATGTATTTCCTTTATTGTATTCAATTTTATGTTGGTTGTATTTTGCAGGAACGCCAGGTAAACGATTGATGCGATTAAAAGTTTTAGATGAAAAAACAGGTAATAAGCTAACAGTCACGCAGAGTATCATTCGATATGTTGGCTATATTCCGTCAATTTTAGTGTTTGGTATTGGTCTTTTTTGGGTTGCATTTGATGCTAAAAAACAAGGTTGGCATGACAAAATGGCAAAATCAGTGGTAGTAAGAGAACTATAAAAATAAGACTAAAAAGCGTTCATAGCATTGAAAAAGGCGCTATGAACGCTTTTTTATTAACTTTTTTTGACCTTAAATTTAAGTACTAAAAACACAATAAGACCGACAATAAGTCCCCAAAAGGCTGAGCCAATACCAAAAAATTGAATGCCCGAAGCACTGCATAAGAAGGTAAATAATGCAGCTTCACGGTCTTCAACAGGACCAAAGGCAAGCGCAATGTTATGGCTAATGGTTCCAAGTAATGCGATACCAGCTAAAGCTACAATAAAGATATGGGGAAAAGACATGAGCAAGCTTGTCAGTGTTGCTGCAAATAGTCCCATCAATGCATAGAAAAAACCAGAGCTTATGCCAGCAATATAGCGTTTACTTGGGTCAGGATGAACTTGATCGTCAAGGCATACAGCTGCACTAATCGCAGCAATATTAACGCTATAGCAACCAAAAGGTGCAAGCAAAACTTGGGTTAAACCTGTCCAGCCAATGAGTTGGTTAACATGCGGTTTGTAACCATAACTTTTGATCATGGCAATACCGGGTAAATACTGCGAAGCCATACTAATCACAAAAAGAGGTAAGGCTAAGCCTAAAAGAGCCGACCAGCTAAAGACAGGACTAATCCAAACAGGTTTAGCCAAAGACCAGTGAAGCGTAGGCATATGAAAGTCTAAAAACACAGGGCAGAGCACAACACCAGCAAGTGCTGTGAACACGATGCTATAACGCGGCCATAATCTTTTTGTAATGATATAAATGACGAGTAAAGATAAAACGAATGCCCAATCATTTTGCAAACTTGCGAAAAGTGAAATACCAAATTTAAGTAAAACGCCTGCAAGCATGGCACTGGTTAAGCTTTGTGGAATATATGAAAGTGCTTTTTGAAAAATTCCAGAAAAACCTAAAATCGCTGTCAGTACACCAACCACTAAAAAAGCACCAATTGCTTCATTTATGCTATATCCACCGCCAGTTGCAATAATTAAAGCGAGACCAGCGGTTGACCATGCAGTTGCTACAGGGTATTTAAATTTCCACGAAAGAATAAGTCCTGATAAACCAAGACCCAAACCTAAAGCCCAAAACCATGAGGTGATTTGTTCAGGTGAAGCACCTAAAGCTTGGGCAGCCTGAATGACTAAAATAGCCGAAACACTAATACCAATAAGAAAGGTAATGAAACCCGCGAATACGGCTGGAATAGAAAAATCTTGAAGAATCTTTTGCATAGCTAAATGTTCTAAATCCCTGAAAAATTAATATGTTTCTGCCTTTGTTTTCAGCTCGCTAAATCTAACAATTTTTTTAAAGAAGGTGCTTTCTATTTTTAGCCTAAAATGGAAATAATATTTTTAAAATATTGAATAATGATATTATTCCTTTCATAAATAACACTAAATTTGGAATATTGTTTTATGGAAGAGCAGGCTGAGAATTTATCACCACTCGAATTGAAAATTATGCGTGCATTACAAGAAAATGGACGCTTAAGTAATGCTGAATTGGCTAAGCTTGTAGGCATAAGTACGTCATCTTGTTGGAATCATACTCAGCGTCTTTTTAAGATTGGGGCAATTTTAGATGTACGCGCTAGGATCAATCCAAGCATGGTGCAGCGTGATACGGTGGTACTCGTTGGTGTGGTTTTAGACCGCTCAACCCCAGACAGCTTTCAGGCATTTGAACAAGCATCAGGTGATTTGGAAAATGTTTTAGAGTGTTATTTGGTGGCGGGAGAAGTCGATTATTTTCTAAAAATTCGTGTTAAAGATTTAGCTGCGTTTAACCGATTCCATAGTGAAAAGATTATTGCCTTAACTGGAGTAAGACAAGTTAGAACATTTTTTGTGCTCAATGAAGTTAAAACAGATGGAATGCTGGCATTTTAACAGCTCATCATGTTTTAACTTTATAGTGCAAAAACCGATAGGTAAAGATGATTAGATTGTTGAGGTTGCTAGTTTTAGACCAAATCCGAAGAATAGAATTCCGACTAAAAAAATACTACTAGCTGCAATTTTATGGCTTTGTTTAAAAAATGCTGAAAGTTTGATTCCAGAGAAGATTAATGCCGTTAAATAGCTAAAACTAATCACCTGCAAAATAACCGCTAAAATTAAAAAGCTTAGAGCGGGGTAGGCATAGTCGGGTTCAACAAATTGAACAAAGAAAGATAGGAAAAATAAAATCGCTTTAGGGTTAAGTAAACTAATACTGAGTGCTGTTTTATAAGGATGAACTTTATCTAAAGCGGGTAAATCAGCCATTTCAGGTTGTGGTTGATTACGTTGTTTCCAGCGTTGAATACTACCTTGTAAGAGTTTAAAGCCTAAATAAGATAGGTAAAGGGCACCTGTTAATTTAAGAATAACAAATACCCATGGAAATGCTTTAAGTAGAGATGCAGCCCCTAGTACGGTACACAGCATTAAAATGAGATCGCCAGTAAAAATACCTAATGCGCCCATATATCCAGTTTTAATGCCGTAACGTGAAGCAATTGACATCACATATAGAGAGTTGGGCCCTGGCAATAACACAATTAGGAATGTACCAATAATATATGTTGTTAGATCTGTTATGCCGAACACGAGAAACCCAATAAAAAACCGATTTTTGCCATGATAACAAAAATCGGTAATTTTGTATGAAAAGTGCAGTTTTTTAAGGTTTAATTTCCGCATCAATTCCGAAAGATTGACGTAATAAAAAACTTAATTGGTCACGGGCTTTAATAAAGCCATCAACACCACCTTGTAAAAGTTGGAATGCCATTAAGTCATGATTAAGTTCATCTTTAAAACTTTGTTCATTTTGAGCTGGTCTAACAATAGCCTCTGCTTGCTTTGATTTAGTCGCATCAAGAGCTGCATCAACTGTACGTGTATCTTGCTCAAGCTGAGTAAGTAGACCAGGAGAGATCGTTAGCAAATCACATCCTGCAAGTCCAAGCACTTGATCAATGCTACGGAAGCTCGCACCCATCACTTGAGTTGGAATATTTTGCTGTTTGTAGTAAGTGTAGATTTTTTTAACTGAAACCACACCCGGGTCTTTTTCGATTGGGTAAGCATCTACACCTTCGGCTTTTTTGTACCAGTCTAAAATACGGCCTACAAACGGAGAAATTAAAGTAACTTTTGCATCTGCACATGCCTGAGCTTGATGTAAACCGAAAAGGAGAGTGAGGTTACAAGCAATTCCTTCAGCTTCGAGTACTTTAGCAGCTTGAATACCTTCCCAAGTTGACGCAATTTTAATTAGAATACGTGACTGATCAATACCATAACCTTTGTAAAGTTCACATAATTCATGTGCTTTTTGAATGGTGGCTTCAGTGTCATATGAAAGTGCAGCATCAACTTCTGTAGAAACACGGCCTTCAATGAGTTTTAAAATTTCTACGCCAAATTTTACAGTCAAAATATCAATGGTTCTTTCGATTAACTCATCGTTACTATAGCCTTCTTCTTTGGCTTGATAATAAGCATCTTCAATCAGCTCTTTACTTTCAGGTTGTTCTGCTGCTGCCGTAATCAATGAAGGATTTGTCGTCGCGTCTAATGGACGAAATTTACGAATTGCATCAAGGTCACTACTATCGGCAACAACGGTCGTTAATGTTTTTAATTGGTCAAGTGCTGTATGAGTCATTGATATTCAACATCTTCAGTAATAAATCTTATGCTTTCTTTTATAGCACAAAGTCTATTCATGCTGTCGATATATCAATTGTTATATTTCAAAGAAAAACGTTTAGGTTCTGCATCTCAATTGAAATAATTTTAAGGTGCCTGTTGCATTCGTTGCTTACGGATATATTCAATTAGAAATCTAGCAGCCGCACCGAGTTCACTTTCACGGCTCCACACTAAGTCGACGTAATATTCAAATCTTGGAGTGAAATCTAATAAATCCAATACTTTAAGCTTGTTTTTTAGTTCGGGGTTTTCTTTAAACATTTCTTGAGGAAGAACACCCCAACCTAGATTGCGTAAAATCATTAAACAAGCAGAGTGGTGGTTGTCTGTACGCCAATAATGTTTCGAAAATAGCAATTCAGGTTTTAAAGTCTCATCTCGGCTTGCAACTACAATTTGTCGTGTAGTAAGGATTTGTTCATAAGAAACCTGATTTTGACTTGCGAGGGGATGGCTATTTGAAATAACCGGAATTAGAGCCTCACGTTTAAGTTCTACAAATTGTTCTCTGTTATCTAGGTGTTCGCGTTCAAACATGAGTGCAAGTTGGGCAGATCCATCTAATAACATTTGAAGTGCATCTTCTTGAGGGGCAGACACAATATTAATTTGTAAGTCTGGAAAACGACTTTCTAAAAGACAAATATAGTCGGTCCAATTGGTGTGTAAAAGTTCAGAGACAATCACAAGAGTTAAATTGGCCTCTAACCCTGTACTTAGCGCGTGAGCATGCTGTTTCCATTGATTCATCTCAATTAAAAGCTGAGATGTCTTTTCGTATAACACCCGTGCTTCGTCAGTAGGGACGGGTTCACGGCCTTTACGGTCAAATAAAGTCAAGTTCAGATCAATTTCTAAGTTGGCAATAGACATGCTTACAGCCGAAGGAACTTTTCCAAGTTTACGTGCTGCTGCTGAAAAAGAGCCGGTTTCAATCACGGCCTGAAACATGAGTAGTTGTTCTTGATTAATATTCATCTGTCAAAAAAACTGAAAGAATCTGATTGGATTAATCAATATTATAAAAATAAAATGCACATTATCCAAGTTATTATTGAGTATTTAAAAATGTTGATTTCCAAGAGAAGGCTCATTCATGCAATCAGTTATGAAGGAATTTTATTGGTCATCATTGCGATTGCATTAAGTTTTATTTTTGATATGCCAATGGACGTAACCGGAACACTCGGTGTGTTTATGGCAGTTGTTTCAGTTTTCTGGAATATGATTTTTAACCACTATTTCGAAAAAGTAGAGCATAAATATAATTGGGAGAGAACGATCCCTGTACGGATTTTACATGCGATTGGTTTTGAAGGTGGTTTGTTGATTGCAACAGTACCGATGATTGCATATATGCTTCAGATGAGTGTCATTGATGCACTTATTTTAGATATTGGTTTAACCTTATGTATTTTGGTTTATACCTTTATTTTCCAGTGGTGTTATGACCATATCGAAGATAAGTTTTTCCCAGATGCTAAAGCAGCATCACTTCATTAAAAATTAAGTTGTTAAACTAAAAAAGCACCCATCAGGGTGCTTTTTTTAAAGGTGAACCGTAGAATTATTTCTCTACGATTGCTACAACACCTTCACCACCTGCTGTACAGATCGAGATTAATGCGCGGCCTGAACCTTTTTGATTAATCAATTTAGCAGCAGTTGCCAAGATACGACCACCAGTTGCAGCAAATGGATGACCTGCACCTAAAGATGAACCATTTACGTTCAGTTTAGAACGGTCAATTGAACCTAAAGGTGCATCTAAACCAAGACGTTCTTTACAGAATTTTTCATCTTCCCAAGCTTTCAACGTAGACAACACTTGAGATGCAAATGCTTCATGGATTTCGTAGAAATCGAAATCTTGAAGCTTAAGGTTTGCACGCTTAAGCATACGAGGTACTGCATAAGCAGGAGCCATCAATAGGCCTTCTTTAGGACCATTTTTACCAATAAAGTCAACAGCAGCTGTTTCAGAGAAAGAAAGGTAAGCTAAAACTTCATGACCGTTTTCTTTTGCCCATTCTTCAGAAGCAAGCAATACAACAGAAGCACCGTCAGTTAACGGAGTTGAGTTACCCGCTGTCATTGTTGCAGTTTCGCCTTTACCGAAAACTGGCTTCAATTTAGCAAGTTTTTCAACTGTGCTGTCTGCACGTAAGTTGTTGTCACGGTTAAGACCTAAGAATGGAGTGATTAAGTCATCAAAGAAACCACGTTCATAAGCAGCAGCAAGTTTTTGATGGCTGCTTGCAGCTAATTCGTCTTGCGCTTCGCGAGTAATACCCCATTCTAAAGCAGTAATTGCTTGGTGCTCGCCCATTGAAAGGCCAGTACGTGGTTCACCATTGCTTGGAGCATCAAGTAGCTTTTTAAAATCAATTTTTGTTAAAGCTTTGAGACGGTCTTTACCAGTCTTAGCAACATTGAGCTCAAGTAAAACTTTACGTAAACCATCACCTACAGCAATCGGTGCGTCAGAAGTTGTGTCTACACCACCTGCAATACCTACATCGATTTGACCAAGTGCAATTTTGTTTGCAACAACAAAAGCTGCTTGTAAACCTGTACCACAAGCAATTTGAATGTCATAAGCAGGAGTTTCAGGAGCAAGATCTGTGCTCAATACAACTTCACGAGTCATGTTGAAGTCACGGCTATGTTTTAAAACAGCACCCGCAACGACTTCACCAATACGCTTACCTTGTAAGTTAAAGCGCTCAACCAAACCATTCAATGCTGCTGTCAGCATGTCAGAATTAGACGCTTTAAAATAAGCAGTATTTGAACGTGCAAATGGAATACGGTTGCCACCAATAATTGCAACGCGGCGAACAGTGTTTTGGCTCATGGTTTTATCCTGTTGAACAGAAGTTTTGGTTTTTGTTGCTTTTGGTGCTGCAACTACATTATTAGAAGATGTAGATGGGGTTGCTGTAGCAGCGCTCTTATTACGAGGGCTACGTGCAGGTGCAGTCGTTGAACGAGTACGTGTCGTTTTTGGAGTATTAGTTGCTGCTTTAGGAGTTGTGCTGTTACGCTTAGCCGTGTTAGAAGCCGGCTTTGATGTATTTGACACTTTTTCCTCAGCAGAATTCTCGACTGCTGGATTTTCTTGAGTTGTCTTGCTCATAAGGCTTTTCCAAGCATATTAACGATATTCTTATAAGCTACATTAACACAATTCAAATAGACCTGTATTGACTAGAATGACATTGTAGATAGCATTCAGGTCAAGACATCCAAAGATGAACTCAAGTATGATTTGAAGTAACTCTAATGAACGACTGATTTCATATTGTTGCTATTCATCTCATAACATAATGAAGCCTGTCGTAGAAAATTCATTTCTTTGAGAGATAATAATCATGACTGATCAATACCAAGCATTTACACAATCTCCTATTGGTAAATTCGTTGTTAAAAATCTGGGTTTACCATCGCCAGTTGCATTAGAGCGTTTTGAAAGTGCTCAGCCAGTAGTGAATGGTGCAGTATTGGTTGGCGCAGCGCCGTCAAGTGTATTATCTGGTGCGATTGCACAAGTACTTAGCAATATTCATGCTGACAGCTATGTAGGCAATAATGTTGCATTACAGCAAGAAGCTGCAAAAGTTGGTTTAAATTTACGCCCATTTAATGCAGGCGACAAAGAATCAAAATTCAAAGCAGTAGTATTTGATGCTTCTGGTATTCAAAACTCAGAACAGTTAAATGAACTTTATAAATTCTTTAACCCGATTGCACGTCAAGTTGCGACTTCTGGTCGTGTTATTGTCATTGGTACAACTCCTGAAACTGCAAAAACTGTAAAACAAGCGATCGCTCAGCGTGCACTTGAAGGCTTTATCAAATCTGTAGGTAAAGAATTTAAAAAGGGTATTACTGCTCAAGTTGTCTATGTAGACGAAGGCGCTGCTGCAAACCTTGAATCAACTTTACGTTTCTTGCTTTCTCCACGTTCAGCTTATGTGTCTGGTCAAGTGATTCGTGTATCTAAAGCAGATGTGGTTGATGTTGATTGGGCAAAACCGCTTGCTGGTAAAACTGCATTAGTAACTGGTGCGAGCCGTGGTATTGGTGAGGCAATTGCACATGTGTTAGCACGTGATGGTGCTCATGTTATTTGTTTAGATGTACCACAACAACAAGCTGACCTTGACCGTGTAGCTGCTGACATTGGCGGTTCTACATTGGCAATTGACATTACTGCTGCTGATGCGGGCGAAAAAATTAAAACTGCTGCGGCAAAACAAGGCGGTTTAGATATTATCGTTCATAACGCAGGTATTACTCGTGACAAAACTTTGGCAAACATGAAGCCAGAGCTTTGGGACTTGGTTATTAACATTAACTTGTCTGCTGCTGAACGTGTAAATGACTACTTGTTAGAAAACGATGGTCTAAATGCAAATGGCCGCATTGTTTGTGTATCATCAATTAGTGGTATTGCTGGTAACCTTGGTCAAACAAACTATGCTGCATCTAAAGCTGGTGTAATTGGTTTAGTTAAATTTACTGCACCTATCTTAAAAAATGGTATTACCATTAACGCAGTAGCACCGGGCTTCATCGAAACTCAAATGACTGCTGCGATTCCATTTGCAATTCGTGAAGCTGGTCGCCGTATGAACTCAATGCAACAAGGTGGTTTACCTGTTGATGTAGCAGAAACGATTGCATGGTTTGCATCAACTGCTTCTACAGGAGTAAACGGCAACGTTGTACGTGTGTGTGGTCAAAGCTTGTTGGGCGCTTAAGCACTTTTAGCTAAAAAGGGGTGCTTGTGCATCCCTTTTTTGTTCAAGAATCTATAAATTATAAAAGGTTAGGTATGAATACTCGTCATTTTAGCCAGCTACCAAAAGCGGCATTAGCTTACCCAAAAGTGGTACAAGGTTTAATTTTTAAAAAGCCGAAAGGTCCAAAAATCTTACCGCAAGTTGAATATGTGGTAGATACTCTAGAAATTGATCAGAGTCATCTTAAAGCTTATAACGAAGTATGTGGCTTTCAAAATAATGGCTTTGTACCGGCAATTTATTTGGCTGTGCTTTCTCAAAGTTTGCAAATGCACATGATGACAGCAGAAGCCTTTCCATTTCCGATTTTAGGTTTAGTTCATATCCGTAACCAGATTAAACAAACCAGACCAATTGGTGTGACTGAAAAACTAACCTTGTCATGCAAATTTGGGGAATTAAAACCGCATGATAAAGGTGTTCAGTTTGACTTTATTACCACGGCAAAAGTTGGCAATGAAGTGGTGATGGAAGGCTTAACGACTTATTTATCTCGCCAAAAAGTCGAGAAAAGAGTCGGTGAGAAAGCCAAAGAAGAACAAGCGCCAGCTTATGTTCCAAAGGCAGAGTGGGATATTTTAGAAAACACAGGCCGCCGTTATGCGAAAGTGTCTGGAGATTTTAACTTAATTCATATTCATGCTATTACAGCAAAAGCATTTGGCTTTAAACAAGCCATTGCGCATGGTATGTGGAGCAAGGCTAAAGCATTAGCGAATCTTGAATTACCAAATGCTTATGAAGCAGATGTGTGGTTTAAACTACCAATGTTTTTACCATCAAAAGTTGAGTTTTTAACTGCCAATGCAGATAAAAAAACTGATTTCTTGATTCGTAATGCCAAATCTCAAAAACCGCATGTTGCAGGAACTGTAAAAGCATTATAAAAATATCAGCAGCCTGAACAGATGTTTGGGCTGCTTTTGAGCAAAATAACAAAAAATGCAAGGAACTTCATGTGATTAAAGAAATTTTACTGGCCGATACCCATAACTATCACGGTATTTTAGATGAACGTTTTATTGATTTAGCCCACCAATTTAGCCGTCTTCAAGATGCTAGAACAGGACAAGGTGGAGCTGCATTAGCGGTTTATTTTAGAGGCCAGAAAGTTGTAGATATTTACACCGGTCTAAAGTCACAAAGTGAAGCTTGGCAACCCGATACTTTGGCAGTTTGCTACTCTACAGGTAAAGGTGTACTTGCAACCTTGGCGCATATTTTAGTCAGTGAAGGTTTTTTAGAATACGATAAACCGATTGCGACCTATTGGCCTGAGTTTGCTCAAAATGGTAAAGAGCAAATGACTTTACGCCATGTGCTGAGCCATCAAAGTGGTATGTTTGATATTCGAAATATCATCGAAAGTGCGAGGGAAATGCTCGACTGGTCACATATGTTAGATGTGATGGCAGCCACCAAGCCAAGATTTCTTGCAGGACAGGGTAATGCTTATCAAGCCTTAACATTTGGTTGGCTTGTCGGTGGCGTGCTTGAAAAAGCAACTGGTCAATCTTTAGATCAACTCATGCAAAAATATCTTGTTGAACCTTTGCAGTTAGACGGTGCTTATTTTGGTACGCCTGCAAGTGAGCTGGAACGTGTAGCACGTTTAATTATTCAACCAAAACCAGAAAAACCAGCATCTACTACTCAGGCTGAAAAACCTAAAAAGCCTCAAGTACGCAAGAGTTCACTTTCTGAAAAAATGATTACGTGGACGGGGCAAGACCCGCAAGATTTTCAGGATGCCATGATTCCAAAAGGAATGAAGCATTTTAGTTTCTTTAGTGATGAAGGATTGCAAGCAGTCATTCCGGCGGCGAACGGCACATTTACTGCAAATAGTCTTGCTAAAATTTATGCGATGCTGGCAAATCAGGGTGAATGGGATGGACAGCAACTTATTCGCCCAGAAGTATTTAAAGAGCTCAGTACCATTCAAAGTTATGCACGTGATCGTGTCATGCCAATTCCGATGAATTGGCGTTTAGGCTATCACCGCATTATTACCATGGGTAAACGCGCTAAAAATGGCTTTGGACATATTGGTTACAATGGTTCAGGGGCGTGGTGCGATCCTGAGCGCGACCTGAGTTTTGCCTATACTCATAACTTTCAAATTGGTTCGATCACGGGTGATTACCGTTTGTGGGGGCTGACTCAAGAAGCCTTACGTTGCACTGACCAAATTTTAAAAGGCCGTAAAGGCTGGTTCTAATTTTAGTGTTTTAAAGCTGGTATTCTAATTAATGCCAGCTTCTATATTTATAATAATTCTAGGCGAATAATTGCTTCGGTATGGCGCTTGAAGTCTTCTTCAACTAAACCGTGTAAACCAAGTTGATAAATCCCTTCTAATCCGCACACAAAAGCAATGAGTCGCCAAGCTATGTCTGTTGAATTAGATATATTTTTAAATTCACCTTCTTTTTTACCAGATTCAATGGCCTGCACAATTGTTTGATGCCAATTCTGCATAGCAAGGTTATAAGCCTTTCGTATTTCAACATCTTGTTCAATTAAGAGTTCTGCTTCATTCCATAATCGTAAGTAGGGCTGAAGTTTATCTATGTTTTCTGCGCCTAATAAGATGAATAGTCTTTGAAATTGGCTAGTGGTTTTTAGGGTTTGTTCAATTTCATCAAGTTGTTCCATAAGCTTTAAAAAAGCTTCAGCTTTTAAATGAGATGCCGAAGAAAAGTGGTGGTGAACTTGTCCGGTTGATGTTTGTGCTTCTGTTGCGATTCGGCGTACCGTCATGGCTGTAAAACCTTCAGCCAAAGCAACTTGCATGGCTGCTTGCAGAATCATTTCTCTGCGTTGATCGCGATTAAGATAGGCCATGTTTCTTTCACCTGACTGAATTCGACACAAATTACATTAAAACTAAAAGTTGGACAAGTGTCCAATTGTGTATATAATAACCATGATTTGAACACATGTCCAAGTTTTGGATATTGAAGAGCGTTATGCAAAAAAAATGGTTAATCCTGACAATTATCGTCCTTATATATTTACCAGTTACGATTGATGCAACGGTGATGCATGTTGCTACACCATCTTTAAGTGCAGCATTGAATTTAACTGCCAATCAGCTTTTATGGGTCATTGATATTTATTCACTGATTATGGCAGGTTTGATTTTGCCGATGGGTGCACTTGGTGATCGTATTGGCTTTAAAAAATTATTATTTATTGGAACTGCAATTTTTGGAGTCGGTTCCTTAGCTGCGGCTTTTTCTCCAACAGCTTACGCGTTAATTGCTTCCCGTGCTGTTTTAGGTCTAGGGGCAGCGATGCTTATTCCTGCCACTTTATCAGGCATTCGTAATGCTTTTACCGAAGAAAAGCAGAGAAATTTTGCACTTGGTCTTTGGTCTACAGTGGGTGGCGGCGGAGCAGCTTTTGGTCCATTGGTTGGTGGATTTGTACTGGAACATTTCCATTGGGGAGCAGTATTCCTCATCAATATCCCAATTATTTTAGTGGTTCTGGTCATGATTGCGATGATCATTCCTAAACAACAAGAGAAAACGGATCAGCCAATTAATTTAGGGCAAGCTTTAATTTTAGTCGTGGCAATTTTAAGCCTGATCTATTCAATCAAATCGGCGATGTACAACTTCTCGGTACTTACAGTCGTGATGTTTGTGGTTGGTATAAGTACTTTAATCCACTTCATTCGAAGCCAAAAAAGAACGACCACGCCAATGATTGATTTGGAGTTATTTAAACATCCAGTCATTTCTACCAGCATTGTTATGGCGGTGGTTTCCATGATTGCTTTGGTTGGGTTCGAATTACTTTTGTCTCAAGAGTTGCAGTTTGTGCATGGGTTTTCTCCCTTACAGGCAGCCATGTTTATTATTCCATTCATGATCGCGATTAGTTTAGGTGGTCCATTAGCTGGAATCTGTTTAAATAAATGGGGACTAAGACTTGTATCTACTGTTGGTATTTTAATAAGTGGATTTAGTCTATGGGGGCTTGCCCAGCTTAACTTTTCGACCGATCACTTTTTAGCGTGGACGTGTATGGTCTTTTTAGGCTTTAGCATTGAAATTGCCTTATTGGCTTCAACTGCTGCCATTATGTCATCCGTCCCACCTCAAAAGGCAAGTGCAGCAGGTGCGATTGAAGGTATGGCCTATGAGCTTGGTGCTGGTTTAGGTGTCGCTATTTTCGGGTTAATGTTGTCTTGGTTTTATAGTCGCTCAATTATTTTACCAGCAGAGCTTCCGTCGAACTTAATTGAAAAAGCGAGTATATCGATTGGCGAAACCATGCAATTAGCTTCTAACCTTGAAAGCCCTTTGGGAGGGCAATTAATTGCAGTTGCTCAGCAAGCTTTTAGCTATGCGCATAGTTGGGTGCTTACAATCTCCGCCATTTGTTTCTTCCTTTTAACTGTATTTGTCTGGTTTAGCTTTCCAAAGAAAGTAAACTAAAATAAAGGGTAAAAAGAGAGATTTATCTTTCTTTTTACCCTCAAATGTCTTTTTTAATATTTTCTTTATAATAAATTTAGTTATTTAATTCTCATAAACAACCCATTCTTTAATAAATTTCATGTTTTTATTTCAAAATGATTAAATATTCATGTAATTGAAATTTAATGAAAAATTGATTGATCGAAAATTGACTGTGAAAAAATGGTTTGTTAACCTGCTATTCGAAAATCTAAAAACAAATAAAAGAGGCCGCTGTGAATTTTAAATTAAAAACATCACTTATTATTGGAGCAATTGTTGCGTCTTCACTTGTGTATGCCGCAACTGTACTTTCACCAAATCAGAATAATAATAGTGGATCAATACCATCTGGTTATTCAGATTTAGAATTTTCTTTAGCAAATGGGAATTGGGTCAAAAATCTCTCTTTACCGGCAAGTGCTAATAATTCGGACAAAATTACAATTCGTTCTAGTGCCGCCTATAGTAGTTATTTAGATACTTCTAATACGAATATTCCGTTAGAAGTGTTGAAGATAAATAGCGGAGATGTTTATCAATTCATCTTTAATAGCAGTCAAAATAAATGGATTGCTCAGTTAGCGACGGTTAGTCCTACCAATGGTACTAACTATGAGGTTGTACCTTTAACAACCGCATCAATGCAAAAAGTACTCATTCAAAATGACAAATGGGCACAAACCATTGCTTTACCAAGTGACGTACGTGACGGAACAACCGTACAAGTTGCTTCTACAGCAAGTGCAAATTCGGATATTGATAAAACAAATTTACTTTTCCCGAGCAGTTTTACATTAAAAAATGGATCTGAATATTGGTTTAAATATTATTCTGCTTTAGGAAAATGGGTGCCAGAATATATAAAACCTCAGAAGCTAAATGTTCAGCAAATCGGAACATCTTTAGCCGCGGTAAGTAGTCCACTTACCGAAATTGCATTTGGAGATGGAAATTGGGTTTCCAATTTCACTTTGCCTACCACTGCAAGTGATCGAGATAGAATTATTATCAAGTCTACAGCGACTTGGTCTGCAAAAATTAATAACACCAATATTAATAGCCAAGCGACTTTAACGCTTAAAACAGGCGATCAATATGAGTTTATGTATGTAAGCGACAAAGGATATTGGCAGCTGATCTCTTCACCAACAAAGGTGATTGATTCATCGGCAACAATCCCTACAACTTTACCGAATATGACTCAGCCCACTTTAAAGGTGAAACTGTCTACATCAAATTGGCAGCCAACCTTGCAGCTACCCGCTAAAGCTCAAGTCGGGGATAAGGTGGTTATTGTGTCGAATGCGTCGGCAGACACCTATATTAATGCCGCTAATGGCTTATCTACTGCAATTAAAAATGGTGAAAATCGCCGTTTTATTTACACCGCTCAAGGTTGGACAGTAGATAGTTATACAATTGATATGTTGTTAGTTTCTAGTCCAGAAGTAAATACAATTTTAGGTGAGAGCGCTGCAAAACTTAGAATGATTGAAGGCGTAAATTTAACAAATTTAACTGCTGAAAATTCGAATGCACGTTTTTACTTAAGAGATGTGGGCTATTTAACTTATAAAATCCCTGCTACTACTTTAAAAGACGCAATTTCGACTGGACGAGATGACACGACGGTACAAAATGAGCGAAAACGTGTATTGGCAGACGGTGTTTATTATCAAGGTAATGAACCTGGTGACGGTGGCTGTGGTTGGGCTTGGATCAATGCTTCTGCATATAATATGATTGGTGCAAATGATATTGCAGGTTGTTCTTTTGCCGCTATGCGCCATGAAGTCGGGCACAATCTTGGTCTGTACCATAATGGTTCAACCAATATTGGCTCAGGCTTTGCTCATCCGTTAGGAAGCACCGCAATGGGTGGCAATAATATTAATTTTTATTCGAGTCCATACCTATACAACCCTAAATATGGTGTACGTTTAGGGGAAGAAGGAAAAATTGATGCTGTCAGCGTCATTAACCTGAACGCACAGAAAATTTCTCTATATAACTAATCTCTATTTTTAGCTGTAAATAATGAAGAAAAATAAATTGTTAATAGGAACTGCTATCGCTTGTGTGGCGTTAGCAGTTTTAATCTGGTTTGCTTTTTCACAGCAAAGCTCTTCTGCTTTAACGTCGCCTTTAGAAAGTCGACAAGAGTCTGGGCCAAAAGTGGCAGATCGTCAGAATGAATTTGCTCGTCAAAATATGCTGAATTTGAGTCCATCAGAAAAGGAAAAGTTGTCTCAGCAACAGATTGTTTTTAATGAAATAGAAAAAGATCAGCTTCCTTCTAATGTTAATTTTCCGCTACTTAAAAATGCTAAAGGTATGATCATTAAATATGATCCAAATGTGATTGAACTTAAAAAAGTGGGTGACACTGTTAAGTTTCAAATGTTGGAATATGGCATTAATCGCACAGGGAAAATTGTAGAGATCGAACCTGTTGACCAAGATATTGTTCGGTGGACTGGAAAATTTGATCAGGGCGATCCAAATCAGAATTTCTTTACCATTACTCAAAGTCAAAAAGACCATTATACGATCATGCAGATTTTTACTGAGAAAGGAAATTATTCGGCTGAAATTAAGGATGGTGTTGGGCTGGTCCAAACCATGGATGAAGGTGTAACTGATCAAGAGCTACATCATGATCATCCTTAGACAAATAAATGGTTCTGGTAGAGAAAAGAAGTCAGTTCGCAGTTTATCTGTACGGATATGAGCTTTATGCGTTCACACTCTTTTAAAAACAAAGTATGCTTATGCCTGTAAAAAGGAGCATACATGTATCAAGTACTTGCTAGAAAATACCGTCCACGTAATTTCAATGAGTTAGTGGGGCAAAACCATGTTTCTCGTGCATTAAGTAGTGCATTGGAACGCGGTCGTCTGCACCATGCTTATTTATTTACAGGAACGCGTGGTGTAGGTAAAACTACAATTGCACGTATTTTAGCCAAGTGTTTGAACTGCGAAACGGGTGTGACTTCTACACCATGTGAAGTCTGTGCAACGTGTAAAGCGGTAAATGAAGGCCGTTTCATTGACCTGATTGAAATCGATGCTGCTTCAAGAACAAAAGTAGAAGATACACGTGAACTTTTAGACAACGTTCCTTATGCGCCAACGCAAGGTCGTTTTAAAGTTTACCTGATTGACGAAGTACATATGCTATCGACGCATTCTTTTAATGCGTTATTAAAAACACTAGAAGAACCACCAGAACACGTTAAATTTCTGTTTGCTACGACTGACCCACAAAAGTTACCGATTACGGTTATTTCACGTTGTTTGCAATTTACTCTACGACCTTTGGCTGTCGATGAAATTACCAAGCACCTTGGTGCTATTCTTGAAAAAGAGCAAATTAATGCTGATCAAGATGCAATTTGGCAAATTGCTGAATCTGCTCAAGGTTCATTACGTGATGCTTTATCTTTAACTGACCAAGCGATTGCTTATGGTCAAGGTTCTGTACATCATCAAGATGTTAAAGAAATGCTTGGCTTGATTGACCGTACGATTATTTATGATTTGATTTTAGCGATTCATCAGAACCAACGTGAGAAAGTAAGCCAGCTTTTATTGCAATTTAGACATCAAGCGCTAGATGTTTCACTTGTGCTTGATCAGTTGATTTCGACATTGCATGAATTGGCAATTTTGCAATATCTACCTGATTTGAGTTTGAAATATAGCGATGAAATCAATCGCAAAATCATGCAGTTGTCTAAGCTGATTTCTGCTCAAGATTTGCAGCTTTATTACCAAATCGCATGTAAAGGTCGTTCAGACTTGCAACTTGCCGTGACGCAAGAGCAAGGTTTTGAAATGTGCGTTTTACGCTTATTGGCATTCCGTCCTTTAGCGCCAAATGAAATTTTAGTAGCAGAGCCTGTTCAACAAAATGGACAAGCAGTGGTGAATCACCAAGTACAGCAACAAGTTCAAGATATTGCTCCTGTAAGTGCTGTTCAGCCTGTTGAAGTTATTAGTCAACCCGCTATGGTTGAACCTGAACCTGAACCTGAACCTGAACCTGAACCTGAACCTGAACCTGAACCT
>NZ_JASCAI010000021.1:0-192756 GCF_029967875.1 Acinetobacter sp. V89_4
AAGCAGCTGAAGCAAAACGCCAAGCGGAAGCTGATAAGAAAGCAGCTGAAGCAAAGCGTCAGGCAGAAGCCGATAAGAAAGCAACTGAAGCAAAACACAAAGCAGAAGCTGATAAGAAAACCTCAGAGGCTAAACGTAAAGCAGAAGCTGATAAAAAAGCTGAGGCTGAAAAAGCGCGTGAATTGCTGGAAAATGGTGATAAAAAGTGGATGGTGCAAGTTGCATTGGCTGCTAACCAAGCAAATGCAGATGCAGTTGTTTCTAAATTACGAGCTAAAGGCTATAAGGTAACTACGAGCCAAACTAGTAAGGGCATCCGTATTATGGTTGGACCTGCGAAAGACCGTGATACAGCAGATGCCGCTCGTAAGAAAATTACTTCTGATTCAAGTTTAAATATGAAATCGGCTTGGGTCATTGATTGGGTACCATTAGATCAGCGTTAATCTGATCTAAGGTTTACTCAATATATAGTTAAGATGGATTCGACAGTTGCTGTTGAATCCATTTTACATTTTCAGGGGTGAATAAACGGTCAATGTTTTTCCAAATAATATGGTAGCCATAACCACCTTCCTTCATTTCTTTAACCGCATCATCAATTGCCCAATTTTCAAAAATAATGCGATACATGGCAACGCTGGCGCCTGTACGGTCTGAACCATGGTAGCAATGCAATAAAACACGTTGATTACTCTGTTTAGCAACTTTGATTTGCTGCATAACCTCTAATAGATCTTGGCGGTTAATTGCCCATGTGTTGATAGGAATATGCACAAGATTAAAATTTTCATTTTTAAAAACTAAAGTATCTGCGTCTTTGGCCCTTAAATTAATAATTGTTCCAATTTGATGATTCTTTAATTCTGAAATCATTGCAGCACTAGGTTGTTCACTGCGAAAAACATCATTACTAATTTGATAAAAGTTATGGCTCTGAGAGACTAAAGTGCCCCAGTCTTTTGGTCGTTGCTCATGAGCAATACTTTCATGCTGCATACATCCTTGTAAATTTATACAGATGAGAAGTGTAATGAGCGATAATTTTTTCATGTTTGATACCGATTAAGCTCATAAGGATCATGAGCACAAATTATTTCAATCGTTGGCTCATGTTGAGCTAAATGCTGTAAGCGTTTGAGATTAACAAGGCGTTGCTCATTATCTTCTGCAAATGTTTTTTCCAGCACACTGAGTGATCTTAATTTATTTTTAGGGTTTAACTCTAGATGTGAATAGTATGCATCCCCACAAAATAATAACCATTGATTTTGTTGCTTTATGGCAATACCACAATGACCAGCTGAATGCCCCAATAGAGGTACCATTAAAATTTCATCTTGGAACAGAGGAAAGCCTTTTACTTTTTCGAGGTTGAACCATGCTTCACCTTGCTGGTATTCAACAAAGTTCCAGTAGCGATGATCTTTATATTGATTGGTTCTATAACGAAGTTTGCCCTTAAAATTTGGAAGTTGGGCTGCGTTATATTCTGCAGCTAAAACATGCACAGTGGCATGTGGAAAATCTGAAATTCCGCCTGCATGATCAAAATCAAGATGAGTGACAAAGATGTGTTGTACATCCCTTGGATTAAACCCCAGCTTTTGAATTTGCTGAATGGCACTAAACTCAAGGTTAGGCTCAATTTTGCCTAAACGTTTAACTAATGAGCCTAGGCGCTGTTTCATATGTAAGTAATCTTGCAAGCCAAAGCCTGTATCAATAAGCACTAAGCCTCGATCAGTTTCAACCAGAAGACAATGGCAGACGACTTCAGCTCGAAAGCCTTTTTGTCCAAAGAGTGGGGCACAAACTGGGCACATGCTGCCACACTTTAAATGATGAATTTTATAGATCATGATTTTTATTTTTTATACCGAATCGCTTCGAGTTATAACTGATCTGAGCAGTAAAAACCATGTGTATTCAATACATAAATAAAAAAGCCATCACGTTGGATGGCTTTTTAAGGGTGAAAAATTTACTTATTTTGCTTACGATTTACTACGTGGTTGGCTTATTTAAAATCTTTTGATGCTTGCCTACGCGCTTGTTTTGCAAGGAACCTTTCAGATGCCTGCCTACGCGCTTTGCTTGTCTTGCAAGGAACCTTTCAGAGGCTTGCCTACGTGCTTCGCTTGTCTTGCGCTTCAATTAAAGCCTTTTTAAAGGCTTTAATCTTGCTCAGGCTGTGGTGTTAGGCGTAAATAAGGTTTAACCGCTGTATAACCTTTAGGGAAGCGTTGTTTAATTTCTTCTTCATCTTTAAGTGATGGCACAATCACTACATCTTCGCCTTGCTGCCAGTTCGCTGGTGTAGCGACTTTATGCTTGTCAGTTAATTGTAATGAGTCAACCACACGTAAAACTTCATTAAAATTTCGACCTGTTGAAGCAGGGTAGGTAATAATTAAGCGAACTTTTTTATTCGGATCAATAATCACTAAAGAACGCACTGTGAGTGTTTCACTGGCATTAGGATGGATGAAACCATAAAGCTCAGATACTTTACGATCTTTATCCGCAATGATTGGAAAATTTACCGTTGTGTTTTGTGTTTCATTAATATCGTTGATCCAGCCCTTATGAGACTCTACATCGTCTACTGACAAAGCAATCGCTTTAACATTACGCTTTGTAAATTCATCTTTTAATTTTGCTGTGTAACCTAACTCTGTTGTACATACTGGCGTATAGTCGGCTGGATGTGAAAATAAGATTCCCCAACTATCCCCTAAAAAATCATAAAAATTAATTGTGCCTTCACTCGATTCTTGTTGAAAATCGGGGGCAGTGTCTCCTAATCGTAGTGTCATGATATTTCCTCAATTGCTCATAATTTGTTATTCGATTGAATGAATATGCAGCATTTACTTTATGATTAAAATTATTGTTTTTATATTTTATTATGAAATTTTTATATAAGTGTAAATATATATGACTAAAACTCATTATTTTAAGTGCTTAATCAATGTAACTTTAAGGTAAATTTGCTAAATTAGATTTCTCGGAAGTTATGCTTAATAGATGAGCGTTAATGGTGCGTTTTAGGCGCCAAATACATTAAGGGGGACTAGATGAATGAAATACCATTCATCTAACTATCAGATTTTTTTTAGGGGTTTTGTGCAAACCCCTTGTACTTCAAATTTCTGGCACCATAATAAACGACTGAGAAAAAGTTTATTCATTTGACCAAGCAAGATTTAGAGAGTTTATCCATGTTGGCAAGTCTGATCGGAGGTATCTTCGGTACAAAAAATGAGCGCGAACTCAAACGAATGCGCAAAATTGTTGAGCAAATCAATGCGCTCGAGCCGACGATATCAGCTTTAAGCGATGCAGACTTATCTGCAAAAACTCCAGAATTCAAACAACGTTATAATAATGGCGAAAGTTTAGATAAATTACTTCCAGAAGCATTTGCAGTTTGTCGTGAAGCAGCCAAGCGTGTAATGGGCATGCGTCACTATGACGTTCAGCTTATTGGTGGTATTACCTTGCATGAAGGTAAAATTGCCGAAATGCGTACCGGTGAAGGTAAAACCCTGATGGGTACTTTGGCGTGTTATTTAAACGCATTAAGTGGCGAAGGCGTTCATGTCATTACGGTGAACGATTATTTGGCACAGCGTGATGCTGAGTTGAACCGTCCATTATTTGAGTTTTTAGGTTTAAGCATTGGTACGATCTATTCAATGCAAGGTCCGTCTGAAAAAGCGGAAGCTTATCTTGCTGATATTACCTATGGTACTAATAACGAATTCGGTTTTGACTACTTACGTGACAACATGGTGTTTTCTTTAGCAGAAAAGAAACAACGTGGTTTGCACTATGCCATTATCGATGAAGTTGACTCAATCTTGATTGATGAAGCACGTACACCATTAATTATTTCTGGTCAAAGTGAAGACTCTTCGCATCTGTATTCTGCAATCAATACGATTCCTCCTAAATTACATCCGCAAAAAGAAGAAAAAGTTGCAGATGGTGGGCACTTCTGGATTGATGAAAAGCAGCGTTCAGTTGAAATGACTGAAATTGGTTATGAAACTGTTGAACAAGAACTTATTCAAATGGGTCTGTTAGCTGAAGGTGAAAGCCTATATTCAGCAACGAATCTGAGCCTTGTTCATCATGTGTCTGCTGCTATTCGTGCACATTTCTTATTCCAGCGTGATGTTCACTATATTATTCACGATGGCGAAGTCGTGATTGTTGATGAACATACTGGCCGTACAATGCCAGGTCGTCGTTGGTCAGAAGGTTTGCATCAAGCAGTTGAAGCGAAAGAAGGTTTGGAAATTCAGCCTGAAAACCAGACACTAGCGACCACAACATTCCAGAACTATTTCCGTCTATATAAAAAGCTTTCAGGTATGACAGGTACTGCTGATACTGAAGCTGCGGAAATGAAAGAAATTTATGGCCTTGATGTTGTGATTATTCCAACTCACCGCCCAATGGTACGTAATGACCAAAACGATTTAATTTATTTAAACCGTAACGGTAAATACGATGCGATTATTCAGGAAATTACGAATATTCGTGAGCAAGGTGTTGCACCGATTCTGATTGGTACAGCGACCATTGAAGCCAGTGAAATTTTATCTTCTAAGTTAATGCAAGCTGGTATTCACCACGAAGTGTTGAATGCAAAACAACATGAGCGTGAAGCTGACATTATTGCTCAGGCGGGTAGCCCGAATGCAGTAACGATTGCAACTAACATGGCTGGTCGTGGTACGGACATTATCTTGGGTGGTAACTGGAAAGCAAAACTTGCCAAACTTGAAAACCCTACTGCTGAAGATGAAGCACGTCTGAAAGCACAATGGGAACAAGACCACGAAGATGTATTGAAATCAGGTGGTTTGCACATCATTGGTTCTGAACGCCATGAATCACGCCGTATTGATAACCAGTTACGTGGTCGTGCGGGCCGTCAGGGTGACCCTGGTGTTTCTCGTTTCTATTTGTCTCTTGAAGACGACCTTATGCGTATTTTCGCAGGTGATCGCGTAGTCGGAATGATGCGTGCGATGGGTCTCCAAGAAAATGAAGCGATTGAACACAAAATGGTGAGTCGTTCAATCGAGAACGCTCAGCGTAAAGTTGAAGCGCGTAACTTTGATATTCGTAAAAACTTATTGAAATACGATGATGTGAATAATGAACAACGTAAGATCATTTATTCACAACGTGATGAAGTGTTAGCTGAAAATACTTTAAAAGAATACGTTGAAGAAATGCATCACGAAGTGATGAAAGGCGTGATTGCTAACTTTATTCCACCAGAGTCAATTCATGACCAGTGGGATGTTGAAGGTTTAGAAAACGCTCTGCGTATTGATTTGGGTATTGAGTTACCAATTCAAGAATGGTTAGATCAAGATCGCCGTCTAGATGAAGAAGGTTTAGTTGAGCGTATTAGCGATGAAGTAATTGAACGTTATCGCCAGCGCCGCGCTCAAATGGGTGATGAATCAGCAGCAATGCTTGAACGTCACTTCGTTTTAAACTCTCTTGATCGTCATTGGAAAGATCATTTGGCTGCAATGGATTATTTGCGTCAAGGTATTCACTTACGTGGCTATGCGCAAAAGAACCCTGAACAGGAATACAAGAAAGAAGCTTTTAACCTGTTTGTAAATATGCTGGGTATTATTAAAACTGATGTTGTGACTGATTTGTCTCGTGTACATATCCCAACACCAGAAGAACTTGCAGAAATGGAAGCTCAACAGCAGCAGCAAGCTGAATCAATGAAGCTTTCTTTCGAACATGATGACGTAGATGGGTTAACTGGTGAAGTTACACTTTCTCAAGAAAGTGTGAACGAGTCTAATGATCAGCAAGCTTTCCCTGTTCCAGAAAGCCGTAATGCACCATGCCCATGTGGGTCTGGACTAAAATATAAGCAATGTCACGGTAAGATTTAATCTGCCTTAACGAAAAAAAGCAGAACAATTGTTCTGCTTTTTTTATGTTTGTAGTAAGCCTGTGAATAATGTTTGCAGTTTTAAGCATTAAATGCTATTTACTTCTCATCCAGAGTGTATGTTGGAAAGACAATGAAAAAAGTATTACAACCTTTATTTTTAACTGTTCTTGCTGTACCTAGTTTTGTTTTCGCAGCAGAAGCAGCTTCAGCCCCTCAAACGACAACGGTTGATAAAGTACTTGCAGCAAAAGGCCCAACTTCGGCTCAAGCTGTGGTGAAGCAAGAAAATACTACAGTGATTAGCCCGCGTACAGGCATTCGCTATACGTTGGGTAACACAGGTAATCGCCCAATTATTTTACAAACGACTGCGATTGCTCCGGCAAACTCAGCAAACATTAATCGTATTGTAGCAACTAATCCTGCTTTATCTGTGAAGAGCCAAGAAAAAGCAAAAGTTGCACTCATTGGTGAAGCTGCTGTTGCTGGACCAGCTGCTGTTGCAGCAAGTAATGTAACAGCTCCTGCTGTATCAAATAGCATTGCACCTTCGAATCCAGCATCAATAAATTAAGATCATATATTTATAAAAAAAGCCGGTTCAATTTTGAACCGGCTTTTTTATATAAGAATTTCTAATTTTTAGATCTGATTATTCACATCATCATTTTTCGTTTCACGAATAAGTAAGAAAGCGATGAGTGATAAAAGTGATGCTGCAGTAAGATAATAACCAACTGCATATAAACCATAAGTTTCAGCAAGCTTAGTTGCAATAAGTGGCGCAAATGATGCACCAAAAATGCCTGCTAAGTTAAACGTTAATGCTGAACCTGTGTAACGAACTGAAGTTGGGAAAAGTTCAGAAAGAACTGTACCAATCGGACCATAGGTCAAGCCCATAATCGCCAAGCCAGTACATAAGAAAAGGAAGACGATTAAGGTATTTCCAGACTCTAACATGCTAGAGAAGAACAAGCCGAAAATCGCAGCAGCAATACAGACGCCAATAGAGGTTGTTTTACGACCAAATTTTTCTGCAAAAATAGCAGATAAAGGAATGAATGCAGCAAAGCAAAGGGTTGCAAAGAGTTGAAGTTCTAAGAACTCACCACGTGCATAGCCAAGCTTAGTCGTTCCCCAGTTTAAGGCAAATACGGTGGTAAGATAGAACACGACAAACGTACAGATTGCTGCAATCGTACCAAGAATCAGCTTACCCGAATGTTTAGTGATAACTTCTTTAAATGGAATATTAACTTCTTTTTGCTTATCTAAAACTTTTTGGAATGCTGGAGTTTCATGTAGTTTTAAACGGATATATAAGCCCACAATCACTAATACAGCACTTGCAATAAATGGAATACGCCAGCCCCATTGCATGAATGCCTGCTCAGGAATAGTTGCGCTCAATAATAAAAATGAACCCGTTGCTAAAATAAATCCAATTGGAGCGCCAAGTTGTGGGAACATGCCATACCATGCTCTTTTACCTTCAGGGGCATTTTCAGTCGCGAGTAATACTGCACCGCTCCATTCACCACCTAAGCCTAGCCCTTGTCCTAAACGGCATACAGCCAATAGTAGGGGTGCGAAGATTCCGATGTGTGCATAGGTAGGAAGTAAACCAATACATACTGTTGAAATACCCATGGTCAGTAAAGCTGCAACCAATGTGGCTTTCCGACCAATACGGTCTCCTAAATGTCCAAATATTGCTGCACCGATGGGGCGGGCAATAAAGGCAATTGCGAAGGTTGCTAAAGATTGTAAGACTGCGGCGCTGCCACTACTAGCAGGGAAAAACAAGTGAGGAAAAATAATAACGGCAGCAGTTGCATAGATATAAAAGTCGAAGAACTCAATGGTTGTACCGACTAAGCTTGCAAACAAAACCCGTGTTTTTGAATTAGTGGCTACTGCCGGAGCAGCAGTCGCAGAGGTTGAATCCATATAAAACCTTATATCAGTTAAAATTTATTTTTAATTTACTATTCCTTTTAAAGACGTATTTTTTCTAAAAGAATAGCGTGAAAGAACATCATCCATGACTCTTTCAGGATCACTGAATAAGAGTGAAAAATGAACTAAACTATGTACCAATAGATAGCAAGAAAATGTGCTCCTGCACCTAAAAGCACAAAAATGTGCCAGATCGCATGGGTATATCTTACCTTTTTTAACGCGTAAAACAATGCTCCAACCGTATAAGCTAAGCCACCAATGATCAAGAAAATCAATGCATCTTTACTTAAATAAGTGCGCATGTCATCCATTACAAACACAGCAAGCCATCCCATTAAAATATAAGCGAGCAAAGAAATTTTTTGAAAACGGTGAATAAAAACTAACTTGAAAAGTGTACCAATTGCAGCGATGCCCCAAAGTGCAATCAACAGATAGTGAGCTTTTGTAGTAGGAATTGCGATGCTTAAGAAGGGGGTATACGTTCCAGCAATTAAATAATAAATGGCTGTATGGTCAAGTTTCTTATACCAGTAGCGTAGATTTTGTGTTTGAGCAAAGTGATAGAGTGTAGAACTGGTGAAAACCAAAATGAGACTAAATGAGTATACCCACAAACCTACCCACTGAGCAGTTGAAAGATAAGATCCCTTTATAATTAAAAAGATAGAAGCTATAACGGCCATAATAATACCAGCCCCATGGCTGTAGGCATTAAATAGTTCTTCTTTTGGATCGTAAGTTTCCAACACAGATTTACTCATAAGTTTAATTTTTTTTGATTAAAAATACGAATGTATAGAAATACAAAACAGTCGTAAAGTTATTTTATTTTTAATCCTAGACCCTTTAAACTTCTATTTTATATGAGTCTTCATTTTTAGGTATATCCGTGTCGGTTTTCTCCTTTGAGCAAGAACAGCAATTCTTTCATGAAATCAAGCAAATGCTTGACCAACAAGCTTTTGAGCGATTGATCTTGAGCCAATATAAAGGAGAGTTGGCGCAACTGGAAAAAATCACTTTCCGCGTTGTAGAGCTACATGGCCAAAAACAGCTTTCAGCTCTATATCACCATACTACCCAAGATGTGACTAAAAATTATTCATTTGAAGAAGGTTTGCAACAGATTGAGCAGTTAATCATACAGTGTAAGCAAGCAAACTTATTTTCAACTAATCAAGAAATTCAACTCAAGAAAAATAAGAAAAAAGCCCTAATGAATATGGGTAAAAAGCAAGCAGTAAATGCGACACAAACGATTCAGGCACATGATCGTGAAAAGCAACGTTATGTACAGCAGGGCAATGCGTTTTTAAAAGAGCTTGGTATTACCGATGAAAAAGGCCAAATCATTCCAAGCATGGCGCGTAAATGGAAACAGATTAATAAATTTATTGAAATCTTTGCGAGTGCTTATGAGCAAATTGATGCATCTCAACAAGAGTTACGGATTGTCGATTTTGGTTCGGGCAAAGGTTATTTAACTTTTGCGTTATATGATTATTTGCAAGAGCAGCAAAAAACACCATTGATCACTGGAGTTGAATTGCGCCCGAATCTGGTTGAGTTTTGCCAGAATGTTGCAGACAAAGTGCATTTTAACCACTTAGACTTTTTTGAAGGTGACGTCCGTAGTTATCAGCCAGAAAAACTGGACGTTATGATTGCCTTACACGCGTGTGATATTGCAACAGACTTTGCTATTCATACTGGAATTCGTTTAAACGCTTCAATGATTATGTGTGCGCCGTGTTGTCACAAAGAGTTACGCCCACAATTACATAGTCCTGAAGTGTTACAACCAATGCTACAGTTTGGTATTCATGCGGGGCAACAAGCCGAAATGCTGACCGATACGTTACGTGCATTACTTTTAAAAGCGTATGGCTATGAAACTAAAGTTTTTGAGTTTGTATCACTTGAACATACCAGCAAAAATAAAATGATTTTGGCGACGAAACGCAAAAACGTTTCTGGACCTGATGCCAAGATTATGGCTCAAATCCAAGCATTGAAAGAAATGTACGGTATTAAAAAGCAAACGTTGGAATTGTTGTTACAAGATCAATTGCCGATCGAAAATATTGGCTGCAAGTGCTAGGGCGGTGAGCGGATGTATAAAATTGTAGAGGGTGGTTGGGAACAGCTTGAGCAAGATGCGAAATACATCCGTGAACAAGTCTTTATCCAAGAACAGGGAATTGCACCTGAAGATGAATGGGACGACTTGGATGCCACAGTTTTGCATTTTATTGTTTATGACAAAGAACAGCCTATCGCTACAGCACGTCTGTTGCCACAGCATAGCGTAGGGCGTGTTGCTGTTTTAGTGTCTTATCGAAAGCAGGGTATTGGTAAAATTTTAATGCAGCATATTATTGACTATGCACGTCGTCATAAACTGCCTTATTTAAAGCTTTCTGCGCAAACTTATGTGACAGCTTTTTACGAAGCTTTAGGTTTTCATGTGCAAGGTGAGGTTTACAAAGACTGTGGCATTCCACATATTGATATGATTTTAGAGTTAAATTGAGACTTCTTTTTAGAAATCTCAAGTTGGATTTATTTCATTGCATTCCAGCTTTCAATTGCCTGTAGCCCTGTTTCTAAGCCGACTTCATAGCTGTAACGAAGCTTTTTCGGGTTAGTAGTTAAACGGCCAGCCATATTTTTAAGTGGCGGTGGGCAAACTTCTAAAATTTGCTGTTCTGGATTTTCACCACGAACAAAATCGACCGAAGCGTTATAGCGAGCACAACGGCTACGTAAGCTGTTTGCAAAACCATAATGATGTTTAAACGCGTATTTAGCTAGGAATTGATCGCCTCGACTACTCGCCTTAAAGTAATTTTTCGGGCGTGTGCGTAAAACCAATAGTTTTTTTACATCACTTTGCTGAGCCGTCCAGCGAACGGGTAGGGCATCTGCAACACCACCATCAAAATAAGGTTCCCCCATAATGTCGACGGGATGACGCGTTAAAACTGGAATTGAGCTAGAAGCACGAAGCGCATTTAGCAAATTGTCTTTACCCGCACGAAGATATTCTGCATGACCTGTTTTGGCATGCGTCAACACCATATAAAAATCTGGATTTTTAGCGAAAAGACTTTGTTGGTCAAGTGGGTGCTCTTGCTCACCAATTTCCCACATCCATTTTAAATCAAGTAAATCACCACCTTTAAAAAAGCGTTTGTAATCGATAAATTCAGGACGGAGGGAGTGATCAGTGTAAAATGTTAAAGTGCGGCCTTGTTGACCTGCTAAGTAGTTTGCAACGTTGGTTGAACCAGATGATACTCCAACGTATAGATCGAAAGGATTGAACTGTTGCTGTAAAAAAGCATCAAGTACGCCACTGGTAAAGGCACCACGCATGCCTCCACCCTCTACAACGAGTGCATTACGGGAAAAATCTGTCATTTGATATCTAATTACTGAGTTGAGTGCTGATGTTCTTTCATATCCATTTCAGGCATGTCGTCACTATGTTGAGCGTGTTGCTCTGTGGAATTTTCAGCTTTTTGCTGCATTTGCTCTTGTTGTGCTTTGCGCTGAGCCCCTGGCATATAGTCAGGTTCATTACTCATCGCTAAATAGAAAAAGCCAAGGAAAATCGCACTCAAAACACCAACGATCAGAACAAATTTCCAACCTAAAATTGCTGACTCGGAAGAATTTTTATCGGACATAAGGATTTCTCGAATGTGCTTTAGAAGCACAAAAATGAAGTCTATTTATAGCATATTTAGGCAGGAGGCTGAAATCTTAAAGGTCATAAAGAAAAACCCATATAAATAAAATATATTTATATGGGTAAGGTTTATGCAGTTTTTAAATATCCAATAAGTCTAAGTTATTGAATATTTTGTTTCTGCTCAGCGTTTGTTTTTAGCAAAGTTGGAGGTGTAAAACGTTCACCATATTTGGCAGCTAATTCTGCAGCTCGTTTTTGTGCTTTATCAGTACCGTATTGATTCAGGAACTGGATCGCACCTCCGGTCCAAGGAGCGTAACCAATACCAAAGATTGAACCGACATTGGCATCAATAACTGACTCTAAGACACCTTCCTCATAACAACGTAGGGTATCTAAAGCCTGTACAAACAGAATGCGATCGATCATATCTTGTTCAGAAATATCGTGATCTTTTTGCCAACGGTTTAAACCTTCCCATAGGTGCTTTTTACCATTTTCTGGATATTCATAGAAACCTGCTCCAGCCGCCTTACCTTTACGGTTTAACTCATGAATCATGGTATGAACGACCTCATCGACAGAGGTCTTAGGCAAATCTTTCCCTTCAGCTTGTAGCGCTTTACGTGCTTCACTGGCAACATGTTCGGTTAAGGTTAAAGATACTTCATCTTGAATAGCGAGGGGGCCAACAGGCATGCCTGCTTTAAGCGCTGCCATTTCAATACGAGCTGGATGAACGCCTTCGGCAAGTAAGCGCATACCTTCTTGAATAAAAGTACCAAATACACGACTGGTAAAGAAGCCACGGCTATCATTGACAACAATTGGCGTTTTTCCAATTTGTTGTACAAAGTCGTAGGCTTTAGCAAGTGTGTCGCTTGAAGTGTTTTTACCTTTAATAATCTCGACTAACTGCATTTTGTCGACTGGGCTAAAGAAATGTAGTCCAATAAACTTCTGGGCATCTTTACTCGCCGTTGCCAAACCTGTGATTGGTAGGGTGGAAGTATTTGATGCAAAGATTCCACCTTCAGCTAAATATTGTTCAGCTTCTTGAGTAACTTTGGCTTTGAGCTCTTGGTTTTCAAATACAGCTTCAATAATGATATCACAGCCTTGTAAGTCTTGTGCTGAGGCAGTTGCTGTAATGAGGGATAATACTTGGTCACGTTTTTCTGCGGTCATACGGCCTTGAGAAACGCGTTTATCTAGAAGTTTTTGCGAATAGGCTTTGCCCTTTTCAGCATTTTCAACAGACACATCTTTTAGTACAACAGGAATGCCTTTAATTGCGGTTGAATATGCAATACCAGCGCCCATCATGCCTGCACCTAACACACCAACTTTGGTGGCTTGCCATTTTGCAACATCGGCAGGGCGGCTAGCACCAGACTTAATTGCATTTAGACCGTGCCAGAAAGTACCGATCATATTTTTAGAGATTTGACCCGTGGTGAGTTGGGTGAAGTAGCGAGATTCGATGCGTAACGCTGTATCGACATCGACCTGAGCGCCTTCGACTGCTGCCGCCATAATTGCTTCAGGAGCAGGGTAACAACCTTTGGTTTTGTCTCTTAACATGGCTGGAGCGATAGCAAGAACTTGAGCAACAGCTGGAGTCTTTGGATCGCCGCCCGGAATTTTATAACCCTTCACATCAAAAGGTTGTTGAGACTTAGGATTGGCTTTTACCCATGCGATCGCTTTATCTAAAAGCTCTTGTTCGTTTTCGGCAGTGTCATGGATTAAACCTAAAGATTTTGCTTTATCGACACCAAATTGCTTGCCTTCCATTAAGAAAGGAAATGCATTTTGTAAGCCAAGTAGGCGTACCATGCGGACAATACCACCGCCACCCGGTAACAGGCCTAAAGTGACTTCAGGTAGGCCGAACTTACTTTTGGGGTCATTGATTGCGATACGATGATGGCAGCTTAATGCAATTTCCCAACCGCCACCAAGGGCTGTGCCATTTAAGGCCGCAACGACTGGAATACCTAGAGTTTCAATCGTACGTAAATGGCCTTTTAACTTTTCAACCATGTTGAAAAAATCAGTGGCATGTTCAGGCTGAACTTGAATAAGCTCATCTAAATCGCCCCCAGCAAAGAAAGTTTTTTTGGCTGAGCGGAAAATAACGCCCGCAAGTGCTGTTTCTGCTTTAAGTTTCTGCGTTGCCTCATCAAGCGAGTCACGAAACTCGGCATTCATGGTGTTTGCAGATTGACCAGTTGAATCAAGCGTTAAAATGACAATGTTATCTGCATTTTTTTCGTATTGGATTGCACTCATCTTTTATATCCCTAATCTTTATATGCGTTCAATAATGGTGGCAATACCCATACCACCACCAACACAGAGCGTCGCTAAACCGCGCTTTTTATTTTGACGTTCAAGCTCATCAAGTAGCGTGCCTAAAATCATGGCACCCGTTGCACCCAATGGATGGCCTAAAGCAATCGCACCGCCATTTACGTTAACTTTTTCTGGTGGAACATTGAGTTCATTGATAAAACGCATTACAACTGCTGCAAAGGCTTCGTTGACTTCAAACAGGTCAATATCATCAATGGTTAGACCTGCTTTTTCTAACGCTTTACGTGCAGCAGGAGCAGGGCCAGTCAGCATGATCGTAGGATCTGTACCGACGAGTGCGGTAGCCAAAACTTTAGCACGTGGTTTTAAGTTTTGTTCTTTCACGGCTTTTTCTGAGGCCAATAAAACAACAGCAGCTCCATCAACAATGCCTGATGAATTACCTGCATGATGAACATGATTGATTTTTTGTGCTTCAGGATATTTTTGTAAGGCAACAGCATCAAAACCCATTTGTCCCATCATTTCAAAACTTGGGTTGAGTTTAGTCAGTCCTTCAACTGTCGTATTTCCTTTAATAAATTCATCTTTTTCTAAAATCACCACACCAGAATGATCTTTTACTGGAACCACTGATTGATCGAAATAGCCATTTGCCTGAGCTGCTGCGGCTTTTTGCTGAGAGTTTACTGCAAATGTGTCTACATCTTCGCGGCTATAACCATCTAAGGTTGCAATGAGATCAGCCCCCACACCTTGTGGAACAAATGATGACTTAAGGTTTGTTTCAGGGTCTAACGCCCATGGCCCACCATCAGAGCCCATTGGAATGCGTGACATTGATTCAACACCACCAGCAACCACTAAATCTTCCCAGCCCGAACGAACTTTCATTGCTGCCATGTTGACTGCTTCTAAACCTGAAGCACAAAAACGATTGATTTGCACCCCAGCAACATCATCATTCCAACCTGCTGCAATCGCTGCTGTTTTAGCAATATCACCACCTTGATCACCAATTGGCGTTACGCAACCTAGAACAATATCGTCGACTTTAGACGTATCGAGTTGATGACGCTGCTGTAATTCATTTAATAAAGTGGTGAGTAAGGTAATTGGTTTTACTTCGTAAAGAGAGCCGTCTTTTTTTCCTTTTCCGCGTGGTGTGCGAATGGCATCAATAATATAAGCCTCGCTCATAACAGTTCCTTTTTTATTGCTTAAAATTTATTTGTGTTTTGAGTGTACTAGTTTTAATAGCGAGTGCAATGACGATAAGCGCACCAGTCAGGTGATGATTTTTGCCAATAGAGATACAAAAAAGCCCAAGTTGAACTTGGGCTAAATGTGAAACTAAAGAGATTTAAGAATTAGTGGTAACCGTGTAGCTGACGGTATAAACCAGGGGTCACACCTGTCCATTTTTTAAATGCGCGATGGAAAGTACTGGTTTCACTAAAGCCAACTTGTTGTGCAACATCTTCAAGTGTTAATTCAGGATTGAGTAACAAATGAATAGCAGCATCTCGGCGTAGGGCATCTTTCACGCCTTGGTAGCTTTTACCTTCAGCAGCCAAGCGGCGGCGTAAGGTTTGAGGAGATAAGTACAACATTGATGCAACGTCATTAAGCGTTGGCATTTCTTCACCAATCTGACTTTTGAGTACGTCACGAATACGAGAAGTCAGCGAGTTGGTGTTTTTGAATTTTACTAAAAGCTGAGCAGGAGCTGCTTTTAAGAACTCTTCTAGCGTTTTTTCATCTTGGCGGATTGGTAAGTCAAGATAATCGGCTGCAAAAGTAATTTCAGTACGCGGTGCATCAAACTGCATGACCGGTGCAAAAAATAATGCATCATATTCATCTGCATGGGCAGGACGTGGATAGCTAAAATGAACACGTTCTAAAGGTAAACGACGTTCAATCAGCCAAGATGCCAAACCATGCCAAATCATTAACATACTTTCAGTAATGAAATGGTCCGGATCTAATGTTTTTGGAATGAGTGGAACTAAACGTGCTTCATGTTTGTCACGCTCTAGGCTTACAGACCATTCATCACCGAATAATTTGTAAAATTGAGATGAGAGTTCAAGGGCTTGGCCCAAGGTTTTTGCATGAATAATCAACTGACACATAATGGCAAAAGTGCCCAAACGACGTGGCTGTACATCAAAACCAACGTGTTCATCTTGTGTGACCATCCACAACATTTTTATAAAACGAGTGTATTGTTCTGGCGAGATTCGAGCTTTAGGTTGACGTAATAGTTCCGCTTCGATACCCACATGTGAAAGTAACGTCTCGACATCCATGCCAAGGCGTTTTACGCCTGTCAAAGCCGCATTCACGAAGTGGATGCTAATCGTATCGCGACTCATATTGAATCCTTCAGTCTCTTTGATGTTCACTTTAAATTGACCTAAATGACCGTCTAAAAAAATAAATTGGCGATTTACAACAGTGTAAAAGCACTTTTTACATGTTAAATTGCCGAAATGATCAAGGTAAATGGCTGAACATGACATTGTTTTAGAATATTTGCTTAACTAATATAAAAGAAAATATGAATAATAGTGGTTAAAAAACGATGACGACAGCATTAAATGGACTTAAAGTTCTCGATTTCTCGACACTCTTACCCGGACCTTTTGCCACAATGTATCTAGCCGATATGGGGGCAGAAGTCATCCATATCGAATCTCCATCGCGTCCAGATTTAATTCGGATCATGCCGCCCTATGCAAATGGGCAAGCAACAGCACATAGTTATTTAAACCGAAATAAACAGTCGATTGTTCTCGATTTAAAAGATCCGGCAAGTATCGAATTAATTAAAGCCAAAATTTCCGAGTTCGATATTGTCATAGAGCAGTTTCGACCTGACGTCATGCGCCGTCTAGGATTAGATTATTCAACACTTGCCGAAATTAATCCGCGCTTAATTTACTGCTCAATTACAGGTTATGGACAAACAGGAAGCTATAAAGATAGAGCAGGGCATGACATTAACTATTTAGCTTTAGCTGGTATTGCTGGGTATAGCGGCCGACAAGACAGTGGTCCACCGCCACTCGGTATTCAAGTTGCAGATATTGCAGGTGGTTCACTTCATGCAGTTATTGCTATTTTAGCGGCGGTGGTTGAACGCGGGCGTAGTGGTATGGGGCAATATATTGATATTTCCATGACCGATTGTGTTGCTAGCTTAAATAGTATGGCTGCATCAGCCACACTCGCTGCACAAGTCGAGCAGGCTCCAGAGCATGGCATGCTCAATGGTGGGATTTTCTATGACTATTATATGACCCAAGATGGTCGTTATCTTTCAATTGGTAGTCTTGAACCACAATTTATGTCAGGGTTATCCATAGCGCTTGATCTGCCCCTATTATTACAAAAGGGTGCTTCATTAGATGCCGAAGATCGGAAAGAAGTTAAACAAGCAATTCAAGAAAAAATTAAAAGCAAAACATTTAAAGAGTGGCATGAAATTTTTGCAAACATTGATGTGTGTGTAGAACCTGTTTTAAGTCTCACTGAGTCATTAAATTCGCCCTTAGCACAACAACGTGGATGGATTGTGGATGTTCCTTTGCAGAATAATACAGCAGATACAGAACCACAGTTGGCTTGCCCAATTAAGTTTTCAAGATCAAAAATGAGATATTCCTTTATAGGTCAAAAACTTGGTGAAGGGCAATGGTAAAGAGGTGAGGCCATTTCTTAGACACTGTGTATTAAGATTATTATTAGATTAATCAATTGATTAACATTTTGAATAATTTCTTTACATAAAATTAGCGTACCCTTTATAAACAAAGACATAAAAGGTATGTAAACATGAAAACACATAAATCCTTGATGGCTTCCTGTTTATCCGTTTTATCAATTACTCTTTTCATACAGCACGCACAAGCTGCTGCTGCATTCGACCCAAATAGTCCGTGGATGTTGGGTGATTGGAACGGTCAACGCACCGCGTTACAAGCACAAGGTTATGATTTTTCTTTTGGATATACCGGCGAATATGCCGGTATTTTAGATTCAAAAAATACATCAACGCATGGTAGTGCTTATACGGGGCAACTTGCTTTAGGAACTCATTTTGATTTAAACAAAATTTTAGGGTGGCAAGATACTGAAGCTCAAATCACATTAACTTATCGTGATGGGCAATCACTTTCTGAACATTCACCAGCTTTAGCGGGGCATTTAAGCTCGGTACAAGAAGTGTGGGGGCGTGAGCAAACTTGGCGTTTAACCGATTTGTGGATCAAGAAAAAATTTCTTGATCAGAAGTTAGACGTGAAAGTCGGTCGTTTTGGTGAAGGTGAAGACTTTAATAGTTTTGACTGTGATTTCCAGAACTTGGCGCTTTGTGGTTCGCAGGTTGGTAACTGGGTTGGTGATCAGTGGTATAACTGGCCAGTCAGCCAATGGGCAATGCGCGTTAAATATAACTTGCAACCCGACTTATATACCCAAGTTGGTGTATATGAATATAACCCAGAAAATCTGGACCGAGGAAAAGGTTTTAACCTAAGTACTGATGGTTCACATGGGGCAATTATTCCTGCGGAAGTAGTTTGGTCACCTAAATTAGGCGCTCAAAGTATGGCTGGTGAATACCGTTTAGGGTATTACTACAGCACTGCTGATGCCGAAGAAATTACAAATAAGGCTCAAACATCTCATAAGCAAGGTGTATGGGTAACTGCAAAACAAAAATTATTCCAGCCTGCTGATCAAACAGACCGTGGTTTGACTGGATTTGTGAACCTGACGTTCCACGACTCTGATACCAACAAAATTGATAACATGCAAAATGTAGGCTTAGTCTATAAAGGTTTGCTCAATCAACGTCCTCAAGATGAGTTGGCATTAGGTGTTGCGCGTATCCATATCAACGATGATTGGAACGATGTCCAAAATAAAGAATACGACACTGAATACAATACCGAGCTTTACTACGGTATTCATGCGACAAACTGGCTAACTATCCGTCCAAATGTGCAATATGTTCGTCATGTTGGTGCATTAAAAAATGGTGATAACACTTGGGTAGGCGGTATTAAATTCTCAACTGCATTCTAAGCGTAATTACTCTGAAAAACGGATTGTCGAGGGCTAAATCATTGATTGAATAATCCTGACCTTCCGTTTTTTCTTTATGCCTGAGTTTTGTTTTAGATGTATCGATAGGTCGATTTTTGATGAAAAGCTTGGCCTATCTTTCCGATAAAAATGATGATTGATAAGAGGTGGTTTATGACTCAACCTACTTCAAGATCAGGTTTAACGACTTTTACCGTAATTATTATTGGGTTATTAGCGTTATTCCTGTTAATTGGAGGTATTTGGCTCGCTACATTAGGCGGTTCAATTTACTATATTATTACTGGTGTATTACTCCTGATTGTTGCATGGCAACTCTATAAGCGCGCATCTACAGCATTGTGGGTGTACGCTGCTTTAATGCTAGGTACCATTATTTGGGGTGTCTGGGAAGTTGGAACAGACTTCTGGGCGCTTGCACCTCGTTTAGATATTTTAGGTATTCTTGGTTTATGGTTATTGGTTCCAGCCGTAACTCGTGGAATCAGCAACCTTGGATCAAGTAAAGTTGCCTTATCTTCAACTCTAGCAATTGCAATCTTGTTGATGGTTTATTCTATCTTCAACGATCCGCAAGAAATTAATGGTGAAATCAAGACACCTCAACCAGAAACTGCTCAAGCCGTGCCTGGTGTTGCTGAAAGTGATTGGCCAGCGTATGGTCGTACTCAGGCAGGTGTACGTTATTCTCCGTTAAAACAGATTAATGATCAAAACGTAAAAGATTTGAAAGTTGCTTGGACTTTACGTACTGGCGATCTTAAGACAGATAACGATTCTGGCGAAACAACCAATCAGGTTACACCGATTAAAATCGGTAATAACATGTTTATCTGTACAGCTCATCAGCAATTAATCTCGATTGATCCTGCTACAGGTAAAGAAAAATGGCGTTTTGATCCGAAGCTTAAAACGGATAAATCATTCCAGCATTTAACTTGTCGTGGTGTGATGTACTACGATGCAAACAACACAACTGAGTTTGCAACGAGTCTTCAAAGCAAGAAATCTGACTCTACACAATGTCCGCGTAAAGTCTTTGTTCCTGTGAATGACGGCCGTTTAGTTGCGGTGAATGCTGACACTGGTAAAGCATGTACTGACTTTGGTAAAAATGGTGAAGTGAACTTGCAAGAGTTTATGCCATATGCTTACCCAGGTGGTTACAACCCAACATCTCCTGGTATCGTGACTGGTTCAACAGTTGTTATTGCTGGTTCGGTAACAGATAACTACTCAAATAAAGAACCATCTGGTGTAATTCGTGGATACGACGTTAACACTGGTAAACTTCTTTGGGTATTTGATACAGGCGCAGCAGATCCAAATGCAATGCCGGGCGAAGGTACGAATTTCGTTCATAACTCACCAAATGCGTGGGCTCCTTTAGCATACGATGCTAAACTTGATATCGTTTATGTTCCAACAGGTGTAGGTACTCCAGATATCTGGGGTGGTGACCGTACCGAGTTGAAAGAGCGTTATGCGAACTCGATGTTAGCGATTAATGCTTCAACTGGTAAATTAGTGTGGAACTTCCAGACAACCCATCATGATTTATGGGATATGGACGTACCGTCACAACCATCTTTAGCTGATATCAAAAACAAAGCTGGTCAAACTGTTCCTGCAATCTATGTATTGACTAAAACAGGTAATGCCTTTGTTCTTGATCGCCGTAATGGTCAACCAATTGTTCCTGTAACTGAAAAACCAGTTCCACAAACAGTTAAACGTGGACCACAAACTAAAGGCGAGCATTATTCTAAAACTCAGCCATTCTCTGACTTGAACCTAGCTCCACAAGATAAATTGACTGATAAAGATATGTGGGGTGCTACTATGCTTGATCAGCTCATGTGTCGTGTATCTTTCAAACGTCTAAATTACGATGGGATTTATACTCCACCATCTGAAAACGGTACTTTAGTTTTCCCTGGTAACTTGGGTGTGTTTGAATGGGGCGGTATGTCAGTTAACCCTGACCGTCAGGTTGCTGTAATGAACCCGATTGGTTTGCCATTCGTCAGTCGTTTAATTCCTGCCGATCCAAACCGTGCACAAACTGCAAAGGGTGCGGGAACTGAGCAGGGCGTACAACCGATGTACGGCGTACCTTATGGTGTTGAAATTAGCGCATTCTTATCTCCGCTTGGTTTACCTTGTAAACAACCAGCTTGGGGCTATGTAGCTGGCGTTGATTTGAAAACTCATGAAGTGGTATGGAAAAAACGTATTGGTACAATTCGTGACAGCTTACCGAACTTGTTCCAGTTACCAGCTGTGAAAATTGGTGTGCCTGGTTTAGGTGGTTCAATTTCTACTGCCGGTAATGTCATGTTTGTTGGTGCAACTCAAGATAACTACTTACGTGCGTTTAACGTTACTAATGGTAAGAAACTTTGGGAAGCACGTTTACCAGCGGGTGGACAAGCAACACCAATGACTTATGAAATCAATGGTAAGCAATATGTTGTAATCATGGCTGGTGGTCATGGTTCATTTGGTACAAAAATGGGCGACTATTTAGTGGCCTATGCCTTACCAGATAACAAATAAAAAGTTTTTATAGAAAGGGCCTGGATTTATCCGGGCTTTTTTATGTCGATTTATATTAAAGCTTATCAATAAAACCGTTATTAAATATGCAAAAAAAGCATTTTATTGATGAATGAAAGCTCGCTATGCTATCCGCCTTAATAATGAATCTACTAGCCATACGCCATGTATTTATATACCGATTTCGACCAGCAGCTGGTTAATGAACGAGTTGCTCAGTTCCGCGATCAGACTGAACGCTATTTAGCTGGCAAACTTTCTGAAGATGAATATCGTCCGTTACGTTTGCAAAATGGTTTATATGTGCAACGCTATGCGCCTATGCTGCGTATTGCTGTGCCGTATGGCTTAATGAATTCTAAGCAATTACGTAAAGTTGCTGAAGTTTCAACTGCTTATGACCGTGGTTATGCACACGTATCTACACGTCAAAACATCCAGTTGAACTGGCCTGCACTTGAAGATGTGCCAGATATTTTGGCTGAACTTGCAACTGTACAAATGCATGCTATTCAAACTAGTGGTAACTGTATTCGTAACACAACAACTGACCAATATGCAGGTGTAGTTGCTGGTGAAATTGCAGACCCACGTCCAACATGTGAATTGATTCGTCAGTGGAGTACATTCCACCCAGAATTTGCATTCTTGCCACGTAAGTTCAAAATCGCAGTTTCTGCGCTTGAAGAAAAAGATCGTGCGGCAACTGCATTCCACGATATTGGTGTTTACATCGTGCGTAATGAAGCGGGTGAAATCGGCTATAAAATTATGGCTGGTGGTGGTTTAGGCCGTACTCCAATCATTGGTAGCGTTATTCGTGAGTTTTTACCGCGTGAAGATTTAATTGCTTACTTAGAAGCTGTTTTACGTGTTTATAACTTGCATGGCCGTCGTGATAACAAATATAAAGCACGTATCAAAATTCTTGTTAAAGCATTAACTCCTGAAGTGTTTGCACAGAAAGTTGAAGCTGAATTTGAACATACACGTGAATCATTAAGAATTCAGCCAGAAATCTTGAAAAAATTGGATGAAGAGTTCATTCCATTTGACTATCAAGATTTGGCAGATGAAGACTTCACTGCTTTATTTGCTGAGCATCCAAAATTCAAGCAATGGTTCAATATCAACACGCACGCGCATAAAGTGAAGGGCTATCGTATTGTTACGATTTCTCTAAAACGTGCAGGTATTGCACCGGGTGATATGACCACCGAAGAAATGAACTTTATTGCAGACCTTGCTGATAAATATACTTTCGGTGAACTTCGCACGACTCACGAACAAAACATTGCTTTGGCAGATGTGCCTCAAAAAGATTTGTTCGATGTATGGCAAGCGCTTGAGCAACAAAATATGGCACGTGCACATATTGGTTTTATTACCGATATTATTAGTTGCCCGGGCGGTGATTTCTGTTCACTTGCAAATGCGAAATCAATTCCAATTGCTGAAGCGATTACACGTCGTTTCGATGACTTAGATAAAGTTTATGATCTTGGTCATTTAGATCTAAATATCTCTGGTTGTATGAATGCTTGTGGTCATCACCACGTAGGTAACATCGGGATTTTAGGTGTAGATAAGAAAGGCGCTGAATTCTATCAAATTACATTAGGTGGTAATTCTGACCATGATGCATCAATCGGTGACATCTTAGGGCCATCATTTGCAGCAGATGCTGTGCCAGATGTAATCGAAGAAGTATTAAATACTTACCTTGATTTGCGTACTGAAGGTGAGCGTTTTGTTGATACATATCGCCGTGTAGGAATTCAACCATTTAAGGAGCGTGCATATGCTTAATACAGCTCTACCAGTGCTTTATAAAGATGGCACGATTGCAGATAATACTTATCAAATCATTGCTGAAGATGGTGTAGTTCCTCAAGGTGATGTTGTGGTAACAACAGCTCAACTAGACCAATTAGCTAACGTTCAAGGCAAAAAAGCTTTGTATGTAACTGTGAATGATTCACCTGAAGATCATACATTTCCATTAAATGAACTTGATGCAATCTTTATTGAATTTGCTGGCTTTGGTGATGGGCGTGGTTACTCATTTGCTGCACTATTACGTCGCCAAGGTTTCCAAGGTGAACTGCGAGCAATAGGTGATGTGTTTAAGGATGTTTTAAACTACTTAAAGCGTTCTGGTTTTGATAGCTTTGTCGTAAAAGAAGGCAAAGACGTACAAGAGGCTGCGGCAGGTTTGCAAGACTTTACCAATCCGTATCAAGCTTCAACTGGTGTGCCAGAAGCGAGTTATCAAACAGGTGCTCAATAAATCCTGAAATAAAAAAATCCCGCAATTTGCGGGATTTTTTTATATTGAAAATTATGTATCAAGTTGGCAGTTAACCATCCACTTTATACCAAATTGATCGGTAAACGCTCCGTATAATGCCCCCCAGAACGTTTTTTCTAGAGGCATTTCAATTTGACCATTTACAGATAGAGCATCAAAAAGTTGTTTAGCTTTTTCTTGCTCGTCCTTTTCAAGATTAATTGCGATGTAGTGATTATTGCCTTGGGTAAAAACACTGTTAGGCGCACAGAATTGATCATTTGTATCTGATGCCATAAGTACAGTGTATTTATTGATAGGTAGAGAAACATGAAGAACCAGATTTTTGTCCGCTTCAGATAATGTCACACCTTCTGACGGTGGCATATCACCATAGCGACTCAACATGGCGAACTCGCCACCAAAAACTGATTTATAAAAATTAAAGGCTTGCTCTGCCTGACCTTGGAAATTGAGGTAGTGATTGAGTTGCATTGTTATTGTCCATTGTTGTTTTCGTTTAAAAGAATAAGTTAAAACTTAAAAGTGATTTTGTGGGTCATTTTTTGTAGTTTTTTCATAAAAAAATCCCACCGAAGTGGGATTTTAAAATAGTTAATTTTAATTAAATAAGTTCAATCGCAACGGCTGTTGCTTCACCACCGCCAATACAAAGTGCTGCAATACCTTTTTTTCCACCAGTACGTTTCAGTGCATGAATCAGCGTGAGAATAATACGAGAACCTGTAGAACCTACTGGATGACCTAGGGCACAAGCACCACCATTGATATTGACTTTTTCAGCATCAAGTTTGAAATCATCAATTGGGCACATGGTAACCATGGCAAAAGCTTCGTTAATTTCCCATAGGTCAACATCTTGCGCATTCCAACCCGCTTTTTTAAGAACTTTTTCAATAGCACCAACAGGGGCAATTGTAAATTCTGAAGGATGTTGAGAGTTTGAAGCTGTTGCAATAATTTTTGCCAGTGGCTGTAAACCACGTTGAGTAGCAACCTCACTTGAAGTTAATACTAATGCAGATGCACCATCTGAAATAGAGCTTGCATTTGCTGCGGTAATTGTACCGTCTTTTGCAAAAGCTGGTTTAAGCGAAGGAATTTTGTCAATTTTTGCATTTAGAGGTTGTTCATCTTGATCAACAACGACCTCACCTTTGCGACTAGGCACGGTAACCGAAACAATTTCATCTTTGAAATAACCTTCGGTAATTGCTGTTTGAGCACGTTTCAAAGAGCGAATTGCAAAGTCATCCATTTGCTCGCGTGTATAGCCACGAGTATTGGCCATATCTTGAGCAAAAGAACCCATTAAGCGACCAGTTTCAGCATCTTCAAGTCCATCAAGAAACATATGATCCTTAATTTCACCATGGCCCATACGATAGCCGGCACGTGCTTTTGGTAAAACATAAGGTGCATTTGTCATAGACTCCATACCGCCGGCAACAACAATTTCAGCACTGCCTGCTTTAATCATGTCGGTTGCTTGCATCACGGCTTTCATGCCAGAGCCACAAAGCTTATTAATCGTCACAGCACCTGTAGAATCAGGTAAACCAGCTTTGCGCATTGCTTGACGAGCAGGACCTTGTTTTAAGCCAGCAGGAAGAACACAACCCATAATGACTTCTTCGACATCAGTAGGTTGTAAACCTGCTCGTGCGATTGCTTCTTTAATCGTTACAGCACCTAATTCAGGCGCTGTAAGTCCTGATAGTGATCCTTGAAAACCACCCATGGCAGTACGAGCACCATTAACAATTACGATATCAGTCATTGTTGTAATCTCCGATTGTTCTTTATCTCAAATTAAGAAAACATTAAAACTTAAGCAGTATATTGCAAAATGGGGGATGGCTTGGATTCTGTATTAGACTGTAGAGTTCTAACAATTTTGAAGTTCTTCTAGGCGTACATGCCCCATTTTGCTAAGAACTAATTTAAAATTTTTAAGCTGATTATAAGAACAATAAGTAAAACTGCCGTTAGACTCACGTGGAAGTCCGGTATCTCCCTGAAATACGATACTATTTAATTTTTTGCCGAATTTTTGAAATTTCAAAGAACCATAATGATGATTAAGTTCAATATTGGTTAATATTTCTTCGTTGCTTTCTCTTTGTAGATTATGATTTGTGTCTACAAAGCTTATAAGCCTTGTATCCCAATTACTATTACATATAGACAAATCAACACTTGGGCAAAGTACGACACTCTTATGTCGTAGAATTGCGTCGTATTTGGCTTTTTGTATATGAATTGTGAGTAGTTGAGGCGTGTTTTTTAATTCCATTGAAGCCATAAATTGGTGGTATAAAGGAAGGGCTAGGGCGAACATAATCATAAGAATTGCGAGCGTTATAATGAGTTCCATCAATGTGAAACCGGGAGATTTAAACATTAAAATTCCTTAATATATAAAGAAATATTTTGATTTTATGCGTTCTATCAATGATTTATATGAATTTTTATAATGAGGAAACACAAAATTAAATAAAGGTTATCAGGACGCTAGAATACTGGTAAAATCACCCTAAGCGAAAGAAAGAAGTTGTTCATATTTGCTAGTTGAGTAAAAAATTACCGAATTACAACGGAAATTGTAAGTAATTTTGTCAATAATTTACTTGATTAAAATTATCAAGCACTTGGAAAGTCTATCAAGTGTTTGTATGATTCAAATGTGAATAGCTTAAAAATAATACTGGGGTAAAAATATCTCAGGGGCCAATAAATTTAGGCTGAGCTTGAACAACAATTGTTATCTCTGGAGGATATCCATGAAATTGAGTCGTATTGCACTTGCTATGCTTGTTGCTGCTCCATTAGCTGCTGCTAATGCTGGCGTAACTGTTACACCATTATTGCTTGGTTACACTTTCCAAGACACTCAACACAACAATGGCGGTAAAGATGGCGAGTTAACTAACGGACCTGAACTACAAGACGATTTATTCGTTGGTGCAGCTCTTGGTATTGAGTTAACTCCATGGTTGGGTTTCGAAGCTGAATATAACCAAGTTAAAGGTGATGTAGACGGTCTTGCTGCTGGCGCTGAATACAAACAAAAACAAATCAACGGTAACTTCTATGTTACTTCTGATTTAATCACTAAAAACTATGACAGCAAAATCAAGCCATACGTATTGTTAGGTGCTGGTCACTACAAATACGAGATTCCTGATCTTGCGTACCATAACGATGAAGAAGGTACTTTAGGTAATGCTGGTTTTGGTGCTTTCTGGCGCTTAAACGATGCTTTATCTCTTCGTACAGAAGCTCGTGGTACTTATAACTTTGACGAAAAATTCTGGAACTATACAGCTCTTGCTGGTTTAAACGTAGTTCTTGGTGGTCACTTGAAGCCTGCTGCTCCTGTAGTAGAAGTTGCTCCAGTTGAACCAACTCCAGTTGCTCCACAACCACAAGAGTTAACTGAAGACCTTAACATGGAACTTCGTGTGTTCTTTGATACTAACAAATCAAACATCAAAGACCAATACAAGCCAGAAATCGCTAAAGTTGCTGAGAAGTTAACTGAATACCCTAACGCTACTGCACGTATCGAAGGTCACACAGATAACACTGGTCCACGTAAGTTAAACGAACGTTTATCTTTAGCTCGTGCTAACTCTGTTAAATCAGCTCTTGTAAACGAATACAACGTTGATGCATCTCGTTTGTCTACTCAAGGTTTCGCTTGGGATCAACCGATTGCTGACAACAAAACTAAAGAAGGTCGTGCTATGAACCGTCGTGTATTCGCGACAATCACTGGTAGCCGTACTGTAGTTGTTCAACCTGGTCAAGAAGCGGCAGCTCCTGCAGCAGCTCAATAATTTGGGTTCTTGAACAGTAAAAAAGCGACTCGTTAGAGTCGCTTTTTTTATTGCGATTTTTAAAATATTTAGTCATTTCTATATCTCCTTAATAATAATTACTTTCGATCTTGGTCTAAATTATTTACCAATCACCTTTTCTTAATTGCTGTTTAGCATCTTGTCTATCTCTACGATGTTGAGCACGAGGTTTCTCCGTTTCATGCATTCCACCTTTGTGCAGTAAAGGGGAAAGAGCTACTTGATTACGGACTTTGATTTTTGGCATTTCTTTAATTTTCATGTTTTAACCTTTAATACATAAAACTTGTTTAAGTGTGTGAACAACTTCAATGAGGTCAGCCTGATTTGCCATGACTTCATCAATATCTTTATAAGCACTTGGGATTTCATCGACAACACCACTGTCTTTGCGGCATTCAATACCTTGGGTTTGTTCAATAAGATCTTGCTGGTTAAAAAGAGTTTTTGCCTTGCTTCGACTCATCTTGCGACCGGCTCCATGAGAACAAGAACAAAATGACTCGGGGTTTGCTTTACCTCTGACGATATAAGAGCGTGCTCCCATTGAACCTGGAATAATGCCTAATTCATCTAAGCCTGCTCGAATTGCACCTTTTCGGGTAATCAATAAACTTTCACCGAAATGTGTTTCACGGCTTACATAATTATGATGACAATTAATAGCCTCTTTGGTCATTTGAAACGAGGGTAGAAGTGGGCGAATCGCTTCTAAAATTAAACGCATCATTTCCTTGCGATTTTCAAAAGCATATTCTTGGGCCCACTCTACAGCTTCTACATAATCATCAAAACTGTTTGAGCCTTCGGTAAAATAACTTAAGTCTTTATCTGGTACGTGACCAAAACGATGTTGTGCTTCTTTCTTGGCTAATTCAATAAAATAAGTGCCAATAACGTTACCCAGTCCTCGGCTACCTGAATGTAGCATTACCCATACGTCTTGATTTTCATCAATACATAGCTCGATAAAGTGGTTGCCACCACCTAAAGTACCAAGTTGCTTTTGCCATGTTGCATCAAATTGTCGAAGCATTCGAACAAGTCCAGGATGCTTTTTGATAATAGGCTCTAAGCGTTTTTCAAGTGGAATAATGCTAGAAGCTTTTGCTTTAACTTGTTTATGCAAAGCAAATCCGACTGGTACTTTACGTTCGATTGCATCGCGTAAACGACTTAAGTTATCAGGCAATTGCGAGGCCTTTAGACTTAAGCGAATTGCATTCATTCCACAGCCAATATCTACACCTACAGCAGCTGGGATAATGGCATGTTTAGTTGGAATAACACTGCCTACAGTCGCACCTTTTCCTACGTGAACATCTGGCATAACAGCAATATGTGAATATATAAATTGCAGCTGTGCTATTTTCTTGAGTTGTTCGATACTTTCACTATCTATATCTTGAGTGAAAATTTTAACGGGAACACCGTAAAGTGCTTCCTCATTTAATATTTTTTGTATGCCCATAATTTTTCTCTTATTTTTGTCCGAGCAGGCATAAAAAAACCTAGCGAATGCTAGGTCTTAAATTTGAGCATTCGGACAAGTGAAGTGAATTTGTACACTTGTCCGTGAGCTGACATCGTGCCAAATTATTTAATCTGTTTTACCTTGTAGTGTTGGCATGATGTCCTCCTTATTTAAAAGCGCCGTTGAAAATCTGAACGGCATTTTACGCTTTTTTAATCAAAGATCAAGCTTTTGATCTCTGATTTACTTTTAATTACCGATTCTTAGTCTTGCTCTGGCTTCACATTCATTTGATCATAAGCGATCAGTTTAGTTTTATTTTTCCACTTATAGCCTAACCAAATAATTAAGAATAATGGCAAACTAATATAAGTTGAAAGTAGGCCTAACCAGTCAATTTTTCCACCTAAAATGGCTTGATAGTTCTGTCCTAAGATGATGATTGAACAGAGAATAAATGCAAACCAAGGAGCAAATGGGAAAAATTTGGCGCGATATGCTAAATCTTCTAATTTATATCCTTGAGCAATATAACCTTTACGGAAACGATAGTGTGAAATAGCAATGCCCAGCCAGACAATGAAACCACACATCCCTGACATATTCAGTAGCCAGTTAAAGACTTGTTTTTCACCAATAAACGTTGTCAAGAAACAAAAAGCGGCAATAAATGTGGTGGCATATAGTGCATTCATTGGAACGCCACGACCATCAAGTTTTGCAAACCACTTTGGTGCACGACCTTCCTGAGCCATTTTAAATAACATACGAGTTGATGAATACATGCCTGAGTTACCTGCTGACAAAATAGCAGTAAGAATGACAGCATTCATTAAACCAGCTGCAAAAGCAAAGCCAACTCTTTCATAGAGCAATGTAAACGGAGAAAGTGCAACATTTTCAGTGGTAGCAGCTTGTAATAAATTTGGGTCATCATAGGCAATTAGCGTACCGATAATGAAGATACATAAGATATAAAATAATAAGATTCGCCAGAAAATCTGTTTGATTGCAAGTGGAATCGTTTTCTTTGGATCTTTAGATTCACCAGCAGCAACCCCCACCATTTCAGTCCCTTGGAAGGAGAATCCGGCAATCATTGCTACACCGATCATGGCCTGTAAACCACCAACAAAAGGTGCTTCTTTATAGGTCCAGTTTCCAAAAGCTGCGACACCTGGAGTTAGCATAATTTTAATGATCATGGCTAAGCCAATGATAATAAAGGCAACGATTGCGATCACTTTTACCATTGAGAACCAGAATTCGCTTTCGCCGAATCCTTTTACTGTCATGGCATTGATTGCAAAAATTACGATGAGGAACAGGGCACTCCAGTAAAACCCTGGAATATCAGGGAACCAGAACTTCATAATAAACTGAACCGCAACAAGTTCGAATGCAACTGTAATTGCCCAGTTATACCAGTAGTTCCAACCTAAAGCGAAGCCAAAGCCTTCTTCGACATAACGACTACCATATGTAAAAAAAGCTCCAGAAGTTGGATTGTGGGTTGCAAGCTCACCTAGACTGGTCATTAAGAAGTAAATCATAATACCAATAAGAGAATAGGCGAGTAGTGCTCCACCCGGGCCAGCATTTGCAATGGTCGATCCAGAAGCAAGGAAGAGGCCTGTACCAATGGAACCACCAATGGCGATCATATTCAGATGACGAGCTCCAAGCTTACGCTGGAGTTTTTCAGGAGCATGTGTTTCGCTCATGGAGATTCCTTACATAGTTTGTTATGCACAGGCATATAACACCTTAAAGCCTTGAAGATCAGTTTTAATCTGGCACTGACCAAAGTGCTTCTCAATTAAGATCGGATAGTTTAAAAAACGGTTTGCTACAATCCATAGCTCACCTGATGCCTTTAAATGTTTTTTAGCGTTTTGGCAGAGTCCTTCACTTGCATCATAGTTGGTATGAATACCTTGATGGAAAGGAGGATTACTGACAATGGCATCGAGTTCTGTTGGAGCGTCTGCAATACCTATGACAGGCTGCAATCTCAACTGGTCTGAACCTATTCCATTTCGACTAAAAGTCATTTCCGTTGACCGTAAAGCGAAAGCATCAATATCTAGGGCATGAATAATATTACTTGAATTTATTTTTGCCAAATAGCAACTGATAATTCCAGCACCACACCCGAAGTCGGCAATTCTACCTGATTTCACCTGATTAAGATAAGGGAGTAAAACAGCAGTTCCGACATCTAGATGATTTTGGCTAAAAACACCGGGGAGGGCACAAATCGTAAGCTCTTGTTCATTAACCTGAACAGTATAGGTTTTAAGCCATTTTTCTAGAGGTTTAATTTGTTCTGTTTTCTCAATCTTTAAGTGCCATAGCTGACAGTGACGTGCACTATCAAGTTTTAGTACTTTGCCAAAGCTTTGTAATTGTTTGGCGGCTCTTTCTACGCCACCTTTTTTTTCACCGACTAAAAAAACAGATTGATTGGTTTTAAGATGGCTCATCACTACATGTAATATGTAATTTAAGAGTTCTTTAGATTTTGGAACAAAAATAATTGCTTGGTCGAATTCTTGTGAGGGAAACTCAACTGAGAAGTGAGCTTTTGTTCCACTATTTATAAATCCTTGATAGTCGGCATGGTTCCATGTCCAGACTGACGCATCAGTCCCAGCTGGTAATTGACTGACTAAGGCATCATTCGGTGCATTAATTAACAAGATACTACCTTTCAAATAGTCTTGCTGTCTTAATACCACTTCACTTCTAGGATCCATGTACATCTCTCATGAAGAAGAATGCCCAGTGGGAGCTGGGCAGTAATCAAAATTAAAAGTTATTTATGCGTTTCAGGAAGCACAACATTTAAAATTAATGCTGCTATACCACCTGTTGCCACGCCAGAGCTAAAAATATTTTTAAATAATTCTGGAAGATGCTCTAAAATTTGGGGAACTTGAGCAACACCCAAACCTAATGCAAGTGAGATGGCAATAATTAATAATGCTCGGCGATCAAGGTGAATAGATGAAAGAATATTAATGCCTGATGCAGCTACGGCACCGAACATCACCATAACAGCGCCGCCTAAAACTGCTTGAGGAACTGCTTGTATAACACCAGCTACCGCAGGAAATAGACCTAATAAAATAAGTAATCCAGCAATCCAGATACCTACATAGCGGCTAGCCACTCCAGTGAGTTGAATTACACCATTATTTTGAGCGAAAACAGAACTTGGGAAAGTATTAAATAATCCAGCGAGTAAAGAGTTTGCACCATTTACTAATACACCACCTTTAATGCGTTTCATCCATTCAGGACCATTAACGGGTTGGTTAGAAAGTTTACTGGTTGCTGTCACATCACCAATGGCTTCTAAAGAGGTCACCAAATAAATGAATGCCATTGGTATGAATAAGCCCCATGAGAAGCTCAAACCAAAGTGCATTGGTGTTGGAATTTGTACGAGGGGTGCATCTTTAATACTAGAGAAATCTAGATGTCCCATAAATCCAGCAAGAATGTAGCCAATCACTAGCGCGATTAAAATAGCTGAGCTTTTAATCCAAACCACTCGAATACGATTCAGAACGATAATAATCGCAAGTACGGTACATGACATAATAAGGTTGTCTGCACTTGCAAAAGTATGGTCTTGCATGGCTTGGTAGCCACCACCCATACTAATCAAGCCTTCTTTAATAAGCGTTAAGCCAATTAATAAAACAACAATACCTGTCACCAAAGGGGTAATTAGTCTTTTTACCCATGGAAGAATTTGCGAAACACCCATTTCAATAAAGGAGCCAGCAATTACTACACCGAAAATTGCAGCCATAACTTGGTTGACTGGTGTTCCTGCGGCAACCATTGCACTACCAATACCAATAATAGGACCAATAAAGTTAAAACTTGTGCCTTGAACAATAAGAAGACCTGCACCAAACGGACCAACTTTTTTACATTGTAGAAATGTAGCAATACCCGAAATCACCAAAGACATCGATAGAATCATGTTGGTTTCAGTGCGTGAAACGCCTAAAGCTAAGCAAATTAAAAGGCCAGGTGTAACAATTGGTACAATAATCGCAAGCAAATGCTGGAAAGCTGCTAAAAAAGCGATCAAAGGTTTTGGTCGATCATTTAAACCATAAACAAGGTCTAAATGGTCTTGAGAGTGTTGATTGGACATGGGTGTAGGTCTGCCGCAATTTTGCAAATTGGCGCTATTCTAATCGAGATAACTATCTTTACAAAACGAAATACAGGCTATTGGAAATTTTTTTGTCAATGTCAATAAACTGTCACTACTAAAATCTATAATTTTTCTGTATAATTTGCCCTCAAGTTTCAGGCTTATCGAATTCTATGTCAGATATCAAAAATCTCCGCAATATTGCAATTATTGCCCACGTCGACCACGGGAAAACCACACTTGTCGATAAATTACTTCAACAATCAGGTGCTCTTGGTGATCGCGCTGGTGAGATTGAGCGTGTCATGGATTCGGGCGCTATTGAAAGTGAACGTGGTATTACCATTCTTGCAAAGAACACTGCAATTAAATGGACCGATGCTCGTACGAATACAGAATACCGTATTAATATCGTCGACACCCCGGGACACGCCGACTTCGGTGGTGAAGTTGAACGTGTAATGTCGATGGTTGACTGTGTATTGTTATTGGTTGACTCTCAAGAAGGTCCAATGCCACAAACTCGCTTTGTAACTCAAAAAGCGTTTGCTCGTGGTTTAAAACCAATCGTAATTATCAACAAAGTTGACAAGCCAAGCGCGCGTCCAGACTGGGTTATTGACCAAGTATTTGACTTGTTCGACAACCTTGGCGGTTCTGACGAACAGCTAGACTTCCCAGTTGTTTATGCATCTGGCTTACGTGGTGTTGCTGGTCCTTCTCCAGAAGAATTGGCTGATGACATGACGCCATTATTCCAAACAATCGTTGACATTGTTGAACCACCAGCAGTTGATGCAGATGGTCCATTCCAAATGCAGATCTCTTCACTTGACTATAACAGCTTCGTAGGTGTTATCGGTGTTGGTCGTATTCAACGTGGTTCAATTGGTTTAAATACACCTGTAACTGTTATTGATAAAGACGGTAAGACACGTAACGGCCGTATCTTAAAAATTATGGGTTACCACGGTCTAGAGCGTGTTGATGTTGATTCTGCTCAAGCAGGCGATATCGTATGTATTACAGGTATTGATGAACTTCATATTTCTGACACGATTTGTGATCCGAAAAATGTTGAAGCTTTACCACCATTGTCTGTAGATGAACCTACAGTAACAATGACTTTCCAAGTAAACAACTCGCCGTTTGCAGGTAAAGAAGGTAAATTCGTTACTTCACGTAACATCCGTGAACGTTTAGACCGCGAATTAATTCACAACGTAGCATTACGTGTAGAAGACACTGACAGTCCAGACCGTTTTAAAGTATCTGGTCGTGGTGAACTTCACCTTTCAGTTTTAATTGAAAACATGCGTCGCGAAGGTTTCGAAATGGGCGTATCTCGTCCACAAGTAATCTTGAAAGAAGTTGACGGTGAAAAACAAGAACCTTACGAAAACGTTACATTTGACGTTGAAGAACAGCACCAAGGTTCTGTAATGGAACAAATGGGTAACCGTAAAGGTGAAATGACAAATATGGAAGTTGACGGTAAAGGCCGTATCCGTATTGAAGCAACTGTACCTTCACGTGGTTTGATCGGTTTCCGTTCTGAATTCTTGACCATGACTTCTGGTACAGGAATCATGACTTCAAGCTTCTCTCACTACGGTCCGATGAAACAAGGTACTGTTGCGAAGCGTCAAAACGGTGTGTTGATTTCTATGGTTCAAGGTACTTGCCTTGGCTATGCATTGTTCAGCTTGCAAGACCGTGGTCGTCTATTCGCTAAACCACAGTTAGAAGTTTACGAAGGTATGATCGTAGGGATTAACTCACGTTCAGACGATATGGTGGTTAACCCAACTAAAGCTAAACAGTTAACTAACGTACGTGCTTCTGGTACAGATGATGCTTTAACTTTAGTACCTGCAATTGAATATACGCTTGAACAAGCGCTTGAGTTCATTGAAGATGATGAATTAGTTGAAGTAACACCTAAGTCAATCCGTATCCGTAAGCGCTGGTTGACTGAAAACGAACGTAAGCGTAACAAATAAGTTATTCTTATCTTCGGATGATAAAAACCGCTGATTTCGATCAGCGGTTTTTTTAATCGTTCTATTTAAAATTAAACTAAGCTTAAAATCATATTTTTCTTATCAGAGAATATGTTGTTAAAGTGTGAGATAGTTTTCTTTTTTTTGATAAAAATATTAAATTATCAATATCATGGCGAGTACTATCTAAATCGATAAGATGCCATTGAAAAAGAAAAATATGACGTGTTTCGGCCCCCGACATCTGGAGATGTTTAGATGAGTATTATTCAAGAATTTAAAGAATTTGCCATTAAAGGCAATATGATGGATTTAGCCATTGGTGTGATTATTGGTGGTGCTTTTGGCAAAATCGTGGACTCTTTAGTAAAAGATATTATCATGCCAATTATTAGTGTGATTACTGGTGGTGGTGTTGATTTTTCGCAGAAATTTATTGTGCTAGGATCCAACCCTACCAATCTGCAATCTTTAGATGCTTTGCAAAAAGCAGGTATCAATGTTTTAACTTATGGTAATTTCCTCACCATTTTAATTAACTTCCTAATTTTGGCTTGGGTAGTGTTCTTAATGGTGAAATTATTAAATAGACTTCGTCGTGATAAGAATGAGCCAGAAGCTCCAGCTGCAACTCCTGAAGATATTCAGTTATTGCGTGAAATTCGCGATGAGTTGAAAAAGCAAGCTTAACAATATTCTGAATTAATAAGAAACGGTACCGAAAGTGCCGTTTTTTATTGCTTAGTATTTTATACTGGACTAAAGATATTGATAAAATAAAAAGGCTACCGATAGGCTCAACTACGTACAATGTGAAAAGGATATAAATAAATGAATCAGCTTTTTGTGTATGGTACTTTATGTCCGAATAAAGCAAATGCTCATATTTTAGAGCAGATTGGTGGAAGCTGGACAAAAGCTAGTGTGCAGGGTGTGATTCATATTTTAGATTGGGGTCCTGACAAAGGCTTAAAAGCGCTTGAGTTAGATTCGCAAGCGGATTGGGTAGAGGGTTATTTGTTTAGTACGGAAAAACTTGCTGAAAAATGGCAAATGCTTGATGACTTTGAGGGTTTTCAATACCAGCGTGTCATCGCAGATGTGAAATTAGAATCGGGTGAGTGTGTTAAAGCCTGGACATATCAACTGAATGAACAGGCTCAAGCTTCTGAAAAAAATAATTAAAATAATGGAATCAACGTAAGCTGCCCATTCGGAATTTAACTTCTAAAAGATGATAGCCAAACTGGCTTTTGATTGGGCCTTGTAAAACACGTTCAGCAGCTGTAAAAACAACTTTGTCGATGACTGGCACAAGTTGTCCTTTTTTGACTTCGCCAAGTTCACCGCCACGTTTTGCCGAATTACAGGTAGAGTATTGCTTGGCAATTTTTGCGAAGTCGGCACCATTTTGTAACTTCTTTTTTAGCTGCTCAGCTAAGTCTTTATCTTTGACTAAAATATGACGGACAATTGCTGTTTGCATGTTGTCTTTCTCCAAAAAATTAAGGCTTTCTCAGCTTTTTAAGTGGTTGGCACTGTGGGCAAAATACGCTGGCACGCTGACCAAGTTTTAAGTTTTCTAATGTGGTTTCACAGTTAACACACATTTCTCCAGCACGACCATAAGCAAGTAGAGTTTGCTGGAAATAACCATTTTCACCCATGGCATTGCTGTAATCTCGTAAAGTCGAACCACCTAAATCAATTGCTGACTTTAGAATTCGTTTAATCTCAACCACCAACTTTTCAATCTGATGCATGCTTAAATCACCAGCAGGTTGTGCTGGGTGAATGCCAACATTAAATAAGCTTTCAGTTGCATAGATATTGCCTACACCGACGACTACATGATTATCCATGAGTGCAATTTTTATGCCGACAGCCTTATTCTTGAGTTTGGAAGCTAAATATTCTGCATGAAAGTCAGCACTTAAAGGCTCAGGTCCTAAAGTGTCAATGAGTTTGCCTTGAGTTTCCGTATTAAGCCAAAGAATACAACCGAAACGACGCGGGTCATGATAACGTAATTGCTGATCTTCAAATTGAATAATTAAATGATCATGTTTTCTCAGCTCATCATTTGGTTGGCACAGGCGAAAACTACCCGACATGCCTAAATGCCAGAGCATTTGATCTTGTTCAAACTCTGCCAAAATATATTTTGAACGTCGATTTAACCCAATGAGGCGTTGCTCAACGAGTTTTTGAACATCATCTGGGATAGGCCAACGTAAGCTCGGATTACGCACTTCAATACTTAGAACTTTTTGATTCAATAGAGGAAATAAACTAGTTTTGGTTGTTTCGACTTCGGGTAACTCAGGCATGCCAACTCGCAGAATTAACAGATATACTGGATTAATCAAGTATAACGTGTGGTATCTAATATTTCAGAGATTACTATGTCAGATATTTTACCATTAAGCTGGTTTCAACGTGAAACCTCCGAAGTGGCTTATGACCTAATTGGCTGCGTATTATGTAAGCGACAACCTGATGGTCAAGTCATCCGTTGCACAATTAGTGAAACAGAAGCTTATTTGGGTGTTCGTGATAAAGCTTGCCACAGCTACAATGACAAGCGCACAGCACGAACAGATGTAATGTATCGCTCTGGCGGTACGATTTATGTCTACTTAATTTATGGCATGTATGAAATGCTCAATCTGATTACTCAGACAGAAGGCATCCCTGAAGGGGTCATGATTCGTTCTGCATTTTTAAATGGTGCTTCAACAAAAAAAGAATATAAGCTTCTAGCTGGACCCGGCAAACTGACACGCTATTTGGGTATTGATCGGACTTTAAAAGGTCAAACCTTGGGAGAGGAGTCTGGACTATGGATTGAAGCAGCTTCAACGCAGCCAGAAGTGGTATTGACGCCACGGATTGGAATTGATTATGCCGAAGAAGCAAAAGATTGGCCTGAACGTTATTGTTGGAAAGATCATCCATCTTTGAGTCGATAATTCTAATCTGGAAATCAATTTTTAGATATTGATGAAGAGTGTTCTAGATTTACAACAATGCAGATCGAATTCTATATCCAGACAAGACACCGCTTTTTGTTATGATAACTACAATATAAATAAAGGAAATAAGCATGTCCTTATTACGCTTAGACCGACTTCATTACTGTATTTTGATGAGTATGGGCTGCATTTCTAGCCCACTTGTTTGGGCAGAAGACTTAACCCAAGACGTGACTGTATTGCCAACGTTACATGTGGAAGCAACCCGTACCGATACCACCTATTTGCAGACGCCGGCTTCGGTTTTTCGAATAGATGCACCTCAAGTCGATACTTCTTCACAAGTAAATTTAACCGAAGTTGTAAAGGGTATACCGAGTTTACAGCTTCGCAATCGTGAAAATTATGCACAAGATTTACAGTTATCTATGCGTGGTTTTGGTGCACGTTCAACTTTTGGTGTCCGTGGTATTCGCCTATATGTGGACGGTATTCCTGCAACGATGCCAGATGGACAGGGTCAAACGTCTAATATCGATTTAAGTAGTTTGGACCATGTTGAAGTTCTAACGGGACCTTTTTCATCGCTATATGGAAACTCATCTGGCGGGACAATTTTAACTTCTACTAAAGAAGGACAAGGAAAAGATGCAATTGAGCTGAGCTATTCGGGAGGCAGTCACGATAAAAGTCGAGCTGGACTCGTGCTACAAGGCGGGGCGAAGGGTGCGAATGAACCAAGCTATGTTATTAGTTCATCATACTTCGACACAGATGGTTACAGAGAACATAGTGGTGCAGAAAAAGTATTAAATAATGCAAAGCTCAGTTGGGACCTTGATGATGGTAGCAAAATTAACTGGATAACTAACTATGTCAAAATTCATGCAGACGACCCGCAGGGTTTAACGCGTGACCAGTGGAATGCTAATCCAAAGCAACAAGTTCCATTTTTAAAGCAATTTAATGTCCGTAAAGATATTGAGCAAACTCAAACGGGTGTGACTTGGTCTAAACCGATTAATGATAAAAATGAACTCTATGCCATGGTATATTTAGGTAATCGCCAAGTCACTCAATATCAATCTATACCTAAATCAACACAAGATGCCAGTATCAATCATGCAGGCGGGGTGATTGATTTTGAACGGGATTATTATGGTGCTGATTTCCGTTGGACGGGCAAAGAGTTACTTCCAAATACTACTCTAAGTGTTGGTGTTGCACTCGATGCAATGGATGAAGATCGTAAAGGTTTTGAAAACTTTAATTTAGTAAACGGACAGCCTTCTTATGGGGTCAAAGGTAATTTGCGCCGTGATGAAGATAATACTTTGTGGAATATTGATCCCTATTTACAAGCATCATGGCAGTTTTTACCAACGTGGCGTTTAGATACGGGTGTACGCTATAGCAATGTCCATTACAAATCTAAAGATAACTATTTAAGTAATGGCGACGATAGTGGTAAGACTGATTACAGTAAAGTTTTGCCTTCGGCTGCTTTAAGCTGGCAAATTTTACCTGAACTCATGGTCTATGTGAGTTATGCCAAAGGATTTGAAACGCCAACTTTTACTGAAATGGCATATCGTCCAGATGGAGAAAGTGGTTTTAATTTTGATTTAACCGCATCCACAAGTGATACCTATGAAACAGGCTTAAAATCACAAAACCAATTTGGTGATTTTACTTTGGCAGTTTTTCAAACTAAAACCAAAGATGACATCGTTTCTGCCGGCAACTCAAATGGCCGATCAACGTTTCGTAATGCAGATAAAACCTTACGTGAAGGCGTAGAGTTTGCATGGAATAAAAAGTTGTGGCGAGATTTAACAGCGACTGCTAGCTATACATATTTGGATGCAACTTTTGATGCTGATATTCCAGCTTTGGGAAGTATTGCTCAAATTCCATCGGGTAATGCCATTCCCGGAATTGCTAAAAACCAGGCTTATGCCTCTTTAGCTTGGCAGCCATCGCACGGTCTATATGGCGGTGTAGATGTACAGTATATGGATAAAGTATACGTGAATGATACCAACAGTGACGCAGCGCCAAGCTACAGTGTAACCTCAGCTAATGTGGGTTATGCATGGGTAATCGGTGACTGGAAAGTGAATAGCTTTGCCCGTGTAGATAACCTATTTGATAAAAACTATGCAGGTTCAGTGATCGTAAATGATGGTAATGGACGCTACTTTGAACCAGCGGATGGACGTAACTGGAGTGCAGGTTTACGTGTAATTAAGCAATTCTAGGAATTAAAAATGGCAAAATTATTTGAAACGGTTAACTTTGGTTCACTACAACTGGTCAATAGAATTGTAATTGCTCCAATGTGCCAATATTCGGCAACAGATGATGGTGAAATTACCTATTGGCATGAACAGCAATGGGCAAATTATGCATTGTCTGGCGCTGGGCTTTGTATTGTAGAGGCGACTGCTGTACAACCTGAAGGTCGGATTAGCTATGCTGACCTTGGGCTCTGGAATGATCAGCAACGTGACCAAATCAAAACGTTGTTAGCTAAGGTTCATACACTTTCACCAATGCCATTTGGAATTCAGTTAGCACATGCAGGGCGTAAAGCATCTACTGAAAAGCCATGGTTAGGTAAAGGTCAGATTGCAAAAGATCAGCCTCATGGTTGGCAAACGGTTGCACCAAGTGAAAGTACTTTTTCTGTTCATGATGCAGCACCCCATGCTTTGACTATTGCTGAGATTAAACAGGTTCAACAAGACTTTGCAGTGGCTGCAAAACGTGCTGTAGAAGCTGGGTTTGAGTTGATTGAAGTTCATGCTGCGCATGGTTATTTATTACATCAATTCTTATCGCCAATTGCCAATCAGCGTACTGATGAATATGGTGGTTCTTTAGAAAACCGTATGCGTATGACTCTTGAGGTTCTTCAGGCAATTAAACTCGCTGTACCTGAAGGTTATCCAGTTGGCGTTAGACTCTCTGCGACTGATTGGTTAGAGAGCATCGAGCACTGGGATGTTGAATCTACAGTGGGTTTATCAAAAGCTTTAGAGCAATTGGGTGCAGCCTATGTGCATGTGTCTAGTGGTGGTTTGCACGAGCATCAATCTATTACGATTGGGGCAGGTTACCAAGTTCCATTTGCTGAACAAGTCAAAAAGCATGTGTCTATTCCAGTTATTGCTGTAGGGTTAATTACTGAGCCAGAACATGCCGAACAAATTTTGGAAAACCAGCAAGCTGATGCTATTGGTCTTGCTCGTGCAATGTTGTACGACCCAAGATGGCCTTGGCATGCAGCAGCGGCTTTAGGGGCAGAAGTTAAAATTGCACCTCAATATTTACGTTGCCAACCTCATGGATTAAAGCAGCTTTTTAACTCTTTTTAATTGTATTGGGCAAAGTCATCTTTGCCCATTTTTCTTTTGCTAAGTGAGGACGGTCGGTGGTTTTTCAGGTTATTTTACCTATCTTGATATTGCTATTGATGGGCTATGTTTGTGTCCTCATCAAATTGGTAACACCTGAACAGATCAGGGCTCTTAGCGCATTCGTGATTAAAATTTCCTTACCAGCTTTTTTAATTCACTCATTGGCAAATAAAAACTTACAAGACATTTGGCACCCAGCTTATTTTCTTGCTTATGGCGGTGGGTCTTTAATTTTATTTTTCTTGGCTTTTATTCTCTATCGAAAATATTTTAAAAATAGTTTAACTCATAGCGCCGTGATTTCGATGGGCGCATCTATGTCCAATACTGGATTTATGGGAACAGCTATTTTAACCATGTTGATAGGTAATCACGCAGCTATTTATATTTCTTTAACACTCATCATTGAAAATTTATTGATTGTGGCGCTGATGCTCATTCTGGCCGAAGCTGGTTTACATCAACAACAAAATCTTTTACCGCTTTTAAAACAGACTTTTTTAAACTTACTCAAGAATCCTGTCATTATCGCGATTTTGGTTGGAATGGGATGCATTCTTTTCGATGTTAATCTTCCTACGACTCTTGATCAGTCTCTAGAGTTACTTGGACGTACAGCTTCGCCCTTGGCTTTGTTTGCAATCGGCGGGAGTTTAGTGGGTATTGGAATCACAGCAGTAAATACAGAAAGTATTTTGTTGGCGATATTTAAAGTTATCCTCATGCCATCTGTTATTTTTTCTCTCTTTTTAATAACTCCAGATGTAAGTCGTGAGATGCTTTATGCAGGAACATTAATTGCTGCTTTACCAATGCCGATTGCTTTCGGAATTTTTGGACAAGCCTATGGCTTAAATGAAAAAGCATTAACGCCGCTTATGATTAGTACAGTTGTTGGTTTTATTGGCGTTAGCGGGCTTATTGCTTTGTGGTGGTAAAAGAAAAGCCCCTTACGGGGCTTTTCATTGACTATTTCTTTGGTGCTGGCTGTCCGGGAGCATTTGCAGCCTGTTTACTTTTTTCTGCAATAATCTTATCAACCGAGGCTAAAGACTCTTTAGCGTTAGGAACATTTTGATTGGCAAGTTCAGTAAAGATCTTTTTGGCCTCAGGTAAATTTTGCGGAATGATATTACCATTCGCCATCATGGTCGCTAAAGCCATAGACGCAGGAGCGTAACCTTTTTGAGCAATCGATTGTAAAGCTTCGATACCTTGGCGTTTCATTAACGGATTTTTATTTTCCACACCTTGGCTAATATCATAAAGTGCTTTCACCTGAGTCGCTGGATAGTTACCCTTTCTAATTAAAGGCGCTAACTTTTGAAGGGCAATTTGATGTGACTGCGGTTTCTTTTGAGCAAATAAAATCGTCGCAATTTTCACAGTTGCATCATCAGAACCTTGAGCTGATGCTTTTTGAATATATTGACTGAATTTGTTACTGTCTTTGGCAACCCCTAATTCACCAGTCTCATAAATTTGTGCCAGCGTGTAACTCGCTTGGGCGTAACCTTTATTTGAAGCATCTTCATAATATTTGAGGGCTTTAGAAGAATCTTTTGCTGTACCTTGGCCCATTTGAGTCATATAGCCTAAGTTATAGATGGCTTGGGCATTCCCTGTTTGGGCTAGGCGTTGCATTTCTTGAAATGCGGCAGAGTAATTTTTTGCTGCGTAGAGTTGTTCAGCTTGTTTGAAAACATCGGTTTTAGCAGAAGTCGCTGTGTTGTCAGCTGCAAAAATTGATGCACTTGAAAGGGTGATTAGGCTTGCGATTAGTAATTTCTTCATTTCTTTTTAACCTTTTACTTCGTAGCTACATCATTCCATTGATGCATTAAATAGTTTCATTTCTCATCATAAATATTGATTGCTGAAAGTAAACAGCCGATTTGTATATAAAGCGCTGCACTTTGGGCAAATTGTGGAGAAAAAAGACCCACTCACATTCATACAACGGAGTGGGTAATATTATTATTTTGCTGACTGAAGTAATGCTTCAATTTGCTTGGCATCACTTGGAACACCAGAGAGTCTTTGACCATCTTGCAAGAACAGGGTAGGTGTTCCATCAATATTTAATTTTTGACCTAAAGCGATATTTTTCTGAATTGGGCTTGAGCAACTTTTGCTATTAGTCGGCAATTTGCGGTTAAGCATGTAATTTGTCCACGCTTCTGCCGGGTTTTTTGAGCACCAGATTTGATTTGAAACTTTTTCAGCATTTGGATGCAAACTAGTAAGAGGATAAAGGAACACATATACCGTTACGTTATCAACACCAACCATATTTTGCTCTAAGCGCTGGCAATATGGGCAATCGGGGTCACTAAAGACATAGATCGTACGTTCGCCTTTACCTTTTACATATTTAATAGCCTGATTTAATGGCAAACTTTTAACGTCAATTTTACCCAGTTCGGCAATACGTTCTTCAGTCATATTTTTTTGTTGTTTGATGTCGACTAGGTTACCAACAAAAAAGTACTTAGCATCTTGGTTGGTATAGACAATGCGGCCGCTTGTGTACACTTCATAGATGCCTTGCACAGGAGATTGATAAACACCTTTTACAGGCAAATCTGGATAATTCGTCTTAAGATTTTGTTCAAGTGCTTTAACATCAGCATGAGCAGAACCGAAAATAGCCAGACTCAACATGAGTGTAGCAAGTTTAGTTTTCATCTTTTTTCTCTTTAATTTCAACAGGGCTAATGATGGCATATAAAACTTAAAAAATTGATGTTCTAATCTAATGAAATCATTAGTGTTTTGTATCTATAAAAAAGCCCACTAACTTAGAAGTGGGCAGTTCGAGCTAATAAAAATTATTATTGTGGTCTTGCAACATCGCCACTTAAAGCTTCAGGTAACTCAAGAACTTGAAGCCCCAACTCTTGTAGAGCAGCAGGTTTAGCAACAACTAAAGCAAGATAGCCTTCATCATTTGCAATACTATTAACGACTTCAACATCGTTATTTAATTGAGTTGCTGAAGCAGGCGCTTCACCTGTACCTTGTACGAGATGTAACCAATGTTTTGGTTTTGCTTTAAACCAAAGACGCGCCACAATTTCCTGACCTAAGTAACAGCCTTTATCGTAATTGACACCTTCACGTTGATGTAAACGCAATTCTTGGGGCTGGAACTCATGTTCAGTTGCCTGTGTAATCCACGCTTGACCAGTCATAATGGCTTGTTTTTGCCATTCAGAAATATCAGTTTCAGTCGTATTGAACTCAGTTTGATGATTCACAACTTTTGGAAACACAGCGCCTTGTTCACTTAAGGTCATTTTCGAAAAAGCACCAAATTTTTTAACATGTTTGGCAAACTCTTCAGCTTGATCTTGAGCAACTACAATTTCAAAACTTTCAGGATTAATCTTCTTTAGCCACAAGCCAAAATGAATACGACCTTTAAGATCACAAATGGCTGTATAGCGAGTTTCATTTTCAGCTAAACGTTCAGTATCTACAGTAACTTGGCCTTGTAAAAACTTCTGTGCATCTACACCGTTTAAAGCATATGAGGAGAAAGCGAGCAGACTCATGATTAATCTCAAATTCAATATGTTTCTTTATGATTGCTGACTATTTTGCTCCATTTTTACTAAAAAATCAGCCCTAGTTTTCGTAATTTGATTTCACCTGAAAAAAGTATTTTGTTTGAAAAAACACCAAAAATATACGTTCGGATAAATCGGAAGGTTTAAGCTAATAAGCATAATTTCGATAATTTAAAAGAAATTAAAATAAGGAGAATATAATGGCAACAGGAACAGTAAAATTTCATCGCGTATTTAAGGCTCCAGCCGAGCGAGTTTACCGTGCATTTTTAGATCCAGATGCTTTAGTCAAGTGGTTACCACCGCACGGCTTTACTGCAAAAGTTCATAGTTTTGATGCAAATGTTGGTGGCTCATACAAAATGAGTTTTACCAATTTTTCGACAGGTTCAACACACGCTTTTGGTGGAACATATGTTGAACTCATTCCAAATGAATTAATTCGATATAACGACCAATTCGATGACCCAAATTTACCAGGTACTATGCAAGTTACCATTACGTTAAAAAGCGTATTGGTAGGCACGGAAGTACATATTACGCAAGAAGGCATACCTGAAGTTATTCCTGAGGAAGCTTGTTATTTGGGATGGCAAGAATCCTTATCTTTGCTTACTTTATTGATTGAAGCTGAAATTCCAGATCAATAAAGCTTCTAAAATTTTGATGAAATATTTAAAAAGTGAGTGGAGCTAAATCTGCTCACTTTTCTTTTATAAGATCTATCTAAAATGTAAAACTTACGCAGAGAAAGATTATGGATATACACATTAAAAGAATTTATGAAAATGCTGACCTTAATGATGGGAAGAGAATTTTGGTTGACCGCCTATGGTGTAGGGGAATTAGTAAGGAAAAGGCTCATTTAGATTTGTGGTTAAAAGAAGTGGCACCTTCAACTGAACTGCGCAAGTGGTTTCATGCAGCAACGCCAGATCATTGGGAAGAATTTAAGCAGCGTTATTTAAAAGAGCTTGAAACCAACTCCGCAGTTGAAGAGCTACATCGCATCGCAGTAGAACATATAGTTACGCTTTTATATTCAGCAAAAGATGTTGAAAATAACCATGCAATTATTTTGAAAGAATATTTATTAAGTAAAAACTCAAAATGAATGTATAAATTTTTTTTTGGTAAAAGTCTTTTATTTAAAACTTTAAAAAATGAGTCATATCTCGCATAATATACTTTTTGAGATTTTTTTCATGTCTTTGCCAAACTGCCCAAAATGCCAATCAGAATATACTTACCAAGATGGCGACTTATTGATTTGTCCTGAATGCTCAAATGAGTGGAAAGAAGGGGATACATCGCTTACTGAAGAACAAGAAATTATTAAAGATGCTAATGGAAATGTATTAGCTGATGGCGACAGTGTAACTGTCATTAAAGACTTAAAAATTAAAGGTTCATCTTCAGTCGTAAAAGTAGGCACGAAAGTAAAAACGATTCGTTTAGTTCCAGATGCAAGCGATGGCCACAATATTGATTGCAAAATTGATGGTATTGGTCAGATGAAGTTAAAATCTGAATTTGTAAAAAAAGCTTAAATTGTTAATTTTAATTACATTTCAGTAGGGATATGCACTTATATCTCTACTTTTTAAATTTCTAACATCATTATAATTTTATTACGAAAAAGTATAAAAAATGGGCTATTCAAAGAATGATAGCCCATTTATATTGTCATAAATAACAAATAACTTTCGTCCAGAATAATAACGAAAGTCATACCCACACCAACAAAAAAATGAGGTTTTTATGGCAGGATGGTACGAAATTTCACTAGCGAGTGATGGACAATACCGCTTTATTTTAAAGGCAGGAAATGGTGAACCTATTCTAAATAGTGAGCTATATAAGGCTAAAGCTTCTGCGGTAAATGGTATTGAATCAATTCAGAAAAATAGTGGTGATGACGCACGATATGAGCGTTTAACTGCAAAGAATGGGAAACCTTATTTCAATTTAAAAGCTGCAAATCATCAAATTATTGGCACAAGTCAATTCTATGCGAGCGAAGCTTCACGTGATAAAGGAATTGAGTCTGTTAAAACCAATGGTTCATCGACAACTATTAAAGACTTAACGGTTCAGGCATAAAAATTGAGTTAAAAAAAGCAGCTTCTAAAAGCTGCTTTTTTATTTGTCTATTTATTAACGCGCTAACTTAGCTAAAAGTTCTTCTTTCGTTAAATTGCTCGCTTCAGCATCGCGGCGGCCTTTATATTCAAAAGTACCAGCATCAAGACCTTTTTCACCAATCACAATACGGTGCGGAATACCCATCAATTCAAGGTCAGAGAACTTAACGCCTGGACGTTCGTTACGATCATCAAGCAACACATCAAAACCTTGAGCTTGAAGTTCTGCATAAAGTGCTTCTGCTGCTTCAAGAGTGCGTGGTGATTTGTGCGCATTCATTGGAACAATTGCAATTTCAAAAGGTGCAATGGCTTGTGGCCACATAATACCTTTGTCATCGTAGTTTTGTTCAATTGCAGCTGCAACAACACGAGTTACGCCAATACCGTAGCATCCCATGGTTACTGTAAATGGTTTGCCATCTTCACCTAGAACTTTACAGCCTAAAGCTTCAGAGTATTTAGTACCAAGCTGGAAAATATGGCCTACTTCAATACCGCGTTTAATTTGTAGTGTGCCTTTACCATCTGGAGATGGGTCACCTTCAACGACATTACGCAAATCAAAAACTTCAGTAATTTGTGCATCACGTTCCCAGTTTACGCCAACAGCATGTTTATCAGCTTCATTTGCACCAGCAACGAAATCTGAAAGAACAGATGCAGCGCGGTCAACAATTACAGTTAAGCCTTTTTCAACTAAACCTTGTGGACCTGTAAAGCCAGCAGTTAAACCAAATGCTTGAAGTTGTGCTTCAGTTGCAAAAGTAAGAGGGGCAGCCACTAAAGGATGCTTCTCAGCTTTAATCTCATTCAGTTCGTGGTCACCACGTACAAATAGAGCAACAACAGGAACATTACCTTTTTCGTCAGCAACACCTTGAACCAATAAAGCTTTAACCGATTGCTTTGGATCAGCATTTAAGAACTGACATACATCATCAATCGTTTTCTGGTTTGGTGTTTCAATCAATTTGAATTCTTGTGTCGGTGCTGCACGTTCACCCACTAAAACAGCCTCAGCCATTTCAACGTTTGCTGCATAATCAGATTCAGTTGAAAATGCGATGTCATCTTCACCACTAGCAGCCAATACGTGGAATTCGTGTGAAGCTGAACCACCAATAGAACCTGTGTCGGCTTGTACTGGGCGGAAGTCTAGACCTAAGCGGGTGAAAATACGGCTATAGGTGTCGTACATTACGTCATAAGTTTCTTGTAGCGATTCTTGAGTTGCATGGAAAGAATAAGCATCCTTCATGATGAACTCACGTGAACGCATTACACCAAAACGTGGACGAATTTCATCACGGAATTTGGTTTGAATTTGATAGAAATTTACAGGAAGCTGCTTATAACTTTTAAGTTCGTTACGTGCCATATCTGTAATAACTTCTTCATGCGTTGGCCCAAGTACGAATGGGTTCGTATGACGATCTTTAAAACGTAATAACTCAGGACCATATTGTTCATATCGACCCGATTCTTCCCAAAGACTTGCGGGTTGAGTCACGGGCATGAATACTTCCATTGCGCCTGAGCGGTTCATTTCTTCACGAACAATCGCATCTACTTTTTTAAGCACACGTGTTCCCATCGGCAGCCATGTATATAAACCAGATGCCAATTTACGAATCATCCCCGCACGTAACATGAGCTGGTGTGAAATCACTTCAGCATCATTTGGGGTTTCTCTCAACGTTGCAAATAAAAAGCGGCTTGCGCGCATGGAAAAAGTCCTAAAAGTTAAGCGTTATAAAAACGCAGATTATACGATAATCGCTGCATTATGACATGAATCGTCGAGTTTGACGCAGCATAAAGTTTTTCAAGTCATCTAGATAAGTGAAAATGACGGGTACAACCACAAGAGTCAATAGGGTAGAGGTAATTACTCCCCCAATCACAGCGTGAGCCATTGGTGCGCTTTGCTCACCGCCTTCGCCAAGACCTAAAGCTAAAGGAACCATCCCCATCACCATGGCACTTGTTGTCATTAAAATTGGACGTAAACGTGTTTTGCCTGCTTGTAAAATAGCATCATAACGGCTTACACCCTGATCCATTGCTTTCTTAATAAAGTCGATAAGCAAAATCGCATTTTTAGTGACGAGTCCCATCAACATAATAATGCCGATAATCGAAAATAGATTTAGGGTACTTTTGAATAAGAATAGGGCAAGAAAAACACCAATGAGTGACAATGGTAAAGAGGTCATAATTGCAGCAGGATGAATAAAGCTATTAAACTGAGAACCTAAAACAATATAGATAAACACAATTGAAAGGGTGATAGCTGTTAATGCATATCCAGCAGATTCAGCCATGTCAGCATTTGCCCCTTGGGTATCAAATGTATATCCAGCAGGTAGTTTAAAAGCCTTTTGCATTTTATCGATGTCTTGACCAATGTCGCCGCTAGGTCGTCCTGAGGTATTTGCCTCAATCAATACTTCACGCTCAAGATCACGTCGGTTAATTTGTGAAGCACCGAGTTTTTCTTCGGTTGTTGCAACTGCGCTAAGTGGAACTAATATATTTTGCCCAGTCGCATTGGTCTTATTGGAGTTGAGATATAGGTTCTGCACATCTTGCGGAAGCATACGTTTATTTTCATTTAAACGTACATTCACATCATAATTTTCGCCATCGCGATCTTCCCAAGTTGTGACATTATCACCCGCAATTAATGGGCGAATCGCATTGGCAATCTGAGAAACAGATAAACCTAAGTCACTTGCCAGTACACGATTAATGTGGACACCCAGAGTCGGCTTTGGTTCTTTCAATGAACTTTCTAAATCAACTACACCTTTAATTTTTTCCATTTCAGCAATAAAACGATCTGAAATTTTCTGTAGCTCATTTAGGTCAGATCCTTTAATAGAGATCATGATTGGCTTTTGTCCGCCAGAGACAGAATCTTGCGCTGCTGCAACAGAAGTCACTCGAATACCCGCTACACTTTGCAAACGATCACGGAACTCATTGTTGAGTGTATTCAGATCTGAGCTACGTTCTTGTTTTGGCTTTAAGGTCACACCTAAACCTGCATGGTTTTTACCTGAGTCTACTTCACTGTTGACCACGCCATAAGTAGAAACCACATCGGGAAATTGTCTAATAATTTTATCGACTTGATGTAATTTCGCTTGGGTATATTCCAAGGATGCATCTACAGGAGTTTCAAACTGAATACGAACTTCACCTTTATCTGGGGTAGGTACAAATTCAGTTCCAATTAGTTTAGACAGTCCTAATGCAGCAAATAGTGAAACAATTGCAATAATGACTGTGATGAAACGGAAACGTAAAGCCAGCTTTAAGAGCTTTTCATAAACATGAGTCAGTCGATCTAACACATTAGAAATATGATTAAAAAAGCGTTGTAGCCAATTATCTTTTTTCTTGACTGGATCTTTCCAGTGAGCAGAAAGCATTGGATCGAGTGTAAAACTAATAAACATTGAAATTAAAACGGCTGTACTCACCGTTACGCCAAACTGATAAAAGAACCGTCCAATCAACCCGCCCATGAAGGCGACAGGTAAAAATACGGCCACAATGGTAAGCGTAGTTGCGAGTACAGCTAAACCAATTTCTTTTGTGCCTTCTAGGGCAGCAGTCACATGATCTTTGCCAAGTTCAGTATGTCTTACAATATTTTCCCGAACCACAATCGCATCATCAATTAAGAGACCAATACTGAGCGATAGGGCTAATAACGTCATCATATTAATACTGAAGCCAAAAGCCCAAATGAACGTTAAGGTTCCTAGCAAAGTAATTGGTAAGGTTAAACCTGTAATGACGGTAGAGCGGAAAGAGCCTAAAAATAATAGAACAATTAAAACTGCTAAGGCAGCACCTTCAATAATGGTACGGGTCACATCTTTAATTGAAGCGCGAATTCCTTTGGAGCTGTCGGCCACAACTTTGTAGTTTAAACCCGCAGGCATTTGTATTTTTAATTTCTCTAAAGTTTGGTAGGTTTTATCGACAACCTGAATTACATTGGCATCAGAACTCTTTAAAATATCGACAGAGACTGCTGTTCTTCCATTATAAAATGCGCTTGATTGTAGTTCGGCTTGTGTATCTTCAATCGTTGCAACTTGCTTTAGAAAAATTGGTGAACCATTTTTATTGGCAATCACCAAATCACCAAAAGCAAGTGGATGAATAACCTTTGATTGAATCTGTACAACTAGTTCAGAATTCTTTTGTTGTAAGGTTCCTGCGGGAACTTCAATATTTTCATTTTTTAGCGTATTGATGACCTGATCAATACCAATCCCGTAACTTTGCAATTGTTCAGGAAGAATTTTTATTCGTATTTGCCGTTTGGCATCCCCCAATAAATTCACATTACCGACACCAGACACTGTTTTAAGCTGAGGCACAATTTTTTTATCTACATATGAACTTAATTGAGCCAAGCTCATCGTATCTGATTCAAATACCACCGACATAATCGGGCTAGAAGAGGGGTCGTAGCGTTGTACAATCGGTGTATCAATTTCATCACGAAATTGGGCTGTGACAGGAGCAATTTTGTCACGAACATCTTGTGCTGCAAGGGCCGATGAAGTATCGAGATTGAACTCAGCCACAATCATTGAAAAGCCTTCACTTGAGCGTGAAGTGATTTGTTTAATCCCAGAAATTGTATTGATCTGATCTTCGAGTTTTTTTGTAATATCTGATTCGACAGCTTCAGGTGAAGCACCAGCATATTGCGTAGTCACTACTACGAATGGGAAATCGACGTTCGGAAACTCTTCAACCGTCATACGTTTCCAAGAAGCTAACCCGAGTACCATTAAGCTGATCATCATCATAATAGTAAAAACGGGGTATTTCACACTGATTCGAGTAAACCACATATGCTATTTGCTACCTTATTTATTTTTTTCGGTTGTAACCGTCACTTTTTTATTAATGTCGGAATCTTCAAATTGAATACGGCTTACTAGATCTGTGCGTTGTAGGCCATCAATTAAAGCAATATTGTCGTTATAGCGCTGTTCAATTACTCGAATTTTAACTTTTTGAATGGTGTGATTACGTACCACCCATACAAAAGGATCATGTTGCATATTTTGAATGCTGTCTAAAGGAATCGTTTGGCCTTGCTGAGTGTCATTACGGAGAATATTTCCATTAATGAAAGCACCAATGCTTAACGAATCAATTTTTTCTTTAGGAACGGCAAAGAATTCGATTTGTCGGCTGTCTTGATCAGCAACAGGTGAAATACGCGTAAGCGTCGCATTTAATTGCTTAGAATTTCCTTGAATCTGATATTGAATGCTGCTACCGACTTTAAGAGCAGACTGCTGTTCAATTGGTAGCTTGGCTTGTATTTCAAGTTGGTCTGGATTTACGATTTCAAATAAGGTTTGACCAACTGATACGGTCTGACCAGGTTCGACTTGTCGTTTAGTAATGACGCCTGAAATTGGGCTGGTAATAATGCCGTCTTGATCAGCCTTACGAGCAATATCAACATTCGCTTGTTGGGCCTTTACACTTTCAAGTTGTCCTTTATAGTCAACCTGACTCTGTTCAAACTCGACACGAGCAATAAACCCCTGATTAAAAAGTCGTTGCTTTCGGTTCATTAAATTGCGTGCAAGTTCAGCTTGTGACTGAGCTGATGCGAGGTTGGCGCGCGCTTGTGCTAAACGTGCAACATTGTCCTGATTATTCAATCTCACTAAAACTTGGCCTTTTTGTACCTGTTGACCAACATTTGTAGTTACAGTCGTCGCTGTGGCGCTCACTTGAGCCTGAATTGAACTTTGCTGAACCGCACGGATGGTTCCCGTAAATGCAGTTTGAGAGTCAAGTGCTCCTTCTTTAACTGCAATTAGGTCTTGGGGAATGAGTTCAATTTTTGCTGGAGCTGATGCCGTTGTTTTAGTCGTTTCTTGCTGATTACATGCAGCTAAAATCAAACATAAACTAATAATACTCAGTTTAAAAATAGTGGAAGGGGTGAGATGCATCTTGTGCATACAGCATCATCCTATAATTCAAATTTTATTTTGCCCCTATTCTTGATAAACCTTTACAGTTATTCAAGCTTTTTTAAACGCTCGATAATGTTTTCATACTCGCTATTGGTACGTTTGTAAGTCCTGGAAAGTGTTTCAAGTGTCTGTTTGACTTTGTAAATATTATTTAGATTGTTTTCAATCAAAGTCTTATGTCGTTCAGGAATGACTTCTCGCTTTCTGAAATATTCCATTTCTTGACGCTTAAATAAAATTTTGTCTTGTTGTAACTGGTCGAGTTGTTCCTCTTGATAGTTAATTTGCTTCTTTATAGCAAGTAATGCTTGATCTCTTTTAAGCATGGCTGTCTTACTATTGCTATAAGCATTTTTTAATTTGATATCTAGTTCTCTATGCCGTGCCGATAATGCTCGTTGACCTGATTGATTTAAATCAGCCTCGGCACTATAAGAGTGATTTCTTTTAATCACTTGCATATTTTGATCTAGAACTTCATAACCGTAACGAATGTGAGCAGGAGTGACAGATGTACTGATATTGGCAGTACCGTGTTGATCATAATAACGATACCAGACCACTTTAGAAGTATCTGCTAGAGCCAAGGTTGTTGAAAAACAGAGCGAACCGAAGGAAATAATGCCTATAGATACAGACAAGCAGTTCCTATAAAAGGCATATTTCATCCGATTATTCATTGAATATCCCCAAAAAAAGAAAGCTAAATTGCTTATTTTTAAATAATTAATCTTTAATATATTAGTTATTATTTAGCTGAATAAAAATATAGTCATTATAAAAAAAATGATAATTTTAATTAAAGTGTGATGAGGTTAAAAGTTATTGTTTATAAATGAGAAAGTAGACAAAAATGCCTCATTGAAAATAGACTGTGAGATATGTTAAAAATGCGTATAAATGCGTAAAACAAATTTAAGTTAAATTGCATTTATATTTTATATTTATGGGGATGGAAGATTAAATGGAAGATGCATTCCAAAATCTGAAAGTAATGGTAATTGATGACTCAAAAACCATTCGCCGAACAGCCGAAACTTTATTACAGCGAGAAGGCTGTGAAGTGATTACTGCGGTGGATGGATTTGAAGCTTTGTCCAAAATTGCAGAGGCAAATCCAGATATTGTTTTTGTCGATATCATGATGCCTCGTTTAGACGGTTATCAAACTTGCGCTTTGATTAAAAACTCTCAAAATTATCAGAACATTCCCGTTATCATGCTCTCTAGCAAAGATGGTTTATTTGATCAGGCAAAAGGGCGTGTTGTAGGTTCAGATGAATACTTGACGAAACCTTTTAGCAAAGACGAATTGTTAAACGCGATTCGTAATCATGTAAGTTCATAATTAAGTAATTTAAGGGCAAAGAAATGGCACGTATTCTTATTGTTGATGATTCACCAACAGAAACTTATCGTTTTAGAGAAATTCTAACCAAGCACGGCTATGATGTACTTGAAGCATCTAATGGTGCAGATGGTGTAACTTTAGCAAAAGCTGAACAGCCTGACTTAGTGTTAATGGATGTAGTTATGCCTGGTGTAAATGGTTTTCAGGCAACACGTCAGATTACCCGCGATGAAGACACTAAGCATATTCCTGTTGTTATTGTGAGTACTAAAGATCAGGCAACTGACCGAGTATGGGGCAAGCGTCAAGGTGCGATCGATTATCTGATTAAACCTATTGAAGAAAAGCAATTGATTGATGTAATTAAACAATTTCTAAATTAACTCATCCATCCATAAAAACATAAATAACGGGATTATCTGCCCGTTTTATAGGATCGAGTATGGCAGCGAATGGATTTATCGAGTTACTTCGTTTGTCTAAACGGGGTAATAAGAATTACGCTTCAGTTCAAAATGAAGCACAGCGATGGTCAGGGATTGCTTTTGAAATGAGAGGGCAATACTTCGTCGCACCACTTGGGGAAGTGTCAGAAGTTATCTATCCACCGAAATATACGCCAGTTCCAAATGCTCAAAGTTGGGTAAAAGGTTTAGCGAACATTCGGGGAAGGTTGCTTTCAGTTTCTGATTTGGCTCATTTTATTTCAGGGCAACGAAGTACATTTTCGTCTGCCCAAAAAGTGTTATGTATTAGCTATCACGACCAGTATGTGGGGTTGGTTGTGGATCAGGTCTTGGGGATTCAGCACTTTAATAAAAAAAGTTTTTTTTCTCAAAGCTTAGACTTAGAGGAAAACCTAAAAGATTATTGCCAAGGTTATTTTCACCAACATAACCAGCATTGGCATGTCTTTTTATTTAGTCGTTTATTGCAAAATCCACATTACATGAATGCATCGACAAAATTTATAAACTAATTTTTTACGCTGTGAAAAACAGAGTATTTTCTGGGGAGAAGCTATGGGCTTTAAGCTTAAAAAGAAAGGCGGCAATCGTGTTGCGTCCGAAAAATCGGGTCTCAATTTTATTGCAAAAATCCAGTCAGGAATTGAGCAATACGCCAGTTTATTTGGGGAAAGTGAAAAGTCCAAGCCTATCCTTTATGTAGCGTTGTTATGTTTGGTATTTGCTTTAACTTCGCTCGTTTATTTATTTTATAGCGTACCTCGACATAACGAATTAACACGTAGTTTGGGTGAGTTGCGTTTATTGTCACAAACAATTTCTAGACAAGCTACTGAAGCAACGGCTTCTGGTTCACCTAAAGCTATGAAAGAGTTAGCGGAATCAAATAAACTTTTTGCAGAAAATATCAAAGATGTTGAAAATATTCATGGTACATCTTCAAAAGAATACAAAAAGGTTGCGGCTCTGTGGAAAGCTTTGTCTTATGACATTAACTTAATCTCGTCACATCAAGACGTAATTAATCAGTTATATAACATGAATATCTCGATTAGTGATTCTATTCCAGAGATTCAAGCTGAATATAACTTGATGGTTGATAAGATGGTTCGCGAAAAAGCACCAAGTAGTCAGGTGATTATTGCTAAGAACCAAGTATTTATTGCAGAACGTATTTTGCGCTCTATTAACACTGTTTTGGTTGGTACAGAAAATTCTCAGACCTCAGCACATGACTTCGGTGTGGATATTGAGACGTTTGGTGTGTATTTAAATGCACAGCTAAACGGAAATGCTGAATTGGGTGTTGCTAGAGTTGAGTCTCCGGAAGTACGTGAGTCTTTGGAAGGTATTAAATCTGAATATGATAAAGTTTTAAAATCTGCAGCGGCATCAGTTCTTCAGCATACAGATCAGATTGTAAACGTACGTCAGTCATCAGGCGAGATCTTATCGGAATCTGATGAAATGTTATCTGTATTGGGTGATCTTTCTAAGCAAACACAATATGGTTGGAAAGCATTTGCTTTAGTTGCACTTCTTACATTATCACTTCTTGGTTTAATTAGTTCAGTCTTAAAGCTTTTATCACTTCGTAGTAAAGCAGATAAACAACGTGTAGCTACCTTGCAAGAAGAATATGACCGTAACCAAAACGCGATTTTACGTTTACTAGATGAAATCGCTGACTTGGCAGACGGTGACTTGCGTTCATATGCAACGGTATCTGAAGACTTTACGGGAGCGATTGCCGACTCGATTAACTTTGCGATTGACCAATTACGTGATCTTGTATCCCGAATTCATGAAACTTCTCAGGAAGTTGCCCGCTATACGCATGATACACAGAATATTACTAACCAGTTGGCAGAAGCATCAGAGCATCAGGCACAAGAGATTGCCGGCGCATCAACCGCAATGAATGAAATGGCGCAGTCAATTGACCAAGTATCTTCAAATGCATCGGAATCTACCGAAGTAGCAGAACGTTCGGTACAAATTGCTTCTAATGGCGCACAAGTGGTAAACCGTTCAATTGAAGGTATGGACACGATTCGTGAACAGATTCAGGAAACTTCTAAACGTATTAAACGTTTGGGTGAGTCTTCACAAGAAATTGGTAACATCGTATCGTTAATTAACGACATTGCGGACCAAACAAACATTCTTGCATTAAATGCGGCAATTCAAGCATCTATGGCAGGTGAGGCAGGACGTGGTTTTGCCGTGGTTGCAGATGAAGTACAGCGTCTTGCAGAACGTTCAGCATCGGCAACTAAACAGATCGAAACTCTGGTTAAAACAATTCAGACCGATACTAACGAAGCTGTTATTTCAATGGAACAGACAACAACTGAGGTCGTACGCGGAGCGAACTTGGCAAAAGATGCGGGTATTGCCTTGGACGAGATTCAAAAAGTATCTGGTGACTTGGCAAACTTAATGGCCAGCATTTCTGATGCAGCAAAACTTCAGTCTGCATCTGCGAGTCATATTGCGACAACGATGACCGTCGTACAAGAAATTACTTCGCAAACCACAACTGCAACATTCGATACAGCACGTTCGGTTTCTGAATTAGCAAATATGGCAGAGTCATTACGTGAATCGGTAACGGACTTTAAATTACCTGATTAAATTGGGGATGAGGATAGCTGTTTTTATAATAGCTATCCTTTTAAAAGTATTAACAACGCTAGGTAAATATTGGGGACACAGCTATTTATCTGGTGTTGACTCTGTCGTTTTTCTCCATTTAGGAGACAAGCAAAAGAAGCCTTTGCTATGAAAGAAATATTAAAAACTTTAACTGAAGCAATGATGCTACCGGAAGATAGCTATTCTCAACAAGATGCTGAATTTCTTGATATCTTCGTTGAAGAAATTGAAGAAATTTTTGTTGAATTGCAATCTCTGATTCATGAATGGATGCAATCTAAAAATGTTGCTACGCTGACTGAGATCCGTCGCCATTTTCATACCTTGAAAGGTTCAGGGCGAATGATTGCAGCGAAATCCTCTGCTGAGCTTGCTTGGACTGTAGAAGATACGCTTAATCGGATCATCAATGAGAGTCTGACATTAACTCCTAACATCCAACAATATGTTCAGTTGGTATTTAAGTTCTATTTCTTTAAATTAGTAGATGACTTTAAATCTAAAAAGGAACATGCAGTAGATTTTAGACCTCTTATTTTATTGGGACAACAATTACAACAACAGCAAAGTTTAGAGCCTGCTTTAGAAGAACTTTTATTATTGTCTGATACTCTCACTGCGGAAACTAAGACTGGTTTAGAGGTGAATGATTTAGAGTCGGTGTCAGATAATTTAACCCTAGAAACCACGATAGAAAGTGAACATAATCTTGCTGAAACCTTAGTTTTATTTATGGAAGAAGCGGAAGAGCACTTAGCGACCATTGATCAATTTTTAGAACAAGAAATACATCAGCACGAAAGTTATAATGCGCTCATTCGTGCATTACATACATTGCGCGGTAGCTCGGCAATGGCTCAGGTCGAAGCAATTTTTGATGCTAGTACGAAGGTTGAGCATTTATTCAAAATCTTATTACAAGAAGAGCTTTCTTCTCATTCAGAAGAGATATTACTACTCCGTGATTACAGACAGTTTATTCGAAATTGTTTAGATCTATTAGCTGCGCATTGCTCTAATGACCAATTAGATTCTAATCTGAAACAGTTTAACCAAGTTTGGGATGCTTATATGGAGCAGCATGGGGAGCATTCAAGCCCACTCATGCCTCCACATGGTCTGGTATCTCAGCTGTTACAGCTCAATGTTTCAGAATTACTTGATGCAGAGTTAGATTTTGAGAAGGGAATTCGTTCTGAGTTTCCTCACTATCTTGAACGATTAAGTGAACAAGCTAACTTGTTACTGCAACATACTCAGTCTCAGGCCATGGTTGGTTTATATGAATATACGAACCAGCTGAAAGATAGCTATGACGTATTGCTTGATCGACCTGATTTATTGCAATCAGATTATGTTTTTGAAATTTATCAGAAAGCACATCAACAATTAATTCAGTTATTTGACGCATTAGCTGCGGGTCAACGAGTTAGTATTATTGAGCAACACCAAAATGTTTTGGAAGAGCTAAAACTATATACCCAACATATTCCGAGCCTTAATTCTGAACCATTAGATAATCAGGATGTTGGTGAGTCATTATTTAGTGTTGATGTAGAACAAACATCACATGAATCTCCGGCATCTATCGAAAATGTATTAACTGATCATGTAACAATGAGTCAGAGTATGCATTTAGATCGCCAATTCATGACTACTGAGCACGTAAATCGTTATTTTGATCCAGAACTGTTAGATATTTTTCTTGAAGAAGCCGATGAGTTGCTTGAAGGAATGGATACAGATCTTAATATTTGGGTTAATGATCAAGAGAACTTTGCTGCTCTTAATAACCTGATGCGTTATTTGCATACCTTAAAAGGTGGGGCAAATATGATTCAGGCAAATTATATTGGTTTAATTGCACATGAATTAGAAAGTATTTATGAGCGCATCATTCAAAGACAGTTGGTTGCTTCATCTGCTCTTATTGATTTTATCCGTCTGGTTCAAGATGATTTAGCTGACCGTCTACAAATAGTACGTGAGCAGCACCTAGATTATGCGGCTTCTCATACTATTCAAGCGCTTAAGAGTGCCGGTAAGGTATATGAGTCACTTGGCTCTGTTGTTAAAGAGATGCAAGCAGAGTCTGAAACAGATGTTATACCAGAATTAAATGTTGAAGTATTACAGCAAGAAGCTATAAACGATACTGCGTTAAATCTCGATGAGTTAACTTCTAATTTTGAGCAGATTGTTGAGTCTAATACTCGACTTGTTGAGCACACAGAATTACAAATTTTTGATGCAGAAGGCTATACAGACAGTATCCAAGATCAGGATATTGATTCTGTTGTCGAGCAGACATTTATGGAGGAAGCGGCCGAACTGTTAGAGATGGCCGATCATCTGTTAAAGCAATGGTTTGAACAGCGTACCAATCGTAGTATCTTGCTTCAGCTACAAAGAGCAGTGCACAGTTTGAAGGGTGGTTCCCGTATGTTGGGACTAGAAACTGTGCAAGCAATTGCTTATCAACTTGAGAATGCTTTTGAAAAATTTGCGCTTTATCATTTTAGCTCAAATATTTATGACAACTTATTAGAGAGTGCGATTGTCTGGCTAAAAGAGGCAATTTTTAAGCAAAATTATCAACATTTCGATGGATTACAGCATAGTCTAGAAAATATTCAGTTTATTGAAACGGCAATTCAAATTCCGAGTAAATTGACTAGAACTGATCTATTTGGCACGGAACCTGTAATGAGTTTTGTGCAAGGTGATGGTACAGAACCACCGCCAATGATGGGTGCATGGGAACAAACGCAGCATCTTGAACAAAACAATGAGATGATTCGTGTTTCAGCAGATTTAATCGAGAAAATGATTGATTTATCTGGTGAAAATTCAATTAACCGTTCACGAATTGAAATGGATCTAAGTCAATTTGGTCATACGCTCGTGGAAATGGAATTAGCCATTCAACGACTTGCAGACCAGTTGCGTCGAATGGAAGGCGAATTAGAAACTCAGATTATTGCAAAACACGGTATTGAGCATTCTCGTTATACAGAATTTGATCCTCTAGAGATGGATCAATACTCTTCATTGAATCAATTATCGAAATCTCTTGCCGAATCTGCATCGGACTTAGTGGATTTCAAAAATACATTATCCGAAAAAATCAGAGATACCGAAAGTTTATTGGTACAGCAATCGCGTATTCAGGCCGAAATTCAAGAAGGTCTAATGCGAACTCGTCTAGTACCATTCTCTCGATTGCTACCTCGTTTACAACGAATTGTGAGACAGACCTCTACTGCATTGGATCGACCAGCAGAGCTTTTTGTTAATAATACTGAAGGTGAGCTAGACCGGACAATGCTAGAGCGTTTGGTTACACCGCTTGAGCACATGCTTCGAAATGCAATTGACCATGGTCTAGAAGATCGTGTGCAACGTGAACAAGCACAAAAACCAGAAACTGGACGTATTGAACTAAATATTCACCGTCAAGGTACCGATGTTGTTGTTACGTTTAAAGATGATGGTCGAGGTATTGATATCGAGAAGGTTCGTCAAAAGGCTCTCTTATCTGGTTTGATTAATTCTGAACAAGTATTAGAACATCAAGATATTTTGCAGTTGATTTTCCATCCAGGGTTAAGTACAGCCGATCAAGTCACTCAGATTTCAGGTCGTGGTGTAGGGCTTGATGTTGTACAAAGTGATATTAAAGCTTTGGGCGGACATGTGACTGTTGACTCTGTTTATGGGCAAGGAACAATCTTTACCATACGTGTTCCAACCACAGTAGCTGTTAGTGATGCCTTAATGGTTAAAGTTGCTGATCAACAATTTGCAATTCCGTTAGCTCAAATCGATCGAATTGTTCGAGTTTCACCAACATCATTAGAACAGTATTTTGGAAGTGCACAAGAGTTCTTTGAATTTGAAAATAAACGCTACCCATTACGCTATTTATCTGAGTTTGTTGGTAATCAACCTATTCCACGTTTAAGTGGGATGATGTATTCACTACCAGTATTAATGATTAAGGCCAATAATGGACAAACCATTGCATTATTGGTCGATCAACTTATTGGTTCACGTGCACAGATTGTAGTTAAGCCAATCGGGCAGCAGTTCTCTAGTATTGGTGCGATTGCAGGTGCAACTATTTTAGGTGATGGTCAAGTTTGTCTCATTTTAGATGGACAAAATATTGCTCGCCAAATTCAGTCTACTCGTCGACATAAGTCGCTCAATGAGACTGTCTATAGACAACGCGAGTCTGACGAACGCCGTCTCATTATGATTGTAGATGACTCTGTTACAGTCCGTAAGGTGACGACTCGTTTACTCGAACGCCAAGGCTATGACGTAGTCACTGCTAAAGATGGTATTGATGCAATTGAGCAGTTGGAAAATATTAAACCAGATCTGATGTTGCTTGATATTGAAATGCCACGAATGGATGGTTTTGAGGTACTTAACCTCGTACGACATCATGATCTACATCAACATATGCCAGTCATTATGATTACATCAAGAACTGGCGAAAAACACCGTGAACGAGCATTTGCTTTAGGGGTTAGCCAATACATGGGTAAACCTTTCCAAGAAGAAGACTTACTTCACAATATTGATGCTTTTTTCACGAAACGTGAAGAGGAACTTGCCTAATGAAGAGTCAGATAAGTACATCATTAATTAATGAAATGGATCAGCAAGAACTTCAGCATTTAATTACTGTTTCAACTGGTTTTATTGATGCATATATTATTGAATGTGATCAGCAAGTGCCGATGCTATTGCCACAAAACATCGTGTTATCAGCGATGGATGTCAAAAATGGCATTAAGCATATTGAATGGCATGACGTAAAGCTTCCGGTCTATTCATTGCATAATGAAGTTGACTCGCGAGCGGTGGCATTGGTTATTGAAAGTGAAGATATCAGCCAACGTTTTGCACTCATCTGCAAATCGATGCCAGCTTCAGTTCGTTTACGTATTTCTGAAGTCGTAGATGAAAATGAAGATATACAAGATACTTTACAGAATCCAAGTGTATTTAAATATGTGCGAATGGAGAATCAGCGCTACCACGTTCCTAATTTGCAATATATCCAAAACTCGCTTCATCTATAAAAAAAAAAGGAACTCATTTGAGTTCCTTTTTAATTTTTTATTTAGCTAATAAATTTTCTAAAATTTGCTCATAAATATCAGTCAGGGGATCGAGGTCATGCACGTCAACATGTTCATTAATTTGATGAATTGTTGCGTTAAGAACCCCTAATTCCAATACCTGTGCACCTGTCGGAGCAATAAAACGACCGTCAGAAGTACCACCACTTGTTGAAAGCTCAGTTTCAGTGCCAGTTACATTTAAAATAGCAGTTTGAGCCGCATTAACAAGTTCACCGATTGGAGTCAGGAAAGGTAAACCAGACAAATTCCAAACGATTTCATATTTTAAACCGTGTTTATCTAAAATCTCATGAACACGTTGTTTAAGCTGTTCAGCTGTCACTTCTGTTGAATAACGGAAGTTAAAAGTAACGTCTAAAGTACCCGGAATTACGTTGGTTGCACCAGTTCCAGCATGAATATTTGAAATCTGAAATGATGTTGCTGGGAAATATTCATTTCCATTATCCCAAACAGTTTGGCATAGCTCTGTTAAAGCGGGTGATGCCTCATGAATTGGGTTAAGTGCTAAATGTGGATAAGCAACATGGCCTTGTTTACCTTGGACCTTTAATACTGCATTAAGTGAACCACGACGCCCATTTTTAACAATATCACCTAATTTATGAGTACTTGAAGGTTCACCTACCAAACACCATTTAATTTTTTCGTTACGTTCTTCAAGAGTCTCAATAACCTTGACCGTACCATTAACAGCAGGGCCTTCCTCATCTGAAGTAATCAGAAATGCGATAGAACCTTTATGGTTTGGATGTTTTGCTACAAAACGCTCAGATGCGACAACCATAGCTGCCAAAGCTGTTTTCATATCTGCCGAACCGCGACCATATAATTTTCCATCGCGGATTTCAGGTGCAAATGGATCTGAATTCCAAGCTTCTAATTTACCTGTTGGAACGACATCAGTATGACCTGCAAAACAAAATACAGGTTCTTCAGTTCCGCGACGTGCCCAAAGATTATCTACATCACCAAAACGCATTGGTTCAATATGAAAACCAACTTGGCGTAAGCGGTCTGCCATGATGGTCTGACAAGTATGATCAACTGGAGTAACAGAAGGTTGTTGTAAAAGTTCTAGGCTAAGCGAGAGAGTATCTGAATGGTTCATACCGGAAATTGCGTGCTGATCAGGTGAAATATAGTCCGATATAATAGGCGAATCTCTACGTGATGGGTACGTAAAAAATAAAAAAACCTTATCGGAACGATAAGGTTTTTTAGTGATAACTCTAACTTACATTTTATCTTGTGTTTTTTCAGCAGTATTTGTTACAGCATCACCTGCTTTAGAAACATCTTTACCAAAACCCTTAAACGTATTACAGCCTGTTAAAACAACAGCAATCATGACAGAAGCAGCTAAAACTTTTTTCATCATTTTCTCCGTTTAAATTTAATAATGAAGTAAATTTAGATTAAAAAACAAACGGAAAAAGAAACATGACTGTTTAATAGTAAAAACGTTATAAAATGTTTCTAGAATCTTAAATTTATTGTTAATTATTTAAATTTCTGGAAGTTGGACTTAAATTTTAAATATGAAGGATGTCTAAACATATAAAACAGAACTTCCTGACCATTTTTACAATATAAACCGTCTGTCCACCAATGTGCTGGGGCGGAACTAGGTTGATTATTTGGACACAGCCATTCCTGTCTTTCTAATCGATAAAAAGAAGAATGAGGAATTGTGGTCCCCCAATACCCTAAACGACGCTGTAAATTTATCCAGTCAGGTAGCAGCTGTTGTAAATTTAAATCTAGAGGAAGATAAAGCTGACCCTTTAAAACCGAAAAACGTTGTTGAATTTCAAAGTTTAAGGCTTCAGAAAACTGAAATTGTTTGTTCGTAAAATGATAAAGCTTTTTGCTTAAAGTATCCTGACGGTTTAAGCCAATCCATTGTTCTAAATGTAAATCTGCCTCACCGAGATAATATTTTAAGGCTACTTCCCAGTGTTCAATTTCTTGAGTTTCTTTATTTAAAATTAAAAAATCTAGTTCTCCTAAAGTTTTTGCTCCCTCAATTTTTTGAATACTATGTCCTAATAGTTGATAGGGGTGATACTGATCCTCTTGCAACCAAAACCAGAGTAGATGTTCAAAGCGTAAACCTAGACGTGTACTTTTAAGCTGAGATAAAAACTGAATTAAAGGCTCTGGAGTTTGATCAAGCTCTTTCAAACGCGGTAAATAGTTTTGAAAATGAACCTCCCAAAACTCACTTGGATGCAGCTTGAAATGATGTTGTATACATAGACTTTTTGGTATTTGACAAAGTAAATCTGGACTAGCAATACAAAAGGCGAGTTGTCTAACTATAGGATGTTGAAATTGAAGCCATGGTTCGAAATAGGACGCTTTAACTGAGGCAATATTCATACATTTAATACTCGAAGTAATTCATCCTAATTTCATAACGGATCAACAAAAAATATTAGAAAAACACTTTATACTAACGCTAACAGCAGGTTAAGGTTTATATATGCGAACATTGTTCTGGCGCTCTTTAGTCGTGATTTTTATCACGCTAGGCATTATTGGAGCAATTTTACCAGGTATGCCAACAACAGTGTTTTTGATTCTGGCTGCTTGGGCTGCGTCAAAAGGCTGGCCACAAATGGATAATTGGTTGTTAAATCATCCTAAATATGGTCCAACGCTACGTGATTGGCGAGCCAATGGAACAGTGCCTCGTAAAGCGAAGTGGATTGCAAGCATAATGATGGCGATTAGCGGAATTGTCATGCTATTCACTTCAGCACCACTTTTAGTCAAGGTTTTTACTGATCTTACTATGTTCATCGTTGCAGTTTGGTTATGGCTACGGCCTGAGCCAAAATAAAAGATTGATAATCTTTTATTTTTGGCGCAAGACAAGTGGTGAAACTGCGCGTAGGTAAAAGAAGATTGATAATCTTTTATTTTTGGCGCAAGACAAGTGGTGAAACTGCGCGTAGATAAAAGAAGATTGATAATCTTTTATTTCCAGTGCAAGACAAGCCCTTACAACAATTTTTTAATTAAACTCAATCTATTTGAGTTGATATAAGAGAATAAGTTCAATGTCTCAATTTAAGCTCGAAGATGCGGATGTTCTTATCGATTTAGCGAACCAAACATTAACTTTGCCTAAACATAATAAATTCTATGTCATTTCTACAGGAAAGAATGGAATTGGTGAGCAGGAAAACACGGGTAGAACACCGCGCGGATGGCATAGAGTAGCAAAGAAAATTGGTGCCGAGTCCCCACAAAATGCAGTTTTTATTGCAAGGAAGCCAACAGGGGAGGTTTATAGCACTGAGTTAGCTACCCAATATCCTGAACGAGACTGGATACTTTCTCGTATTCTTTGGTTAGATGGCCTAGAAGAAGGTTTTAATAAAGGCGAAGGCCACGACACCATGCAGCGTTACATTTACATTCATGGGACTCCAGACACACAACCAATGGGGATGCCAATGTCACATGGCTGCGTTCGAATGCGTAATGAAGAAATCATTGAGCTATTTGATTTAGTTGCTGAAGATGCGTTAGTTTACCTGTCTGAACAATCTTTAACCTGAGAGCGAGTTTAATCTAATCTTGATGAGCTGTGTAAAGGTGGTAAATATTGAAATAAGTGTTTAAATAAAATACAAAAAATTGTTTTTTACTTAATAATGACTTATTTTTAATCATTCATTCGCATTTTTTTAAAAAGAAGTCGAAAAGCGTTTGACACCTGTTAAAGATTCTCTATAATGCACCTCACAAACGATGAAGACGTTAAGGGCGCTTAGCTCAGTTGGTAGAGCGTCTGCCTTACAAGCAGAATGTCGGCGGTTCGATCCCGTCAGCGCCCACCAAGCCTTTACGTTAAGCTCTCAAGTGCAGCGGTAGTTCAGTTGGTTAGAATACCGGCCTGTCACGCCGGGGGTCGCGGGTTCGAGCCCCGTCCGCTGCGCCACTTAAGACTTAACATCGTTTACCCCACAATTTCGATATTGTGAAAGTGCAGCGGTAGTTCAGTTGGTTAGAATACCGGCCTGTCACGCCGGGGGTCGCGGGTTCGAGCCCCGTCCGCTGCGCCACTTTTCAGTTCGGGTTGTGTTTGGAAGAAGGTTTGAAATGTAAAAATTTTAAATCAAAAAATTAATGAATAATTAGTTTTCTTCTAGGGCGCTTAGCTCAGTTGGTAGAGCGTCTGCCTTACAAGCAGAATGTCGGCGGTTCGATCCCGTCAGCGCCCACCATATATGTGACCATACTTTATTTTAAAGTATTGTAGTGCAGCGGTAGTTCAGTTGGTTAGAATACCGGCCTGTCACGCCGGGGGTCGCGGGTTCGAGCCCCGTCCGCTGCGCCATTCTCTTGATTCCCTTGTCTAGAGAATGTAGAGTATAAAGATACATTCGCTATCTTTTCTCATTAAGGGCGCTTAGCTCAGTTGGTAGAGCGTCTGCCTTACAAGCAGAATGTCGGCGGTTCGATCCCGTCAGCGCCCACCATTATTTCTTTCAGAAAATTTAATTTCCTAAATTAATTCTTCCATAAATATCTTTTGCTTACATGTAAACATATTTACTATGTGACTAGATATATTTTTCAATTTTCTATTCTAAAAAAATAAAGTTTTACTCCTTTGAGTTATTTTTCTATTGATTTCAATTTTTTAACTTTAGTACTTCTATACTTATGCCTTCGATGGGTTCCTGATCCTCATTAAATTTGTTTCATTCGAGACTAAATATAAGAATTTAATCTGCAATTTATTATCTTCAGTTTAGATCGACTTTATATTTGTACTGATTGCTAATATTTTGGCAAATAAAAAACTGCTATTTTTTGAATAGCAGTTTTTCGACTAAATTACTTTTAATATTCGTTTAGAAGCCATCCGCTCGCATACGCGAAATATTCACGTAACCATGCATTGTAGCGAGTAGCTAATGGTGTTTCGGCTGCTACTCCATAAACTTGGGTATAGCCCTGTTTCTTTGCAATTGCTACTGCTCTAGGAATATGAAAATCACTTGTCACAATAGCAATTGATTGGTTTAAGTTAATGTGCTGCTGTGCTAATAGTGGTTTACTATTTTTTAAATTAAGTTCAGTGCTGGTACTTTTATCTTCAAGAATCATTCGTTCTTTTGCAATATGATACTTTTGCTGAAGATAACGAGACATAACTAATGCTTCACTTTCTTTTTCTGAAAAATCTAAACCACCTGTTAAAACAACTTTTGCTTGCTGTTGTTTAAGTGCTAAAGGGGCGGCTGTATCTAAACGTTTTGCAAGAATTGTAGATGGTTGACCATTTTCGACACCGCTTCCTAAGACGATAATTGCTCTTACTGTAGAAATATTATCTGAAGTATCTTTATTTTCTTTAATAAAGCTAAAAAAATAGCCTAAGCCAATTAGCCATATCCAGAAGCATAGCCACCCAAAACGCCAAAATGTATGTAAGCGATAGTGGTAGAAGAAAAAGCGTTCTAAATGATAATAAAATAAAGAATATAGGCAGAAGAAAGTACCTAAAATGAAGGGAATAATTGTGCCTACATTAATTTTATTGAGACAAATTAAAACTAATCCATCTAGAAATAAAATCGAACCAATGATTGCTAGGAAAATACGGATCCACTTACTGACTTGCATTGTGCTTAGAGTTGCAATTTAAATTGCAGACAGTGTATGCAAAATCATTCTGAATGCAATAAAAAACCGAGTAAAGCATTTAAGCTGTTACTCGGTTTTTGTTTTTATCGATCTTTAATAGACATCACGGCGGTAACGGCCTTGTTGTCTTAACTCATCTACTTGTTCTTCACCTAGAATTTCGATAAGTGCTTGATCGACTCCACTTGCCATACCATCAATACTACCGCATACATAAAGAACCGCACCGCGTTCTATCCAGCTTACTAATTCTGCTGCATTCTGACGGATTACATCCTGAACATACACACGTTTTTCTTGATCTCTTGAAAATGCTAAATCAAGGCGTTTTAACATTCCTGTGGTTTGCCATGCTTCAATAGTTGATGCATAGAAGAAATCACATGCTCTTTGACGCTCACCAAAGATTAACCAGTTTTCAGTGTAATCATGACGAGTACGGGTGTGTAATAGGCTCATTAAACCAGCAATACCAGTTCCGTTACCAATACAAATAATAGGGCGGTTGTCATCAATAAGATGGAATGATTCATTGGTACGAATACGCAAAGCAATTTCATTATTAACTTGCGTATGTTGAGTAAGCCAACCCGAACCTAAACCTAAGTTACCAGACGCATCATATTGTTGGCGTACAACCAAACGAAGGACTTGCTGAGAAGGAATACTCGCAATCGAATACTCTCGCGTTGGTAGAGTAGGGAGCTGCTCTAATAAATGGTCCAGATTCGCAAATGGTTCAATTTCGCCCGTTAAATCTTTATTCCAAAGAGCTTTTTCGATTGAAATCTGTAAAGAATCAACTTTTGTATTTTTAAGAATATGATGCTTCTGCAAAAAGTCGTGAATACGTTCAGGGCTATTCCCTGATTGAATTTCAGCAATATCACCCGCTTGCCATAGTGCTTCGTGCTTTGCATTAAGCTCAATATTATAAGCAGGTTGACCTAAGCTATTTGGATTGAGTAGGTCGCGTTTTTGCAATATCCATGTATCAAATACTTTTTCTAAATTTACCGCATGCAAATCTAATTTAGTTGCTTTCGCGAGTGCCTGATTCCAGTTTTGAATATCCGCTAAGTTTGCATTATCAACTTCAATTGTACTAAAGAGGGCATGAGCACCATTAGTTTTAAGCCAGAGGTCTACCGCATGTCCAAAGCTACAATAAGTATCAGGATATTCTTTAGAACCCAATGCCAAAACAGCATAGTTAATGTGTTTAAGATCTAGATTTGCTTTTAAAAGCTTTTTAGCAAAGCTTGTGGCGAGATCTGGTGCATCACCAGTACCATAAGTACTGATTACAAATAAAACCTGCTCATGCTGCTCTAAATCAGACTGTGTGAGCTGCTGTACAGGTTTAACCTGAACAGGTTGATGAGCTTCTTGTAAACTTGTTGCCGTACTCCAAGCGAGTTGTTCAGCTACACCTGTTTGAGTTGCATAGGTAATAAGCCAAGGTTTCGCATTTGGATCAATGTATTGTCCAGCTAAAGACTGACGAGCCGCCTGTGTTAATTTTTTCTGTTTACGGCGTTTAAGATAAAGCATCCATCCTGTAACCAAGAACAAAGGCATTGCCAATGAAGCAAGCATGGCAGCAAACTGATAAATTGGTCCAAAGAAACTACCACGATGCACTGGTAACATGCTGCTCATGATCTTTTGATTAAGCTTTTTATCTTCGTAAAGCTCCATCTTTTCGATATTACCAGTTTGATAATTATAGATGGCTTGGTTACGTGCACGCTCATGTTGTGGCGTAGCATCGACAAAGCTTAACTCAACTTTTCCATCATCTTTTTTCGGTAAGTTCAATGTTAGTGTCGAATAATCACGTCCGACCTGACTATTGAAGCCACTCCATGTTTGATTAAGTGCTGTAATGAGCTGAGTATTATCTAATTGAGGTTCTGATTTTTTATCTTTATTGCGGTCAGAGTGTTTACCTTGTTGCATTCCGCGATTTTGAGGAGTAGCACCATGACCTTGTGGTTTAGGTTGTTCAACTCCCATCACTTTGAACATGCCACTACGCCACCAGTCATAAGACCAATATAGACCTGTACATGCGAAAAGCAGATAAAAAACAATGACCCACGTACCCACAACAGCATGTAGATCCCAAATAAAATTTCGGCCTTTGAGTTTCGGCTTCACAGCGAGCCATTGACGAGCAGAATGCTTTTTAGGCCAGCGTAAATATAACCCACTGAGTACAAAGTAAATTAACATGAGTGCGCAAGCACCAGTAATTTGTTTACCAACTTCGCCAGCTGTTAAATTACGGTGAATTTGTTGTATGAGTAACAACAACTTTCGGCCTTTCACATCTGGCAGAACTTGAGCGTTATATGGATTAACCATCATATTGTAGCCACGACGTTCACCTTCTTTTTCAATATTTACAACAGAAGAAGAGGTGGGGTCCTTGGCAATCGTAATGCTATTAATTTTAATTTCAGGCTGAGTTGTATTGAAATGTTGATATAGCTGAGCAGGGGTTAACTTTGGAGTGTTTTCAGCTTGAACAACATAACTATCAGAATTCACCCATTTTAAAATTTGTTGATCATAAGAATAAATTGCACCTGTTACACCCATAATGGATAAGATGAGGCCAGCAGTAATACCCAGAAACCAATGAATTTGAAATAAAATTTTTTTAAACATGGTCGAAAATGTAAATATGATGGAGATCTTGTAACGAAGTATAGCCGAAGATTGAGTAGATAATATGGATTTTGGAGATAATATTAATTTTCATTATCATTTATTTTTACTTTAATAAAAAACCTCCATCAGGAGGCTTTTTATAGAATCTAGAATTACAAGGTTTTTGGTTCACCTACAGACTCTTTTAAGTGAGTGCGAATTGTATTGAACGAAAAGTTCTTAGAATCCATGCGCTTAGGTAGAATATAAGCACCTTGCTGCTCTTGACCTTTGGGATCTTTTACTTTGAAATTGACCAAAATAAAATCAGGTGCGTTGTACCATTCGTAGATATTTTTCCATCCAATTGTACCAACGCCTTCTTGATGGCCCATTTGCTGACGCATCACGATGCCATGAGGTTGTACACCTAAGCGGATACCTTTGATTTCCTGTACCGGAAATTCATTCATTTTGCGTTTAACGTACCATTCTAATCCGTATTTACGACCTAGGTAGTAAAGTACTACAGCGACAATAGCAACCCAGCAAAAAACAGTAGAGTAGTTCTTAATAAAAATAAGACCTAATATAGCTAGGGCTAAAACGACACCCATAATTGCCCAAATTTTTGTGCTGATTTTATTAGTGCTGCGCCAGATAAGAAGCTGTGCATTACGTTGTTCAGCTTCTGACACATCATATGGAACAGGCTGAAGCGTATAAGCGTATAAAGTTTTCGCGGTCATAGTGCAAATAACAAATTGTAAACTGTTTTAAGTTTAGCACTAATTGGCATAAGTCAGGAAAGGATATTATGCCAATTTAATACTAAATTCCGAGGCAAATTTATAATGATGCAAGCTCACTGGCATCATTATCAAGATCATGACTTAGCCGTTGTTTTAACATACTAAATCGGTTCAATACACCAAGCATGAGCGAGAGCTGTTGTAAAATAATGAGTGATTTTTGGTCATCCTCATCATTTTGGCTTAAACGTTGACGTATCGTTTGGAGCATATTTTGTGCTGTAAGATCAGGCATTTCGTCTCTTAATAGTGCACCTTGAATATCATCAAGGGCTTGGTCTAATAGTTTAAGGACAGCTTGATCCTGAATGTTTTCTCGATGTGCTCCAAGTGCAGCGATATAACTTAAAAATGTATGGTTTAAACATAAAAATTCAAAAATATCGGATTTACGAGTCGGGTCAAAGTCTGGTTCAGTTGCTAAAGTTGAAATAAGTGAAGCAACTTCAGCATCTGTATTATGTGCAGCTCGACGTACAATTCGGTAATTTAGCGCATGATTACGACCTTCATGATATTGTTTGACGACTTCAGCTAAATAATTACATTGAGCTTGTAGTGAGCGTCTGATGTTGCGAGGCAAACGTCGAAACTTCCAGTCAGGCCAAATGAAGGTCACCCCAAACCAAGCTAAAGCACATCCCATTAAAGTATCTACAAATCGAGGAATGGCAGCAGCCATTGCTGAACCGTCTAGATTAAAGTTAATTAATGCCAAAATGGTGATAAAGGCAGTTGCCTGTGCATATTGTTTACTGCGTAATTCAAAAAACAGGACTCCACTTAATATCAACATGAATAGTTGTCCTTCTGTCGAAGGAATTAAGAAGATAATTGCAAGTCCAACGAGAATACCAACTAATGTCCCAACAATTCGTAAACGTAAGCGGCGCTTGGTCGCGTTAAAGTTGGGTTGGCTTACAAATAGAGCTGTAAGCATAATCCAGTACCCATATTCAATATGGGTCATTTGAATAAAGACATATCCAATAAACAAAACAATCGAGACACGAATTGCGTGGCGGAACAGCACAGATTCAGGAGTTAGGTTCTGTTTTATTCGGATGACAATATCATTCCATCCTTGTAAATCATCATCTTTCAGCTGGTTCTCGGCTTGTTTTACTTTATCAGATTGAATGTGTTGTTCAGTTTCCAAGTTGAGTAACTGGGAATCGATAGACTTTAAATTTTGGTATAAAGCGAAAAGAGCATTTACCCATAAAAGGTCATAATGCTGATCACGACGTAACTTTTCTAAAGAGAGGCGTAGGTTTTCAAAGCTTTGTTTAAACCTTTTATTGTGGTTATAAGGTTTACGTTGCAAAATACATTCGTTTAACTCTTGGCAAGCTTTACCTTGAACTGCCAAAATTCGTTGGAATCTAAATAAAATATCACTGTGTTGAAAAATTTTGGCTAATTTTTGATAGTCAATATGGGCTGAGTCAGCACGTTCATGAATATCTTGAGCAACAAAATAATAATGTAAGCTTCGGCGGGTATCTTTTTGTCCACGGTCGCCTTTTAAGCGAGTCAGTAAAGCTGTTTTTAAGTCATTAAAAATCGTAATTAACTTACCGTTTTCTAACGACAGCTCAATCATACTTTGCTGATAGCTGGCAGGAGTCATATCTACATCAAACAAATTTGATTTTGCAAAAAGAAAATCACCTAAAGATGCATAAGACGCAGCCAATTTGTCTTGTAGTTGTCGAACCGGAAATAATAAAAAGCTAATAGTAGCAATGAGGCCGTACCACGCAGCACCTGCAACTAAAAGGGCAGGTTGGATGTACCAATGATCAAAAAGGTGAACACCTAGCATGGTATATACTGAAACAACTAAACAGCCATAAGAGATGGTTGCGTAACGACGTCCTAATGAACCGAGTAAAATCCAGCCAATACATGATGCAATTAACCCTAAAGCAAAAGCCATTGGGTAGGGGAAAAGTAGTTGTACGGAAGCAGCGGTAACGAAGAACCCAATATAAGTATAAATCAGGTTCATGATTCGCACGGAAAAGCGATCATCAATATCGCTTAAACCTGCTGCGACTACACCTAAAGTGAGTGGAATGGTTGCTAATTGATAGCCTAAAAAATAAGGCACGAAAGCAGTTCCTGAAAAGGCTATCAGCATTCGTACGTTATACATAAATGTTGTGTTATAAGTCGCTCTTTTTAGGCGTTTAAACCAAGATTTCAAAGGAAGTCCTTGCTGATCAACCTGAGTGATAAAGGATTTGTGTATTTCTACACCAATGTTGCACAAATCATACGATAGACAGTGTAAGCTTGTCTGTATGCAAATGATTGAAAAATGAAATATCGTTATGTCTGAACAAACAGCCCAGCGTCAATACTCTATTGGCTGGATTATGCTGCTCGCTTTGCTTACGGCTTTAGGGCCATTATCCATCGATATGTACTTACCTGCTTTGCCACAAATGGCTCATGATTTTGGGGTAAGTACGCAAATGGTGGCAAATACATTACCAGCTTACTTTTTTGGTTTAGCTGTTGGGCAATTAGTTTATGGTCCTCTAAGTGATCGTATTGGTAGAAAAAAACCACTTTATTTTGGTCTCGCACTTTACGCAGTCGCAAGCTTATTTTGTGTATTGGCAACAAATGAATGGGGCTTGATTGCTGCTCGTATTTTGCAAGCTTTAGGTGGCTGTGTGGGCGTGGTCATGGCTCGTGCAGCAATACGCGATAAACTCGATGTTCAAGGCTCGGCACAAGCTTTTTCAAGCATGATGATTGTAATGGGACTTGCACCAATTTTGGCACCTATGATTGGAGCATGGATTTTAATCTGGTTTCCTTGGCAAGCTATTTTTATTGCCCTTTCAATTGTCGGCGTCATATGTTGGTTGTGTGTACATTTCTTCTTTAAAGAGACCTTAGCCACTGATAAAAGGCTTAAGCTTTCACCATATCAAGTAGTGACCCTCTATGTGGCTATTTTCAAAGATACGAGCTTCCGTTTACCTATGTTTGCAGGGTGTTTAACAGGAGCAGCGCTATTTTGTTATATCAGCTCGGCACCAGCAGTTTTTATGGATCAGTACGGACTCAATCAGCAAGAGTTTGCTTACGTATTTGGACTAAATGCTTTTGGCATTATGTTGATGTCATCTTTAAATAAGCACTTAACAACACGTGTTGAAATCACTAAACGTTTAAGAGCTGGTTCAATGGTACAAGTAACAGGGGCAAGCATTGTATTAATTGCTGGTTTAATTCCTGCGGCACCTTTATGGCTTGTTATGTTAGGGTTATTTTTAGCGATTTCAGGGATTGGTTTAACAGGACCAAATGCAATGGCGTTGGCAATGTCCAAACAAGGCGCTCGCGCAGGGACAGCGAGTGCAATCATGGGAAGTATGCAATTCGCTTGTGGCCTGTTAGGTGGTGTATTACTTAATTTCCTTATTTGGTCTGCATCGCTCAATATGGGCGTGATGATGGTGTTATTTACACTAAGCGGTTTTATTGTCGTATTAAAAGCGACGAAACAGGTCGCAATAAAGCCATTCTCATAGTTTTAAGAGAATGGCCACTTATATATTATTCGTCTAGAAAAACTGCGAAATTTTCAACGGGTTCTCTAGGGGTAATAAAGGTATTTACAATGTGGTTGGGATCAGCATGACCTAACGCAATTGCACATACCAGCTCTTCTTCATCTGATGCACCCAAGATATTTAAAACAACAGGGTGAAAATGGTTCCAAGCTGCTTGTGGGCATGTATCTAAACCACGTGCTTTGGCAGCAACCATCACGTTCTGGATCATCATTGCGATATCCATTTTAGACCCGATTCCCATTGTTTTATTGACAGTAAAGAAAAGGCCGACTGGAGCATCGAACAGTTTAAAATTACGTAACTGCTGTTCCGCCATTTTTTCTTTTTCGCCTTTTTTGATTTCGAGTAGACCATAGAGTCCCCAACCATTTTCACGGCGGCGATCAATAAAAGGCGATATCCATTTTTCAGGATAATAGGCAAAGGTTTCTTTATATTTTTCTGCAAGCTCTGGGTTTTTTGAAACTTCAATTTGTGCTGCACAAACACGCTCTACCATTTCATCACGCTTGTTGCCTGTTACCACATAGACTTTCCATGGTTGAGTATTTGTTCCAGAAGGTGCTCGACTTGCGACTTGTAATATATCTTTAATGACTTCTGACTCAATTGGAGTATTTAAAAAAGCGCGGACAGAATGTCGAGAAGTGATAGCTTCATCAACGAGACGAACTTGTTCCAGATTCATGAGTACTCCTACATCTTTTTCTTAAATATTTCATACTTTTTGAAGCTTACTTTCATATTTTGAAAGTACTTCATTTATAAGCAAAAAATATTAGAAAAGAGATATCCTTACAGGTATGATAATTTAATTAGTCTAGACATATTGTCTGATTAATTATAATTCGAATATGCCACTTTAGATTTAAATAGACAAAATAGGGTGATTTTGTCGGTTATAAAAATAAAAGCATAACAGTGAGTGGGTGAAAAATATTCAATTGAAATAAAGGTATAATATGTTTAAAAACAGTACAAAACGGATAGTTTTATATAAAATATGACCATTTTTTATATAAAATTTTAATGAAAAATATACACAAAACTTTAAATTTCTGCATAATACCGACTTTTTTACGCAGGTATGATTTCTCCATACTCACGTTAGGAAATGCTGGCTGCAAACAAAATTCTTTTACAAAAAGGATTTAGATGCAGAAATGGAGAAATACACGAGGTATAGGAGCTTTACATGAGTTTACCACTCATCAACAAGCAGTTCATGAAACAAGGATTGGCGATTACCATTGCAACCATGAAAATGAACGTAACTCAAGCAGCTACTGAGCCACAAAAAATACAACAGCTTAGTACAGGTCTAAACGCACTCTTCTTTGATCATGAAGAAAAGGGCGCAGATAATCGCGTTATGGCGATGGCTCGTTACAGTCTTTGAAATTTATATCCAGTTTAGACATTTGTTCAAAAGTATATGTAAATATGCTTATTGGCTTAAATCCAGATTTTGTAAAACTCGCTTAACTGATGGGAATCATTAGACGAGTTTATTTAGCGGTGGTCATTTGTTAGTTTCCAAGTTTGTAGCTGAGTCGATGCATACTGTTTTTCCGAAAGCGGAAAAGTTCAGTAGCGCAATGATATTATTTTATCTGAAGGTCGCTTTCTCTCATGCAACCTTCAAAGGCTTAGCGTTGGGCATGATGTTGCTTAAACTTGTGACGGTAATTGCTATTCAATTGACATTAAAAGTTTTTTCTTGAATTTACTGAAAAGTCCCGGTTTCTAGGGGCTTTTTTGTTTATTGCAGTATTTTGGCATGTGCTTTTAGCACATTAGCAAGGAACGTAAGCGGACCGAGTATGAATGAACAACTCAATGCCACACTGATGTCGTGGGTAAAATTTTTTAATGACCCTTTATGGGACTTTTTGGTTATTTTCTTGCTAGCTGTAGGTATTTTTTATACGGTCTTAACAGGAGCTGTGCAAATTCGCATGTTCTTGCAAAGTATCCGAGTGATGAAAAGTAGTCGTACAGAAGGGGAAGATGAGCATGGTCTTACACCTTTTCAGGCGTTTGTAACTGGCCTTGCGAGCCGTGTTGGGGTAGGTAATATTGCTGGTGTAGCAATTGCTATCGCAATTGGCGGTCCTGGTGCAGTTTTCTGGATGTGGGTAACAGCTGTTCTTGGTATGAGCTCTGCTTTTATTGAGTCTACGCTTGCTCAGCTATTTAAAGTTAGAGACAGTAAGAGTAAACAGTTCCGTGGTGGACCAGCCTACTATATTACTCAAGGTTTACGCAGTAAAACCTTTGGTGTGGTCTTCGCACTTGCATTGATCTTTACCTACGGTTTCGTATTTAACTCAGTTCAAATCAACGCGATTGCTAATGCATCTTCACATGCTTGGGGTTGGGATAAAGCAAATGTTATTGCTCATTTAGGTGGCGTTGATCTAGAAATTTCATGGGTTGGTATTGCGCTTGTCGTTATGGTTGCATTGGCAATTTTTGGTGGTATTAAGCGTATCGCTAAATTTGCAGAGATGTTTGTACCTTTAAAAGCAGGTCTTTACCTATCTGTTGCTCTCTATATTGCAATCAGTAACTATGCGATTTTACCTGATATTTTAAAGCTGATTGTGACTGAAGCTTTCAATTTTAATTCTGCAGCAGGTGGTTTCTTTGGTGCAGCAGTGTCAATGGCAATGATGCAAGGGATTAAGCGTGGCTTGTTCTCTAACGAAGCCGGTATGGGTTCTGCACCAAACGCAGCAGCAGCGTCTGATGTAAAACATCCTGTAAACCAAGGTTTGGTACAAATGCTCGGTGTATTTGTAGATACTTTCATTGTATGTACAAGTACTGCAATTATTATTTTGGTTTCTGGTGTTTACCAAGATGCAGGTTTTGTCGGTGTTGAATTAACTCAACGTGCTTTAGAAACTCAAGTTGGGCATTGGGGATCGGACTTCCTTGCTGTTCTATTATTCTTATTCTGTTATTCAGCTGTACTAGGTAACTATGCCTATGCAGAAGGTAATGTGCAGTTTATTAATAACAACCCGAAAGTCATGTTCATCTTCCGTATTTTTGTATTGGTGATGGTGTACTTTGGTGCAATTGGTAGTGTTCCACTTGTTTGGTCTATGGCTGACTTGTTTATGGGTATCATGGCAACCATTAACTTGATTGCAATTTTACTGTTAACACCGATGGCACGCACATTGTTGAAAGATTACCGTGAACAATTGAAAAAAGGCATTAAAGAGCCTGAGTTTAAAATTGATAAATATCCGGAATTGAAGAAAAAAGTTGATTCAGATATCTGGTAAGTTACAAAAGGCCTCTTATAAATAAGGGGCCTTTTTCATAGGGGGATAGATAAAATACTTGAGTCTAAATTTCAAACATGACAAATTAAATAAATTCAATACAGCTTTTAACGAGACTAACAACTAAAATTGCAATCCGAACTTAAACCTCATAGTGCGAAGATAGGCCATGAAACAGCTTAAATTGTGGGTTCTCGGACTCTCTATGGTGTTGGCAGGATGCCAGACCACTACACACTTATCTGCTGCGCTCAAAACACCAACAGCAGAGGCTTATGCTCGCTCTGTTGATCAGCCATTTGCACGAATTAAAAAACAGCAAAAACGTCCTATCGTTGCACTCGTATTGGGTAGTGGTGGAGCACGAGGTTATGCTCATATCGGTGTCATTGAGGTTTTGGAACAACATGGTATCCGACCAGATTTTATTGTAGGTACCAGTGCGGGTAGTATTGTTGGAGCACTTTATGCCAGTGGCAAAAGTCCTGCTCAATTACGTGATACTGCTTTAAAAATGAAAGCTGGCGATGTACGTGATATTAGTATCGGACTAAAAGGTTTTTTTGATGGTAAAAAAGTAGAAAACTACGTTAACCAGCAAGTAAACAACATCCCACTCGAAAAAATGAAAATCCCAATGTATGTGGTTGCAACCGAATTAAAGCATGGCACTAAAACCGTATTTAACTATGGTAATACTGGGCAAGCCGTAAGAGCATCTGCTTCAATTCCAAGTATGTTTGTACCTACTAAAATTGGTAAATCTGAATATGTAGATGGCGGCTTGGTCAGTCCTGTACCAGTTGAGGTTGCACGTGACTTAGGTGCTGATGTGATTATTGCTGTTGATATTTTAGCTCAGCCTATTTATACAGAAACATCGAATGTCTGGGGACTGTTTAACCAGAATATTAATATTATGCAAGGTCGTTTGGCGGCAGAAGAATTACAATATGCGGATGTTGTTATTCAGCCAGATTTAAGAGAAAAAGCGCATATTTTTGATGTGAAAGGCCGTGAAGCTACCATGAAATCTGGTATCGATGCAGCCAATGCCAAACTTTCTGATATTCAGTTTGCTATTGATGAAAAAATAGCTGAACAGAATATGTCTACTGAAGGGTTAAGTGCACAAACTCAATAATTTGACGTTAATTATTTGAAAATTAATTAAAAAGCCTGAGTAGGGCTTTTTTTATGTGAATTTAAATCCTTAATTTTTGGAATAAAAATTTTTGTATATTAGGTATATGTTGGATATGCTGAAAACTCTGATGACCAATATAAAATATTGATGTCATTTTTAAAAAATAATTGATTTGTAATGTATTGAGGCTGACTAGATAAATGATACAGCAACAGGTTAAAAATGGGTTTCCAACATTAGATGATGTTCATGCTGCCGCAGAGCGTTTAGAAGGTTTAGTCGTAAAAACTCCTTTTGTTTTCTCAGAAACCATTTCTAAAACCTTAGGGGCTGAGATGTGGCTGAAATTTGAAAACTTACAATTTACAGCTTCTTTTAAAGAACGGGGTGCACTGAATAAACTGTTGTGTTTATCTGACCAAGAAAAACAACACGGTGTTATTGCAGCTTCGGCAGGAAATCATGCGCAAGGCGTAGCGTATCATGCTCAGCGCACAGGCGTAACAGCAACTATTGTAATGCCGAAATCGACACCTAATGTAAAAGTACAACGAGTGCGAGAATATGGGGCACGAGTCATTTTACATGGACAAGACTTTTCAGAAGCTGCTGCTGAAATGCACCGCGTTGCACAAGAAGAATCTTTAACAATTATTCATCCATTTGACGATGCAGAAATTATTGCAGGTCAAGGAACCATTGCGCTCGAAATGCTCGCAGCTGTTCCTGAACTAGACATTTTAGTTGTGCCAATTGGTGGTGGTGGTCTTATTTCTGGTATTGCGATTGCTGCCAAAGCCATAAATCCCAAAATTAAAGTGATTGGGGTGCAATCGGTTGTATATCCAAGTATGGCGAAACTTCTGTGCAATTATCAGCATGCCGTTTCAATGGGCTCTACAGTTGCAGAAGGTATTGCGGTAAAAACTCCGGGTGAGCTTACAACTCAAGTTGCTAAACAATATGTTGATGACATTGTTGTTGTCACTGAAGACATGATTGAAGAGGCAATTGCGCTGTTACTCAATATTGAGAAAACAGTATGTGAAGGGGCCGGTGCGACAGGTATTGCTGCGATTATGTCTCGTCCTGATCTATTTTTAGGTCATAAGCTTGGTGTAGTGCTTTCTGGTGGCAATATTGATACACGCGTTATGGTCTCTGTATTGCAACGTCATTTAACGCGTACAGGGCGTATGGTTCGTATTCGTGTTGAATTACCAGATAACCCAGGTGCTTTAGCCCGTTTAACAGCAATCATTGCTGAGCAAGGCGGCAATATTTATGAATTGCGTCATGAACGCTTTGCAGCGACAAGCCGTGCCAAAGAAAGCGCCGTGAGTGTTGATGTTGAGCTTAAAAGCGCTTCAGATCTAGATTTGCTGATTCAGGCAATGCAGTTGGAAGGTTATATTGTTCGTAAAGAAGAGATTTAATCTCTGATATTGCTATGTTATAAAAGCCGTATATGGCTCTATCAAGAGTCATATACAAGGTAATTTAAATGGATTAAATTGCCAAAAAGGGATGAATTTACAAAAAAACGATCAAATCCTTCAATGAAACGGGAAAAATTGACAATTCTCTAAACTTTGCCCTTCACAATTTTAAGGTTTAGGTTTTAGTATTCCTTCCATTGTAAATTTGAAGAAATATAAGGATATCCACGCTCAATGTTCAAATCATTCTTTCCATCACCACGGTATTTTTTTATATCTGTGGTTGTTTGGATCGCACTCAATATGGTGCTCTGGTACTCAGGTGGAAACACGTGGGGAACTTTTATCGGGTTTGCTAAGGGCTATCATGATGCACAACTCCCTGTGGGTGTGAGTCGTTTTTGGTCTCCAACTTTCTTATGGTTTTATCTCTGGTTTTTAGTCTCTACTGCTCTTTTTGCTGGCTTTTGGAAAGTTATTTCTAATAATCCATGGCAGCGTTGGTCTATATGGGGCTCTGCATTTATTTTATTTAACATCTGGTTTGGTGTTCAGGTCAGTGTTGCGATTAATGCATGGTATGTACCATTTTGGGATTTAATTCAAAAAATGCTTTCGAGTGGAGGTGGGGACCTCTCGGCACTATATAGTGAGACAATGGTCTTTCTTTATATTGCTATGGTTGCTGTGACTCTTGCTGTAATTAATGCTTTTTTCACAAGCCATTATGTATTCCGTTGGCGTACAGCAATGAATGAATACTACACAGAACATTGGGAACAACTGCGTCATATTGAAGGTGCTTCGCAGCGTGTGCAAGAAGACACCATGCGCTTTGCAACTATTATGGAAGACTTAGGTGTTGAACTGGTAAAAGCAGTCATGATTTTAATTGCCTTTTTACCTATTTTATTTCAACTATCTAAACATGTTCCCGTTTTACCAATTGTTGGTGAACTAGAACATTCTCTAGTATGGGCCGCAATTGTATGGGCTGCTTTTGGTACGATTCTTTTAATGGTCGTTGGTATTAAATTACCGGGACTACAATTTAATAATCAAAAAGTAGAAGCAGCTTATCGTAAAGAATTGGTCTATGGTGAAGACCATGCAGACCGCGCAAAACCGGCTACGTTACGTGAGTTATTTAGTAAAGTCCGTAAAAACTACTTCCGACTCTATTTCCATTATGCTTACTTTAACTTGGTAGCAACTTGGTATAAGCAGTTAGACATTTTATATAGTCTAGTCGTTTTATTCCCTGCAATTGCAAGTGGGAAGATGACGTTAGGTTTGATTAACCAAATTGGCGGTGTATTCGATAAGGTTCGTGAATCCTTCCAATATTTAATTAGTTCATGGAAAACAATTATTGAATTACTTTCAATTTATAAACGTTTAAAAGCTTTTGAGTCGATACTACATAAATAAATGAAAACCCGTGAAAGCGGGTTTTTTTATAAGCATTGGATTAATGGGTTGTATTATAAAAATTAAGGATAGGGCCAACCAATGACTGTTGTGATTTATCTAAGGTGACTTGAATCTCTTTATAGTTAAAAGTGTCCTCATCATCATATTTAGCAATGCCATGTGTTTGATTGTTCACTTGTGGAATTTGATAACTAAAAAAAGCCACTTTCTTAGAAGGATGAACAATATTGATTAGTTTTTTAGGGTCTTTATAACCACCGAATTCATTTTCAAGACTTTCTTTTAACAGCTCAGGAAAATAAAGCGTTGCATTTGGTAGTCCACAGCCAACACAGAATGAAGAATCATAGAGTTCTATGGCTTGTTTTTGATCTGTACTCATTATTAGAGCAAAACCAGTCCCGTTAGCACCTGCATTTGCTTGCACATCTTGCCAGTTTTTGGGAACAAGTACTAAACCTGTTTCAGGTAACGCCAGAAGCTTGAGTTGTTTTGCATGTTGAGCATCGAGTTTAAAATTAAAATGGCAGCTTTTAGGTGTACAGGTTTCAAAATCTTTAAGTAAACCATTCTCTGTTGGGCTTTGTGCTGTAACCCCATAAAACGGGATTGTAACGCCGTTTAAAAACTTTGCCTCTCCTAGAGCGTAGAATTGATTATCTGCTTTGCGGGTTGCAGCAGAGCTATAAAACTTTGGGAAATGGGGCGTAAAGCTTTTTACTTCTGCATAAGCGGTTGAAGTTAGACTGATCAATGCTGTGCTTAATAAAAAATTTAATTTTTTCATTTTTAGAAAGTAATCAATTTAAATCTTATATAAATCTAACATATTCTTTTAAACTATAAGGCAATTCAAAATTTAAAACTGTTTTTAACCTCATAATAAAACAGACCAGCAGAGACATGAAAAAATGAAAAAAATCCTTTCAATTTGCTGTTTATCAGTTATCAGTTCTTATGGTTTTGCTCAAGACATAAAAGGTATTTCATTTTCTCACCAAGAATGGGAAATCTCTTGTAGCAATACGGGTACATGTAAAGCCGCAGGCTATCAAAGTGAAGAAAATGGCGATAATCCAGCATCGCTTTTATTAGTGCGTAAAGCAGGGCCAAAACAAGCTGTGCAAGCCGAATTTGCTTTATCAGACTATGAGCAAAGCTTGCCAGCCAATCAGCTTAAAAATATTCATTTTTATGTAAATGGCAAAGATTTAGGCGCTGTGACTATAGATGGTACCGATTTGCCATTGATGGGGAAATTGAATAATTCACAAGTCAACGCTGTACTACAGCAGTCTAAACAGAAAACTGAAATTGTATTTAAAAATGCGCAGCATGAATGGAAAATTTCCGATGCAGGAATGACCGCTGTGTTATTAAAAATGGATGATTTTCAGAAGCGTATTGGGACTGTTGGTGCTTTAGTTAAAAAGGGCAGTGCCAATGAAGCTAAAGTACTTATGCCTGAGTCAAAACTACTTGTTAAACGCATTAAAACTACAGCCAAACCTTATTTAACGCTACAACCGAAAAACAAGCAGTATCAAACAATATACCGTAGCTTAATGGCAGCTAATCCGAATTCTAAAGAAGACTTTTGTGAAGGAATTTATGGTGGTAATAGTGATGGAGCTGAACCACAAAAAATTGAGCTATATAAACTAACCAATAAGAAAGTTTTGGCGACTACGTTGTGTTGGAGAGGGGCTTATAACGAAGGGTATGGGGCTTGGGTGCTAGATGAGTCTTTAAATGGTAAGGCAACGTTTGTGACCGAGTCTGCTTCAGATTTCGATAGCGGTATTATTAGTAGTGCTCAAAAAGGAAGAGGCATAGGTGATTGCTGGGCAAGTGAAGAATGGGTCTGGGACGGCAAGAGTTTTGTACATACTAAGGATATGTGGACAGGGATGTGTAAAGGTTTGGCAGCAGGTGGGGTGTGGGAGCTTGATCGAATTGAAGCTATTGTAAAATAATGCATTGAATATATAAGAATAGTCTAAGGAAATAAAATTTTGAATTATAAAATTAATTTAAAAATGGTTGCTTTAGCAGCTGTATTAAGTTGTTCGACTATATCTGTTTTTGCTGCGCCATTCCAAATTTTGGAATTTAAGAAAGGGCAACTGAGTTCAACAGAACAAAGTCAACTTTGTAAACAAATAAAAGATTTATGCCAGCAAGGCGCGCAATGGCGTAGTCTAAAAACTCCAGACCAAAATTTATGGATATTATCGAGCCGTAATGATATCGCACAGTTTAAACCTACATCTACAGGTTTTAAATTAGTCAGCAAATGGAATATTGTGACAACAGGAAGCGAAAATGGCTTTCATAAACAATATATATTTCCTAAGCTTTTTCCACTCACTCAACAGCGTTATGCAATTGCTGTAATTGATTCATTTTCTGAAATGTACTCAGGAGGTGGTGCAAATATTGAACGAGCTAGTTTTTATGAGTTAACAGAGTCTGGAACGACACATCAATTTATTGCGAATTATCCATTTAGTTTTAGTCGGATGATCAGAGCTTGTTTTTCTGAGCAGGATTATGAAAGTTCTCAAGGAAATTGTCATGATGAGGATTCTTTAAGTTTGGATATTCGTCCAGTCAAACCGCTAATGTGGCAATTCCGCTATCGTTATAGTTTAAGCGTATCACCTGCCTCAGATTCAGGTGAGAAATCATATCAGGGCAGTAGAAACTTAAATATTGATTTAAATAAAGCACCAGAACAGCCCAATATTCCAGAAGCATGGAATTATGCGGGAATGGGCTAATATTAAAGTAATTGTTAAATTTGAAGAAATAGACGATTTACAGAGTCATAACAGGTAACACGACTAGCTCTGTGATACAAAGAACAGATTGTTTATTGGAGCTAGACCCATGTCACGTCAAGTTTATGCGATTGCCCGCCGTAAGTTTTCACATTTGAGCCGTTCAGTTTGTATGGCAGTTGCTGTACTGGGTACAACACAAATTGCGATGGCGGGTCCCACGGTTGATCAGTTAAGTGACTGTTTAGTTAAGGCTACAACGGCTTCAGACAAGACCACTGTGCTTCAATGGACATTTACGGCTTTAGCTGCCCATCCTGATTTAAAAGCATTTAGTAATGTAACGCCTGAGCAAAAGGATCAGTTAGATCAGAAACTGGCGCAGGTTTTACAACGTGTGATTGTGGAGCAATGTTCTACCCAAACTAAAGCTGTGATTCAGGCTGAAGGTGTGAAGGCAGTTGGGGAGGCTTTTCAGCAGTTAGGTCAAAGTGCTGGCGAAGATATTGTTAAAGACCCCGCAGTTAAACAGCAGTTGCAGGGCACATTGCGCTATATCGATTTAAATAAATTGGTGACGACGTTTTTAACACCAGAGATTTGGAATAAGTTGGGAATCACAAGATAAAAAATCTAGTTTTCTATTTTAGTAATAAAGCCTGCTATTTAATCAGCAGGCTTTATTTTAATTGGGACGAAGAGATCTATTTAGATCGTAATCTTAGCGCCTAAAACTTTCACAAATTGCGCTAACCAAGCTGGATGTGCAGGCCAAGCTGGGGCAGTCACTAAATGACCATCTGTAACTGCTTCAGTCACAGCAATATCTGCGTATTGTCCACCTGCCAATTTTACTTCGGCGGCACATGCTGGATAAGCTGAGCAGAGGCGACCTTGTAATACATCTGCCGCCGCGAGTAACTGAGCGCCATGGCATACGGCTGCTATTGGTTTTTTCACTCGATCAAACTCACGTACAATTTCTACAACACGTTCATTCATGCGCAAATACTCTGGTGCTCGACCACCCGGAATAACTAGACCTACATAGTCTTCGGTATTAACGGCATCAAAATCAAAGTTAATGGCGAAGTTGTGGCCACGTTTTTCGCTATAAGTTTGTTCACCTTCAAAATCATGAATAGCCGTCGCAATATGGTCACCATTCTTTTTATTTGGGCAAACAGCATGCACGGTATAACCTAAACCAGTTAAGAACTGAAAAGGAACCATGGTTTCATAGTCTTCTGCATAGTCACCGACCAACATTAAAATCTTTTTAGACATGATTTATCTCTCTTTTTAAAATATAAGTTATCTAAATTCTTAATTTAAATTAGCACAATGAAAGTATGATTTTTAGCAAAAAGTGCATTCTTTAGTCGAAGGGTGTTTCGTAAGTGATATAAAAAAGCCTCGATAAATCGAGGCTTTTTGTTGAGTTGGCTAGTCAAATTAACCAATCAACTTCTTCATTAATTCATTTACTTGAGCAGGGTTAGCTTTACCCTTAGAAGCTTTCATGACTTGACCAACAAGACCGTTAAAAGCTTTTTCTTTACCAGACTTGTACTCTTCAACCATTTTTTCATTGGCTGCAAGTACTTCTTTAATGATTGCTTCAATTGCACCGGTGTCAGTTTCTTGCTTTAAGCCTTTTTCCGCAATAATGTCATCGGCAGATTTACCTTCCGATTCCCACATAAAGCCAAAGACTTGTTTTGCAATCTTACCGCTAATGGTGTTGTCAATAATACGTGCAATCATGCCGCCAAGTTGTTCAGCAGAAACAGGAGAGTCTGCCAAATCTAAGTTTGCTTTGTTTAACGCGCCTGAGAATTCGCCCATCACCCAGTTTGCCGATACTTTACCTTGTGCAGCACCGCCCGCAGCAGCCACAACAACCTCATAGAAGTCTGCCATTTCGCGTGAGAGCGTAAGTACATGTGCATCGTACTCAGTTACACCAAAGTCTGCGATAAAGCGTGCACGGCGAGCTGCAGGAAGCTCTGGAAGCGCAGCACGAGCAGCTTCGATCTGTTCATCTGCAATAATTACAGGTAACAAGTCTGGATCAGGGAAGTAGCGGTAGTCATTCGCTTCTTCTTTAGAACGCATAGAGCGCGTTTCCATTTTGTTTGGATCGAACAAACGAGTTTCTTGGTCGATGCTTCCACCGTATTCCAAAATTTCCATTTGGCGTTCAATTTCAACATTGATTGCTTGTTCAATGAAACGGAATGAGTTGAGGTTTTTAAGCTCACAGCGCGTACCAAACGGCTGACCCGGACGACGTAAAGACACGTTACAGTCTGCACGGAATGAACCTTCAGCCATGTTACCGTCGGAAATGCCTAACCAACGCACAAGTGTGTGGATTGATTTGATATATGCCACCGCCTCTTCAACTGAACGCATGTCTGGCTCAGAAACGATTTCAAGTAAAGGTGTGCCAGCACGGTTTAAGTCAATGCCAGACATGCCTTCAAATTGGTCATGAATAGATTTACCCGCATCTTCTTCAAGGTGAGCACGAGTTACGCCAATGCGTTTTGTTGTGCCATCTTCAAGCTGAATGTCGATATGACCCAAGCCAACAATTGGATTATCCATTTGGCTAATTTGATAGCCTTTTGGCGAGTCAGGGTAGAAGTAGTTTTTACGTGCAAACACAGATGCTTGATCGATGTATGCATCGATACCCAAACCAAAGCGAATAGCAAGATCAACCACTTTTTCATTCAAAACAGGGAGTACACCAGGCATTGCCAAGTCGACAAGGCTCGCTTGTGTATTTGGGTCTTGACCAAATTCAGTCGATGAACCTGAGAAAATTTTAGAATTGGTTGCAAGCTGAGTGTGAATTTCGATACCAATAACGACTTCCCAACCGTCAATCAATTTCAACTTTTGAGCTTCAGCCATTATGCATTCTCCTCAGCAATTGCCGCACGTTGAGTATGGAAATCGGTGTTTTGTTGGTATTGATGAACAATCGACAACAATTGTGATTCTGACCAGTAGTTACCAATTAATTGTAAGCCTACAGGTAAGCTGTCTTTATCAAAACCAACAGGAGCATTAATCGCTGGTAAGCCTGCTAAGTTCACTGCAAGTGTATAGATATCGCCTAAATACATTTCAGTTGGACTTAAGTTCGCACCAATTTTATAAGCAGTTGTTGGCGCAGAAGGAGCAGCAATCACGTCTACATTTTCAAATGCTTTTAAGAAGTCTTGTTGAATTAAACGACGTACTTTTTGTGCTTTCACATAGTAAGCATCGTAATAACCCGCAGAAAGCGCGTAAGTACCAATTAAGATACGACGTTGAACTTCAGGACCAAAACCTTCCGAACGTGAACGCTTGTAAAGATCCATCAAGTCAGCTGGGTTTTCACAGCGGTAGCCGTAACGAACGCCGTCATAACGTGACAAGTTAGATGATGCTTCTGCTGGCGCAATCAGGTAATACGTTGGTACATAGGCTTCAGTCATGTTGAGGTCAATCTCAACAAGCGTTGCACCCATTTCTTCAAGCTTTTTCAAAGATTCTTCAACACGAGCTTTTACGTCTGCATCTAAGCCTGCAACGTTAAAGTACTGTTTAGGAATACCAATACGTAAGCCTTTTACAGATGTGCCATTTAAGTTCGCAACGAAGTCATCAACTTCTTTTTTAACCGAAGTCGAGTCTTTTGCATCATGGCCTGCAATTACATTCATCAGGTAAGCACAGTCTTCAGCAGAGCGTGCCATTGGACCTGCTTGGTCTAAAGATGATGCGTAAGCAATGATACCGAAGCGAGATACACGACCATAGGTTGGTTTTAAGCCTGTTAAGCCACAGAAAGAAGCAGGTTGGCGAATTGAACCACCTGTATCTGTACCCGTAGCGAAAGGCGCTAAATCAGCCGCTACAGCCGCAGCAGAACCACCTGATGAGCCACCAGGAACGTGGTCAAGCGCCCATGGGTTACTCGTTGCACCAACATATGAGCTTTCAGAAGTTGAACCCATCGCAAACTCATCCATGTTCACTTTACCTAAAGTGACAAGACCAGCTGCTTTAGTTTTTTCAACAACAGTTGCATCGTAAGGAGAGATGAAGTTGTCTAGTATTTTTGAACCAGCAGTTGTTTTAATGCCTTTAGTACAAAAAATATCTTTGTGTGCCAGAGGAATACCCGTTAGAGCAGTTGCATTACCTGCTTTTAAAGCAGCATCGGCAGCGTCAGCTTCTAAAAGCGCTTGCTCAGGTGTAACCGTCACATAGCTTTTTACTAATGGGTCAATTTTAGCAATACGTTGCAAATAATGTTCAGTCAGTTCGCGAGATGAAAACTTCGCTTGGCTTAAGCCCTCAGCAAGTTCACGAATTGATAAGCGATGTAAATCAGTCATGAGTAAAATTTCTTTACATTCAAAATAGGGAAGATGGGTTAATTGAGTAAAAGTTATTCAATCACGCGAGGAACAAGATACAAACCATCTTGAGTTGCAGGTGCAACTGCTTGGTATTCATCTCGATGATTGCTTTCCGTTACCACATCAGCACGTAAAGGTTGAGGATTGTCAAAAGGACTTTTCAAAGGTTCTACGCCTTCCGTATCAATGCCTTTTAAGGTTTCCATCATGCCTAAAATTTTATTTAGACTTTGAGCATATTCAGCAGATTGCGTATCATTGAGCGACAATCGAGCAAGATTGGCGATTGCTGAAACTGTTTGTGCATTTAAATCTGCTGAATGCTGTGCATCCGATGTAGACATAACATCACCTAATCAGTATTAAAAATTTTCAAAATATCGTGCGTTATAATAAGCGATTGACTTGTTCAAATCATCACATTTAGTTTAAAGTTGCCACCTTGCATCCACATGAAAGTTTAACTGAGAACGAACCGTGATTCTAAAACGACTAATTGGCTTGTTTTCGCCGGATCTAGCCATTGATTTAGGTACAGCAAATACACTTATTTATGCACCAGGCCGCGGCATTATATTAAATGAACCAACAGTTGTGGCAATTCGTCACAGTGGTTCACAAAAAATTGTTGCTGCTGTAGGTCTAGATGCTAAGCAAATGCTGGGCCGTACGCCTGCGAATATTTCTGCAATTCGTCCAATGAAAGACGGTGTAATTGCGGATTTTGAAGTGACTGAAACCATGTTGAATCAGTTTATTGGTAAAGTTCACGAAAAACGTTTGTTCCCACCTGCACCTCGTGTAGTTGTATGTGTACCATGTAAATCAACTTTGGTCGAGCGTCGTGCGATTCGCGAAGCAGTATTTAATGCTGGTGCCCGTGATGTTCGTCTCATTGAAGAACCTATGGCTGCTGCAATTGGCGCAGGTATGCCAGTTGAACAAGCATGTGGTTCTATGGTTGTGGATGTTGGTGGTGGTACAACTGAAATTGCAATTATTTCATTGCAAGGTTGTGTCTATGCTGACTCTTTACGCATCGGTGGTGATGTTTTTGATGAGCAAATCATCAATTATGTTCGTAAAGCTCACGGTTGTGTAATTGGTGAAACCACTGCTGAAATTATTAAAAAAGAAGTAGGTATGGCTGTTTCTGATGGCACAACATTAGAAATTGAAGTACGTGGCCGTAACCTTGCAGAAGGTGTGCCTCGCGCAATTACTGTAACTTCTGACGAAATTACTCAAGCAATCTCTGATCCATTACAAAATATTGTAAGCGCAGTAAAATCTGCACTTGAGCAAACTCCTCCAGAACTTTCTTCTGATATTGCTGAGCGCGGTATTGTGTTGACAGGTGGTGGTGCATTACTTCGTAACCTCGATAAATTATTAGCTCAAGAAACTGGTTTACCAGTTGTGGTTGCTGAAGATCCTCTTACTTGCGTGACCCGTGGTGGTGGTAAAGTATTGGAATTCTTCGACAACCCGAACCATGACATGCTTTTTGTTGGTTAAGTTTAAGGATTAGGCGGTGCAACCGAATATTTTTTCAAGACAGCCGCCATCTTTCCGCTCGTTCATTATTGCGGTCATTACATGTTTGGTTGTGCTGTTTTTTGATTGGCGCATGCCGTATGTAATTCAGCCAGCAAGGGATGTCTTGTACGCTGCATATAACCCAATTTATGCATTGGCCAGTTATCCAGTACTGTCGAGAGAATGGCTGAATCAACAAACAAAATCTGAAGCACAACTGCGTCGTGAAAATACTGCGATGCAGGCTGAGCTTTTACAAGCTCAGGTTCGTTTACAGAAGCTTTCTGAACTGTCAGCTGAAAACACCCGTTTGCGAGGTCTTCTTGATACTCCATTAATTATTGATGGACGTATGGAGATCGCCGAAGTAATTGGGACAGATGCAGACCCATTGCGTCATATCATCATTGTTAATCGTGGATCTATGGACCATCTTAAGGTTGGTCAAACGGTTCTGGATGATAAAGGAATTATGGGACAGATCATTAATGTATATCCGCATAGCTCACGTGTAATGTTGTTATCAGATAAAGAACATTCACTTTCAGTACGTCTTGAACGCACTGGAATGCGGGCGATTGTTTCTGGTACTGGTGATTTGGGTCGTTTGAAAATGGAATATGTCCCGACGAGTGCGAATATTCAAGTGGGTGATAAAGTGTTTAGCTCAGGTTTGGGTGAACATTTCCCAGCAGGGTACGCAGTGGGTACAGTTGCCAAAATAAGACGTCATAATTCGGGTGAGTTTGCAGAAATTGATGTTACACCAGCCGCACAATTAGCAACAGGACATCATGTAGTCGTACTTTTCTCTGATTCTTTAGCGAAGGAGCAACCATATGCCGATCGCTAAATTGAAACGAGAAAAACGAAACGATCCATTATGGGGAATTATCCTCTCTGTAATTGTAGGCTCCGTGCTCATGGTTTACCCGCTATCCTACGATATTTCAGGTTGGCGCCCATTATTCATGTTAATGATTATGCTATTTTGGGTAGTATGTCAGCCAACATGGTGTGGAGTCTGGTTTGCATTTGGAATGGGAATTTTTACAGACCTTTTGCTTGATGCGCCTTTAGGCCTTAATGCTTTAAGTTTTGTAATTGTGACTTTTCTTACCCGTTTTTTAATTCGCGAGCGCCGTATTTTAACCTTTGGTAATTTATGGACAATTGCAACTCTGGTCATTATTGCTCATTTAGCGTTTATGTGGGTAACGCAGACCATGGGTGGAATTCATTTTTCGATTGCTAGACATTGGCAACCATTAATGACAAGTATCATCACTTGGCCAATCGTCTATTATTGTTTGGCAAAATGGCGCATATAGTTTTAGCATCTAGCTCTCCTCGTCGGAAGGAGTTATTGCAGCAACTGGGTTTAGATTTTGAAATCTATAGTCCAGATATTGACGAGTCCGTTCATGAAAATGAGCTGGTTCACCATTATGTTGAACGGTTAGCTAGAGAAAAAGCACAAACTGTATTGAAGCTTTTTCCAGACGCAATCGTTATTGCTGCCGATACAAGTCTTGGGCTTGATGGCCAAATTATTGGTAAGCCTGAATCGAAAAATCATGCCTTTGAAATCTGGAAACAATTATCTGGACGTTGGCATGATGTGTTTTCTGGATTATGTATTGCTACGCAACAAAAGATGTTAAGTCAGGTGGTGCAAACACAAGTTGAGTTTCAGCCTCTGACTACGCAAGATATGGAAGATTATTGGGCTACAGGTGAGCCTGTGGGGAAAGCGGGTGGATATGCAATTCAAGGAATTGCTTCTCAATATATTCCCCAAATTCAAGGAAGTTATAGTAATGTGGTAGGACTTCCTTTATACGAATTTGCACAGTTATTAAAAAGAGTAAAGACATAAGAGGTTGTTATCATTCTTAATTGAATAGCATTGTCGATGAACACTAGGCAAAGTTAAAGTTAACAGCTTCTCTGACTCTTTAATAAAAATTTTATAATGCTTTGAGTTTATGTATGTCAGAAGAATTACTTATTAATGTCACGCCTATGGAGTGTCGGGTGGCATTAATCGAAAATGGAACTGTTAATGAGCTGTATGTCGAACGTACAGTCAAACGTGGTCTAGTCGGCAATATTTACAAAGGTAAAGTCGTGCGGGTGCTTCCGGGCATGCAAGCTGCCTTCGTTGATATTGGTTTGTCTCGAACAGCCTTTTTACATATCAATGATATGGTTTGGCCTCGTTCACAGCCTACCCCAAATGTTTTTGAACTTTTACATCCCGGACAAACGCTTACTGTCCAAGTAATGAAAGATATGTTGGGAACAAAAGGCGCGCGTCTGAGTACTGACCTTTCAATCCCTTCTCGTTATCTGGTTCTCATGCCATATGGAAATCATATTGGTGTGTCTCAGCGTATCGAGTCTGAAGAAGAGCGAGAGCGACTACGTAATATTATCGAAGGTATTCAATCTGAACATAATTTGCCGGGTAGCGTGATTGTACGTACAGCTGCTGAAGGTGTAGATGAGGCAGAAATTGCACAGGATATGTGCTATCTGAGTAAATTATGGGAATACATTCAACGAAAACAAATTGATGTTGCTGTCCCTTCCTTAATTTTTGAAGAGCTTCCATTACCTCAACGTATTATTCGAGATTTGGCTAGCGACGAAACTGCAAAGATTTATGTCGATTCGAGAGAGATTCACGCCAAGCTTCTTGAGTTTGTTGAAGAATTTGTCCCGAATATGCAGAGTCGACTCATTCATTATCCGGGCGAGCGACCACTATTTGATCTTTATAATGTCGAAGAAGATATTCAAAAAGCCTTACAAACCCGCGTAGCTTTGAAGTCAGGCGGCTATTTGATGATCGATCAGACTGAAGCCATGACCACGATTGACGTTAATACGGGTTCATATGTCGGTGGTCGTAGTCTGGAGGACACCGTTTTTAAAACCAATATGGAAGCGACTCAAGTTATCGCGCGTCAACTTAGACTGCGTAATTTGGGGGGTATTCTCATTATTGATTTTATTGACATGCAAGAGGCAATTCACCGTGAAGAGGTGATGCGTCAGTTTGAAAAAATGCTTGAGCGTGATCACGCTAAGACCAAAATTACTCAAGTGTCAGAACTTGGGTTGGTTGAAATGACGCGTAAACGCACACGTGAATCGTTAGAACATTTGCTTTGTGAGTCATGTCCAACCTGTCAAGGACGTGGTTTTGTCAAAACAGCAGAGACAGTGTGTTACGAAATATTTCGTGAGATATTACGATATACCCGTGCATTTGAGTCAACGAGTGGCTTTACTGTTGTTGCCCATCCTTCAGTGATTGACCGATTATTAACAGCAGAAGCGCCAGCAGTGGCTGATTTAGAGCATTTCATCAACCGTGTCATTAAATTTCAGGTCGAAAATTTATATACGCAAGAGCAATACGATATCATTTTAAGTTAAAGTTGTAACAAGATATCGCTTAATCCTTGTTACAACTGAAATTTTACTTTCATTCATGAATTTTAAATACTACTTACATACAGTAGCCGTAGACGTTCTCCCTATTTAACGTCTTAGCAAACAATAAGAGGTATAACCCATGAATGTAAGTGAAAACTTAATTAGCAACGGTCTTAAACATGTTTTAGAAAGCACGCCAGTAAATAGCTGCTATATGTTGAATGACCAAGGTAAAGAAGTACCGATCACAACTGCAATGATTCGTTCAGTATGTCATCAGTTGCTTAACCAGTGCCGCACAATCAAAAAATAAGGGGCCAATTTAAAGCCCCTTAGTTTTCTAACTTGCTGAATGATGTTTCAGCTGCTTTTCTGCAATAATTTCTTCAAATCGTTGAATCTCATCTTCTAAGTGAGTCAAAAGGTTTTGCATTTTTGGCAAGGCATTTCGACAAGCTGTTAATCCAACTTCAAGCTTATCTAAATAACTGGTCATAGTAATATTTAGAGCTTGTCCATCCATGACAATTGAAGCAGGGTAGAGCGCATCTAATTTCGCACCATTCCAATAAAGCGGCTCACGTGGTCCAGGTACATTGGAAATGACTAAATTGAACGCCTGACGCTTAGGAAGCATTCCTGACATGATGTTTAAACCTGCCGGACCATAAACAACCGCACTATAGTTTAAAATTTCATTCGCAGTCATACGGCTAAAGCGTTGCTTTGAATTTTGCATGCTGCGACGAATAATTTCTAGGCGTTCTAACGGTTGGTCTTTATGAGTTCCTAAATTTGCCAGAATCATGGTAATTCGGTTACTCATATCAGAATCATCGGTGCGTAATGAAGCTGGCACCATGGCAATAAGTGGTTTTTTAGGTAAGCTATTTTGACTAATCAAATATTCACGTAAAGCACCAGAACATACTGCAAGTACAACATCGTTAATTGTTACACCTAATACTTTTGAAATTTTTCTAAGACGACTCAGTTCAAATGATTGGGCCGCAAATCGACGTGAAGCACTCACTCTTTGGTTCAAAATCGACACTGGCGCCTGAAAAGTAGAAACATAATCAGGATTTTTGCCCATTTCTTTAAATATAGTCTGAGATAGCTCTTGCATGACTTTAGGAGCGATATCGAGTTGAGACTTAATGCCTCCTAAAATACTCTTAATTTTACTGGTACTTGGAGTCGGTACTTTTAGTCGTTTAGTTCTTTTGCTCTCAACACACCATAAAGGAACAACGTGTTTTTCTTCTGGTGTCTTTGAAAGTGATTTCTCAATCAAACGCATACCTGCAACGCCGTCGACCATTGCATGATGGATTTTAAAATACATGGCAAAGCGATTGCCTTCGATTCCTTCAATAATGTCACAAGTCCAAAGAGGCTTAGCACGATCAATTAACGAACTATGTTGCTGTGAAATATAAACCAGAAGTTCGCGAATACGGCCAGGATGAGGCAGAGCAATATGGCGAAAGTGATGATCGATATCGAACTCTTCATCTTCATCCCAAAATAAGCCATTTAAACGGTTATTGAAGGGTGGGATAGGAATGCTTTTTGAGCGTTTAATATCTTCAACTAAATCATGTACAAAAGTTTCAGGTGCATTTTCAGGAATTTCAAATAAAAATAATCCACCGACATGCATGGGTTGCTGTCTTTTTTCAAGTGACAGAAAAATGAAATCAATTGGGTGTAATGGACGCATAAATCATTGTGCCTCATGCATTTTTCTAAGAAGCCCTTATCTGAGCTCTTATTAGAATTATAGAACCGTAAAATTAAGTATATAGCGTTTAGAGTAGATAAAATATGACTTTGTGTACGGAACATGACATAAAAAAAACCACTGATTTAGCAGTGGTTTTTTGATAACAAATTACTTTTTCATATTGCCAGCATGTAATCCACACTCTTTTTGAGTCGCTTCTTCCCACCACCAGCGTCCTTCACGCTCATGTTGGTTCGGTAATACAGCACGTGTACATGGTTCACAGCCAATAGAAACAAAACCACGTTCGTGAAGAGGGTTATATGGAATCTCCATCATACGGATGTAGCTCCATACTTCAGCACTTGTCCAGTTTGCTAAAGGATTATATTTAATGAGTTGCTTACCTGGACCAGAGAAACCTGCATCAGCTTGTACTACTGGAATTTCTGTACGTGTACCAGGGCTTTGATCTTTACGTTGGCCAGTAATCCAGCCATCTAAAGTCGCAAGTTTCTTACGCAAAGGCTGAACTTTTCGGATGCCACAACATTCTTGGTGCCCATCTGTAAAAAAGCTGAATAAACCTTTTTCGTTTACCATGTTTTGAACAGCTTCAGATTCAGGGAAACAAATTTCGATATTGATATTGTAGTGTTTACGGACAGTCTCAATAAATTGATAAGTTTCGGCATGGAGGCGACCAGTGTCGAGACTAAAAACACGGAACGGCTTACCCAAACGTGAAGCAATATCAATTAAGACAACATCTTCTGCTCCCGAAAAAGAAATTGCAATTTCACCTTGCTGGCTTAAGGCAAGCTCTAAAATTTCTCGTGGGCTTTTGGTCGCATATTCGGCTGCAAGAGCATCTACGATATCAATAGTCGGAATAACGGTCATGTGTGTTCCTGGCAAAAGGCTTGGGCGCATTGAGTTATGAAAAATATTCTAATGGATAGTGAATAAAGTGCTTAGCACTTTAATTTCGATCCTTATGAATAAAATTGATTTGATCAATAACAACGCAAAACTGAAAATCTTAGTGGTATGATACAGCAATTTTTAACCAACGTTGGAAGCATTCATGGAAATCGTATGCCTAGATCTTGAAGGGGTTTTAGTTCCTGAAATCTGGATCAATTTCGCAAAAAAAACAGGGATTAAAGAACTCGAAGCAACAACTCGTGATATTCCGGATTATGATGTTTTAATGACTCAGCGTCTTAATATTTTAAAACAACACGGTTTAGGCTTAAATGACATTCAAGAAGTTATTGCCGAGATGGGGCCATTACCAGGTGCAAAAGAATTTGTTGAATGGGTGAGCACACATTTCCAACTTGTGATCTTGTCAGATACGTTCTATGAGTTTGCACATCCATTAATGAAGCAATTAGGATGGCCAACAATTTTCTGTCATAAATTAGAGACAGATGAAGAAGGAATGATTACAGCTTATAAATTGCGTCAACCAGATCAAAAACGTGAATCTGTTAAAGCACTACATGGTTTAAATTTCCGTGTAATCGCAGCGGGTGATTCATATAATGATACAACGATGCTTGGAGAGGCTGACCACGGTTTCTTATTTGATGCACCTGCAAACGTGATTGCTGAGTTCCCGCAGTTTCCAGCTATCCACGGATATGATGCCTTGAAAGAAGCAATCCGTTCAGTTTCAAAGCGTAGCATTCCAGCATAAGAGATAAATAATATAAAAAGGCGCTTTAAGCGCCTTTTTATATTAATGAGTTTTGAACTTAGAATTTATAACCAAGTTTTAAACCATAAGCAATTGCGTTGTTGTCAGAGAACTCCGCAACATATTCATCACCACCAGCTTGTGCGCCAGTTTGAGCCTTAGCATCGCCTAACCAGAAGTATTTTACGCCGCCAGCAATAAACGTTTGTGGGGTAGGACTATATTGAAGACCTAAACCTACGTTCCAGTAACCTTCTGTTGGACCTAGAGTTGTGATTGGGTCACCTGCACCAGAGTCCCAACCTACAGAAACGTTACCAGCCCATTTGTCATTAAGTTTGCGGCCAACACCTGTAGTCACTGTCCATTGGTCATCTGAATAGCTAACTAAATCAAAACCATTTGGACGGTTGACAATCGGGCCTACAACTTTTGATAGTTGTCCAAATTTGTATGGTTGAACAGAGAAATCTTTCCAGTTCACCCAACGTATGTTAGCAAAGGCAACAGTGTCAGCCATGATTCCCGTTTGGAAATCAAAGTTAACTGATTGAGGTGTAGTAATTGTGGTATCTGCTGAGCTATTTTTAATTGCTTCACCAGCTGCAGCTTGTCCTAATAATGAAAGAGCAGGAAGTGTAGGCAAGTTTTCGCGAATATTGACATCGTGGTCAATTTCTGAGCGATACGTTAAAGATGCTTTTAATGCAATTTCAGGAATTTGATAAGCGAAACCTGCTAGCCAACCTGCACCACCTGTTTCTTTAATATCTGCGTCATAGCCATTGTAGATACTGTAAGCTTGACCACGGAGATTGATGTTTCCTTTAATTGTTTGATATACACCGCCCGCATAGAAGTTCCAATTTTGATTTGGTTGAAAACCAAAAACCATTGCAAGGTTCTGGGTATCAACTTTAACCTTAGTGGCACCTTTACCAAGCAAACCATTGACTTGAGCTAAACCGGCGTCAACCTTTGCAGCCACCCCTTGTTTAACACCTGCATCGATAGCAGCTTTAGTGGTTGCATCATTATTATAAGCTTTTAAAGTAGCAGCAAATTGTGCTTTTCCAGCAGCAGAGGTTAAGTCAACTCCTTGGGCTTGTAGAATAGCACCTACACGTTGGTCAGCAGTTAATCCATTAAATGTTGTATCAATAGTGCTGGTACGAATAGCATCTAATTTTTCAGGAGCTAAAATTGTATTGGTGCTCTCTGATACAAATACGTTTTTTCCAGAATATTCAGCATCTGCGCCGAATGGTTGATCGTATAGTATACCAAATGAGAATTTATCATTAAGTTGCAGTTTTAATGCAGCATTTGGGAAATAATAATCATTACCCATATCACCAATATCACGGCGTGTTGCACTTGTACCAGCTTCTTTACCTGCTACATCAGGGTCTAAAACAGAAATACCAGCTTCAAAGTAATTATTAGGCTGCAAAAATGCAGACATTGATTGTCCAGAGCGATCCAATGCTGCTGCAAAAACCCCAGTTGCAGGCAGCGTTGCTAAAATCATTGCAGTGCTCAGATGTTTTAATTTCATTTTAATCTTTCCTTGAACTTCAAGACATTTTTTTAAAAGTAACAGAGTTAAACCGTTTAAACTGTGTTGCCTTCAAAGCTTCTAATTACAACTTATAAAAGCTTTGATAACTCCATGTAACAAAAATAGCATAATTACAATAAGAGTAAATCTGTTATATGAACTGAGGAGTACTCACTTTTTATACAAATAGTGCCAATAATGAATGAAATATGAAGGAATATTTCCATTGGTAAATTATTTTAATTGATTGATATTTATATTTTTAATCTATTAGTAAAGAGGTTCGTTTTAGTGACATTTTTGTCACAAATCCAAGAAAAATGGTCAAAGATTTTTTTGTAAAAATATGAATTAATCGATTATGAAATGAGTAATAGTTGTCATTTTTAGTTGATAAGTCTAGTTTCTCTACATCTGTATATTATTGATTAACTTTTATATTCTTAATTTTATAAAAAAGTTTACCTTGATTTTTTTACCGTTTGATCTATTTTTTGAACGAATTTAGATTTCTATTTGAAAGTTATGAGCAAGAAAATAACCGAAAATAATAAGCTAAATTCGGCTATTTAATTTTTAGAGCTCAAACACAGCATTAGAGTGGATATAGTTTTTCATCAAATTGCTCAAGCTTAGGAAATTTTAATGGTTCAAGCTGGTCCAAGTGAGAGAGATAAATCTCATAGTCTTTGAGAAGGGTTTCTCGTGCTTCTTGGCTAATATAAGGTACGTGATAAGCAATGAATGGTGGTAAAACTTCAAAACCGGCATATGCCAAAGTACCACGTTGAATCGGTGATAGATAATGCTCTATTGGTCCGTGAATAGAGTTCTCGCCAAACATATGTGTTCTACCACCGAGTGTTAAGCACAACATCGCTTTTTTACCTGCCATGCCGCCGTGGTTATAAAACCGCTTACCACCATAAAACAAGCCAGAGACGAACACACGATCAATCCAGCCCTTTAAAATTGCTGGAACAGATGTCCAATAAAGTGGGAAATTTAAAATAACTAAATCAGCTTTTTTTACTTTTTCAATTTCTGCTTGAATATCTGGAGCTAGAAGTTGATTTTTGCTGGCATTTCTTTGTTCGAGAGCATAGTTAAAATAATCAGGTTGGTTGAGCTCTAGAAAATCCTCTTTGGACGCAACAGGGTTAAATTGCATCGTATATAAATCTGAAATCTCTACTGTGTGCCCCAATTTTTCTAAGGTTTGTTTAGCTGTACTTTTTAGAGCAGCAGTAAAAGACTGTGGTTCTGGATGAGCATGGACAATCAGAATGTTCATAAGGTGACCTGTGTTCTTTTCAGAAATTGTGCTGTCTCGTGCAATTCAGCGGATTTTGTTTTGAATCACTATGCATCAATTTAAAAGCATGGCATAGTTCATGAACTGACAGTTTTTTACCATTTCGCGCCATTTTATTTTGCTCAATGGGTTGCTCATGAATCCAGAATTACCCGGAACTTATATTAATTTAATCGTCGAGACTGTTAAGCGATGGGACGTCTCTGGCGAGCAACTTTTAGATGGAAGTGGAATAGCTTTAGACCAATTAAAAAAGCCTTATTGGTATGTTGAGTTCAACATCTTAAATGAGCTTATTGAACGGGCCACCGAATTATGCAAAGAGCCAGCATTAGCTGGGCATTTAGCTTTAAGTATGACGGCTTCATGTTATGGTTCAGTCGGAATGGCTGCCATAGTTTCTCCAAATTTAGGGGACGCGCTGAAAATTCTTGAACAGTTCATTGGCTCACGTTGTAAGGTTTTTAAACCAGAATTAAAACAAGAAAATAATTATGCATGTTGGTCAATTCATCAGCCTGTTGATGCATTTCAGTTGAGCTCAAATGCCAACTTTTTTTTGTTAGTCGGTTTTGTTCAAATTGCAAAAAAATTAATAGGACTTTCTCATTTAGGAAAAGTTGAATTACAAATGCAAGAACCGATAGGTTTTTCACAAATAGGTCATCAACTGGCTGTCACTTGTTTATTTAATCAAAAGTGTAATCGTTGGATATTTCCAAAAGAGTATTTAGCACAGCCTGTATTAACGGCGGACCCAATGCTAGCGCCGTTGTTAAATGCACAATGCAAGCGGGATATAGATAAATTAAAATTAAAAAGTGGCTGGAAAGGGCGAGTCAAACAAGTTGCTGAAAAATTGCTTTTGAATGGGGAGATTGGGGCATTGAAAGTCGGGCAAGTTGCTCAAATCATGAATATGTCAGAGCGAACCCTGCAACGCTATTTAGCTCTTGATCACACTAGTTTTACCTTTTTAGTAGACTCACTGAAAAAAGAGCAGGCCCAGAAACTTTTAGCTCAAAATAACATGTCGATTGAAAAAGTGGCTTTAATGCTGGGTTATGCCGAGACTTCTCACTTTACCCGTGCATTTAAGCGCTGGATGGGTGTTACGCCTAAATATTTCCAAACCAAACATAAGATGGATGATTTAAGTTAAAAGGCCACAAATTTAATTTCATGGCCTTTCATTTATTATTTGAGTTAATTAAGTAGATTGTTCTGGCTTAGATGAGAGTGATTCAATTACTTCAAAATAGCTAGGTGGTGCCGGAACATGTCCTCTGTCTCTCAATAGACGGTGCATACGCGGCAATTTGAAGTAGGGCACCGAAGCCATTAAATGATGTTCCATGTGGTAATTGACATGAATAGGGGCCACAAAGCTTCTAGCAATCCAACCTGCACGTGTTGTACGGGTATTGGTTAAAGCGGTATTGCTCGTTTGCATCCCTGCATGTTCGGCCATGGAGCGAATTCTTAAAAATAATGGGAAGGGTGTTAAGTAAGCTAGGGGCCATAACCAATAAAACCGTTGTTGACCAAAAGCTTTTAAAACCCCATAAAGAGCTACATTGGTTGCAATAGCTCCGCTACTGTTTTTTATAATACTTTTAGCATAGTCAACGAAGTCTTTATTACTTCGGTCTAGCCAGACTTGATCATTTGCAACCGTCCATTTCATTAAATCGAGATCCATTAACACTCGACCAAAGCTAAACTTTAATCCGGTCATACCCGTTAAGTCGCGTAAGAATTTACGAGTAAGAGATTTCTTGCTCACAGGAAAACCAGAAACTAAAGAAAGGTCTGGGTCATCTGGAGTAGATGTTTTTGCATGATGACGCACATGATGTACGCGATATTTTTGTAGATCATTCCAGATGGGACGGGCGCATAGCCACTCACCGACAAAGTCATTTATTTTTTTATTTTTGAACAAGCTTTTATGCGATGCATCATGCATCAAAATCGCTAGGCATAACTGGCGACCAGCCAATATTGCTAAGGCAAGCATACAAGCAAGTAATTTGCCCCAGCTCGGTAAATAATCCCACATCATGATTAAACTGGCAAATGTTCCGCCAATAACAGCCCACGTACTTGCAACAGCCCAAGCACCATATGCATCTGAGGGTTGTGTGAGTTCCTGTATTTCTTCTCTGCTAAAGAGATCGGTCACACTGACTTGTGCATTCATTTTTATTCTCCCAAATCAGATTTTGGTATCTATATTATATATTACCAATATAATCATAAAATTTTAAAAAGTGTAATATTGTTTGTAAAAAAATAAATCGCCCTTTAATGGGCTAATTCATTTTCATAAAGTTTCTGCCAAAGTTTTTGTCCAATCGAATCGAGCTGCTGTACATTCTGAGCAAACTGATTGCGGGCATGTTCGTTAACAAATGGAGGGGGCAGCAGAGGATCATTCATGAGTAAGGTAATCGTTTCACGTCCTAATAACAAAGCTTGAGTGGCGGCCTCGTTTAAGGATAAATTTTTATAATTCAAAAGCCATTCCTGAATATCTTGACTATACATCTCATAATTTTCTTCAAGCTGCTTCGTATTCCATAAAGAGGGAATTAAAGAAACTGTTTTTGAGTCAAATTTTTGAATAATAGAAATTTTGGCTTCATTTTCAAGGCCTGCTAAAACGAGTTCTTCACATGTTTTTTCAAAGCTATAGGCTAAATTGTCTGGACGTATATAAATTCCAGTTTCGAGCTCTCTAAAGCCAAATTGATGTAAAGCGTGTTCTCTCTTTTTTAAAGCGGTCCGATCTATACGCCCTAATGTCCCCGTAAATACCGCCAGATAATTCTGTTGCCATTCTTTGGTCTGTTTAATGCCATTTTTACGATTCAAAATGACTTTTGCCCATTCTTTTGTTGATGGCGAAAGTTGATAAATACCGCGCTCGACGCTTTCTATCATGCCTTCATTTAATAGCCGAGTCGTAGCAACACGAATACCGTTGTCACTCATATTAAAAAGTTTAGCGGCGATCAATATTTGTTTAATGGTGAGCTGAGGATAAGCGGAGGAAAGAAATAAATCGATAATAAGATGACGTGCATTAATTTTGGTGTTTTTCATTCAGATAGAATTTTTGATATGAGTTGCATGTAATAAAAATAATATCATGTTTTTGTAATGTCTTTTTAAGATCATTTTTAGGGTCAATAAGCGTAAAAATCTTAGCTATAGAATGAGAAATTTTGTAGTTCTTAACCAAGTTCATCTTTTTACGATAGTTAACCTAAGATTGTCATGATGATGTGATACATTATTCCCCTTTAAATAAACCGCCTTTTGCTAAGGGCAATAACCACAAATGCTAGAAATGATCTGATATTGGGCATGAACTAGGCCAAAATTATGGTTTGTACATGATATAAAACAAATTTTTAGACTTTTCTGGTGATTAACTTTTTGAGCAAGTGATGGAAAATTTTGAAGTTATAAAAGCACTGTTTTTAGGCTTTGTCGAAGGCTTAACTGAATTTTTACCAATCTCGAGTACAGGCCATTTAATTTTATTTGGTCATATTATCGATTTCCATTCAGACGGCGGTCGTGTATTTGAGGTCGTAATCCAGTTAGGTGCTATTTTGGCAGTGTGCTGGTTATACCGACAAAAAATTGTTAACTTGATTAAAGGCTTCTTTAGTGGTGATGTGGAATCACGTCATTTTGCTATCAGTGTGCTTATCGCATTCTTCCCAGCAGTTATTATTGGGGTTTTGGCAGTAGACTTTATTAAAAGTGTTTTATTCAGCCCAATTGTGGTGGCGATTGCCTTAATTGTCGGGGCGCTTATTATTTTCTGGGTTGAATCTAGACAATTTGAACATAAGACACTCGATGCAACCAAAATTACTTTTAAACAAGCGCTTTTAGTTGGACTTGCTCAGTGTGTTGCCATGATTCCGGGAACTTCACGTTCAGGCGCAACAATTGTGGGCGGAATGTTTGCGGGCTTATCACGTAAAGCTGCTACAGAATTCTCTTTCTTCCTTGCTATGCCAACCATGTTGGGGGCTGCAACTTTTGACTTGGTTAAAAATGCTGACGTACTGACTGCCGATAATATGATTAATATTGGGGTAGGTTTTGTTGCTGCTTTTATTGCCGCGTTGTTTGTTGTAAAAGCATTGGTTCTGTTTGTAGAGCGTCATACGTTACGCGTATTTGCTTGGTATCGAATTGCACTCGGTGTAATCATTTTGATTGCAGCAATGTTCTTTAATTTATCGGCTTAAATAATCTGATGAAGTGAAAAACCTAGAATGCTCTAGGTTTTTTTATGCCTAAAAATTGATTTGAATTGCCTATTTATACAAAGTAAACGTAAGACAGATGTTTTCATTTTAGGTTCATTGTTATATTGATTATTAGATAACTTCTCACAATAAAACTATGCCGCAAAATCATCTTACAGAACATTTGGTCGATGCATTTTTGCACTTGGCTCCCGCAGAAGGTCTCTATCCTACTTTTATCTCTAACATCACTTTGATGCGTGTAGATCATTCCACACCACCTGTTGCCGTGCTGCAAGAACCCTCAATTGTTTTAGTGATACAGGGATTAAAGCGAGGATATATTGGTAAAGAAATTTTTCAATTTCAACAAGGGCAGTGCTTATTCATCTCAATTGCAATACCGTTTGATTGCGATACTGTTGTTGAAAATAATGAACCAATGTTGGCGATTGCAATAAAATTTGAACCACAAATGATGGCTAATCTCATTACTAAAATGGATAAACAGCAACAAGTGATTACTGAAGATGCTCACTCGGAAGATTTAAAATTAAGCTGTGGGCTTAGAGTGATCGACATGAATGCCACCATTTCAGAGGTTGCTCTCAGATTGCTCAATTTACTTCGCTCTAAACAAGATACTTTTATATTGGGTGAGCAAGTCAAAAGAGAAGTGGTTTATCGTGTGGTGCAGGCCTCAGGTGGCAATTTAATCGAGAGTTTATCGGCTATAGCAAGTCGAAATGGCGTGATTTACACCATTTGTGAAATTATTCAGCGTGATTATTATCATAACTTAACGGTTCAAGAGTTGGCGAAACAAGCGGGCATGAGCATCTCGCTTTTTCATCAAGCTTTTAAAAAGGTGACGAATTATTCGCCCTTACAGTACATCAAAATTACTCGGCTACATAAGGCTCGTGAGTTGATCATGAACAATAAAATGGGTGTAGCAGAAGCAGCCTATGAAGTGGGTTATGTCAGTGCTTCGCAATTTAGCCGAGAATTTAAGCGACTGTTTGGCGTTCCACCCAAGTCCTCAATTATTTAACGTAGATTAGTATTTTGAAATATAAATCAAACATGGAGCATTTTATGACCCTTCCAACAACCATGAAAATTATTGAAATTACGGCTCCGGGTGGACCAGAGGTTTTAAAAGTTCAAGATGCTAGTCTTCCAGTACCTCAAGCAGATGAAGTCTTAATTGAGGTAAAGGCTGCTGGAATTAACCGTCCTGACGTTTTGCAGCGTATGGGTTTATATCCTATGCCCAAAGGTGTTACTCAAATACCGGGACTTGAAGTCGCGGGTGTCGTGGTTGCTGTAGGTGAACAAGTCGATCGATTCAAGGTTGGAGATAGAGTTTGTGCTTTAACAAATGGCGGTGGTTATGCTGAGTACTGTGCGGTAACAGCAACTCAAGTATTACCAATACCTGAAAATTTATCTTTTACTCAAGCTGCTGCGATTCCAGAAACATTTTTTACAGTTTGGGCAAACCTATTTGATATTGGCCGTTTAAAGAAAGATGAAACTGCATTGATTCATGGTGGGGCAAGTGGTATTGGAACCACAGCTTTAGCGATTTGCCAAGCTTTAGGAATTAGAAGTTTTGCTACCGTTGGTAGTGAAGATAAAGTTGAAGCACTCTCTAGTTTCACCACAGCAATTAACTATAAAACCCAAGATTTTGAGCAAGAAATTTTGAAACATACTCAAGATCAAGGTGTTGATGTCATTTTGGACATTGTGGGTGGTTCTTATTTCACGAAAAATTTAAATCTATTAAAACGTGATGGCCGACTTGTCATTATTGGTTTTATGGGTGGTCGAATCGCAAAAGAATTTGACTTACAAAAACTGATTTTAAAACGTGCCACAATTACGGGTTCAACGATGCGAGCACGTAATAGCCAAGAAAAAGCAGAGATTGCACAATCTTTGCATGAGCATGTATGGCCATTATTGGCACAAGATAAATGTTTACCGCAAATCTATAAAACGTATGCTTTTTCAGATGTACAAAGTGCTCATACATGTATGGAGCAAGGTGATCATATTGGAAAGATCGTTTTAGAAATGAATGCGTAACGCTGTAATCATTGAAGTTTGGGCGAACGACAGGTTTGCCTAAACTGAATTTTATAATTCTAAATTCTGCCTATTTCTCTATAAAAATTGCCAAATTCTATTGGCAGATTGCACCAGTTCCATAACTTCACCTATAAATTGAGTAAGAAATAAAAATTGGTTCTTACCTTATTATTTCTTTCCATACTGATGAAAAAGGATAGTAACAATGAATACCGCAAATATTGATGATAAAAATCCTACTCCAGATTTGGCTGAAGATAATGCCTTTTTCCCATCACCTTATTCACTGAGTCAATATACTGCTCCTAAAACCGATTACGACGGCACGACTTATTCAACGCCGTATGTGGGCAATAAAAAAGTTTTAATGATTGCAACTGATGAACGTTATATCCAGATGCAAAATGGTAAGTTCTTTTCAACAGGCAACCATCCTGTAGAAATGCTTTTACCGATGTTTCATTTAGATAATGCAGGCTTTGAAATTGATGTTGCGACACTTTCTGGGAACCCTGCCAAACTTGAAATGTGGGCAATGCCAAAGCAAGAAAAAGTTGTATTAGATACCTTTCAGAAATATGCAGAAAAATTAAAAAATCCATTAAAGCTAACTGATATTTTAGAAAATGCGGTGGGGGAAAACTCACCATATGCGGCTGTATTTATTCCGGGTGGGCATGGTGTATTAGCTAAAATTCCACATAGCCTTGAGGTGAAAAAAGTTCTTAAATGGGCGGTTGAACAAGATAAATTTATTATTACTTTATGCCATGGTCCAGCTTCATTACTGGCTGCGGCAGTAGACGAAGCGCCTGAAAACTATATTTTTAAAGGCTATCAAATTTGTGTATTCCCTGATTCATTAGATAAGGGAGCAAATATTGATATTGGTTATATGCCGGGGGCTTTACCTTGGTTGGTGGGTGAAAACCTTGAAAAACTCGGTGTAGAAATTTTAAATAAGGGCATTACAGGTCAATGTCATAGAGACCGTAAATTGCTAACTGGTGATAGTCCGCTTGCTTCTAATAATTTAGGAAAACTTGCAGCTGAAATATTGTTGGCTGAAGTGAAGGATTAAGTGATGAAATATGTACGCCCTGCGGGACTCGAACCCACGTCGGTCGCTTAGGAGGCAACTGCTCTATCCAGTTAAGCTAAGGGCGCATAATTTTATGATTATAAACAAAAAAGCTATTGCGAAGGCAATGGCTTTTTTACGTTTTAGTTATTAAAAACTTTTGCCATAGTGAGCAATAAAGATAAAGTTGGAACATTCAATGGTTTTGAACACTTATGTCTTATAAAAAAACAGTTTAGAAAGCTAAAAAAATCACAAAAAATTCATGTTGATCTTTCTATGATCTGAAGCAAAACACGAAAAGGTTTAAGACAAGCAATCGGGTAGGTGAAGTTATTCCCAGAAGGTTGTTTGTTAAAAATCAGATTTGACTATCGTATAATTCAAAAGGGCATAACATGAAAAAAATTGATGAACAGGACTTATCTAGAATTATTGAAATGGCATGGGAAGATCGCACTCCATTTGAAGCAATTGAGCGAGAATATGGCTTAAGTGAAAGCGAAGTTATTCGTTTAATGAGATATAACCTGAAAACCAATAGTTTCAAACTCTGGCGCAAACGTATGGCAGGGCGTAAAACTAAGCATCAGCAATTACGTTCGCCAGAAATTGAACGAGCTTACTGTTCGCGTCAGTATAAATATGCATAACATCTAATTTTATTGTCGATGAAATTTTAATTTTATAGCGCTTAATTTTCTGATTATGAACTAAAAAGCCCCTATCGAAATAGGGGCTTTTTAGTGTTTAGGTACGAAATATAATATTATTGTTTTTTAGAATTCAATAATTTAAATAGTATAAACATGAGAACGATCCAGATAGGAATCATCATCACAGATTCTTTGAACCCTTGGCTCCACATAATGTAGAGAACAACTGCAATAAAGCCTAAAACCAAATAGTTACTAAATGGTGCCCAAAGTGCAGGGAAGTGAGTTGTTTCACCTTTTGCTTTCATTGCTGATCTAAATTTGAGGTGAGTCAAACTAATCATTGCCCAGTTCAATACTAATGCACCAACGACGATATACATTAAGTGACTTAATGCATCTTCGGGTACAAAGTAGTTCAACAGTACACAACCAAAAATTAATAATGCAGAAAGTAATACGGCTGGAACAGGTACACCTTGTTTGTTTACTTTTTTGAAAACTTTTGGAGCATTACCTTGTTGAGCTAGACCGTATAACATACGGCTATTTGCAAACATGCCACTGTTATAAACAGATAATGCAGCAGTTAAAATAATAAAGTTAAGAAGATGTGCAGCCCAACCAATTCCCATTTGGCTAAAAATCATGACGAATGGGCTTTTGTCGAGACCACCAAGATCTAACTGGTTCCATGGCACTAATGAAAGCAAAATTGTTAGTGAACCGATATAGAAAATCAATATACGGAAAACAACTTGGTTGATTGCTTTTGGAATAGTTTTTTTCGGATCTTTTGCTTCTGCTGCTGCCATACCAATTAGCTCAATGCCGCCAAAAGCGAACATTAAGAAAGCTAACATATAGAACAGACCACTAAAGCCATTTGGAAAAAATCCACCATGTGTCCACAGGTTACTAAATGAAATGCTTGAACCCACATCTGCTGTAAACAACAAATAAAGGCCAAAAATAATCATCGAGATGACCGCAGTTACTTTAATAATGGCGAGCCAAAATTCAGATTCACCATAAAACTTAACATTGGTTAAGTTTACGGCTGTAATAACGACAAAGAAAAATAAGACAGAAGTCCACGCTGGAATATGAGGCCACCAATAATTAATATATTTGGCAACAGCGGTGAGTTCACTCATCGCAACCAGAACATAGAGTATCCAATAATTCCATCCAGCTAAAAATCCGGGAAATTTCCCCCAATATTTATAAGCAAAATGGCTGAACGATCCTGCAACAGGTTCTTCAACAATCATTTCTCCCAAGTGGCGCATAATCAAAAACGCGATTAAGCCACCAATGGCATATCCTAAAATAATGGATGGTCCCGCAGATTGAATCACTTGCGCCGAGCCTAAAAATAATCCGGTACCAATTGCTCCACCCATAGCAATTAATTGGATATGTCGATTTTTTAGTCCTCGTTGCAGTGTAGAAGATTCGTTGGTCAAAGGTCTTCACTCACAATGAATAAGTAAATTATTCTAATAGATGGAGTTATTTTAGCCTAGACTACAAATTAATAAGCTGTGACTGAAAAGTAATATTAAAATATATTTAAAATCATTGGTTTACTTTTAATATTTCAATATAGAGTGAAAAGTGCTCTAAAAAATATAATTTCATATAGACTTTTTTTCATGGATTTTGCTTAGATTAAGTCATTGCAAGCATATTGCTAAATTCTCAAAATATGCTCGCGTCAATACGATTGATGTATAAAGCAGATCGCTATCTCTTGGCCTTAAAACAATTTAAGATGCAGAGAAGGGTAAACAAGAATGCTTGTTTTGATATAGAAGAACATAATAGTAAGGATAACAGTTGATATGAGCTCAGTACCGCAAATTAAAATTCCAGCAACTTATATGCGTGGTGGAACCAGTAAAGGTGTCTTTTTTAAGGTTGATGATTTGCCGGAAAAAGCCCAAGTTGCAGGACAAGCAAGAGATCAGCTCTTACTACGTGTCATAGGTAGCCCAGACCCCTATGGAAAACAAATTGATGGGATGGGCGGAGCCACTTCGAGTACCAGCAAAACAGTTATTCTCGCTAAAAGTACTCAGCCAGATCATGATGTTGATTATTTGTTTGGTCAGGTTTCAATTGATCAGGCTTTTGTAGATTGGAGTGGTAACTGCGGTAATTTAACTGCTGCTGTTGGTTCTTTTGCGATTTCAAATGGTTTAGTAGATGCAGATCGTATTCCAGAAAATGGCCTATGCACTGTTCGAATCTGGCAAAAAAATATTCAAAAAACCATTATTGCGCATGTACCTATCACCAATGGTCAAGTTCAAGAAACTGGTGATTTCGAGCTTGATGGGGTCACATTTCCCGCCGCTGAAGTTCAAATTGAGTTTTTAGACCCAGCCGATGATGGCGAAGAAGGCGGTGATATGTTCCCTACAGGGAATATTGTTGATGAATTAGATGTTCCTGATATTGGTCGTTTCCAAGCGACTTTTATTAATGCCGGAATTCCAACCATTTTCTTAAATGCAGAAGATTTGGGTTACCAAGGTACAGAATTACAAGATCATATTAATAGTGATGCAACTGCGCTGGCACGTTTTGAAAAAATTCGTGCGTATGGTGCGGTACAGATGGGTTTAATTAAAGATATTTCAGAAGCGGTTGCACGTCAGCACACACCAAAAATTGCTTTTGTTTCTAAACCTAAAAACTACACGGCTTCAAGTGGTAAGTCAGTTTCAGAGAGTGATGTCGATTTACTGGTTCGCGCTTTGTCGATGGGTAAATTGCACCATGCAATGATGGGAACTGCAGCGGTTGCGATTGGCACTGCGGCTGCCATTCCGGGAACGTTAGTAAACCTTGCGGCTGGTGGCGGCGAACGTGAAGCAGTACGTTTTGGTCATCCATCTGGAACATTACGTGTTGGTGCTCAAGCAGAACTTATTAACGATCAATGGGTCGTGAAAAAAGCCATTATGAGCCGTAGTGCACGTGTGTTAATGGAAGGCTGGGTACGCGTCCCAGGTGACAGCTTCTAAAAGTCATTAAGTAAGAAAAAGCCTCTCAATCATGTAGAGGCTTTTTTACAGTTACCTTCAAAAACTCATCACCCACTTTTCACAGTGAATCGTGTATGATGTAGCACATGAATGCTTCATTACATTCAATAAAATTTCTCTACTGATTTTATCGAGGCGACTGTGTCATCACTCTCTCAAGTTAATGCGGATGTTTTAAAACAAGCTCAACAACGTATTCAACAAGATTTATTGACGACACTGGCCGCGTTCTCAATTCCAGAGCCTTTAAAAAGTGCAGTACACCATGCAGTCATGCTTGGTGGAAAACGTGTGCGTCCAGCTTTGTGTTATGCCACAGCTTCTTTACAGCCTAATCCAAATTTTGCTGCGGCTCGCCGTGCTGCGGTTGCAGTCGAACTCATTCATTGTTATTCGCTAGCGCACGATGACTTACCTTGTATGGACAATGATTTATTACGTCGTGGTCAACCGACATGTCATGTTGCATTTGGTGAAGATACTGCTTTACTTGCAGGCGATATTTTACAATCAATGGCTTTTGAAGTTTTAGGTAGTCGTTTGTTCGATGAACAAGGGCAGGGTACCGATGCTGCAATTGTATTAAAGCAAATTCAGATTTTAGCAACAGCCACTTCTAAAATGGTCTGTGGACAGGTGTTAGACCTACAAGCTGAAGCTAAACAAATTGCTCAAGACGAACTTGAAAATATTCATCGTAATAAAACTGGTGCGCTTATTCAGGCTGCCATTATGATGGGTGCAGTCACTATCTTTTCTGGAACAGATCAAGCAATTCCAAAATTACGTCAATATGGACAAGCGATTGGCCTGGCTTTTCAAGTATTAGACGATATTCTCGATATTACTTCGAGTACCGAAGCTTTGGGCAAAACTGCTGGTAAAGATGAGCAAGTTCAAAAATCGACATATCCAGCTTTAATGGGCCTCGAACAAGCACAGATTTATGCCAAAGAATTGCATGATCAAGCTTTTGAAGCTTTAGCTCATTTTGGTGACAATGCAAAAGAGTTAGTGGAGATTTCACAATTCCTTTTAGCACGTACCAACTAATAAAAAATTAAATCAATATTGATGCTTCTATTCATGTGAAATGCATAAGGGAGAAGAGAATGAATGGTGAACAACTCCATCAAAAAGCAATTGAAATTGCACATAATCTTCCTTTTAGCCAACACGTTCATCCATTTGGGCCTGAATATGAAGTTTTTAAGATTTTAGAAAAAATATTCATGCTGACAGCGGAAGTAGCTGGCGTCAAAATGATTAATCTCAAATGTGATCCCTATAAAAGTCAGGAATATCAGGAGCTCTATTCATTTATTATTCCGGGTTACCACATGAATAAAAAGCACTGGATTTCGATTACACCGGATAAGAATTTAACAAGCGATTTACTTCAAGACTTGATTCGCGACTCTTATGACTTGGTCGTAAAAAAGCTACCTTTGAAAGATCAAAAAAGATTAAACAACCAATAATACCCAATATAAAACGGCGACATGATTGTCACCGTTTTTATTTCAATAACTTATTTCAAGCAATTAAATTAATTATGCTTTCCCATAATGCCACGAATTGTGTTTAAAACATCGGCAGGTAAAACTACGGTTTTAGCATTGCTTGATTTAGCCATATCTTGCATCGATTTAATGTACTGCTCACCTAGCAAGTAAGCCACCGGGGTTTCTTTATCACCAACTGCACTTGTCACCATTTCAATCGCTTTTTGTGAAGCTTCAGCTAAAACAACTTGTGCTTCTGCATCACGACGAGATGCTTCTAAGCGACCGTCAGCTTCTAAAATGGCAGCTTGTTTTTCACCATCTGCTCTCGTTACTGTAGCACGACGTTGACGTTCTGCCGCAGCTTGAGCTTCCATGGCAGCTTGCATTGTTGTAGAAGGCTGAATATCTTGAATCTCAACCGTTTTTAAGGTGATGCCCCAATCCGAAATATCATCAGAAATTGCAGCTTTGAGCTTCGCTTTAATATGATCACGTGAAGACAATGCATCATCTAGATCCATTTCACCGACAATAGAACGCAGTGAGGTTTGTACAAGGTTTTGAATCGCCCATGTATAGTTTTCAATACCGTAAACTGCTTTTTCTGGTGTGGTTAAATTAATATATGCCACAGCATTCATGAGCAATACAGCATTGTCACGTGTAATGACTTCTTGCGATGGAATATCTAACACAATATCTTTTGTGGTAATTTTATAAGCCACATCATCGATGTAGGGAATCACAAAATTAAGTCCCGGGTTAAGGGTGGTGTGATATTTACCTAAACGTTGGACAATCCATTTGTAGCCCTGAGGAACAATTCGAACCCCTTTAAAAATGGTAATAGCCACAAAAGCCAAAAAGGCTAAAACAATAATAGTACCGACTGGCATGAAAATACCCTCTCTTTATCTTTAATGTTTATGAAGTGCCATGGGTTTGAACAATTAAGTCATTACCCGAAATATCAATAACTCTAACACGATCGCCTACTTTAACAGGAGTAGTGCTCCGACAATTCCACTCATCGGCTCCTAAAATAGGCATTGGAAAGCGAACAATAATTTGATCATGGTCTAGACCGGTTTGAATCACCATTCCAATTTGACCAATGGTTGCTTCACGGGGTAATCCCGCTTTCGTTTTATCAATTGATAAGGGTTTAATAAATTTGAACCAAAGAATGGTGCATAGCACGGATAGTATTATCCACAATACAATTTGTGTTGTGAGGCTAATATCTGGAAATAACCAATAGAGAATGCACACCATAATGGCGGCAATACCAAACCAGAGTGCGGCAAAGGCAGGTAGAATCAGTTCAGAAAGAATAAGTAAGATACCCAATACAAACCAGTGCCAAGGTTGTACAACAAACTCCATAAATCTGCTCTTTTATATATCTTTATGATGGGTAAAAGTGACTAATATCACTTTTACCACTGTAGCAGATGATAGGAAATGTGGATAGAAAAAAACCACTTCAATTAGAATTTAGAACGTGGCGCGGGCTTAAATGCTGCTGGAGATTTTTTGAAAGTTGCAATTGCAGTTTCAATTTGGCGAATTTGAGCTTGAGCAGCTTTTTCACCTTCCAAAATTGCCTGATTACTTGATTTGAGGTCAAGTGTACCTAAATGACCCACTTTAGGCTGAATCACAACATTGGCTTGCTTGAGTTCTTCATTAATACTTTGTTGGCCCATAATGTTAATGGTTTGATCTAATAATCCCCACATATTGGCTGGGCGATTACCTGCTGGACGCGCTGAAATATCAACGGCAATCACAATATCTGCACCCATATCACGAGCTGTTTTAACAGGAATTGGGCTAACTAATCCGCCATCAATGTATTTTTGATTGCCGATTGTGGCTGGCACGAACACATTTGGAATACTGCAAGAGGCGCGTACTGCTTGGCCTGCATTGCCTTTAATAAAGTCTGCCTTTTGACCATTATCAAGACGAGTTGCCACAGCCGCAAAACGGATTGGGAACTTCTCAATCGGTTTATTGCCAACATTACGGTTAACGTAGTCTTGTAACTTTTGTCCAAGAATAATGCCTTGACGGTTAAGCGTTAAATCACGGATATCAGACTCTTGTAATCTCAGAGCCAGACTTTGCAATTGATAAGGTGTTTGTCCACTTGCGTAGATACTTCCAACAAAGCTACCTGCGCTGGTACCCGTTACAATTTTAGGCTTAATTCCATGAGACTCTAAAACCTTGATTACACCAATATGTGAAAATCCTTTTGCTCCACCGCCACCTAAAGCAAGAGCAATTACAGGTTCACGGGCTTTAATTGAGGTAGTCAGCGTTGGTGTTTTGCTAAATTTATCACAGCCAAAGAGTGCTAGAGAGATAAATCCAATACTGGCAAATTGAGCAATTTTCATCTTTAAAAATAATCTATGTCGAGATAAATTAAGAAGGGCCATAAGACCAGATTCGCTCAATTTTTGCTAGGTTTTTTTCACTAGATTTTGTAAAGGTTCGGCAAGCCAATTGCGATTTTTAGGTGAAATTTTTCCTTTATAACGCTCAAAAATCTTGGCGAGATCTTCAGCATAGTTACCACTTGAGTCTAAGTGACCTAAGCAGTGAATCGTCTTACGGTCATAATCAAAAGAAAACATCACAATGGGAATATTGGCTTTTGCGGCAATATGGTAAAAACCACTTTTCATTTTTTTTGCTTTTTTACGTGTGCCTTCGGGCGCCATCCCAATCCAGATCTTGTCATATTTTTGAATGGTTGCAACCACTTGTTCAGTAAGTCCATTGGCTGTGTCACGTTTAACAGGAATAACGCCAGCCCAGTCTAACGCTCGCTTAAACGGTGGTTTAAAAAGGGCATCTTTACCTAATACTGTAATTTGGATACCTAATCCAAAAATCGCAAGAAAGCCATACCATCCATCAATATTGGACGTATGGGGTGAAATAATTGCTACTGCTTTTGGAAAATTAGGAACTTCGCCTTCAATTGTCCAACCTTGCGCTAAAAAAAGTTTCTTAAATAGTGCCCGGCTTAAAGCAGTGCCACGTTGGGGTACCAAATCAGGTAAATTAGGGAAATGTTGATCCATATTTTTTTAAATTTTAACTTGTCCTAGTTTTATCTTAATCTTTTGAAATATATGCTTCATTGGCAAAATGTAAGAACAACATGACATTTGATGTTATTCCTCATTAAAGAAATAAAAAGTAGGTATATATGTTTCGGCAGCAAAATCTTTATCTTCTGCTATTTTCCTTATATTGGGCACAAGGGCTACCTGTCGGTTTTATGACCCATGCTTTACCTGTTATTTTAAGGGCACAAGGTGTGTCACTCGCTCATATTGGTGGTTTTGGTCTATTAATGTTGCCTTGGTCAATTAAGATCTTTTGGGCGCCATGGGTTGACCGACATGCACTTTCCCGTTTGGGGCACTATCGTAGTTGGATTTTACCTACGCAGTTTTTGACGGTAGCTGTGCTGTGTATTTTGTCTTTTTTTCCCATTCAAGCTTTAGACCAGCCTCTTTATTTATTTGCCTTTTTTATTTCGCTTCTTTTAATGAACTTAACTGGGGCAACACAAGATATTGCGACCGATGCTTTGGCCGTCAATTTGTTAAAGCATGACCAGCAACATTGGGGAAATACATTTCAGGTGGTTGGTTCCCGACTCGGTTTTATTGTCGGTGGAGGTGCCGTACTCTGGTGTTTAGACTGGTTAACATGGCAACCCACTTTCCTGTTATTAGCAGCCTTAGTGTTTTTAAATACTTTACCCGTTTTATTATTTAAAGAACCTAAACATGCAGGTTATTCAGGTCATCAACTTAAACCTAGCCAGCAAAATTTAGTCATAAAGATTAAAGCCTACTTGAGTTATTTCTCTCAAAATAAAGAGCTTCGTTCTTGGTTAGTTGTCCTTATTACTTTTAAAGTAGCAGATGGTTTAGCTGGACCATTACTTAAAGCTTTAATGGTCGATATGGGGCTAAGTTTTACTCAAATTGGCGTTTATATCACTATGCTCGGTGCAGTGGCAGCACTGGCAGGGGCAGCAATCGCTGGTGGAGTGCTTAAATATTTCTCTAGACCCACTACTTTAATTATTTTTTCAGTATTTAAAATCATGAGTTTAGCTGCCTATGCCTATTTAGCTTATGCTTACGAACAGAAAATTCAACTCAATATCTGGGCTATCTATACAGTCAATGCTTTAGAGGACGCATTCTCGGCCATGTTGTTGGTGGTTATGTTGACCTTAGTCATGCACTACAGTCGAAAAGAATATGCAGGTACAGATTTTACCTTTCAGGTTTCAGTCATGGCGACTGTGAGTGGGGGGCTTTATAGCTTGAGTGGTGTGTTTGGAGATGCTTTCGGTTATTTCCATTATTTGATAGCTATTGTCATTATTGGCACTGTTACTTTGCTCCCTATTTCTCTCTGGAAACATGCAAAACTACAAGAAAAATAATGTTAACTAAATGAAATAAAGAAATTTAATATCGATTAAGGAGTGATCTAGTCATAATCTACTACCTTTGTCTATGTTTTTAAAAATGTATGTTTTTAGCTATTTAAATGCTCTATTAATTGTGCCATCTTGTTTGGGTAGCAAATGGAAGCTAACTGGAGTAAAAATGGATTTCGTTAACAAGAAAAATCATGTGAATCAATTAAAATGGGTAGAAAAATGTTCAAGTAGATTGGATATTAGCCTAAAGTCTAAAAAAGAATAATGAAATAACGATTTAATCATTCTATAAGATAAGAGAGTTGTGTAGGATTCGTTACAACATGAAGTTAAGGTAAAAATCTGTAAGTCAAAGTATGTTTTTTATGTCTTTGGTTATTGGTTTTGGTCTTGCATAACGTTGAAATTGGTTTTGGTTGCGGTAATAAAATTAATGTAACCAAAGTGGAGGAGAGTTGATTTTTTAGCCCCTTAATTTAATGGCGTAAATCAACTTGGCATGGATAGGCAACATAAAATATATTTTTTGGAGTTTTTGATGGATCTATTCCTTAATCGTAAATCTTTCGTTGTTAAAAGTTTAGCTCTTACAGTTACAGCTTTAATGATGAGTGGGGCACATGCTGCGACTTCCGACAAAGCGGAAATTCAACAGCTTCGTAAAGAAGTTGAGGCTTTAAAAGCTTTAATTCAACAACAAAGCCAAGTACAGCAACAACAACAGCAAGTACAGCAACAACAGCAAGTTCAACTCGCTGAAGTGAAAGCACAACCTGTAGCTGCACCAGTTTCGCCGTTAGCAGGATTTAAATCTAAAGCTGGCGCTGATGTGAACCTATATGGTTTTGTTCGTGGTGACGCTAACTATATTATTGAAGGTGCGGATGACGACTTCAATGCTGTAAGCAAGTCAGATGGTAAAACACATGATAAATTACGTGCGACTGCTAAAACGACACGCCTTGGTTTAGATTTTACTGCTCCAGTAAGTGATGCCAAAGTTGGTGGTAAAATTGAAGTTGACTTTGGGGGAACAAGTGATGCATTCCGTATTCGTCATGCTTACTTGACTTATAACAACTGGTTATTTGGTCAAACAACATCTAACTTCTTGGCAAGCCATGCTCCAGAAATGATCGACTTCTCGACCAACATTGGTGGCGGTACTAAACGTGTACCTCAAGTACGTTATAACTACAAACTAGGTCCTACAACTCAATTGTTTGTTTCTGCAGAAAAAGCAGATAGTTCAACATCTACTACTGGCGACCTCAAATATAGCCTACCTGCATTAACTGCTAAAATTACTCAAGGTTATGCAGAGGGTAAAGGTTCTGCATCAGCTCGTGTTCTAGTAGAAAATTATAAATCACAGCTTGCTGATGATAATAAAACTGGTTGGGGCGTAGCTGTTGGTACTGACTTTAAAGTATCTGATCCTTTAAAACTCTTTGCTGACGCATCGTATGTAGTAGGTGATAATACTTATTTATACGGTAGTAACTCTGCTTACGCTGTAGAAGGTAATTCTATTGAGCAAAATAAATTTGTAGCAGTACAAGTGGGTGGAACTTATAAGATTTTACCTAACTTACGTTCTACTCTAGCATATGGTGCTCAATTCGCTGATGATGGTACTGATTTTGCAAGATTAAATGCCTCTGCAAATGAAAAAGTTCAACAAGCATGGCTTAACGTAATTTATACACCAGTAAAACCAATTGATTTGGGTCTGGAATATATCAATGGTAAACGTGATACCTTTGATGGTAAGTCTTACAAAGATAACCGTGTTGGTTTAATGGCTAAATATAGTTTCTAAGAACAATATTTAGTTAAAAATCAAAAAGACGAGGTTAAATTTAACCTCGTCTTTTTATTAGAAAAATTTTGAAATAAGTGTTTTTTAAGATTTATGTATTAGATCATTTTTTATTTAAGTCATTTTTAAGTTTCAATTTCTACAGTAAAGCATCATAAAAAGATTGTAGTTCCCCCAAGATGCTGAATTTTTTTTCTACCTTAAAAAATAAACAGATTTCACTGTTTATGTTTAATTTCATTATAGCCATTTGGTTAGGTGCAGTTTTAAATATTGGTTTTTATAACAAAGTACATCTTTTGACTCCATATTTTGGAGTAAAAGCTATTCTATTTTTAGCTGCTACAGTGCTTATTGTTGTTGCTGCGTATTATGCACTTTTACAAATTTTAAACTGGAAATGGACTGCCAAACTTTTTGCAATTTTGCTGGTCTTTATTGGTGGTTTTAGCTCTTATTTTGTAAATACGTTAGGTGTAATCATCTCGCCTGATCAGATTCAAAATATGATACAAACAGATGTATCTGAAGTTTCTGACTTGGTTTCATTACGCTTTGGACTTTGGACAGTTTTCTTCGTTGTTTTACCTATTTTTTTGATTACTCAGGTAAAGATCAAAAAAGAAAGAATAGTTCCTCTCTTAGTTAAGAAAGTATTATCTATAGCTATTGCCTTCGCAGTTGTAGGTGGTTTGTTGTTTACATATTATGTTGATTTTGCAGCAATATTTAGAGAGCATCGTGATTTAAAAGGTATGATATCTCCTCAAAACACTATTTCTTCTTTAATGTCTTATTATCATAAAAAGGCACCTAAGAAAAATCTTCCTCTTGTGAAATATGGTCAAGATGCTCATCAGGTTCAGTCAGTACAAAAGAACCTGCCTAAATTAATGGTGCTGGTTGTCGGTGAGACAGCGCGTGCGGAAAGTTTTTCACTCAATGGTTATGCTAAAAACACGAATCCAGAGCTTTCTAAACAAGATATTTTGAATTTCTCTCAGGTAAGTTCATGTGGTACAGCAACAGCAGTTTCAGTTCCATGCATGTTCTCGGGCATGCCACGTGTTGACTATGATGAGCAATTAGCAAGTCATCGTGAAGGATTACTTGATATTGCAAAGCGTGCGGGTTATCAGGTGACTTGGATTGATAATAATTCTGGTTGTAAAGGCGCATGTGATCGTGTTGAACAATATCAGATTTCAGAAAAGTTAAAGCAAAAATGGTGTAAAGATGGCGAATGTCTTGATGGTATTTTAATTGATAGCTTAAATGAATATTTAGCTACTATTCCTAAAGAAGACACGCGTCCACGTTTAATTGTTTTACATCAAGTCGGCAGTCATGGCCCAGCCTATTACAAGCGTGCACCTGTGGAATATCAAAAGTTTAAACCGACTTGCGATACTAATGCGATACAGGGTTGTTCTCCAACCGAATTAATAAATAGCTATGATAATTCAATCGTATATACAGACCATGTATTAAGTCAGATGATTAATAATTTAAAAGAAGTATCGAAATATCAAACAGGTTTATGGTATTTATCTGATCATGGCGAATCAACTGGCGAACATGGTTTATATTTACATGGTTCACCTTATGCAATTGCACCGACTCAACAAACACATGTACCAATGATTATGTGGTTCTCTGATAACTGGAAACAGCACAATCTTGCGCAAGTGAGTTGTTTAGGCCAACAAACGAAACAAAAGTTAAGTCAGGATAATTTATTCCCAAGTTTGTTAAGTATGCTGGATGTGAAAACTCAGGTCATTAACCCTCAACTGGACATGTTGCACTCATGTGCCCATGTGAATTAAAGCGAGCCTAGAACATGACAAAAATCTTAATGATTGAAGATGATTTTATGATTGCTGAGTCAACAATAACGTTGCTGCAATATCATCAATTTGAGGTGGAGTGGGTCAATAATGGCTTGGATGGTCTGGCTCAATTAGCTAAAAATAAGTTTGATATCATTTTATTAGACTTAGGTTTGCCGATGATGGATGGCATGCAGGTTTTAAAGCAAATCCGTCAAAGAGCTGTCACTCCAGTTTTAATCATTTCGGCACGAGACCAGTTGCAAAACCGCGTGGATGGATTAAACCACGGTGCAGATGATTACTTAATTAAACCATACGAGTTCGATGAGTTACTTGCCCGTATTCATGCGCTATTGCGCCGTACTGGAGTAGAGGCCCAGCTTGCGAATCATGAGCAACTTTTACAAAATGGCGATCTGGTTTTAAATGTTGAACAACATATTGCAACCTTTAAAGGCCAGCGGATTGATTTGTCGAACCGTGAATGGGCGATTCTTATTCCTTTAATGAGCCATCCAAATAAAATCTTTTCTAAAGCAAATCTTGAAGATAAGTTATATGATTTCGATAGTGAGGTGACCAGTAATACGATTGAGGTATATGTGCATCACTTGAGAGCTAAACTTGGAAAAGACTTTATTCGAACTATTCGAGGGTTGGGTTACCGTTTAGGGTAATCCTCGCTTCAATTTTGGAACTTTATAAAAGTGCATTATTCATTAAAGAAACGACTGATTTGGGGCACCTCAATTTTCAGTGTCATCTTAGGTTGTATATTAATTTTTAGTGCCTATAAGGTTGCACTTCAAGAAGTTGATGAAATTTTAGATACTCAAATGCAGTATTTAGCAGAACGAACAGCTGAGTATCCTTTAAGAACAGTAAGTAGTAAGTTTGATTTACATAAAACTTATCATGAAGAAGATTTGTTTTTAGATATTTGGGCTTATAAAGATCAGGCTCATTTATCTCATCATTTACATCTGTTGGTTGCACCTGTTACACAAGCTGGTTTTTACTCACATAAAACTAGCCAAGGTGTAGTACGAACTTATGTTTTGCCTTTAAAAGATTATCAGATTCAGGTTAGTCAACAAGAACGAGTTCGTGAAGCTTTCGCTTGGGAACTTGCAGGAAGTATGTTTATTCCATATTTAATTATTCTGCCATTTGCAATTTTTGCTTTGGCTGCAATTATTGGTCGAGGCCTAAAGCCGATAGATGACTTTAAAAATGAGCTGAAGGAACGCGATTCGGAAGAGTTAACTCCCATTGAAGTTTCGGACTATCCTCAAGAGTTATTGCCAACTATTGATGAAATGAACCGTTTGTTTGAGCGTATTTCTAAAGCTCAAAATGAGCAAAAACAGTTTATTGCAGATGCTGCTCATGAATTACGAACTCCTGTCACAGCTCTAAATTTACAAACCAAGATTTTAATCAGTCAGTTTCCTGAGCATGAAGCGCTGCAAAACTTGAGTAAAGGATTAGCGCGTATTCAGCATTTGGTTACCCAGCTTTTGGCTTTGGCTAAGCAAGATGTCTCTTTAAGTGTGATTGAACCGACCAGAACTTTTCAACTCAATGATGTCGCTTTAAATTGTGTTGAACAACTGGTTAATTTAGCTATGCAAAAAGATATTGACCTAGGGTTTGTCCGTAACGAACCTATTGAAATGCATAGTGTTGAGCCAACAGTACACTCAATTATTTTTAACTTAATTGATAATGCAATTAAATATACGCCTCATGAAGGAATGATTAACATCTCAGTCTTTACTGCTAAAGATGGCGATGCGTGTATACAAATTGAAGATAGCGGTGCAGGGATTGACCCTGAACATTACGATAAAGTTTTAAAACGTTTTTATCGTGTACACCACCACCTTGAAGTGGGTAGTGGTTTAGGTTTATCAATTGTTGACCGAGCGACTCAGCGTTTAGGTGGAACTTTGACACTAGATCGAAGCTTAGAGCTTGGCGGACTTTCAGTTTTAGTTAAACTGCCTAAAGCTCTACATATTCATGAAGTAAGAACTTGATTTAAACAAGTTCTTGCTTGATTCGTTTTTCAAATTCAAAGCGGTGAATACATACTTTATAAAATAAGATATTCACTGCCCAAACCACCCAGCCTGTCCATAAATTGTGGCTAAGGAAATGGGCGCCACGCATCATTTGTCCCCAGCCCATTAGAAAGCCTAAGATAATGCCAGCGATCAGATAAAAATAGGCGCGTTTAGGTTGCTCAAGGCGATAAACAAAAAAGCCTGTCATTAAAATAAAGCCTGCACTTGCGTGACCACCTGGAAAGCAATGACCATGGGTAGCGGTAAAGTCCCATACATAACTTAAAGCAGTCGGATGAACCATGTTCCAAGGGCAAGCGTGAGCCGATTGTGATTTTAATAGGCCAACTACACCGCTACCAATCATGCTCACAAAAAACATATAGCCATATTGCCAGCGATAAAGCTTCAATTTTTCTACTTTGAATGATGCAATCCACAAACCTAAAAAGATCACATAAACAGTGGTAATGATTTGTTTTACGATTTCATGGTTAACTCTGACAAGGTACCAATTGTCCCGATTAAAGAAATGACCCGTTGAATCCATCCAAGGGTGGATGAAATACATATCAATTTTCCCACCCACTGGAAATATAAATAAAAGTATAAAAAAACTAAGGGCAAGAAAAATAAGATGAAGTTGAAAAAATTGTTTTTGTTGGTTCATTGCCATGCAACATCAATTTGAGTGTGAGTTGAAGGCATTACATAAAATAAAACTTAAATTGTTCTTAAACTAAACAAAATTTAATGTTGAAATAAAATTGTGACTTAAAAAATAATATTGAGGATTCATAGATATATATTATTTATTTAAAGAATTTTAATTAATTTGGATAGTAAAGAATTTTAAGAAAATGATAAGCAGGACATTTTGCCCCTGCTTATCAACTGTTGAATTAGAACATACCTTCTTCAGAGTTTGCAGAAATTTTATGAATAGATAAATCTGCCCCTCTAAACTCATCTTCTTGAGATAAACGAATACCAATAGTTGCTTTGAGTAAGCCATAAACAATAAAGCCACCAGCGAGCGCAATCGCAATCGCTAGCACTGTACCAATGAGCTGTGAAGCAAAAGATACACCGCCTAAGCCACCAAGCCATTTTTGACCGAATAGACCTACTGCAATACCACCAAATGCCCCGCATACGCCGTGTAAAGGCCATACACCCAGCACATCATCTACTTTGAGCTTGTTCTGTGTGTAGGTGAATAGATACACGAACATTGCACCAGCTGCACCACCAATAACCAGCGCACTGACTGGATGAACAATGTCAGAACCCGCACAGATTGCAACTAAGCCTGCAAGTGGACCGTTGTGTAAGAAACCAGGGTCATTTTTCCCAATCGCATTTGCTGTAATCGTTCCGCCCACCATAGCCATGAGTGAGTTAATTGCAACCAGACCAGAAATAGCATCAACACGCTGTGCACTCATCACATTAAAGCCAAACCAACCTACAATTAAAATCCATGAACCGAGCGCTAAAAATGGAATAGAAGATGGCGGATGAGCACTTACACGGCCATCTTTCTTATAACGACCAGAACGTGCACCCAATAAAATCACGGCAGCAAGTGCAATCCAGCCGCCCATAGCATGCACTACGACTGAACCCGCAAAGTCGTGAAAGGCTGCACCAAAAGTTGCTTCTAACCATTTTTGCAGACCGTAGTTACCATTCCAGACCATACCTTCGAAAAATGGATAAACCAGTGCAACTAAAGCGAGTGTCGCAATTGCTTGTGAACGCATTTTTGCACGTTCAGCAATACCACCCGAAATAATGGCAGGAATAGCCGCAGCAAACGTCAGTAAAAAGAAGCAACGCATCAGGTTGTAGCCATGATCACTTGCGAGGCTTGTCCCATCATGGAAGAAGTGCTGACCATAAGAAATGTAATAGCCAACAAAGAAATATGCGATTGCAGAAAGGGCAAAGTCAGTCAGAATTTTACTAAGTGCGTTCACCTGATTTTTATGGCGAACCGTACCAAGTTCCAAGAATGCAAAACCTGCGTGCATGGCAAGAACCAAAACAGCACCAAGTAATAAGAAAAATAGATCTACATTTTGCATAGCATGCTCGAAAAAAGTGCTAAATTCCATTTTGGAACAAATCAAGGTCTGTAAATTGCACCAAAATAGATTTAAGGAATCTAAAAACCTAAGTTTGTCGAAACAAACTCAATTGCATAAAAGTGAATATGCAATAAGTGCACCAATTTGAATTGTAAAAATGGTTTTTGGCGATAAATGGTGCGCCGATTTAGTTAATATAGGGCAGTTATGGCGCTTTTTACGTTACAAGTCATCTAATACGCTTATAAATTGACCTGAAAAAGTTCGTTATCAAATTCCTAAAAATTATTCGTAATCATTTAATGATTTGACCAAACCGATTGGGCAACTTCAATAAATGCTTTCACAGCGGGACTCATGTGCTTTTTATTTTTGACTGCGAGACCAATCGAACGTTTAAGGTTCGGTTTAAAAGGGCGCTTAACTACGTTTGGATAAAGTGAGAGTAACTCTTTAGTGATGACCATATCAGACACAATGGACACCCCTAATTGGTTGTGGACCATGCTAACGATACTCAAAATTTGTGACACATAAAATTTGATGTCTGGTTTCACATTAAAGTTTTTTAAAATTAATTCGACCTGATATCGACTCCCAGCCATTGTCATGATGAAAGGGCAATTTTCTAGCTGTGCTGGATCAATATAGAGTTGTTGCGCAAGTGGAAATTGATTGGGAATTAAGGCAACAAAACGGTCTTCAATTAAAGGGAATGTATCGAATCGCTCATCTGGCATAATCAAAAAACCAACCTCTATGCGCCGTTCCAATAACCACTGAGCAACTTCTTTATCTTCACCTTCATCAATATAAATTTCGATTTTAGGGTAGCGCTGCCGAAAGGTTTCTAAAATTTCAGGCAATAGATAAATGGAAGATGAAGCACCAAAAGAGCCAATACGTAATGTTCCTTCGTTTAAACCATGGATGGCAGCCACTTCTTTTTCTAAGGTATCGGAAATACTCAATAACTCTTTTACATGCATAAGAAGCTGTTGACCTGTCGTGGTGAGCTCAATATCACTCTGAGCTCTTGAAATCAGGTTAATGCCCCATTGTTGTTCTAATGATTTAAGCGCATGGGAAACTGCCGACTGTGAAATTCCTAGCTTTTCTGCTGTAGCAGTAAAGCTTTTTAGTTCAGCAATGAGTGCGAAAATTTCAAGTTGGGTAAAGGTCATGTTGTATTTGTTATGAGTAAAAACTCATTTTATCATGAGTTTTCATTATCTTTAATATATGAGTAAGCCAAGGTAGTTGCCAAACAGCAAACCTCAACAAAACTCGAGTAAAGAAATGAATAGCATTGTTTTATCTCTTTTTCCCTTAGTTGCATTAATTGCATCGGGATACTTATTTAAAAAATATCGTTTTTTTAGCGATGAGTTTTGGGCTGGGGCAGAGAAGCTCAATTACTATATTTTATTTCCTGCTTTGCTTTTTAGTACGCTATCGACTGCAAAAATTAACTTACAAAGCTTGAGCACAGCCATTATTGCGATGTTGATTGTGGTTTTTGCAGTGACCGCCTTTTTATACATACTCCGAATGTTTTGGCACATACCGCCTGCACGTTTTGGTGTGCATGTACAAAGTATGGTTCGCTTTAATACCTATATTGGTTTGGCCTTAGTGACTTCGCTTTTTAAAAGTGAAGGAATGGCAATACTGGCAATTTTATTGGCGCTTTGCATTCCGCTCGTGAACGTTATTTCGGTGCTTGCTCTAACCTCTAAAGAACACATGGCAATTAAACCTGTTTTGATTGCACTCCTTAAAAATCCTTTAATTGCATCGTGTGTGGTCGGGGCAGCAGTCAATGCACTGCATATCCCGATTTGGGAAGGCTTTACTCAGTTTATTAAGCTTTTTTCAGTGTCGAGTTTGCCATTGGGGTTGTTATGTGTTGGCGCAGCTTTGCAGTTTATGCAAATTAAAAAAGACATTGTGGTATTGGCGGCAGACACATTTGCACGACTTTTAGCAGTGCCTGCCTTGGCTTACGCGGTCTGCATGTGGTTTGGTTTACCAAACTTACAAACGCAAATTTTAGTTATTTTCTTTGCACTACCGACGGCTTCTGCTTCATACATTTTAACCAAAGTTTTGGGTGGTGATAGTCAGCTTATGGCAGCTGTGATTAGCTTCCAAACCTTATGTGCTGCCGTGACTTTGCCATTAGTGATTTGGTGGATCTCTTAGGTTATAACTTAGATAATCGCATTCTATTTTCTAAAAATGAATAGGCTGATTCTGACTTAAAGAATGCTTGGCTACCTTCCTCATCTGATTATTGCTACACTTTTTTCTTTTTCAGGTGGATGAGTATGTCCTTCGATCTCAAAGTAAGCTTGCAGCAAAGGTCTGAACCGTCTGCACAGCAGAAAAAACTGAATCGCCTGATTGATAAAATAGAACAGCAAAAAGTTAGCCTAAGCACATGGCAAAATGCACAAGCTGAGATTCAACAGCACATACGACAAAAACTGATGCCTGTGTATAACAATTTACATATAGTGCTATTTCAGCAGTTAGAGCAACTTTGGAATATGTTGCATAGCCATGAGTTTTCAAAAGTGGATATGCAACAACTGGATGAAAAAATTGCCCAGCTTGCACAAATGTTGAAGCGCTCCAAAATGCTATCTGCTGAACAGTTAGAGTTAGTGAGGCAGATCGATACCTTTTATCAGCAACATACACAAGAGTCGGTAAAAAAGAATAAGAAAGCTCAGTCAATAAAATCTGAATATGAAGAAAGTGCTGAGCAAGGTGTAGAGTTAGAAGAAGACTTTGAACAGTATGCTGCTGAGCAACAACAAGCGCGGGAACAAGCCAAACAACAAAGGCAACAACAGAAACATGAACAAGCTGAGCAAATGGCAGCGCAGTCACTCAAAACAGTCTATTTAAAAATTGCTGCGATGATTCACCCAGACCGTGAGCAAGATGAAACCAAAAAAGAAGAAAAAACCGAATTGTTTCAACAGGCAAGTCAGGCCTATGAAAAGCAGGATTTGTTTTATTTACTCAAACTCCAATTACAGCTTGAACAGAATAAGGGGCTAGGTGCTAAAGAACTATCTGCGGAGCAGTTGAGGTTTTATAAACTGGCTTTGGATGCACAAAGTCAGCAGCTTGAAAGTCAAATAGCTGAAATTTTGGACTCTTTTCAGTTAGCCAAGAATGTAAAAGCAGAGCATGTACACATTAGTGATGTTTATAAAGGTGTAGATGTAGACTGTGTTGAATTAAAGCAGCAGTTAAAGTGGGAAAAGGAGCGTTTAAAGCATATGAAAAAAGTGAATGGAGTAGAAATGTTGTTGGGGCATGGGGTGCTTTAATTATCGTTGATAAGCCTATTGGCGTATTCAACTTATGGCAGTAATAATTAGATTTATACTTTATTTGCTGCCATAACCATACTAGTGATGATGTTGTGAGAGAGTAGCTTCTAAAATAAGAAATCGTTGAGGTTATATTCTTTATAAAATATAGTGTGAAAATTATAAAAATTAAAAGATCGGATTTATGAATGAAAAATTTATTGAATTATCAAAAGAACTTAAACATAGACCTATTTTAGAGAGGGCTTTAGGACATTTTCCTAATTTACCTTTAGTTGCTATAGATTGCGGCTGTGGCGCTGGCAATGAATCTGCTTATCTACTCTCAAAGGGATTTAATGTTCATGCTTTTGATATTTCAATTGATGCACAAAAAGTCTGTGCTGAGCGATTCAAAGATGACTCTAAATTTATTTTGTATCATGAATCTTTTGAAGACTTTAATTTCCCGTCTGCAAGCTTAATTATTGCCTCATCAAGTCTATTCTTTTGTGAGCCAAGCTATTTTTATAGTGTAATTAAACGAATTATAAATGCGCTTCCTGAAGGCGGAATTCTGGTAGCTGATTTATTGGGGACTCAAGATGAATGGGTTATGAGCGAACCTGAAAAATTTATAGGATTTACTTATCAAGATATTGCCGATTTGTTTTTATGCGAGTTTAATTTATTGTTTCATAAAGAAATTAATGAAAATTTACCTTTATTGAATGGTTATATAAAATCATGGCATCTTCATATGCTGATTCTACAAAAAAAGTAATTTTAAAATATAGAAAGACCCAGAACCTGCTTGCACAGATTCTGGGTTTATTCGACTAAAAAAGCTTAAAGCGCAGCAATTTGCTCCATATTCGCTTTAACTTTCTCTAACTGAGCAGCAAATTCAGCAAGCTTCGCTTTTTCACCTTCAACAACCGCTGCTGGCGCTTTAGATACAAAACCTTCATTTGCAAGTTTGCCCGCGATTTGGTCGTGTTGCTTTTGGATTTTATCCAAGTCTTTTTGCAAACGAGCAAGTTCAGCTTTAGGGTCGATTAAGCCTTTCATTGGTACAAATACCGATGCATGGCTAACAACGCTAGAGCAAGACAAAGGTGGCTCTTGGTCTTTATTCAAGAACTCAATGCTTTCAACTTTAGCCAAGGCTTTGAACAAAGCTTCAATACGAATGATTTGTTCACGTTCAGCGTCAGAAGTGTTTTGAAGTAATACTGGCAATAAGCGCGCATTACCTAAGCCTAACTCACCACGAATGTTACGTACCGCACCAATCAAACCTTGAAGCCATTGCATATCTGCTTCAGCTTGTTCATTGATTTTTGCTTGCTCAGGAATAGGGTATTGAGCAGTCATAATCGTTGGGCCGCCTTGACCAAGCATTGGTGCAAGAGTCTGCCAGATTTCTTCTGTCAAATACGGCATTAATGGATGAGCCAAACGTAAAGAAGCTTCCATGACTGCAAGCAATACACGGCGTACTTCAGCTTTACGCTCTTCAGAAACTTCTGCATCGTTAAGAACTGGTTTAGTTAACTCAACGTACCAGTCACAGTATTCATTCCAGATAAAGTCATAAATCGCTTGTGCAGCAAGGTCTAAACGGTAGGTTGCAAACGCTTGGTGTACAGCAGCTTCTGCTTTTTGCAGACGGCTCATAATCCATTGTTCTGGAAGTTCCCAAAGATCAGGACGAGCTTTTTGCCCAACAGTTTGACCTTCAACATTCATGAGAACGAAACGGGTTGCATTCCAGATTTTGTTACAGAAGTTACGGTAGCCTTCAACACGTTTTAAGTCGAACTTGATATCACGGCCAGTGTTTGCAAGCGCACAGAACGTGAAACGTACTGCATCAGTACCGTAAGCATTAATGCCTTCTGGGAACTCTTTGCGCGTTGATTTTTCAATCTTCGCTGCATCTTTCGGGTTCATTAGGCCAGTCGTACGTTTTGCAACCAAGCTTTCTAAATCAATACCGTCAATCAAGTCTAACGGGTCAAGTACGTTACCTTTAGACTTCGACATTTTTTGACCTTCACCATCACGTACCAAGCCGTGAACGTAAACAGTCTTAAATGGAACTTGCGATGAACCATCTTCATTTTTCATGAAGTGCAGGGTCATCATGATCATGCGAGCAACCCAGAAGAAAATGATGTCAAAACCAGTCACCAACACATCTGTTGGGTGGAAGGTTTTAAGGAAATCATTTGCTGCATCTTGTTTGTTGTCACCAGTCCAACCTAAAGTTGAGAATGTCCAAAGTGCAGATGAGAACCATGTATCAAGAACGTCTTCGTCTTGTTTAAGTTCAACATCAGCAGCGATGTTGTTTTTCGCGCGTACTTCTTCTTCGTTACGACCCACATAGATATTGCCATTTGCATCGTACCAAGCTGGAATACGGTGACCCCACCAAAGCTGACGTGAAATACACCAGTCTTGAATGTCACGCATCCATGCCATGTACATGTTGCTGTACTGCTCTGGAACAAACTTAATACGGCCATCTTGAACTGCTTCAATTGCAGGTTCAGCAAGCGGAGCAATTTTTACGTACCATTGGTCAGTAAGTAACGGCTCAATGATCACGCCTGAACGGTCGCCACGTGGAGCTTTTAAGTCATACGGTTGGATTTGATCTAACCAGCCTTCAGCTTCAGCTTGAGCAACTAATTTTTTACGTGCTGCAAAACGTTCTAAACCAGCATAGTCCGCAGGTGCAGTAATGGTTTTAGAAATCTGTTCGCCAGCTTTTGCAATATATTCAAACTCACCTAGAACTTCGGCGTTTTTGTTGAAGATATTAATGATTGGCAAGCTATTACGTTTACCTAGGTCATAGTCATTGAAGTCATGAGCAGGGGTAATTTTTACACAGCCAGTACCAAAGTCTTTTTCAACGTAGTCGTCAGCAACGATCGGAATTAAACGACCAGTAATTGGCAATACAATATTTTTACCAACAAGGTGTGCATAACGCTCATCTTCTGGGTGAACGGCAACAGCCGTATCTCCTAGTAAAGTTTCAGGACGAGTCGTTGCAACGACTAAATAGTCTTTGCCGTCTTGAGTTTTAACTGATTTGTCTTCAAAGAAATATTTAAAGTGCCAAAGTGAGCCTTTTTCTTCTTTGCTTTCTACTTCAAGGTCAGAAAGTGCTGTTTGAAGTTTAGGGTCCCAGTTTACAAGGCGCTTACCACGGTAAATTAAACCGTCTTCGTGCAAACGAACGAATACTTCTTTAACTGCGTTAGATAAACCTTCGTCCATCGTGAAGCGTTCACGTGACCAGTCTACAGATGAACCTAAGCGACGAATTTGTTTCGTAATTGTGCCGCCAGATTGTTCTTTCCATTCCCAAACTTTTTCGATGAACTTATCACGGCCTAAGTCATGACGAGTTACACCTTGTAAGCCAAGTTGACGCTCAACAACCATTTGCGTTGCAATACCAGCATGGTCAGTACCCGGTTGCCACAAAGTGTTTTTACCCATCATACGGTTATAACGGGTGAGGGCATCCATAATGGCATTGTTAAAGCCATGGCCCATGTGCAAACTACCTGTGACGTTTGGTGGTGGAATCATGATACAGAATGATTCACCGTGACCAGAAGGTTTGAAGTAACCTTGTTCTTCCCACGTTTGGTACCACTTCTTTTCGATCTCGGTTGGATCGTATGTGGTCGCAATATTTTGAGCGGTTTGAGCGTCAGTCATAGTAGCTTAGATCGAATATGCATAAAAAATTGCACCTATTGTATCAAAAAAATGCCTCGAAATTAATGTGCTGAAAACAGATAAACGGTTTTGTATTTTTTTCAAAAAACGGTAGATTTATGAAGGATGGATCACAATTTAATCGTGTAGACACACGGCACAAAAATTACAAACGAATTGAAAAAGGATGTTGCTCATGAGTTATGAAGTTTTTTTGAAAATTTCCGATTCAACTTATACACAATTCGAGACCATTCGGCAGAAACTGCATGATGGGGTAAGTCAAAGTCAGGCAAAACCTTTAGGCGATGTACTCTCTGATCTTTCTTGTGAAATTATTGAGCAGGTTTTTTCTGTGCTTTTACAGTCAGGAAGTGCAACTATGTCTCCAAAACAACAAGCTGAGTCTGAAAAAGTTATTCAACAGGTCTTAGAGACTTTTCGAAAATATATGCCGTGGTCAGTTTCATTTTTTGGAAATGAGCGTCTTTTGCCTTTAGTCGATTACATGACATCTCTAATGAAAGAACAGGGACAGCAAGTTTATATTACCTACCCAGTTACCTTGCAACTCGTACAACAAGCTCACAACCTTACACAGCAAATTCGTGATGGTAATATGCAAAGTATTGCAGCTGCTTTTGAAACACTAATACAAATTGTAGATTTAGGCGTAACAAGCCTAGTACGTGAGCCTAAAAAGCGTTTAAAATTTAATTTAGTTGTCGATAAAACTCTTAACGGAGTGATCAACATGACGACGCATTTGGGCTATAAACGTTTGGAAAAGTTAGGTACACAGGTCGATCAGACCACAGCAACTCATTATATCAACCACTTTTTGGCCTTCATGCATCAAGCAGCATAATTTAAAAAGATAATAGGAACATAAAGCATGGCCAAACTTGATACTTTGCAAAATAAAGTGGTATGGATTACCGGAGCATCTTCTGGTCTGGGTAAGGCCTTAGCCGGTGAGTTGGCTTTGCAAGGGGCCGAAGTGATTTTGACCTCGCGTCGTTTTGAAGAATTAGAAGAAGTTCGGGTTGGCTTGTTAAACGCTGACCGTCATTTGTCGGTAGTTGCCGATATTACTGATGAAAAACAAGTAAACGAAGCTTATAAGCAGATTTTAAAAGCGAAAGGCCGTATTGACTGGCTCATCAATAATGCTGGCTTAAGCCAACGTGCTTTAATTGAAGATACGACGATGGCAACTGAACGGGCCATTATGGAAGTCGACTATTTCTCTCAAGTGGCATTAACCAAAACTGTGCTGCCGACCATGCTAAAACAAAAGTCTGGCCGAGTTGTATTTGTGTCGAGTGTAGCGGGTTTATTAGGCACTCAGTACCGTGCAAGCTACTCTGCTGCTAAGGCGGCAATTCACATGTGGGCAAATAGTTTACGTGCTGAAGTCTCCGATCAAGGTGTTGAAGTTTCAGTTATTTTCCCAGGCTTTGTAAAAACGAATGTTTCGTTCAATGCGCTAAATGGTGCGGGGCAACCTCAAGGTCATCAAGATGAGGCTATCGAGAATGGTTTAGAGGCAGATGTATTTGCAGAGCAATCTGTAAAAGCATTAATGCAGGGTCAAGAATATATTGTTGTGGGTGGAGCAAAAGAAAAACTAGGTGTGATGGTTTCTCGGATGTCACCAAAACTTCTTTATAAAATGATTCGGAAAACAAAAGTAAAATAAAAAAGTGATTTCGCCGTGCTAAATTGATGGAAAAACCCGCATAGAAGGTTCGCCATGGATCAAGATTATCACCGTATTTTAGACGTCATTACGCGTTTTCAATTGGTCTTTGACCAGAAAAATTGGGACGCTTTTGATGAGTTATTGGCAGATCAACTTGAGGTGGACTATTTCCAGTTTAGGGGAGAGCCTTTATGTGTCGTGTCTTGTCATGAATATAAAGGTTCTCGGCAACAAGCTTTATCGCATTTAAGGCTACAGCACAATTTGAGTAATCCACTTATCCGTATTGAACAAGATCAAGCATGGTTAGAATGTAATTATCAAATTTATCGTTTTTCGGAAAATGATTATTTTCATTCGTTTGGTCGTTATTATTTTACTTTGGCAAAACAACAAGAGAGTTGGAAAATTACCGGAATTTGCCAACACTTAACTAAAAATATTGGCAATCCGCGCATTCATTTTTCTGCTATGGGGCAGTGCTAGTCTTTTACTGCTGTACCGTATGCAAATACTTCGACCATTCCTCCCTGCATACCAAGTTCGGTTGTACTCAGCCGAACTCCCATAATATGGTTAGCTCCTGCGGTATGGGCTTGTTGTTTTAAGCGAACAATGGCTTCACGGCGAGCACGCTCAACTACACTTTCATAACTGGTAAGTCTTCCACCCAAAACATTCTTAATGGATGCCAATACGTATTTAAAGTAGTCATGAGAAATCACGACATTACTACTAATCAAATGACCTAGCTGATCACTCGTTGCAAAACGATTGGTATCAATTCTAATATGGGCAAATTGCTGTTCTTTTTCTAGAAGCTCTTTCAAATGTTTTTGTTCAATATGGCGGCCAAAACCCCAACCAATACTGAAAAGAATCAGAAAAATAACAAGCTGAAAAATAAGATTGTCCATTTTCTACCTATGCACTAAATGGATCTGGTAGATGAGGCGCTTGAGTTTGAACAACCACAGCTGTGCCATATACGAATAATTCAGAAGCGCCTTGGGCAATATTTGAAGTTGAAAAACGAATACCAACAATTGCATTTGCACCAAGTTGCTGAGCTTTGGTAATCATACGATCCATGGCTTCTTGGCGGGATTCTTCTAATAATTCGGTATAACCTGTAAGTTCACCACCTACAATATTTTTTAAACTTGCCATCAAATCACGGCCAACATGCTTACTACGGACGGTACTTCCATAAACAACATCAAGTTGCTTTACAATCTGGTGGCCCGGAACACTTTCTAAATTACTCAGTAACATTGTTTTTTATCAATCTAAATTCTTAAGGTTTCAAGATAAAAAATATTCACATCAGATGCAATAAAAAAGCCCACCGAAGTGAGCTTTTATAAATTAAGTTATTTAAAACTTATTGCTTTTTAAGTTCAGCACTTGATGGTTGATTAACCACTGTATCTGAAGTATTTGCTTTTAAACCACCGCCTAGAGTTTTATATAACTCGATTTGGTTATTTAAGTTAGCTTGTTGAAGCAACAATAAACCTTGTTCTGCTGAATAAGATGAACGCTGTGCATCAAGAACTGTCAAGTAACTGTCAATACCAGCACGGAAGCGGGCATTTGACAGTGTGTAGTTGCGGTTAGTTGCTTCTACTAGACGTTGTTGAGCTGTTAAACGCTCACCAATATTGGCACGAGTTGCAAGCGCATCATTAACTTCGCGGAACGCAGACTGAACTGATTTTTCATAATCAGACAATGCAATTTTCTGATCGGTTTCAGAAATTCTCACATTGGCTTTACGTGTACCCCAGTCAAAGATTGGTAAGTCTAAGCTTGGACCAATTGACCAAACAAAACCACCAGACTTAAATAGATCACTTAAGTCAGTTGATGCATAACCTGCAGAACCCGTTAAGCTAATGGTTGGGAATAAACGTGCTTTTGCAGCACCAATATTCGCACCAGCAGCGCTTAAGTTATATTCAGCAGCTTTCACATCTGGACGGTTGTTAAGCAAGTCACTCGGTAAACCAGCTGTATATACATTTTGTTGAGTAATGCGTTTTACAGGTTGGTTTGGCAACAAGTTTTGTGGAACTGATTGGCCCACTAACAAGTTCAACAAGTTTTGTGCTTGAGCAATCTGTGTTTTGTAGTTGGCTACATCATTACGCGCAGTTTCTACAGAAATCTGTGCCTGACGTAGTGGAACTTCACTGTCGATGCCCACATCAAAACGTTTTTTGTTGAGATTGTAAGAGTCTTGTTGTGCTTTAAGCGTTTGCTCTGCAAGTCTTAAATTCGCAGTTGCGAAAGAATAGTTTAACCATGCTTGAGCAACTTGGCTGATCAGACTGATTTGAGTCGAATCACGTGCACTTTGCGTTGAAAGATAACTATCTAGTGCAGCATCTTTTAAGCTACGTACGCGGCCCCAAAAATCGAGTTCATAGGCAGTTACACCCAAACCTACTTGGTAAGTAGAGTAGGGGTTATTCGGATCACGGCTTTGAGAAACCTGACGAATTGCACTACCACTTGCTCCGATTGTTGGAAGCTGGTTGTTTTGCGTAATTCGATATTGCTGTTGGGCACGTTCAATATTGAGCGTTGCTGTACGTAAGTCGCGGTTGTTGGCAAGCGCCAAATCAATCACTCCGAGCAAACGAGGATCGCTAAAGAACTGTTTGTAACCCTGTTCAGCAATAGACGTACCAGAAGCGCTGTTATATGCATAGCTTTCTGGAATATCGGTTTTCACGACTGGTTCTGGGCCGCGCATGCTTTGACAAGCTGACAAAGCAAGCGCAAGTGCAGATACCGCAATGCTACGACCTGAAATAGACCATACTTTTTGCATCACGATTTATGCTCCTGAGTGTTTATGGTTTTTGGTTTGTACTTAAAGATACTACGAATCCACACATAGAATACAGGGATAAAGAAGATACCTAAGAACGTTGCACTGAGTACGCCACCGAGTACACCGAAACCGACTGAGTGCTGACTTCCTGCACCAGCACCTGTTGAAAGGGCAAGTGGAAGTACACCGAAACCGAAGGCAAGGGTAGTCATGATAATTGGACGTAAACGCATTTTTGAAGCATGTAAAGTTGCCTCAAGTAGGTCTTCACCTTTTTCCTGCAACTCTTTTGCGAACTCAACGATCAAGATCGCATTTTTTGCAGAAAGACCAATGACCGCGATCATCGCTACCTGGAAGTAAATGTTATTTGAGAGATTTGGATCTCCTTTAATAATCATACCCAAGTAAGTCAATACGATTGCACCAATAATACCAAGTGGTACTACAAGTAAAACCGAGAACGGAATAGACCAGCTTTCGTACAATGCCGCTAAGCAAAGGAAAACGATTAACAATGAAAGCGCATATAAGAATGGAGCTTGAGCACCAGACTCACGTTCTTCAAGTGATAAACCTGTCCATTCATAGTCGAAACCTTGTAAGCCCATAGATGGTAACTTAGCAATAATTTCTTCCATGGCTTTCATAGAGTCACCAGAGCTCACGCCAGGTGCAGGTGTACCTTGAATGTTAACCGATGACACGCCGTTATAACGTTCAAGACGAGGAGAACCATATGTCCATTTGCCTGTAGCAAATGCAGAGAACGGTACCATTTCGCCTTTGCTATTACGTACATACCACTTGTTTAAGTCTTCAGGCATCATGCGGCTATCCGAATCACCTTGAACATAAACTTTTTTCACACGACCACGGTCAACGAAGTCGTTAATGTATGAGCCACCCCATGCAATACGCATAGTGTTGTTAATGTCAGCAATACTAACGCCCATAGCACCAGCTTGAGCCTGATCTACATCAATTTGATACTGAGGTGTATCTTCTTGACCATTAGGACGTACCCCTACAAGACGTTTATCTTGTGAAGCCAAACCTAAGATCGTATTACGTGCTGCAATAAGTTTCTCATGGCCTTGACCACTTGAATCTTTAAGTTGCAAGTTAAATCCAGCTGTTACACCAAGTTCAGGCATTGCAGGAAGCTGTAATGGCATAATGTAAGATGCGTCTTTGACGATCATATTTAATGCCATACCGCGCTGAATTAACGCACCGATTTGAGACTCTGGTGAAGTACGTTCACTCCAGTCTTTCAATTTAACGAACCCAATACCAGCATTTTGACCAACACCCGTGAATGAGAAGCCCGAAACGGTGAAAATAGATTCCACAGTATCTTTTTCATTCATGAAGAAGTTTGTCATGGTGTCAATCACTTTACCTGTACGGTCAAGCGTTGCGTTTGGTGGTAATTGAACAAGTGTCATAACCACACCCTGATCTTCTTCTGGTAAGAATGAAGATGGGAGTTTCTGGAACAAGAACACGAGTAGGCCAATCACTACAGCGTAAAGTACGCCAGAGAAGATTTTGCCTTTAAGCATGCGGCTAACACCATTTTGGTAGCTATGCGACATGCGGTCAAAACCGTTGTTAAATCCTCTGAAGAAACGAGCAAAAATATTATTGCTTGGTTCTTTGTTAGGATCATGCTGTTTTAAAATGGTTGCACAAAGTGCAGGGGTGAAAGTTAACGCTACAATTAACGATAGAACCATTGCTGTTACAAGGGTAATCGAGAATTGACGGTAAATCACACCTGTTGTACCACCAAAGAATGCCATTGGTACGAATACCGCTGTCAATACGCTTGTAATACCAATTAACGCACCAGAAATCTGTTGCATTGATCGTGAAGTTGCCGTGACCGGATCGGTATGCTCTTCACTCATCACACGCTCAACGTTTTCCACTACAACAATGGCGTCATCGACCAGAAGACCAATTGCCAATACCATAGCGAACATGGTTAAGGTGTTAATTGAGAAACCAAAGATATTAATAACAGCAAATGTACCTAATACAACAACAGGTACAGCAAGTGTTGGAATAATCGTTGCACGCCAGTTCTGCAAGAACAAGAACATAACAATGAACACTAAAATTACCGCTTCAATTAATGTGTGTACAACACTTTCAATTGAAAGACGAATAAATGGAGTAGTGTCATAAGCCAGTTTATCTGCAAGGCCTGTTGGATAGTTCTTACGTAATTCTGCTAAACGGTGTTCAACAGCGTCAGCGGTGTCAAGTGCGTTCGCACCAGTTGCAATTTTAATTGCGAGACCGCCAGCAGGTTTACCATTAAACTTCGAATCGAACTGGTAGTTATCAGAACCTAACTCTACACGTGCAACATCTTTTAAACGAACTTCAGCACCTGATGCTGTGTTCTTTAAGAAGATATTTTTAAATTGTTCAGGTGTTTGTAACAAGCTTTGCGCATTTACTGTTGCGTTAAGCACTTGACCTTGAACCGCTGGTGCACCACCTAACTGACCTACAGCAACTTGTGAGTTTTGCGCTTGTAAAGCAGTCGCAATATCACTTGGTGTTAGCTGATAGTTGGTAAGTTTTGCAGGGTCGAGCCAGATACGCATTGCGTATGAACCACCAAAGACTTGTACCTCACCAACACCAGCAACACGGCTAAGAGGTTCTTTAATTGACGAGTTTACGTAATCTTTAATGTCTGAGTCTGACAGGGTATTGTCTGGTGAATAGAATGCAATAACTTGCAAGAAGCTTGCACCAGATTTAGTAACCGTCACACCTTGGCGTTGAACGTCTTCAGGCAAAAGAGCAGTTGCAGATTGCAGTTTGTTTTGAACCTGAACCTGTGCAATATCCGGATCAATACCTTGTTCAAAGTTTAATTGAATAGAAGCCTGACCGTTACCCGCACTGTTAGATGAAATATAACGTAAACCATCTAGACCATTCATTTGTTGTTCAATGATCTGGGTTACAGTATTTTCAACAGTCTCAGCCGATGCACCAGGATAAGTTGCAGCAATTGTAACTGTCGGTGGTGCAATCGTCGGATACTGTGCAATAGGCATTTTAGTTAGCGTGAGAATACCCGCCAACATAATGACTAATGCAATCACCCACGCAAAAATGGGGCGATGAATAAAAAATTGTGCCATTCAATCTACCCCTTATGCATTAGATGCTTTCTGTTCTGCTTGAGGTTTACCTGATTGAGCCGGTTTTGTAGCATTTGGAGCTGCACCTTGAGGATTCGCTGGTTGAGCTTGGTAAGGTTTTGCTGACACTTCTTGCCCTTCTTTAACTTTGGCAACACCATCAACAATCACTTTTTCACCAGCTTTGAGACCATTAGTCACAATCCAGTTTTGTCCTTGAACACCAGAGGTTTCAACAGGACGACTCTCAACAGCGCCTTTAGCATTAACAAGCATTGCTACAGCTTGACCTGTCGGTAAACGCGTAATTGCGGCTTGAGGGATCAGATAAGCATTTGGAACTACACCTTGAACAATCTGCGCAGTTGTATACATACCCGGAAGTAACAGATGGTTCGGGTTCGAGAATACGGCACGTAAAGTAATCGTTCCTGTATCCTGATTTACAGAAGCATCAGAGAAAGCAAGTTGTCCTTCGATTGGATAAGTCGAACCATCTTCAAGCTTCAACTTCACTTTCGTGTTGTTACTGTTGTTTAAACTGCCTTTGCTGAGTTGTTGGCGTAAACGTAATAACTCGGCACTAGACTGGTTAATATCAACATAGATTGGATCTAACTGTTGAATCGTCACTAAAGGATCAGTTTGGTTTGCCGTAACTAAAGCACCAGCTGTTACAGAAGAACGTCCAGACTGACCAGAAATTGGTGAGCGAATTGTAGAATAACCAAGATCTACATTTGCATTCGTTACTTGAGCTTTTGCAGCAGAAACTTGTGCTTCAGCAACATTAACCTGACCAAGTAAGTCGTCATATTCTTGTTTAGATACAGCATTACTCGAAACAAGTTGCTTATAACGGTTTAGCTTGGTACGTAATGAAGCTAGATTTGCCTGTTGTTGTAAAAGAGATGCTTTTGCATTTTCAAGCGTTGCACGGTTTGTTCGAGAGTCCAGTTCATAAAGAGCCTGACCTTCACGTACATAACTTCCTTCAGCAAACAAGCGTTTTAAAATTACACCACTTGTTTGAGGACGAACTTCAGAAATTTGATATGCTGAAGTACGGCCAGAAAGCTCAACGCTTTGTTCAACACTTTGTGGTTGAGCAACAATAACACCTACCTCAGCAGGCGGCATTTTCTGAGCAGCAGCAGCTTGCTGTTTCTCATCGGAGCCTTTGCCACAACCAACAAGTGCGATACTTGTTGCTAATGCGCAAGCAGTAAGGGCAGGAGCCCAAAGCTTAGCCGACATCATTGTTCCACCTCGTTAGATAAAATCTAAAAATATATTTGTTTTTTACTTAACCTACTTTGTGTTTGTAATAACCAGAGCCAAAGCAGTGCAATCCAAATAAAACCTATGCCCCAACCGGCGAGTACATCTGTTGGAAAATGAACTCCAGCATATATTCTTGAAAGCCCCATGCAGATAAACCAAAGGCAAGAAATCAAAATGATATAAGGAGAGTTAATGTTGGGCTTATGGCATAACATTATCATTGCCAGACAAGCCAGTGTTGATGCATAAACACTGTGTGCACTTGGGAACGATGCACCGTAACTTTCGACAATATGATATACCTGTGGGGGTCTTGGGCGATCAACACACCACTTGAGCAGCCAACCCATGGTGATACTGCCAAGAACTCCCACGCTAATGAAAATAACAGTAATATATTTTTTATACCATGCCTGATATATACACACCAGAAAGGATAAAAAAAGTACAAAAGGCATACCGCCTATCCGTGCTAGGAAGATCGTAATAGAGTTAAGATAATCTGAACGATATTCACTCAATATTTGAACGCTGAGAAGATCCAAAGACTGAAGTCTTGGTACAAAAAGACCAAGAACACCTAATCCTAAAAAAATACAACCAATAAAAAGCAACAAATAGGGCATATAAATACCTTTGCTTATTCAAGCAGTGTCCACTACTGAAAGCCGTTAAAAGTGTACTTGCCAGTACACTTTTTTTCAAGCCTGATAGATCATCGTAAATTCATTTTGAAAAATTTTTAACATTTGGAAAAACAATCACAACAAAATTGACGGAATTCACATTTTGTGTACAAAGCAAAATTCTTAATGTTCTATCTTTTTTCCATTATTTGTAGTCGTATTTTCTTCAAGTTCTAGCGGCTGTTTTGGGGGCCAGAAAAAATCGCTTGGGCGAGTCAGAAAATGGGTCATAACGAGTTTGGCTAAAGGTTTCCATTGTTCGAAGCGAACACGACGTGCACGTAGAGCCACAATAATCGTTAAGGTGAAACTAACGAATAAGTTAGTGAGACCAATACATAACACACCTAGAAAGGACACGATAATCAGTCCGATGTCTGGACTGCCGTTAATGGTCATTAAACCTTGAATAAAGTTAGCCGAAGCAAAGGCAATATGACGGATATCTAAAGGTAAACCTAAAATAAACCCTATGGTACCCATGCTTCCTAACATAATCCCGAATAAGAAGTTACCCGCTAACGCTCCTAAATTGCGCTCAATATATTCAGCAAAACGGTTGAGGCGATCTTGCCCAAACCAGTTTGCTAAGCGGCGATGCGCTCTTAGGCGTGGACCGACTTTCCGGTAAACAGCTAGGTTATCGAAGTATCCAGCAATGAGACCCGACAAAAATAAACACACTCCGGCAATCGCTGCATGTGGAACTGCTAATGAAGTGAAGGGGTTTAAGCTGTGCAACAAATACGTTGCTTTAGTATGAGTTAACAAGGGCTCATCAAGATAGAACTGCCAAGCAAAAGTAATGAGTGCGGCAGTAGGAATCGCAATTGAAATATTGCCTAAAATAGCAATGAATTGTGTTCGAATAATATTAATAATCAGGGCTGCTAACTCTGCAATTTGAGCTGTTTTAGAGCCTTTACGCTGTTGCACAGTGGCTGCGAGGGCCGCAGCTGTCATTGCAGGTTGTTTGGTTGCAACTGTGAAATGCAGTACATGAATCAGAATGAATCCTAGAGAATAATTCATACTGAAAGTAAAGGCCTGCATGAGCGGAGCCATTGTCATTCTTGCTGCAAGAATTTTTAAAGATGCCATACAGGCAATAATGATGCCCGCTCCAGCAGCAGCTTTATACATGCCCCAAAAGCCTTTGGTATCAGTACTTACATAATGTTCACCTGTTCGGCTGGCATTTTCAGTTACTTGAAAAGCAATAAGTTCACTTGTTGTACTTAATAAAGAGCGAACACTTTTTTCACTATAGTGCGCCTTGGTTAAATCGGAAATCAGATGTCCTAAAGAGACATATTTTCCTTTAGTGTTATCTACAACCAAATAAAGCAGTAATTCAATTCGATCGAGGCACTGCTCAAGTAATGACAATAAATAAGTCAAACTTAAGCTGACCCCAATTCTTTTGGTAGCACGGCGAATTTTTAAAACCACATCCCGACACTGTTCCAGCATAACAAATGCTTGTGATGCATCCGGAGGGGAGGTCACCGCAATTTCATGTTCAAAAAGTTCTTGTTTTTTGTACTTCTCGATAAATTCAACAATTTCACGGTTTTGAACTAAAAATGGTGATTCATATTCAGTTAATTCCGGTTGAGCATTAATAAATTCGGGGTAAAGACCAATTCCACTAATTCGATAAGATAAAACGGTAATAGCTTTAATCATTTCACTTTGAATGACAAGCTTTTCATCTACATTACTTTGGCTTTGTCCAATAAGACCAAATAGATTTGCCCAATCTTCCTCATCAATATTATTGAGCCAAATTTTGTCACTTTCTAAATAGAAAATTCTACCAATTAATATTTTGAGTTGGCTTGCATCTTCGATTAACGGTAAAAAATGTGCTCCGAGTCTTTGTCCTAGCTGGTTCCAAAAACCATCTAAAGACAAAATTCCGCTATCAGCATATAAGCTGACTTGTTTATAGCGATTAATTAGACGTAATAAAAAAGTTTGTAGCAGGAAGGGAGCTGTAGGTGTGCGTAATAGGCTTTCAATTAAAGCCTGAATTTTTTGCTTTATCTCATCCGTATTTTGAGGATTGGATGGGCGAATAGCATTGACTAACTCAATGAGTAGATTTTCGTCAATGACAGCTTGAGAATCCTCAAGCTGTTTCTGTATTTTTAAAAAAAGATCTGAAAAATTTATATGCATAGGCAAAATAATATCTATTGTATTCGATGTAACGCAAGCTGAGTTAAGTTAATCAAAGCCTGACGATACGGTGTATCAGGTAGGTTTGATAAAGCTTGCAGTGCTGCTTCTGTTTCTTCTTGGGCACGTTGGTGACAATAATCTAAAGCACCAGACTTCTGTACAATTTCTATGACCTGAGATAATTGGTCCACTCCACCAGTTGCAATGCTGCGACGAATAATCGCATGCTCTTCACCTGTTGAGTGTGCTAATGCAGAAATTAACGGTAAAGTTGGCTTACCTTCCATTAAATCATCACCAATATTTTTACCTAATGTTTCAGCATCTGAAGTGTAGTCTAAAATATCATCAATAATTTGGAATGCATTACCAAAATGACCGGCAAACAATCTTAAAGGTTCACGATACGCCTCTTGTCCAGCCAGAATAGCAGCGCCTTCTGTAGCCAACTCAAACAGGCGAGATGTTTTACCGTGAATAATTTTTAAATATGTTTCTTCGGTTGTATCGGGTTGATGCTGTGATTGAAGTTGTAATACTTCACCTTCAGCAATTTCACATGTACCTGTTGAAAAGTCTTTCAATAAAGTCATGTTGTTTAAATCAACCAATAGGTCAAAAGCGCGAGCAATAAGGAAGTCACCGACTAAAACGGCTGTTTGATTATTCCATGTCGCATTTGCTGTAGGTCGACCACGACGAAGCCCAGATTCATCTACCACATCATCATGGACTAATGTCGCGGTATGCAACATTTCAATGATTGCAGCCAGACGTTGAGCATTTTGCATGTTGTCTAAACCACAAGCGCGAGCCGCCAGTAAACACATAATCGGGCGCATACGCTTTCCGCCAGCTTCAACCACATGTTTGCTGACAGACATGACTAAACCGACTTTTGAGCTAATTCCTTCATTAATCAAGTGATCCATCGCAGCAAAGTCTGAGGCAACAGGCGCAAGAATGTCTTGCTTGAAATCGATGACCATATGAAGAAAAACCCCGTATTGGTAGATAAGTGGCGTTAGTGTAACAATTAAAGGTGTGTTGCACAGGTAAACAACTGGCTGATATTAATCATTTCTATTGTCTTTATGCGTTCTTTGTTCTTTATTTAAGCAAAACATGATATTTCCGGCAAAACAATAAATTTAATGACATCAGCATTAATACAACTTGTTCTTGTCGCAATTTGTGTCTGGAACTGTATTTTAATTTTCATTCAGAATCAATGAAAACTGCTAAATTCCAATCGAAGCTGTCTGTTGATTTTGTAAAAAGAGGGGAATAGGAGCCACTGATAAATAGAAAATACTTGTCGTTTGATCAAATTTCACTTAAAATCTGTCGCCTTATATAACCCCAGTGGCGAGCGTTTTAAGATCGATATATCCCTTATCGGCACGACGACACGGGCTAATTGGAGTACATTATGTACGCAGTAATCCAAAGCGGTGGTAAACAGCACCGTGTAGTTGAGGGTGAAACCCTTAAAGTTGAATTATTGAAAGCTGAATCTGGCGCGACTATTACATTTGATGATGTATTAATGGTTGTAAACGGTGACAGCATTCAAATCGGTGCTCCAGTTGTAGCTGGCGCTAAAGTAACTGCAGAAGTGGTTGGCCATGGTCGTCACGACAAAATCCGCATTATCAAAATGCGTCGTCGTAAACACTACCGTAAACAACAAGGTCACCGTCAATGGTTCACTGAGTTGAAAATTACTGGTATTTCAGGCTAATCACGAGGAGTAAGAGACATGGCAACTAAAAAAGCCGGTGGATCGACGAAGAACGGTCGTGATTCAAACCCAAAAATGTTAGGTGTTAAAGTTTACGGCGGTCAAGCTGTAACTGCTGGTAACATCATCGTTCGTCAACGTGGTACTGAGTTCCACGCTGGTGCAAATGTTGGTATGGGCCGTGACCATACTTTATTTGCTACTGCTGACGGCGTAGTAAAATTCGAAGTGAAAGGTCAATTTGGCCGTCGCTACGTAAAAGTTGAAACTGTATAAGTTTTAGCTTCAAAAAAAGCCCACATTTTGTGGGCTTTTTTTATGGAATTTAATCTGGTGTATCTTCATCATGATGAATGAAATTCTACAAACAACATGAATAACATAACAAAATATCTTATTTTCTCAATGATTAGCACAGAGTTTGTCGGTTAATATGAGTCTTGAATTAAGAGCTTGCTAAGTTTCATAACTTTGGAAGATGGCAAGTTGTCTTACAGCAACTAAAAAGGTGATGACATGAATATGCTTCGTAAAACTATGTGTGCTATTACACTCAGCGCGTCAGTGCTTGCTCCTGTAATGAGTACTACAGTGTTTGCTGCGCCTGTAGCAGCACCGGAGCAACAGGCAATTGGGAACCTGGTTAATCAGTTATCAGGTTTACAGCGTTTGACTGCCGATTTTGAACAAACAACTAAAGCCAATACAAAAACTGTGGCACAGAAAAAGAGTTTAAGTGCACAGCATATGAACCAGACATTCAAAGGCTCAATGAAAGTTGAACGTCCAGGGAAATTTTATTGGGAAACAGTAAGTCCTGCTAAACAAACGATTGTAACAAGTGGGAAAACAGTTTGGATCTATGATCCAGATTTACAACAAGCGGTTCGCCAAAGCTTAGATGATCAGGTTGCAGATACACCAGCGTTATTACTCTCTGGTAATACTAATCAAATCATGAAATCTTACCGTGTAACGCAACCCGATAAATCAAAACTTTATTTCACATTATTCCCTAAAAAAGAAGATGGCGCTTTCCAAAGCTTAACAATTAGTTTTGGAGCAAATAAAGCGCCTACGCTTATGGTGTTACAAGACTCATTAGGTCAGACTACTTATGTGCGCTTTAAGAACGTGAAAGTAAATGCTTCAATTCCAGCATCTGTCTTTAACTTTACGCCACCAAAAGGCACAGATATTATTGATCAATAATTAAAGCCTCTTCAAAAAAAGCTACCTTTCACGGTAGCTTTTTTTATATAAGAGAGATAGATACATTTTTTAACCCCACCTCGATCGGACGCTTTGTATAGTGATAGAGGTAAATTCATGGGGATTATTATGCGACTTTACGATAAAAAAATTATTTGTATTCTTCCATTAATGGCTGCAATGGCAATTGTGAGTGGTTGCCAACCAAAGTCGACAGCCAAAGAAGAGCAGGCTGCTTCGACTGCAAAAGTTAAAGAAACTAAAGAGGCTGGTGTTCCTGTAATTCAGGCAAAAGTAATCCCAGTAAAATTGCCAAAATCAAAAGTTTGTTTAGAAGATGGTTGTACTGAGTATGACTTTCAAACAGTACAAACCAATCAAAAGTGGATTAATGATTACTTCACTAATCGAATAAAGAAAGCAGATCCGAATGCTTTTGCAAACTTGGCTGATAAACCTGTAGAGGTACCTGAAGGTGAGCCGCGTTCGAGTCAAAGCGCAATTTATGTTCGCTATTTAGGGCAAAATTATAATCTTGCAACTTTTGCATTACAGACTTATTCGTATTCTGTTGGCGCAGCACATGGCATGTCACATCAAGAGTTCGTGACTTTTGATTTATTAAATAAAAAACATATTACTGTTGCTGAGCTCATTCAGCCTGATGTTGAAAAACAATTAGTTGATGCACTTTTTGATGCAAATACAAATTGGCTTCAAGAGCACAATATCAGTCGTGAAAAACTGCAATTAAGTGATAATTTCTACTACGGCGCAAATGGGATTGTTTTTGTCTATCCAATTTATGAATTGGCTTCTTATGCCGAAGGAATGTCTGAATTAACACTGCCGTATTTTGAAGCGAGTAAATTCATTAAACCTGAGTATTTACCGAGTGTGCCAAACTATAAGTTCTAAAATAGGTGATCTATTCTAACAATTGTGTGAAAGCTATTCGTTATGAAGATGATCACTATATTTTTTAGTGTGAAGGCCTTACACTATAGCCAGTTTTTTACCCATATTATGATTGATTATGATCGACCCTAAGTTACTCAGAAATAATATTGAAGCTGTTAATGCAGCTTTGGCAAAACGTGGTGTTCAATTAGATGTTCAAGAATGGGCTTCTTTAGAAACTCGCCGTAAAGACTTGCAATCAAAAACTGAAAAATTGCAGGCAGAACGTAATGCCGGTGCAAAACAAGTGGGTCAGATTAAAAAATCCGGTGGTGATGCTTCTGAAATCATGGCGCGTATGCAAGCGATTGGTGATGAAATCAAAGCTGCTGAAGTAGCTTTATCAGAGCTCCAAAACGAGATTGAACAAAAAGCGCTTAGCATCCCTAACTTACCAGATGAGTCTGTTCCTGCTGGTAAAGATGAAGATGATAACGTTGAAATTTCAAAATGGGGTACGCCTCGTCAGTTTGATTTTGAAATCAAAGATCATACTGACTTAGGTGAGTGGATGGGCGGTTTAGAGTTTGAAACTGCGACTAAATTGACTGGTTCACGTTTTAGTGTGTTGAAAGGTTCTTTAGCGCGTCTACAACGTGCTTTAACACAGTTCATGCTTGATACCCATACTTTAAAGAATGGTTATACAGAAGCTTATGTGCCTTATTTGGTAAATGCTGATTCACTTCGTGGTACTGGTCAGTTACCAAAATTTGAAGAAGATTTGTTCAAACTTCAAGGTGAAAAAGAATATTACCTCATCCCTACAGCAGAAGTTCCTGTTACTAACTTTGTTCGTGATGAGATTATTGATACCGAACGCTTGCCATTAAAATATGCAGCGCATACACCGTGTTTCCGCAGTGAAGCTGGTTCTTATGGTCGCGATACCCGTGGTTTAATTCGTCAGCATCAGTTTGATAAAGTTGAGATGGTGCAAATCGTTAAACCTGAAACTTCTATGCAGGCACTTGAAGATCTTACTGCACATGCTGAGGGCATTTTGCAGGCACTTGGTTTGCCATACCGCAAAATTTTGCTCTGTGGTGGAGATATGGGCTTCGGTGCGACTAAAACTTACGACTTAGAAGTTTGGGTTCCAAGCCAAAATACTTACCGTGAAATCTCAAGCTGCTCTAATATGGGTGATTTTCAGGCACGCCGCATGAAAGCACGTTACAGAATGGATCAAAAGAAGACTGAATTAGTGCACACACTAAATGGTTCAGGTCTTGCAGTTGGACGTACTTTGCTTGCTGTAATGGAAAATTACCAGCGTGAAGATGGTTCTATCGAGATTCCAGAAGTATTACGCCCATATATGGGTGGTTTAACCTTTATTGACTAAGCTTTGCATCTAAATTGTGCACGGTTTTTGCTTAACCCAAATCAGATGATTAATGTAGAGGTTTAAGGTGGATATTTTTCCAATCTCTTTAAAGTTGCAACAGCAACGTTGTCTGATTGTGGGTGGTGGGCATATTGCTTTGCGCAAAGCAAATCTTTTAGCCAAAGCTGGAGCCGTAATTGATATTATTGCTCCAGCAATTGAAGATCAGCTTTTAGAGTTGGTTCAGGCGAGTGGAGGACAGTATTTTGCTGAGACCTTTGCCGAAATTTTTTTAAATACACCTTATAGATTAGTCATTGCTGCGACTAATGATGCGCAAGTGAACAAAGCTGTTTTTGAGCAATGTGAAGTGCGTAATTTACTGGTAAATAGTGTCGATGATATTCCACACTGCCGTTTTATGGTTCCAGCAATTATTGATCGTTCTCCATTGATCATTTCTGTTGCCTCAAATGGCGCATCACCTGTTTTATCTAGACAACTTCGTACTCAAATAGAAACGATTGTTCCACATGGCATGGGGAAACTTGCTGAGTTTTCTGGTCAATGGCGTAAGCAAGTAAAAGAAAAGATTAGTAACCCAGATGAGCGTCGAATCTTTTGGGAAAACTTATATGCTAGCCCATTAAAAGAACAAGTTTTTAATGACAATTTAGAAGTTGCAAATGATTTGATTCAGCAAGCCTTAACAGAATGGACTGCACCTAAAGGTGAAGTTTATTTGGTGGGGGCTGGGCCAGGTGATCCTGAACTACTGACATTAAAAGCATTGCGTCTTATGCAGCAAGCAGATGTCGTGATTTATGATCGTTTGGTGTCTGCACCGATCTTAGAACTTTGCCGTCGCGATGCGACCAAAGTTTATGTAGGTAAAGCCCGTTCAAATCACTCTGTTCCTCAAGATGGTATCAATGCTTTACTGGTTGAATATGCTCAAAAAGGAAAGCGTGTTTGTCGTCTAAAAGGTGGTGATCCGTTTATCTTTGGGCGTGGTGGTGAAGAGATTCAAGAGCTAGTTGAGGCAAATGTCACTTTCCAAGTTGTGCCAGGAATAACAGCAGCATCTGGTTGTTCAGCTTATGCAGGAATTCCATTAACTCATCGTGACTATGCACAAAGTGTACGTTTCTTGACTGGGCATTTAAAGGAAGGTTCACCTGAACTCCCTTGGAATGAACTAGTTTATGAAAATCAAACTTTAGTCCTCTATATGGGGTTAGTTGGTTTAGAACGCATTTGTGAGCAACTTATTGCTCATGGTCAACGTGCTGATATGCCTGTAGCTTTAATATCTAAAGGAACCACACCAGAACAGAAAGTTATTGTTGGAACATTAGCTGATATTGCAACTAAAGTGTCTGAACATCATATCGTAGCACCGACTTTAACCATTATTGGTGAAGTGGTGAATTTACGTGAACAGTTAAAATGGCAATAAATTTATCTGAATTTATTGCTGGTTATTAAAGTCGAGAAAATTTGTGATTCATGTTGTCCTATACGAGCCTGAAATTCCTGCCAATACAGGCAATATCATTCGTTTATGTGCTAATACGGGCGCACAGCTACATTTAGTCAAGCCACTAGGTTTTGAATTAGATGATAAAAAGCTCAAACGAGCAGGTCTTGATTATCATGAATGGGCGCGTATGCAGATTTGGGACAACATTGAACTATGCCTTGCAGACTTAAAAGCTAAAGGTGTTGAGCATGTTTTTCCACTCACCACTAAAGGCTCAGCGACTCCACATACAGTCGATTTGAATCGACCTGTGGCTTTACTGATGGGGCCAGAAACACGTGGTTTGCCTGAGCATGTCCGCTTAATGTTTCCACAAGAACAGTGGATCCGTTTGCCAATGGCCGAAAACTCAAGAAGTTTAAATTTATCTAATGCAACCGCCGTGATTGTTTATGAAGCATGGCGTCAGCAGGGCTTTAAAAACTTAGGATAAGTTATCTAATTTTAAGTAAGAATAAGGCCACAGTTGTGGCCTTATTTGTTTTAGATGTCTTATTTAGGGAAAATTACACCACTTGCTAAATCATAATTTGTTGGTGAGTTGGTATAGACCGATCCAAGTCGAACTGCAAAGAACCAACCTAATTTACCTTGGTCTTGAATTCGATTTTCAACGAGATATGGCTCATCTGTTTCGGATGCAGCATCTTCAATAAATACTTTATATTCAATAGGCCCTGTATTTTCACTATCACGCTCAAATAGATAACCATCAATATTAAAGAAGCCTAGATTATTGTTCGCATCCACCAATCTATAACCTTCAGCTGCCTGCTCTTTAAGAAGTTTTTCAAGTTTTATTGCATCTTCCTTGTTAAACGGAATATGTTGTGGAACTTCAAAATAACGATACGCATAGGTTCCGTTATGTGTACTGCTATTTACACAAGTAGGTACATAGAAGGTTCCATTCGTTGTGCCGTTATTGGTGAATTCCGAGTTTGCGTAAATTAGCTTACAACCTTGTGCACCAAGTTCATTGAAGGCATTCAAAATACTCGTGCGAGAAGTGTTGGTTAAGAAGCGATTAGAATAAGAATATGTTGCTGGTTTCTTATCATTTTTAACAAATAAATATTTATCTGTATTCGAAGTTACTTCTCCAAATGAAAGTTTATATATATAGCCTAAGCTACCTTGTTTATTTAACTCATTTACCCATAGTAAATAACGGTTTGCCACTGAATTAGTTTTAACATCAACTGTTTTATAGGTGTATGTATCAGTGGTTTTATTGTTTTTGACATATAAATTTTTATATAGGGCAAAGCTACTATTAGGATTATCCAAACTGACTGATGGTGTGAGAAGGGCGTAGCCTTGGCGTCCTTGATCATTAAGTTGGGTTAATAGATCTGCCCAAGATTCTTTATTGTCCGCTAGTCTATAACTTGCTGTTGCCAATACTTGTGTCGGCTTTTGCATGCTTGCTGGTGGAGTTGTTTTTGTGAAGCAAGTATTCATGAGATCAAAGTTTGCTTGCTGCAAATAATTATGTATCGCATTTGGTTCATTCGTAGGGACTAGGCAGAATTGATTTGCATTTTTAAAACCTAAAATAGCAGATTGTTTTTGCTCCAATTCTCCAGCTACAACAAGCTGCCAATCTACTTTATTATAGCTTGAGGTTTGTATTGTCTGAGGTGCTCCAATATTTGAAACCAGACTAAAATCTTCAGCTTGGCGGTAACTTGCAACGATGTTACCTGTGCAGTTTGATTCATTCTCATAACGTACTGTTTCACTGGCAAATCGAACACTGTTATCAGAAACCTTAATAATGTTCATTTTTAGAGCAGAACCGTTAATACAACCTCCTTTGCCCGCTAACCAACTTCCAACAAAGCGATCCGCTACACTTGTTGGTGTTGGTGTTGGTGTTGGTGTTGGTGTTGGTGTTGGTGTTGGTGTTGGTGTTGGTGTCGGTGTTGGTGTCGGTGTAGGTGTAGGTGTAGGTGTAGGTGTAGGTGTCGAATCATTATCGTCAGACCCGCACCCACTTAAAGCTATAAAAATCAAAGCAATGCTGCTTCCTTTTACTATGTTATTCATCACATGAACCTTTTTTTATTAAAAATGTGAAAATTTAACATTTTTAAAATAGATCAATTATAATGCAGTTGTAAAGATCAAATTTGAAAAAAGGTTCAACATGGCAGCTTATAATCAAATTGAAATATTCGAACAAAGCCAAAAATGGTTTGACCAGTTGCCATTAGAATGGAAAAACTGGCTTGAAGAAAATTTAGAAAAAGGGTGTGGAATTGAACAGTTAGTCGATGTATTAAAAGCAAATGGATTTGAGCCAAGATTTGAAATGAATGATTTGAAATTTCAGACTTTATCGGATCATGATCAAGAGTGGATAATTGAACAAGTTTTAAATAAGGTCACGTCTGCGGAAATTATAAAAATATTAATAGAGCAGGGGTATGATGGTTTAAAAGTAAAAGAGTATTTAAATAATTTAGAAAATAATCAGCTATATAAAATTTTGAAGAAAAAGCATCATCAACTTAAAAAACGTGAATGGTTAATAGAAACTGTAGATCAATTGGCACAGCTAAACTCTGGCTATAGTGAAGAAATTCCTTCAATTATTGCTCCACAGTTCTCTGGCTTTATAAAGGATTACTATAGTCAACATCGCCCTGTGATTTTAAAAGAAGGAATAGAACATTGGCCAGCTTTGCATAAATGGTCTCCGCAATATTTTGCTTCTAAATTTGGCCATCATTCGGTTGAAGTTCAGATGAATAGAAATTTAGATGAACAGTTTGAAAGACATTCTCTATTACTAAAACAGAAAATGAAGATGTCAGAGTTTGTATCAAAAGTTATGTCAGTTGATGCCAGTAATGATTTTTATATGACTGCAAATAATGCGACCAACAGCCATCAGATGCTTCAAGAACTATTTTTAGATATAGGTGATTTTGCAGAAGGTTATTGTGACTTGGCTTTAAAAGATGAGCGTAGTTTTTTATGGTTTGGACCTAAAGGAACATTTACGCCATTACATCATGATTTAACGAATAATATGTTAGTTCAAATTTATGGACGCAAAAAAATAACTTTAATTCCTGCCTTGCAAGTTCCTCATCTATATAACGATCATTGGGTGTTTAGCGAATTAAGTAATGCAAAAAAAATTGATTTTGAAAAATATCCTTTGGCAAGATCAATCACTCCAGTGGAATGTATTTTGAATGCTGGGGAAGCTTTGTTTATACCAATTGGTTGGTGGCATAGTGTAGAAAGTTTAGATGTCTCAATCAGTATTTCTTTTACCCATTTTAATGCGCCAAATCATTATGTTGATCGGTTTCCAAAAGAGGTCTAAGAATGAAAATTGCATCTTAAACCGTTCAGTGTGACAATTGCTCGGCCCATACTGTTTTTCAAATATGAAGGAAAATTGTTACCCTATGACCACACTCCAAACGAACAATGCAGAACTTAATCAGAAGCAGGTATTAATGTTAATGGAATACCTGACGCAATGGTTAATTCGTTCAGGAGTGGGATATAACGACTTTGTGACTGCTTTGAAACCTGTTTTCTATCAACAGGCTTTAACTGAGCTAGAGCGTATAGAACAAAAGCCAACTGATTCAGCGGTCAGTTTACTTTCAGGGTTACATCGCAAAGATGTGAATGCCTTTAAAAAGGCGATGCAGGCTGGGCAGCCTTTAACAGAAGCAAAAGTAGCAGAGCCCGTAAGTGTTCCTGCTCGGGTGATTGGCTTGTGGCTTGCAGAGGGATTGGCAGAAAAAATTCCTTTTATTAGCGAAGATCAGATTAGCTTTGAAAGTTTGGTAAAGAAAGTTTCAACTGAAAAACACCCAAGATCTATTTTGAATGAACTTGAGCGTCTGAACATTGTGAAAGAACAAGATGGCCTTGTGGTGTTGCAGCAGCGTAGTTTTATGCCTGATGTTGAGCAATTCGAAGTTCGAAAATTATTAACGAATAACTTAGAGGCACATTTAGCTGCTGGAGTTCATAATTTATTTCAACCAGAAAAAGAACCCTATTTAGAACAAGCAATTTTTGCTGATGAACTAACAGATGAATCGATCACTTTACTTAAAGAAGCAAGTTTACGCTTGTGGGAAGATCTATCATTACAAGTACTCAAGTTAGCCATTGAACGTTGTGCACTCGATGAAGGAAAAGAGGGTGCAACCAAAATTTTCCGTTTCGGAGCTTATCAATATGATGAAAATAACTTATAAAAAATTAATAATATCCATGAGTTTCATTTTGATGGGTGGTCTTTTGACTGCTTGTGGAGAGGATTTATTCGCGGGTGGTGCCAGTTTAGGTGGATCGGGAAATCCGACTAAACCCGGTAAACCAGGTGATTATGAAACACCTGCCGATGGTGAGAAAGGTGACTCAAAAGATAATGAAATCTGGTTACCTGCGCCTGTTGAAGATGACTGTAATGGCTTGCATCGTAAATTACAGTTCCTAAATAATGTAACGCGTGAACCCATCGAAAAAGAAACAGTTTTTAAATATGCACAGCAGTTAACTTTAAATGGCACAATTGCATTGCAGATTACTCAAACTAATAAGGGATTAGAGAAAATACAAGAACGACAACCTGCATGTTATGTGCCTTTAGAACTCTATTTATTTGGAAATACTAAACGTTCTTATCCAGAAAATGAGTGTAAAGAGACTCAAACTTACGAATATCAGCCTAATGAAACCAAAACTTTCATTGTCAATTATCCTGCATTTGAAGTCATGAATGGTACTTGGAAATATGGTCTAGAAAGCATCTATTTGAAAAATGAGCAGGAGTTAAAACAATGCGAACCTTTAACTATTCAATTTAAAATAAGTGCGCCACCTGAACCGATTAAAATTAATTAAGTTGAGCGGCTTTTAAGCTAAGAAAAAAGCCTAATCGATCAAGTTCAATAAAATTTTAAAGGATGTATGGGTTAAGCTTGCTCTAGCACTTTTTCATCATAAGTCATTTGAGCTGCTAAAACTTGCTCAATATTGGTTTCGGCCCATTCCTTTAATTGGAATGCCATTGAAGCTACATTTTGCCCTAAAGCGGTAAGTGAGTAATCAACACGAATTGGGGATGTATTCTGAATTTTACGCTCAATAAAACCGTCTCTCTCCAGCATTTTTAACTTCTGTGATAAGACTTTAGGGGAGATACCTTGAATATTCTTTTTGAGCAAATTGAAGTGTTGAGTTTCTTCCTCAAGAACATTCAAAATCAATAAAACCCATTTATCTGCAATTTTTTCAAAAAATAAACGAGCAGGGCAATGTTGTTGAAAAATATTATATTTTAGACATTCATTCATACCATTTACCTATAATTTCTTGAAAAATTACCCTAGTTACCAACTAGTAACTAATTGACACCTAGTTTCTAAAATATATCATAAAGTGGAATTTAATAAAACAAAGGTTTGCTCCCATGTCTAACTCTAATATCGCGGTTGTATATTTCTCTGGTTATGGCCACACTAAAGTCGTGGCTGAAACGTTTGCAAACGAAATTAATGCTCAGCTCATCCAAATTGATCAAGATGGAAATATTACTGATCAAGATTGGCAGACATTAAATGATGCGAAGGGGATTGTTTTTGGTGCGCCTACTTATATGGGTACAGCGCCATGGCAGTTTAAAAAGTTTGCTGATGCAACTTCAAAAGTGTGGTTTACACGTGGTTGGCAAGATAAAGTATTTGCAGGTTTTACAAACAGCGCGAGCTTAAATGGTGATAAGCAAGTAACTCTTATTCAACTACAAACTTTAGCATCACAGCATGGTGGCATTTGGGTGAGTCTTGGCTTATTGCCAGCAAATACGAAAGATGCAACACGTGAAGATGTAAACAACTTAGGCGGCTCAGTTGGGCTTTTAGTTCAATCGCCTTCTGATGCAAGTGTGGAAGAGGTTCCAACAGGTGATCTTGAAACAGCAAAACTTTATGCTCAACGTGTACAAAGCATTGTAAATAAAATTTTTGGTTAATTTGACCATAAAAAAGGCGCTTTAAGCGCCTTTTTTATTACTCATGTTCATTATGCTGTGGAGCATTATATTTAAAGCCTTTGGTTTTATAGGCAAGATAACCTACACCAATAACGGCCCAAGCTAAGCCAATTTGTAAGGCAAGCTTATCAATCTCTAACCACATCATAAACACACTGGCAAAACCAAGCGTTGGTATAGCAATATAATTAATGATGTCTTTAAGCGTTTTATTCTTGCCATCTCTTAATGCATAGCGAGAAACTACAGAGAAGTTAACAAAACTAAAAGCAGTTAAAGCACCAAAACTAATCAAGTTAACAATATGCTCAAGATCTAGAAAACCAGCAGATAAAGCAACCACACCAACAATAAGAATGTTGTAAGTTGGAGTATGCAATTTTGGACTGATATGACCAAATAATTTCTTGTTGATGACCCCATCGCGTCCCATCACGTACATTAAGCGTGATACACCCGCATGGGCAGAAATACCTGATGCCATCACAGCGACTACAGCAAAATATAAAACCAAAGTTTTAAACATCAAACTACCAATCGCAGCGACCATCACAGGTTGTGATTCATCTAAAGGATTGAAGTAAGTGTTTGGATTGCTTGGGAAATATAATTGGATGAAGTAAGTACTTACAATGAAAATAATACCTGCAAGTAATGCTGTAGAAAAAATAGCTTTTGGTAGCGTTTTTTCTGCATCTTTTGTTTCTTCAGCAAGAGACGATAAAGCATCAAATCCAGTAAAAGAGAAGCAGAGTACAGTCGCGCCAGCAATTAAAGAGCTGACAGACGTCATATCGTTCCAAAAAGGAGTTAATGACCACAATGCTGCTTTATCTGGATTTAAAGTTCCATCTGCATATACACCTTGAGTAAGTAAGATATATACTTGATAAACAAAATAAAAAATTACGCCAAGCTGAATAACAACAATCGTACTGTTAAAACGTGCAACGAACCGTGCACCAAATAAATTAATAACAGTCATGAGCGTTGTTAAACCAATCACCCATAACCAGTTATTTACTTCTGGAAAAAGAGCTCTTAGATAAATATCTGCCAAGATAATATTAACAAGCGGTGACAGTAGATAGTCTAACCAAGAAGACCAACCCACCATAAAGCCAACATTAGGGTGAATTGATTTTTGAGCATACGTATAAGCCGACCCAGAAGAAGGGTAGCGCTTAATCATATGTCCATAACTGATCGATGTTAATAAGATTGCGACTAATGCAAAAATGTAGGAAGTTGGTACATGACCACCACTTCGTTCTGACACTAAACCAAAAGTATCAAATAACGTTAATGGCTGAATGTAAGCTAAACCAATAATAACAATATGCCAAAGTACAAGATTCTTTTGAAGCTTGCCTGTTGGTTTAGTCCCAGATAAATTTGTCAACGGCGTTATCCTCATAATCGTTGATCAAGGATCAGCTTGGTGTTAAGGATCGTTTGAGACGAACGATCCCCCCTACAGAAAAAGATAAAGTGCGCCAATCTATCCTAAATTGATATAAATTGTCAGTACTTTCATCTATTTTTTAGCAATTTTTTTGCCATATGTTTCAAATAAAATAATCAATAAAAATGCTTAGTGATAAAAAAGGTCTGATTCATTATATAAATCAGACCTTTATGGAATTTATTGAAGTTTAACTTATCGAATTACCAAGCTTTTTCTAAGATATCTCGGATATCTTTTAAGCTTGCTTCTTTCGGGTTATAAATAATTGAGCCATCATTTAGTGCTTTTTCTGCAACTTCATCAAGCTGTGCTTCAGTTACTTTACCTGTTTCACGTAGAGTGCGTGGTAACTTTGTTAAAGTAAATAGGCGATCACGCATTGCTAAGATAGTCGTAATTGCTCTATCTGCACGCTGTGTTGCAGGCGTTTGTGCATAAATATCTGCACCAGCAAGCGGTAATAGTAACTCACCAATTTTCTGACCATTTACTTGTTTATTATATTCAAGTACATAAGGTAAGAATAAATTCATGCATAGACCGTGGGGTAGGTGAGCAACAGCACCTAAAGCATGTCCTAAAGAGTGAACTAAGCCGACCATTGAATTAGAAAATGCAATACCCGCCATTGTTGAAGCTTGAGCTAACTCTAAACGGCCTTGTGAGTCATTTGGGTTTTCTAAGACATTAAAGAGATTTTCACTAATCTTTTTAATTCCGGCACTTGCATAAGCATCACTTAATGGATTGGCAGCCATACATGTATAGGCTTCAACACAATGCGTTAATGCATCCATACCAGTCATTGCAGTTAAATGAGGTGGTAATGTAAGCGTCATGCGTGGATCCAAAATCGCTGCATGTGGCATTAAATAATAAGAAGCAAATGCTAACTTAACATTCTTTTGAGTATCTGAAACCACAGCAACCATTGTTACTTCAGAACCAGTGCCAGAAGTTGTTGGAATCACAAAAAATGGTTTTAATGGCTTCGGTAGGTTGTGAGCACCTGCATATTGCAATAAGTCATTTCCACCTTCAGATACCAAAATGTTGGTTGCTTTAGATGTGTCTATAACTGAACCGCCACCTACAGCAATGATCGCATCACATTTATTTGTACGATAAGCTTCTGCTGCAAGACGAACGACCTCTAAACTCGAGTCGGGTGGAACATCATCAAAAACGTGACCAATGACAGCATCAGTTGTACTAAATGCAGCTTCAATCGGATTTAATAAGCCGTTTGCACGTACACCTTTATCTGTAATGATAAGAGGGCGTTTTGCACCCAAAGTTGCAAGCTCAAAAGGAATATGTTCTAGCGCAGCATTACCAGCAATGACTTTTACAGGACAAAAGAATTCGTAATATGGTTTGGCCATGTTATGCGCTCCGCTTGAAATAGGACTTGGCTACTTTTAGGTAAATATTTGCAGCTTCGTTGAATTTTTCTTTTAGGCTAAGTTCGGTTGGGTATTCTTTGACTGCTAGTGAAGCAACCAATTTAGGTAAAATAAGAGCTTCCATTTTATTTAGGCAACGTACTAAGCGGATAGCAGCAGATACATCACCATCGGCAATCATTCGGTCATTGGCAAATGCTTGAGCAGTACTTTCTTGAAAAGAAAACACCAAAAAGGCATGGGTGACATGTTTGAATGTAATCGTTAAGTCTGGTTTTCTTTCAGCTCTTTGAAGTAGTTCTAACTGTTTGTCTTCTGTCACTCGAGCAAAAAATGCTGGTCCATTCGGGAAAACATTCATTGAAAGTACAAAGTGAACAGGAAATTTAGATACTTCCTCTTGTATTTCAGTGTCCACTTGACTTGCCATGACCAAGCCACGACCAATAACATCCATCATGAGCTTAACGTAGGCAAGTTGCAGAGTCGGCTTTACCGCTTTTGTCGAAATCACTCGCGTATCCCTTGTTAAAATTATGCGAAAGCAAATTTAGAGTAATTACTCTAATCCATTTTTATTTCATCGCAAAGCGATTTATTCATATTTGACTTTAGGGTCATTAAAGTACCCAGTACTATTAATATACTCAATAAAGTCCTGACAGAGTTGACCAAATGATGGATAGGGAGTCACTAAATCTTGTATACGTACCATTTCTAAGCCTGCATAGCCGCAAGGATTGATGGTCTGGAATCCATTTAAGGCACAGTCCAAGTTTAATGCTAATCCATGATAACTTCGACCACGACGAATTTTAAAACCTAAAGAACCAATCTTACGACCATCTACATATACCCCAGGTGCATCGGGCTTGGCATAAGCTTCAATTCCATATTTTTTTAAAACATCTATCATGAATTGTTCAGCAAAACTGACCAATGTACGTACGTTCCATTTTAGACGATTAAGATCAAACATGAAGTAAGCCACAAGTTGACCAGGTCCATGCCAAGTCACTTGTCCGCCACGGTCAGTTTGTACGACTGGAATATCTGAAGAAATTAGGATGTGCTCAGGTTTACCAGCTTGACCTTGTGTTAAGACATTATGATGTTGGAGTAACCATAACTCATCAGGCGTATCTTGATCACGCTCATTTGTTAAGAGTTTCATGGTTTCGAACTTGCTTTGATAATCTTGTAAATCGTTCCATTGGCGAATGATCAAGTTGGGTTTATCAAGGCTCATCACAATATCTTCCTATAAGTTGGTTTCTGCGGCACCCAGTTAATATCTGCAAGATAGAAGCCGAAAACCCTGTAATTTTAAAGGATTTTATAATAGGGTTTCTAAATATTTGTATTGTTTTTTCACTGTTTGATAGCTTAAAAATTTCTCAAAAAAAATACCACAGTAAGAGTGTCTGACTGTGGTATTGATTGAAGAACTTAAAATTAAAGCGCAGTTCTAATCTGCGGGCAAGCAGCCAAGTCAGCATAAAGTGCATGAACTTGTTCTAATTCTTCAAAGCGCAATTGTGCTGTTAAAGAATGATACTTGCCGGTGCGAGATTCTTGAACTTTTAATGTTGAGTGGTCGAAGTCTGGGAAATGTTTCACCAAAATATCGACTACAGCAACACGTAATTCTTCACCCGCATCGCCAATAAGTTTAATTGGATAATCCATCGGAAATACCCAAAGATGTTCTTGTAGTTCGCGAGATGGAGTGCGGTCTAACATAAGTTACCTCATGATTTGAAACGCCTGCATTATCGCAGGCGTTTATAGCTCTTTCTATTAAATGAGGCTTGGTTTTGAAATTTCAAGCCTTCAAAACTTAGTCATTTTCCAAGAAAGAACGTAAGTGTTCAGAACGAGAAGGGTGGCGTAATTTGCGCAATGCTTTCGCTTCAATCTGACGAATACGTTCACGTGTTACATCAAACTGCTTACCCACTTCTTCTAGGGTGTGATCGGTTGGCATATCAATACCAAAACGCATCTTCAATACTTTTGCTTCACGTTCAGTTAAGTTTTCCAATACTTCGCGTGTTGCTTCTTTTAAGCCTTCTGAAGTCGCAGCATCAATTGGAGAAGTGATGTTTTGATCTTCAATGAAATCACCAAGATGCGAATCTTCATCATCACCAATAGGTGTTTCCATTGAAATCGGTTCTTTGGCAATCTTAAGTACCTTACGAACCTTAACTTCGTCCATTTCTAAACGTTCACCTAATTCTTCAGGTGTTGGTTCACGGCCCATTTCTTGTAACAATTGACGAGATACACGGTTGATCTTGTTAATCGTTTCAATCATATGTACAGGAATACGAATTGTGCGAGCCTGATCGGCAATAGAACGGGTAATCGCCTGACGAATCCACCAAGTTGCATAAGTCGAGAATTTATAACCACGACGATATTCAAACTTGTCTACCGCTTTCATCAAACCAATGTTCCCTTCTTGAATCAAGTCAAGGAACTGTAAACCACGGTTGGTATATTTCTTCGCAATCGAAATTACCAAACGAAGGTTGGCTTCTACCATTTCTTTCTTAGCACGGCGTGCTTTCGCTTCGCCAATCGCCATACGCTTAGAAATATCTTTAATTTCAGCAACGCTTAAACTAAGTTCTTTCTCAATATCTGCAATTTTTTGCTGGAATGCTAAAACATCCGGACGAACTTTTTCTAAATGCGCCTTGATTTCAGCAGGAGCTTTAGCAATCTGTTCATCTAACCAAGCTGGATTAGATTCTTGCTTAGGGAAAGATGTACGGAATTGAGTACGGTCCATACGGCCACGACGTACTGCGTAACGCATGATTTCACGTTCATTGGCACGAATTTGTTCATGTGTGCCACGAATCATTTCAGAAATGATATCGAATAAACGTGGTGTAAATTTAAACATCATGAACACAGTAGCTAATGCTTCTAAAGCTTCATCTGCTTCAGGGCTGTTACGGCCATGTTTCTCAATAATACCTTTTGTTTTAGTCCATGCAGATTCAAGTTCATTAAAGCGAATTTTTGCAACTTCAGGGTCTGGACCAGACTCACCTTCAGAATCATCGTCGCTTTCTGACTCTTCATCTTCTTCGTCATCGTCAAGCTTAACTTCTTTTGCTGGTGTAGCTGGCGCATCATCTTCTTCAAGTTCTGTTTCTTCTTCTAGAACTTCAGGAATATCTTCGTCAGTTTCCGGGTCAAGATAGCCAGATAAAATATCGGCAAGGCGACGTTCGCCAGTCAAGAAATCATTATATTCTTTTAATACAACTTCAACAGCATTTGGCCAGTACGCAATTGAATTAAGGACATCACGGATCCCTTCTTCAATACGTTTTGCAATGCTGATTTCACCTTCACGGGTTAACAGTTCAACTGTACCCATTTCACGCATGTACATACGTACAGGATCTGTCGTACGTCCAGGCTCATTTTCAACCGATGCAAGTACGGCAGCAGCTTCTTCTTCAGCAACTTCATCAGCTGTGTCAGTTGACTCACCGAACATGGTATCGTCAGATTCAGGTGCACGCTCGTGTACAGGAATACCAACGTCTTGAAGCATTTGAATAATGTCTTCAATCTGTTCGCTTTCAGTAATCGAGTCCGGCAGATGATCGTTAACCTCAGCGTAAGTTAAGTAACCTTGTTCTTTGCCTCGGCTAATCAGAGCCGCTACTTGAGAAGTAGGGGAATGCATATCGCTCATCTTTGCTTACTCTTCGTTGAATCTGTGGCAGTGAAAAACCGTGCATGATAGCACAATTTGCTTGAAATGTTTTGGGTTTGGTCGGTAACCGTTAAATAAAAAATATCTTTGAATTCACGTCTGTTTTTTGAATATTGGGCTAAAATCATTTTTTTCAAGCTTAAATCATAGAAAAGATCATAGAATTTTTTCTTGATCAAAAAAATAGTTGAGTTTTATAAATACACAATTTTTCGGGTGAAAAAAAGTACAAATATGCAGTTTAATGAAAAAAATATAAATAAAACTTGACATGATTCTGTAAGAGAGATAAATAGCGCCTAGACCCATTCACATTTTTTCATTAGAGGTAGTTTTAGTGTCTTCTACAGATTTTGAACTAGATGATAACTACGGTGATGATGATGATGTCGGTTTTGATGAGTCATCAGGCAAAATCACTGCGAAAGAATCATTAGAAAAACGTAGATTAATTGATGATCTATTGGCTCAACGCCGTTTAGAGCGTGAGTTGAAAGATTTTGATTACGATTTAGACGATGATGATCTTGATGATGAAGACTAATCAAATCTGAATAGGGCATCGTCGGCTTAAATGCTATGCTATCGTAGATTTCTTTTTTATAGTCAGGTAACACAATGAGTGCGTTAGATTTAGACCAATTAAGTGAATATCTAGATGGAGACCACAATGAGTATGGTCTAGATTTCGCTGCAACTCATGGTTTTCTGTGTGCAATTGCAGTAGGCCCTCAGTTTGACCGTTGGTTAGATGAGCTGTTTGATAATAACCATAAAAAGGTTCCTGCTGAAATTATTCAGCAAATCAAGGCGTGGTTAGAGTCAATTCGACAAGACTTAGCAAATGAGAATGGAATTGTATTTCCATTTGAAATTGAAGAAGCTGATGTTGAATCTAGCTTAGGCGACTGGAGTGTGGGATTTGTTGATGCGATGTTCTTAAATGAAGAGGCATGGTTTGCCCCTGAACATGAAGAACAATTAATTGATTTAACTTTACCAATGATGGTATTTAGTGGAATTGATGAAGAAGATCCGCAGATGGAATCTTTCCGTCGTAATGGACAGTTAATGGATGAACTGGCAGAAGAAATTCCAGATAATTTGAATGAATTATATTTGATGTACCATACTCCAAATTAATTTATTAGAAGAAATAATAAATAACGTCCTTTCTAGGGCGTTTTTTATTACCTGAATTTTTTAATAGGTAATTGAGCATAATAATATTTTTACATTAATTTTATTTATATATAATATTTATTGTTATTTTAAAATTATACTTTTAATAGAGTTTAATTTACCTATCATCATGTATTAGTCCATGGTTGATATAAAAATTTTTAGTGTTATAACAATGCGATTTAATATGAATATAATTTGTAAAATTAGTGGCTTGCTCTCAGTAATATTGCTTATAGCTTGTGGTGGTGAAAATAGTAACAGTGTTAGTGAGGATAAAATTTCACAATCTAATCAAAATGAAGTTACTTATAAATTAATCTCTGGTACAGCATTTTCAAATTCTGCTTTGAATGGTGCAAATGTAACAGCAATTTGTAAAGATGGAGCTGGTTTTAAAAATACTGTAAATGTTAATGTCCAAGGTAAATGGCAAGGTGAAGTAGACAATAGTAAGTTTCCTTGTCGTTTACAGGTAAAGGCTAATGGACAAAGCTACTATAGTTATGTCGAGCGTGAGGATAATGTAAATATTAATCCGCTTACGGATATGGTCGTTGCTTATGCTAGTAACCAAGTTCCTGGAACGTGGTATCAATCTGGAACCATGACTACAGAAAAGTTAAATTCTGCAAATTCTGCTTTGGTAGCTGAACTTATTAAAAAGGGGTATGGTATTAATAATGATATGGATCTATTTAATGCTGAGATGAAAGCAAATAATCCTATTCATCAAGCTATTCAAGAGTTATTGGAAGCTATTAAGAATAATAGAGACATTAAAGACTATGATGCACTGTTAATGTTAATTAAAGATGGAAATTTATCTCAATTACCGGTGAAATCAGATCAAATTCTTGTCAATCCTTTAAATATTAATATAGATACGACGGCTTGCCAACAATATGACTCAGGTATAATTGAAAGATATAATTATTGTACTTCAGATGTTTTACCTGATTTTAAGGAAGATCAGTTAATTACACCTTTTGGTGAAAAGTGTAGTTTAACAAAAGTGGGTGATATGCTCACAGTTAGTAATGGTAAATTGACTATATCTACGTTTATCAATAAAGACGAGAATGATGGGATTCCTTCGAAAACATCTATTGGTACTTTATTTGTAGCCTCTAATCCTGTTTTATCGGCCCAAGAGGATGTTTTATATAATATTGGAATTTCATTTCTGACTAATGGGCAAATTAATGGTGTAAGTGCTGGTAATGGGGAGGGTGATGCTTTAGTTTGTGCAACAACTAGATCACGTACCTCATAATAACGACTCATATCTTAAATTTGCTTTATATAACCTATTATGAAGAGGGCATCATTTGATGCCCTCTTTTATTACAAGCGTTTACGCTTTGCAGCTGCAATTTGCGACTGGCGCATACGGAAACCAGCTTTTTGTTTTTCAGTTGTCTTGTCGATGCAATACACGCATGAAACACCATGTTCATAACTCGTTAAAGCTGACTCTTCTGGAGTTAATGGCCAACCACACGCATGACATTTAATATTTACGCCTTCTTCAACGCCATGAGTTACAGCTGTACGTCCGTCAAATACGAAACATTCGCCTTCCCATAAACTTTCATCGGCTGGGGTTTCTTCTAAGTATTTAAGGATACCGCCTTTGAGGTGATAAACCTCTTGGAAGCCTTCTTGAAGAAGTAAAGATGTTGATTTTTCACAGCGAATACCGCCTGTGCAGAACATCGCAATTTTTTTATCTTTATGTTGCTCTAGCTCTTTTTTGACATATTCTGGGAACTCGCGGAATGTCTCGGTTTTCGGGTCGATTGCACCTTTGAAAGTACCCGCCTTATATTCATAGTCATTACGCGTGTCGATTAAAATTACATCATCACGTGCAATTAAATCATTCCATTCTTTTGGATCAAGGTAGTGGCCCACTAAGTCGCGGGGTTTAACCTCAACACCTAAAGTCACAATTTCTTCTTTAAGTTTAACTTTCATTTTACGGAAAGGTTTGTCAGAGCTATGGGATTCTTTGTATTCCATAGAAGCAAAACCTTCATTAAGCAAAAATTGATAGAGACTATCAATTGCTACACGATCGCCCGCAACAGTACCATTAATTCCTTCACCTGCTACAATCAGAGTTCCACAAAGGTTAATTGTTTTCACTAAGTCTAATAGACGTTGCTGAAGATCTGCAGGATCTTGAACTTCTTTAAATTGATATAGTGCTGCAACAACCCAACCCGCGGTCGCTTGCTGTTCTACAGGTGCAAGCTGTTCTACAGTAGCGTTCATGGAAAACTCCAAATGTATTAAGATATAAATTTAAGGCGCATATTTTAGCGCGAAAATGTGTAATAAGCGAGAAAACCATAAAAAGTATATGGTTTATTTAAGGAGTTTGTTTTGAGTAATGATCATCGAATGCTCTCTCTCACCCCATGTGCAGGGCGTTGTTCAACAGTTTTTGGTGATCAGGTGTGCCGTGGTTGTCGCCGTTTTAACCATGAAGTGATTCAATGGAATACGTATACAGCAGAGCAACGCTTGGCTGTGTGGAAGCGCTTAGATGATCAGTTGAATCAAATCCTAGTACCTATGTTGCCTCATGCGAACTTACAGCATGTAGAGGGATTTATTTTAAGTAAGCGTGTTCGGTTGATGGAAGGGGCGAGTAAAGGTCGCAAGCTTTATCATGCTTTAAAAATATGTGAAAAAAATAAGCATCTGGCAACAGAAAGTGGTTTGGGTATTTCAGAACCTCAAGTCAAAACAATCTGGGTTGAATTTGAAAGACGTGTTCTAGCTTTGGCTAAAGCGAGTTATGAGTTGGCTTGGTTAAGAGCTGATGGAATTAGTCATCATTTATTAAGTGTGTTTGATGAAGAATAAGTTTTTAAATTGAATTGAAAATACCACAATAAAAAAGCTGCCAGAAGGCAGCTTTTTTATCATTAATTTTCTTTCGAATATTAACGTTTGATGTCGCGCTGAGTCGGGCCAGTGTAAAGCTGACGAGGACGACCGATTTTGTATGGTGCGCTGTGCATTTCTAACCAGTGGCTGATCCAACCTACTGTACGTGCAAGAGCAAAGATTACTGTAAACATTTCTGTTGGGATACCAATCGCTTTAAGGATGATACCTGAGTAGAAGTCTACGTTAGGGTAAAGTTTACGTTCAACAAAGTACGGGTCGTTCAATGCAATACGTTCAAGTTCCATAGCAAGCGCTAATTGAGGATCATTGATATTTAATGCTTCAAGAACTTCGTCACAAGTTTGTTTCATGACTTTAGCACGTGGGTCGAAGTTTTTGTACACACGGTGACCGAAGCCCATGAGTTTAACTTCTTTACGTTTTACTTTTTCCATGAACTCAGCAACGTTTTCTACACTGCCGATTTCATCAAGCATCTTAAGAACAGCTTCGTTTGCACCACCGTGAGCAGGTCCCCAAAGCGCAGAAATACCTGAAGAGATACATGCGTATGGGTTTGCACCAGTAGAACCAGCAAGACGTACTGTAGATGTCGAAGCATTTTGTTCGTGATCAGCGTGAAGCGTGAAGATACGATCCATTGCACGAGCAAGAACAGGATTTACTTTGTAATCACGGTCAGCAGGAGTAGCAAACATCATGTGTAAGAAGTTTTCCGCGTAATTTAAGTCATTACGTGGATAGATGAATGGTTGACCTACTGTGTATTTGTAACTCCAAGCAGCAAGTGTTGGAATTTTTGCAATTAGACGAATCGCAGTGATTTCACGGTGATTGATGTCTTCAATGTCAAGATTGTTGTGATAGAACGCAGATAATGCACCAACAACACCAACCATGATCGCCATAGGATGAGCATCACGACGGAAACCATTGAAGAAACGGCTAACTTGGTCGTGAACCATAGTGTGAGCACGAACTTTGGCATCAAATTCTGTTTTTTGTTCAGCAGTTGGGAGCTCGCCATTTAATAATAAATAACAAGTTTCAAGATAGTCTGCTTGAGTTGCTAACTGGTCGATTGGGTAACCGCGGTGTAATAAAATACCTTTGTCACCATCAATGAACGTAATTTTAGACTCGCATGCAGCTGTCGCCATAAAACCAGGATCGAAAGTAAAATGACCTTCTTTCAATATGCTGCTGACATCAATTACATCTGGACCTAAAGTGCCACTGTAGATTGGTAAACCAATTTCTTTGCCATCAAGATGTAATACGGCTTTTTTGCCATTTGCTTCAGACATTCAATAGATCTCCTGTCCTGGTGAATGTTGATCTGACTCGAAATCCTAATGTTCTCATGTGCGAATCAGACGGTGTCAAAATTTGCTATAAGATTAGTGAGTACTGAAATTTTGTCAATTATACTTATGGATAAAAAATAACGTTCTCACAGAGAGTTAGTCATCAAGACCCGAGCAAAAAAGTCAGTAAAATCACTGCATCGGGATGGTATAATAAGTCAATTCAACAACAACGTGCAGAAAAAAAATGAAGTATCAGTACAATTGTAAGCAAATTTTTAAATTAAGATTGGGAATGGTAAGTCGGTAGAAAATGCCAATCCAATTAAAAAAATCATAAAACTCATGGTGTAATTTAAAATTGCTAATCAAAAAAAACTCTATTTTTATTTAGTTGTAACAAAGAATGTTGATGTTTTTTTAAGTTTAATTGTATAAAAAATAGCTAATTGAACAGCTTTAAAATAATTAAAAATTTTATTTTCAATAAAAATTGCTTTCTCAAATGTATTTTAGATTGACTGATTTGTATTGAATCCAACTAACTTCACTTAGTTGAATTGTAGCTTTTATTGAAAATATGACCAGTTACTAACATTTTTCTATTTATATGATGAATTTATGACTTTATCTTTAGTCTAAAATTTGCTTATTTAAAAGAAATTGCAGAAAAAATGAAATTAAATAAAAAGTTATTTTAAACAATAACATGATGGAACTCTGCATGCCATTTTAACAGGGTTAATAGGGTGATATCATTGTTAATGATTCTTATTTAATTGTTTTTTGCTTAAATGGGAAAGTGGATTGTTTGTATTTTGATACTTCGCGTTTTATAATTCAGTGTCGTTTATAGGTTAGGCATGAGCTGTGCTTGCCTAACAATGCCAGCTTTCCTTGGAATTAATTCAACAAACTCCGGTCGGAGTTTCTACCTACAGGATGCCCGCTGTGAAAAGCAACAGACCTGTCAATTTGTCCATGGGTCAGGTGTTAGCGGTAAATTTACGCTCACCCGTGGCTATTGCATCAATTTTACACCGTTTATCAGGTGTCATCGTTTTCTTATTAGTACCAGTTCTATTATGGATTTTAGATAAATCATTATCTTCACCAGAAGGATTTGACTACGTTAAAAATGTCGTGTTTGGAAATATCCTTGTACGTTTTATCGTTTGGGTATTTGTAGCCGGCTTGTTATTCCACTTTATTGCTGGAGTAAAGCACTTACTTGCAGATTTAGGTTTTGCTGAAGAACTGCAAAGTGGTCGTATAGCAGCGACAATTTCATTGATCTTATCTGTGGTAGCTATTATCGCAGCCTTTATATGGATTATGTTCTAATGAAAAGTGCTACAGGTTTAACTGGTTCAGGTTCTCGTGATTGGTTTATCCAGCGTGTAAGTGCGGTTGTACTTGCAGCCTATACTGTTGTTCTTTTGGGTTGGATTCTCTGCAAAGGTGGATTTGACTATCAACAATGGGCTGGTTTCATGATGACATTACCAATGAAGATTTTCTCTTTATTGGCAATTTTATCGCTTATCGCACACGCATGGATTGGTATGTGGCAAGTTTTTACTGACTATGTCACTACTCGTCAAATGGGTCCTTCAGCGAAAGGTTTACGCCTTGTACTGACGACGGCTGTCATTATTGCAGTGTTTGTGTACGCAATCTGGGGTATCCAGATTTTCTGGGCGAATTGATAGGAAGACATCATGGGCGCGATAACCCCTAAAGAAGATTATTCAAATATTCAAAACCTCACTTTCGATGCAGTTATCGTTGGTGGTGGTGGTTCTGGTATGCGTGCATCTTACCAACTTGCTCAAGCAGGTTTGAAAGTTGCAGTACTCACTAAAGTTTTCCCAACACGTTCGCACACTGTAGCTGCTCAAGGTGGTATCGGTGCGTCGTTAGGTAATATGCAAGAAGATAACTGGCATTTCCATTTTTACGATACAGTAAAAGGTTCTGACTGGTTAGGTGACCAAGACGCAATTGAGTTTATGTGTCGTGAAGCACCAAAAGTTGTATATGAACTTGAACACATGGGTATGCCGTTTGACCGTAACGCTGATGGTACAATTTACCAACGTCCGTTCGGTGGTCACTCTGCTAACTATGGTGATAAACCAGTTCCACGTGCTTGTGCAGCTGCGGACCGTACAGGTCATGCATTATTGCACACGCTTTATCAAAGCAACGTGAAAATGGGTACTCAATTCTTCGTTGAGTGGATCGCTCTTGATTTGATTCGTAACGAAGCTGGTGATGTTCTTGGTGTAACAGCAATTGACCAAGAAACTGGTAACATTTCAGTATTCCAAGCAAAAGCGACATTATTTGCTACTGGTGGTGCTGGTCGTGTTTACCGTGCATCAACTAATGCTTATATCAACACTGGTGACGGTCTTGGTATGGCTGCTCGTGCTGGTATTCCATTACAAGATATGGAATTCTGGCAATTCCACCCAACGGGTGTTGCGGGCGCTGGTGTATTGTTGACTGAAGGTTGTCGTGGTGAAGGTGCAATCCTTCGTAATAAAGACGGCGAACCGTTCATGGAACGTTATGCACCTACTTTAAAAGACTTGGCTCCACGTGACTTCGTTTCACGCTCTATGGACCAAGAAATTAAAGAAGGTCGTGGTTGTGGTCCAAAAGGTGATTATATCTTACTTGATATGACTCACTTGGGCGCTGATACAATCATGAAGCGTTTACCATCTGTATTTGAGATTGGTAAAAAATTCGCGAACGTTGACATTACAAAAGAAGCGATTCCTGTAGTACCAACAATCCATTATCAAATGGGTGGTATTCCTACGAATATGCATGGTCAAGTGTGCTTACCTGAAGCGGGTACAGACAACTACACTAAACCTGTAAAAGGTTTCTATGCAATTGGCGAATGTTCTTGTGTATCAGTACATGGTGCAAACCGTTTAGGTACTAACTCACTTCTTGACTTGGTTGTATTTGGTAAAGCTGCTGGTGAGCACATTATCGATTACGTAACTAAGCATCATGGTGATGAATATGCACCTCTTCCAACAGATGTATTAGGGCAAACACTTGCTCGCGTACGTAAGTTGGATGACTCAACTTCTGGTGAAAATGCGCAAGAAGTTGCTGATGCAATTCGTGATATCGTTCAAGATCACGCTGGTGTATTCCGTACTCAAGCATTGCTTGATAAGGGTGTAAAAGAGATCCTTGCTCTTGAGCCACGTGTGCGTAATATCCACTTAAAAGATAAATCTAGAGTATTTAACACTGCACGTGTTGAAGCGCTTGAAGTTGAAAACTTGTATGAAGTTGCAAAAGCAACTTTAATTTCAGCAGCTGCGCGTAAAGAGTGTCGTGGTGCGCATACTGTAGTTGATTATGAATTACCAGCTGATCACCCAACTTATTCATACGGTCGCCGTGATGATGAGTGGATGAAACATACGTTATGGTATTCATCAGATAACCGTTTGGAATATAAGCCAGTGCGCTTCAAACCGTTGACTGTTGATGCAATTCCGCCAGCACCACGTACATTCTAATCGGGAGTATAAAGATGAGTAGAGGTACTCGTACATTCGAAATCTACCGCTATGATCCTGATAAGGATAAAGCGCCGTACATGCAAACTTTCAAGCTTGAATTGACTGACAAACACCGTATGTTGCTTGATGCATTGCTTGCATTGAAAGTTCAAGACGAATCGTTAACATTCCGTCGTTCTTGCCGTGAAGGTATTTGTGGTTCGGATGGTGTGAATATCAATGGTAAAAATGGTTTAGCTTGTTTAGAAAACCTAAATGATTTACCAGAGAAAATCGTAATTCGTCCGTTACCAGGTTTGCCGGTAGTTAAAGATTTGGTTGTTGATATGAACCAATTCTATGATCAATATGACAAGATTCAGCCATTCTTGATCAATAACCAACCAGCTCCACCTAAAGAGCGTTTACAATCTCCTGAAGAGCGTGAACACTTAAACGGTTTGTATGAATGTATTCTTTGTGCATGTTGTTCAACTTCATGTCCATCATTCTGGTGGAACCCTGACAAGTTCTTGGGTCCTTCAGCATTGTTGAATGCATACCGTTTTATTATTGATTCTCGTGATACTGCTACTGCAGACCGTTTGTCTCGTCTTGACGATCCATTCAGTTTGTTCCGTTGTAAAGGTATCATGAACTGTGTGTCAGTATGTCCTAAAGGTCTAAACCCTACAAAAGCAATCGGTCACATCCGTAATATGCTATTAGATCAAGCGGGTTAATTCTGCACAAATAGAGAACGCACATCCTTGATGTGCGTTTTTTTTTAACTTTATAATGTAAACTTTAGACTTTGGTCGAAAAAGATGAGGTTTTTATATATTGCACCATATATTAAAAGATAAAATCGCATATGTATTTCGCCAATTTATAGGTGGTATGTGTCAAAAAAATCAATCGTTCGTTAAGAACATGATACGATTTGCCACAAAGTTATAGGTGAAAAAAGCGTATACTAGTGAAATTAATTTAAGTAGCACAATCTTAGATCTGTGCTTAATTTTTATGGTTAAAGTCATTTTAGAAAAGTTAATTTTAAAGTTAATTTTTCTAAAAAGATTTGCAAAAAATTGCTCGGTTTTAATCGAGTATAAGGTGAGTGATGATGCCATTGAGGGTGTTGTGATTCATTAATTACCTATGGAGTTTCCTCTCTAGGTAGTATGACGCCCCATGGTCTTAAAGACCTGTTGGGTAAGTAATGCCTTTTTTACCAATTTGGCATTATGCATCATGGGTGTGCTTAAAAGGCAGCCTGTAATATTTTTTGCAATAGGAAATGGGTCCACAAATGCAAGAAGTTGCTGACGCATTGCGTCTTGACACTGAACTTTCCGCTGATAGTGCAGCGTATATTGAAGAACTTTACGAGCAGTACCTGTCTTCCCCAACCTCTGTAGCTGAGGACTGGCGCCAATATTTCGATAAATATCCAAAGGGTGACCAACCACACGGCGCTGTGCGTGAGCAATTCCTATTACTAGGACGTAATGCTAATCGTGTTCAACCTGTTGTACAAAGTACGGTTAGTACTGAGCATGAACGTCGTCAAATTGGCGTTTTACAACTTATTGCTGCTTATCGTAATCGCGGACATCAAAAAGCTAAGTTAGATCCATTAGGTCTTGCTAAGCGTGAAGAGATTCCAGATTTAGAGCTTTCAGCTCACGGTTTAACCAAATCAGATCTAGACACAGTATTCAATACCGGTAATCTTGAAATCGGTAAGAGCGAAGCGACGCTTGCTGAAATGATTGAAGCAATGGAAGCAATCTATTGTGGTTCAATCGGTGTTGAATATATGCATATCGTGGACACAAAAGAAAAGCGTTGGATTCAACAACGTCTTGAAAGTGTTCGTGGTCAGCTTAATTTTACAAATGATCAAAAGAAAGGGTTCCTGGAGCGTTTAACCGCTGCAGAAGGACTTGAAAAATACCTAGGCAATAAATACGTTGGTGCTAAACGCTTTGGTGTAGAAGGTGGTGAATCTTTTATTCCTATGGTGAATGAAATCATTCAACGTGCTGGTGCTGTTGGTTGTAAAGAAGTTGTTATTGGTATGCCACACCGTGGCCGTTTAAACCTTCTCGTTAATATTATGGGTAAAAACCCTGCAGACTTGTTTGGCGAGTTTGAAGGTAAAGCTATTCATAAGAAAGGTTCTGGCGACGTTAAATACCATCAAGGTTTCTCAAGTAATGTAATGACTCCTGGTGGCGAAGTTCACTTGGCATTAGCATTTAACCCATCTCACTTGGAAATCGTTGGTCCTGTAGTTGAAGGTTCTGTGCGTGCACGTCAAGTGCGTCGTAGAGACATCGGCGGTGATGACGTATTACCAGTGATTGTTCATGGTGATGCTGCATTTGCAGGTCAAGGTGTGAACATGGAAACTTTCCAGATGTCACAAACTCGTGGCTATACGGTTGGTGGTACTGTACACATTATCGTGAACAACCAAGTTGGTTTTACAACTTCTGATCCACGTGATGCGCGTTCTACTGAATATTGTACTGACGTGGCAAAAATGATTCAGACGCCAATTTTCCATGTGAATGGCGATGATCCTGAAGCAGTAATCTTTGCTACTCAATTAGCACATGATTTCCGTCACGAATTCCGTAAAGACGTAGTACTTGACTTGTTCTGTTACCGTCGTCGTGGTCATAACGAAGCAGATGAGCCGTCTGGTACACAGCCATTGATGTATCAAGTGATTGCTAAAAAAGCAACAACTCGTACACTCTATGCAGATCAACTTGTTCAAAACAAAGTAATTGATCGTGCTGAAGCAGACCAAATGGTTGAAGATTACCGTGCAGATTTAGAAGCCGGAAACCATGTAGCAAATGCTTTGGTGCTTGAACCAAATACAAAAATGTTTGTTGATTGGACACCTTATTTGGGCCATGACTACACAGACGATTGGGATACTTCATTTGACTTAAATCGCTTAAAAGAATTAGGCGAGGGCATGAGCAAACTTCCGGAAGGATTTGTTATGCAGCGTCAAGTGCAAAAAGTAATTGAAGATCGTGTGAAAATGCAAACTGGTGAAACTGCATTGAACTGGGGTGCTGCTGAAACTTTAGCTTACGCAACCTTGATCGATGAAGATTACCTTGTTCGTATTACTGGTGAAGACGTTGGGCGTGGTACATTCTCGCACCGTCATGCAAAATTGCATAATCAGGTAGATGGCTCAACGTATATTCCGCTTTGTCACGTTAAAGAAAACCAGCCTCGTTTTGCAATTTACGATTCTTTATTATCTGAAGAAGCTGTTCTTGCATTTGAATATGGTTATGCAACTACAATTCCTAAGAGCTTAATTATTTGGGAAGCACAATTTGGTGACTTCGTAAACTGTGCTCAGGTTGTAATTGACCAATTCATTGCTTCTGGCGAGACTAAGTGGGAACGAGTTTGTGGTTTAACAATGTTGTTACCACACGGTTTCGAAGGTCAAGGTCCAGAGCATTCATCAGCTCGTTTAGAACGTTTCTTACAGTTATGTGCTGAAGATAACATGCAAGTGATCACTCCAACGACACCTGCACAGATTTTCCATGCATTACGTCGTCAAGCTGTACGCCCAATTCGTAAGCCATTGATCGTAATGTCACCGAAATCTTTACTTCGTCATAAACTTGCGACTTCTACTTTAGAAGAGCTTGCAAATGGTTCATTCCAAACTGTAATTGACGAAATCGACCAAATTAACAAGTCAGATGTAACTCGTCTTGTACTTTGTGGTGGTAAAGTTTATTACGACTTACTCGAAAAACGTCGTGAACAAAACTTAACTAACGTCGCAATCGTACGCATTGAACAGTTATATCCATACCCAGAACAACGTCTTGCGGAAATCTTAGCTGCATATCCAAACGTGAAAGAACTTGTTTGGGCACAAGAAGAGCCGAAGAACCAAGGCGCTTGGTTATTTATCGCACCGCGTTTATACGACGATATCTTAAAATCTGGCAAACAAATCCGTATCAGTTTTGCAGGTCGTGAAGCTTCTGCTGCACCAGCTTGTGGCTCACCGTACTTGCATGCAAAACAACAAGCTCAGCTAATTAATGATGCATTGGCAATCGAAGCTGAACAATCAGGAGATTCTCAATAATGGCAACCGAAATTAAAGCACCGGTATTCCCAGAGTCTGTTGCAGATGGAACCATCGCAACTTGGCACAAAAAGGTGGGTGAACCTGTATCACGTGACGAAGTGATCTGTGATATTGAAACCGACAAAGTTGTTTTAGAAGTGGTTGCTCCTGCAGATGGTAGCTTAGTTGCAATCATTAAAGGTGAAGGCGATACAGTTCTTTCTGACGAAGTGATTGCTCAGTTTGAAGCTGGTGCTGGTGCAGCCGCTGCTCCTGCGGTAGAGCAAGAAGTTGCTCAAACTCAAGCTGGTGCAGCTCCTGTTGTTGAGCGCACTGAAGCTGTATCTGGTCAAGCTCCTGCAGTTCGTAAAGCTTTGTCTGAAACAGGTATTGCTGCTGCTGACGTACAAGGTACTGGTCGCGGTGGTCGTATCACTAAAGAAGATGTAGCAAACCATCAAGCTAAACCAGCTGCTAACGTTACTCCGTTAAGCGTAGCTGTTGGTGAGCGCATCGAAAAACGTGTTCCAATGACTCGTTTACGTAAGCGTGTAGCTGAGCGTCTTCTTTCTGCAACTCAAGAAACTGCAATGTTAACTACATTTAATGAAGTTAACATGAAGCCAATCATGGAATTGCGTAAGCAATATAAAGATGCGTTTGAAAAACGCCATGGCGCTCGTTTGGGCTTCATGTCATTCTTTGTTAAAGCTGTAACTGAAGCACTTAAACGCTATCCTGCGGTAAATGCTTCAATTGATGGCGACGATATTGTTTATCACGGTTACTATGACATCGGTGTTGCTGTATCTTCTGATCGTGGTCTTGTTGTACCAGTATTACGTGATACTGATCGTATGAGCTATGCAGAAGTTGAAGCTGGTATTGGTGCGTATGCTGCTAAAGCACGTGACGGTAAATTATCTATCGAAGAAATGACTGGTGGTACTTTCACTATTACTAACGGTGGTACTTTCGGTTCATTACTTTCAACTCCAATTTTGAATCAGCCGCAAACTGGTATCTTGGGTATGCACAAAATCCAAGAGCGTCCTATGGCTGTAAATGGTCAAGTTGAAATCTTGCCAATGATGTATTTAGCGCTTTCTTATGACCACCGTATGATCGATGGTAAAGAAGCAGTAGGTTTCTTGGTAGCAATCAAAGAATTGTTAGAAGAGCCAGCTAAACTCATCCTTGATCTTTAATTTCTTCGAATAATATTACCGAGATAGAGTGATCCTCTATCTCGGACCATGGAGATAAACAATGTCTCAACAATTTGATCTTGTTGTTATTGGCGGTGGTCCTGGTGGTTATGAAGCTGCAATTCGTGCTGCTCAACTAGGTTTTAAAGTCGCTTGTATCGAAAAACGTATTCACAATGGTAAGCCATCTTTAGGTGGTACATGCTTAAACGTAGGTTGTATCCCTTCTAAAGCATTACTTGACTCTTCACATCGTTATGAAGATACAGTGCATCATTTAGCTGATCACGGTATTACTACAGGTGAAGTGAATTTTGATCTTGCTAAGCTTCTTGCTCGTAAAGACAAAATTGTTGACCAATTAACTGGTGGTATCGATCAATTGCTTAAAGGCAATGGTATTGAGTGGTTAAAAGGTACTGGTAAATTACTTGCTGGTAAAAAAGTTGAGTTTGTTTCACACGAAGGTGAGACTCAAGTTTTAGAACCTAAATATGTAATTCTTGCGTCTGGTTCTGTACCTGTAAATATTCCAGTAGCTCCTGTAGATCAAGATATTATTGTTGATTCAACTGGCGCATTAAACTTCCCAGAAGTACCTAAACGTTTAGGTGTTATTGGTGCTGGTGTAATCGGTTTAGAACTTGGTTCTGTTTGGCGTCGTCTTGGTGCTGAAGTTGTTGTATTTGAAGCAATGGATGCATTTTTACCAATGGCTGATAAAGCTTTGGCAAAAGACTACCAAAAACTTTTAACTAAGCAAGGTCTTGATATTCGTATTGGCGCTAAAGTTGCTGGTACTGAAGTTAATGGTCGTGAAGTGACTGTTAAATACACTCAAGGTGGCGAAGAAAAAACTCAGACTTTTGACAAGTTAATCGTTTGTGTAGGCCGTAAAGCTTATGCAGAAGGTTTATTGGCTGATGATTCAGGCATTAAATTGACTGAACGTGGTCTAGTTGAAGTAAATGATCACTGTGCAACTTCTGTAGAAGGTGTATATGCGATTGGTGACTTAGTTCGTGGTCCAATGCTTGCTCATAAAGCAATGGAAGAAGGTGTAATGGCTGTTGAACGTATCCACGGTCATGCAGCTCAAGTGAACTATGACACAATCATTTCTGTTATCTATACACATCCGGAAGCGGCATGGGTTGGTTTAACTGAAGAACAAGCTAAAGAAAAAGGTCATGAAGTTAAAACTGGTCAATTCGGTTTTGCTGTAAATGGTCGTGCTTTAGCTGCGGGTGAAGGTGCTGGTTTTGTTAAGTTTGTTGCTGATGCAAAAACTGACCGTTTATTAGGTATGCATGTCATTGGACCTGCTGCATCTGATATCGTACACCAAGGTATGATCGCTCTTGAATTTGTATCTTCTGTTGAAGATCTTCAGTTAATGACATTTGGTCATCCAACATTCTCTGAAGTTGTTCATGAAGCTGCACTTGCTGTAGATGGTCGTGCAATTCACGCGATTCAACGTAAGCGTAAATAAAATAAAGAGCGGTTCTCCGCTCTTTTTCACATTTGATGGTGTGATTAAAAAAACATCAAGGTGATAGAGTAGACAGCAATTTGCATATACAACATGAGAATGTTGCGCAAATTGAAGACAACAAACAAAGTTAAGTAGGTAACTAAATGAACTTACATGAGTATCAAGCTAAAGCGTTATTGAAAGAATATGGTATGCCGGTACAAGAAGGTATCTTGGCAACCAATGCAGACGAAGCAGTTGCTGCATTCGAACAGCTTGGTGGTAAATTCGCGGTAATGAAAGCGCAAGTTCATGCTGGTGGTCGTGGTAAGGCTGGTGGCGTTAAAGTTGCAAAATCTAAAGAAGATGTTATCGAGTTTGCAAATAACATTATTGGTACTCGTCTTGTAACGTATCAAACAGATGCAAATGGTCAACCAGTAAACAGCATTATTGTTGCTGAAGACGTATACCCAGTTGAGCGTGAGCTTTACTTGGGCGCGGTTGTAGACCGTTCTAGCCGTCGTATTACTTTCATGGCTTCTACAGAAGGTGGTGTAGAAATCGAGAAAGTTGCAGAAGAAACTCCAGAAAAAATTATCAAAGTTGAAGTTGATCCATTAGTTGGCTTACAACCATTCCAAGCGCGCGAAGTTGCGTTTGCATTAGGTTTGAAAGACAAGCAAATCAGCCAATTTGTTAAAATTATGGCTGCTGCTTACCAAGCATTTGTAGAAAATGACTTTGCATTATTCGAAATTAATCCACTTTCAGTTCGTGAAAATGGCGATATTTTATGTGTAGATGCAAAAGTTGGTATCGACTCTAACGCGCTTTACCGTTTACCTAAAGTTGCTGCTTTACGTGACAAATCTCAAGAGAATGAGCGTGAATTAAAAGCATCTGAATTTGATCTTAACTATGTTGCTTTAGAAGGTAACATCGGTTGTATGGTTAACGGTGCTGGTCTTGCAATGGCAACTATGGACATCATTAAACTTTATGGTGGTCAGCCTGCAAACTTCCTTGACGTTGGTGGCGGTGCAACTAAAGAGCGCGTAATCGAAGCGTTCAAAATCATCCTTGCTGATACATCTGTACAAGGTGTTTTAATTAACATCTTCGGTGGTATCGTACGTTGTGACATGATTGCTGAAGCAATTATTGCAGCGGTTCAAGAAGTAAACGTAACTGTTCCAGTTGTTGTTCGTTTAGAAGGTAACAACGCTGAGTTAGGTGCTAAATTACTTGATGAATCTGGTTTGAAATTAATTTCTGCGAACGGCTTGTCTGATGCCGCAGAAAAAGTTGTAGCTGCAGTTAAAGCGTAAGGGGAGTATCAATCATGAGCGTATTAATTAATAAAGACACTAAAGTATTGGTACAAGGTTTTACTGGTAAAAACGGTACTTTCCACTCTGCACAAGCTTTAGACTACGGTACAAAAGTTGTTGGTGGTGTTACTCCAGGTAAAGGTGGTACTACTCACCTTGACTTGCCAGTATTCAACACAATGAAAGAAGCTGTACGTGAAACAAATGCAGATGCATCTGTAATTTATGTACCAGCTCCATTCGTTTTAGATTCTATCGTTGAAGCGGTTGATTCAGGTGTTGGCCTAATCGTTGTGATCACTGAAGGTGTTCCAACAATCGACATGCTTAAAGCAAAACGCTACTTAGAAACTAACGGTAACGGTACTCGTTTAGTTGGTCCTAACTGCCCAGGCGTGATCACTCCAGGCGAATGTAAGATTGGTATTATGCCTGGTCACATTCACCAACCAGGTCGTATTGGTATCATCTCGCGTTCAGGTACATTGACTTATGAAGCTGTTGCTCAAACAACTAAGCTTGGTTTAGGTCAGTCTACTTGTATCGGTATTGGTGGTGACCCAATCCCAGGTATGAACCAAATCGAAGCTCTTCAATTGTTCCAAGACGATCCAGATACTGATGCAATCATCATGATCGGTGAGATCGGTGGTACAGCGGAAGAAGAAGCTGCTGAATTCATCAAATCTAACGTGACTAAGCCTGTAGTAGGTTACATTGCTGGTGTAACTGCACCTAAAGGTAAGCGTATGGGTCACGCTGGTGCGATCATTTCTGGTGGTCAAGGTACTGCAGAAGAGAAATTCGCTGCATTTGAACGCGCGGGAATGGCTTACACTCGTAGCCCAGCTGAGCTTGGTTCAACAATGTTACAAGTTTTAAAAGAGAAAGGTTTAGCGTAATTCGTTAGATTTTGATCTTTAAAAAAAACCCCAATGGAGACATTGGGGTTTTTTATTAAAATGAAATGATATTAATTTTTTTGAATGATATTTAAATTCCATATATTTCCTATTTTCATTCTTTAAGATGAAAAAGAAGAGCCTTATGACTAATACCAATTTTCATGAATAATTTAATATTCAATTGCTTATAAATATTCCCTTTTAAAGAGAAATGTTTAGCCTCATTCATTAGATTTTAATCTTAAAACCCCAATGGAGATATTGGTTTTTTACTGGGAAATATAATTGGAGTATTCATGGACTTAGTCTACTAAATAAAATCTAGTAGACTAGTTGTATCCTTACAAAAAATATCAATGACAAAGGCAATCGTCATGTATGTGAAAATATCTAGTGTGACTCTCTTTTGCACTTTAATTTCGGGGTGTGCCACAAATCCAGAAAAGTTACAGACACCAGTTGAACTTACTTGTATTTTCCTCAAAGAGCCTCTTTCAACTACAGGGCTCTATGGTCCACTCAATGTGGAGTGGACCACCCGTCTAGAAAGAGGGCCATATTGGTCAGAAAAGATAGATGAAAAGGGCACATTCTTTCGAGGGGCACCTGGTAGTATTTCAATTCGAAGCCCAGACTATCCATCAATACCAGGACAACCTGCAGCAACTGACGGTGGCTTTTACTTACCAAAAGACCCTAAGGAGCCAGTCAAAATTTATCGCTACTTCACAACAAAGGCAGTACCTGTTGAAGTTCCATCTGACAATGTGACGTGTAATACTCTAGCTTATACTAAAGAATCTGCATCCCATAAGGTTAGTCTGGTATCCTTTGCCACAGCTGGCGCAGTAGGAGGTGCTACTGGCGCCATAATTGGTAAGAACTTTTCCTCAGGAAATGTGAGCTACGGTCAAGCCGCAGGAGCTGGCGCTGCAGGGGGAGCAATCGGTGGATTGATTGTTGCTGCTATCATCAACGCTGAAGTAGGGAAAATCATTGATGGTCTACCAATAAAAGAATCTAGTTTTATGGAAAAGCTTCGCGAACTTGGGGCAAAACGCGAGTCTCTTAAACAAATTTCTTTACTACCAGCTTCTAGTCCATAAAGCTTATTCCCTCACGTTTATTCATCCATCAAGATGTCGCTAGTAGTCAGCACCTTTCTTATTAAACGTTGGGCATCCGCTTCGCTATACTTTTTCAATGCGTGATTTAATTCAAGGGCAGAGATGCCCCTATTTGATATTTTACTAACCTTATACTGAACTTGGTATCTAATTACTCATTTTCACCATAGGAATGGGTGAAACGGAAGATGAAAATTGTAGATCGAACATTTAGCATTTCGGTCTACATTGAAATAGGAGTACTAAACAGAGTGTATCACCCTTACTTAGCTTTTGGTTTCAACCCTTGAGTCAAACCATTGCCATCACTACCTTGTAAGCCCAATCCATTCATTAAGTTATCAATCAAAGGCGCTTGTGAGCGATAGCGTAGCGCGCTATTCACCACTTGATCAGACAAAGAAGTTTGAGAATTTTCAACAGAAGCATTACTATAATTCGGTTGAATTTCACCCTAAATTGCCAACATTATTATAGGCAAAAAAATACGCAATGATTGGGGTGATCATTGCGTAGAACAACGAATCTGTAAAAACAGTTTCGGTTTAAGGAGAAATGTCGTGAGGTTCATATCATGTAACCTACATGATGAATAATAGAGATAGTTAAGAAATTCTTCATCGCTATTAGCGTTAATAAGTGTTACTTCACGTTAACAGGGTAAAAGCATGTGAATAGTCGTCAATACATTAGTAATTCTAAAAAATTATGCTATGAATAAAATAAGCATAAAAAAAGCCCCGAAGGGCTTTTAATTTTTAAAGGAATTAGAATTTAAATAATCCTAAACCATCTTTAACTTCATCTAATGTTTGTTGAGTAATAAGACGACACTTATCTGTACCTTGACGTAAAACATCCATAATGTAGTCAGGATCTTTAGCAAGTTCTTCACGACGTTCACGGATAGGGCTGATTAATTCCTTCAAAACACCTTCAAGGCGTTTTTTAACAGTTCCATCACCAAGACCGCCGCGACGATAGTGTGCTTTTAACTCTTCAACTTCTTCTTTATTTGGATCAAATGCATCTAAGTAAGTAAATACAATATTTCCTTCAACCTGACCTGGATCTTCAATGCGAAGATGATTTGGGTCGGTATACATTGCATTTACAGCTTTTTTAATGTCTTTATCAGAAGCATTTAAAACAATGGTATTACCTAATGATTTAGACATTTTTGCCTTGCCATCAAAACCAGGTAAGCGTGCCATATTTGAAAGTAAAGCTTTACATTCAGGTAAAAGGTCTTGGCCAATCTGACGGTTTACTCGACGTACGATTTCATTGGTTTGTTCAATCATTGGAATTTGATCTTCACCCACTGGAACCACAGTCGCTTTAAAAGCAGTGATGTCAGCCGCTTGTGCAACAGGGTAGCAGAGGAAACCCGCTGGAATGTCACGCTCAAAACCGCGCATTTGAATCTCAGACTTAATGGTCGGGTTGCGCTCTAAGCGTGCAACCGTCACGAAGTTAAGATAGAGCATAGTAAGCTCATTCAATGCTGGTAAGCATGATTGTACGCAAATCGTGGTTTTTGTTGGATCAATGCCTACAGCTAAATAATCTAGAGCAACTTCCAAAATATTGCGACGGACTTTATCTGGGTTATCTGCATTGTCTGTTAGGGCTTGTGCATCTGCTAACAAGAGATGTTGATGATGGCTATCCTGTAAACCTACACGAGAACGCAAAGAACCGACAAAATGCCCAAGATGAAGTTGTCCGGTTGGGCGGTCGCCTGTCAAAATAATTGGACGCTGATCAACATTACTCATTATTTATTCCACTGTCTTATTGGCTTAATCAGGGGTAGTAAGCCCTGCAATATAAAAGATTGGCATTATTGTACGGGAAATAAAAAAAATTCGTCAGCGATTGGTTAAACTTTTCTTAAAATAATATTGTGAATTTATTCAGTAAAATTACAGAAATTGAAAAAAATCATCTTACAATAGCCTAATAAATACAAACTTGGATAAGAAATGGCAAGTGGCTTACTTTTATTACTAGATGATATTGCAACAATTTTAGATGATGTTGCTTTAATGAGCAAAATGGCAGCAAAGAAAACTGCTGGTGTTTTAGGCGATGATTTAGCTTTAAATGCGCAACAAGTTACAGGTGTGCGTGCAGATCGTGAAATACCTATTGTTTGGAAAGTGGCTAAAGGCTCATTTGTTAATAAACTTATTTTAGTTCCTTTAGCATTGTTGATTAGTGTGGTTGCGCCTTGGCTGATTAATCCACTCTTAATGTTGGGAGGTTTATTTTTGTGTTATGAGGGGGTGGAGAAAGTTCTTCATACCATTATGCATAAAAAGCCATCTACATCAGAAGAAGCAAAAGCAGAATTTGATAGTGAAGAATTAGATTTAGCAAATTTTGAAAAAGAAAAAGTAAAAGGAGCTGTTCGAACAGATTTTATTTTATCAGCTGAAATTGTTGTTATTTCTTTAGGCACCGTGGCTACAGCTAGTTTAATGACTAAGGTAAGCGTACTTAGTATTATTGCTATTGTTATGACAATTGGTGTTTATGGCTTAGTTGGCATGATTGTTAAGATTGATGATTTGGGATTATATTTAACTAAGCAAACTACCTCATTCAAGCAAACTATAGGTCGAGGTTTATTAGCTTTTGCACCTTTTTTAATGAAACTACTTTCAATCGTAGGCACCATTGCAATGTTCTTAGTTGGTGGCGGAATTATTAATCATACAATTCCACTACTTCATCACTTAACTGAAAACACAGTGGACCATGTAGAAACGATACCAGCAGTAGGCAATATTATTGGTGCTTTAACACCGACACTGATTAATTTTGGAATAGGACTGGTTGCAGGTGCAATTGTTCTATTAATTGTGAGTTTAATACAAAAAATGTGGCCAAAAAAAGCATCGGGTTCATGATGCCATTCTAAAATAAGAGGGAAATTATGCGCTGGAAAGGTCGTCGAATTAGTACCAATGTGGAAGACCGTCGAGGTGGTGGCGGTGTTAGAGCAGGTGGTATCAGCATTATTGGGTTGGTTGTTGCATTTGTTGCATGGAAGTTTTTTGGGGTTGATCCACAACAAGCTTATCAGGCAACTCAGCAAGTCACTGCATCACAGCAGTCAAATGCAACTGCACCAGAAAGTTTAACACCCGAGCAAAAAGAAGCCTCTGATTTTGTTGGAACTGTTTTGGCTGATACAGAGGATACGTGGACTCCTATATTTAAACAGTTAGGTAAAACATATACGCCACCAAGATTGGTGTTATTTAGTGGAATGATTCAATCTGGATGCGGTACTGCTCAATCTGCAATGGGACCATTTTATTGTCCAGCAGACCAGAAGGTTTATATCGATACAGAATTCTTTAAAGATATGCGTCAGCAAATGGGAATTTCTGGTGAACAAAATCAATCTGAACTTTCTAGACAAGATCAGGCAGGCGATTTTGCTCAAGCTTATGTGGTTGCACATGAGGTAGGGCACCATGTTCAAACCTTGCTTGGTATTTCCTCACAAGTTCAACAAGCCCGTGCACAAGCGAGCCAAAGAGAAGGTAATCAATTATCTGTTCGTCAAGAATTGCAAGCCGATTGTTTAGCTGGTATTTGGGCGAGTCATAATCAGCAACGTACTCAATTTTTAGAGCAAGGTGATATTGAAGAAGCGATGGATGCTGCTCAAAAAATTGGAGATGATTATTTGCAGAAACGCTCTACTGGTCAGGTTGTTCCAGATAGCTTTACACATGGTAGTAGTGAACAGCGAATGCACTGGTTCCAGGTTGGTTTAAAAACTGGCGATATTAACCAATGCGATACTTTTAACAATCCAGTTTAATCTTTTCTAGGATGAGTCTTGTTAAACATATTTAAGAAGCTCATCCGTTTTTCTTTAGATCATAACTATAAATAATGTTAAGAAATTTAACAGAGTGATAGATTGTTCAATCAATTCGTTAAACTTGTGTCCTAATTTCTGTTTTTTATGATTATGGCATTCTTTATGCCAGTTTTTTATTAAGTTTGGTCGATCTAACAAAGTTTCTCTTATTTGGTCGTTGACCCAGAAGAAGGGTATTCATGGGTAATTTTTTTCTACTACAAGCATTCACAGTGGTTTTTGCGCTATCAATCGCAACCACGATCTTTAATAAGCGCATTTTAGGCTTTCCTCAGGCTATTGGTGTGCCGCTGGTCTCAGCAATTTTTGTCTTTATTTTGCAATGGGGCGCAAGCCTGCTAAACGGTAACCAGTTTATTACCATTAATATTCATAATATTGAAGAAGCCGTGCGCCATATCGATTTTTATGATTTTTTAATTAATGGTGTCATCTGTTTTATTTTAACTTCTTCAGCACTTAAATTTAAAATTTCTGATTTAAAAAGTTACTGGAAGCAAATTAGTATCTTGGCCACCATTGCATTAGTCATTTGCGCCGTTTTATTTGGTGGATTGCTCTACGGATTCCAACTTCTGGTTGGATATCATGTGCCAATTCTGGTGCTTTTACTTTTAGGTGCAGCTTTAGGGGCAACAGATCCTATTGGTATTAAAGGTGTACTTAGTTCGATCCGTGCACCGCATCATTTGATCGTTAAGCTGGAAGGTGAGTCACTATTTAATGATGCAATGTGTATTGCATTATTTATGACCTTACTCAATGTTTTACAGGGTGAACATTTCTCGTTGATGGCGACACTAGAAGCTCTACTCTATGAAATTGTTGTTGCGGTCGGGATTGGTTGGGCATTTGGGGTAGGGGTGTTGCGTCTATTACGTGGTAAACACGAAATGGAGTCCCTGATTTTGACAACAGCTTTGCTTGCGAGTGGAGCATATTTAGTGGCTTTGTTTGCCCATGCATCAGCACCGATTGCCTGTGTAATAGGTGGTTTAATTGTTGGAAACAAATGGAAAGAAATACGAGAAGAGCAAGAGATTCAAGAAGTTAATCATTTTTGGCATACCGTAGAAGGAATCATCAACTCATTCTTGTTTACTTTAATTGGTCTAGAGTTATTTATTCTTGATTTAAACTTTAGCCTAATTTTAGGCGGTATTGTTGCGTTCTTTATTCTACATATCTCTCGTTTTGCAGCCAACTTCATGGCTTTTGCCTTTTTCCCGAATATGCGGAAAATGAAAAGTTATAATGGTAGTTTAACCATTTTATCTTGGGGTGGGGTACGAGGGGGGATTTCACTTGCATTGATTTTGGCGGTTGCCAATATTCCTGCATTAAGTCCTTATAGCAGTATTCTGATTGGCTATACTTTTATTAGTGTGTTGTTATCAGGCATTGTATGTGGTCTAGGCCTTCCAGCTGTGATGAATGCTTTCTATTACAATCCGAATGAAGAAACCGAAGGTTTAAAAGGTCTCTATCAACGACTGTGTCATAAGATGAATCGAAGAGGCTTTCAATATATTGTTGGAGAGGATGCACTGGGTAGAGAAACAATTACCGTTTTTAATCCTGATATTCTGGTTGACCAAAAAACAGAAGATGGAATTGCAACAATGCATGACCCGAATAAGTTACAAGAAGTAAAACGTTTTGAGAGCCCGGATAATTTCTAAATATTTGCAGTTTTAAATTTTATATAAGATTTACAAATTAGGTTTTAGTGTAATAGTGAAATATTACCTAAAGCCTTTTTTTTCTATATATATCATTAATAATATATTTTATTTTATTAAGATATTAATAATTGTTATATGAATATTTTAATTAAATGACATTTCAACAAATGGTAAATATAAAAAAAGAAATTTGTTTTATATATAAAACATTTAAAGAAATTTTCTCTTAAATTAACACAAGATAAACTCAAAGAAGACTTATATATAATTTCTATTAATTAAAATTTTTTCTTTAGGTACTTTAGTATTTGTTTTTTTTATTTTAAAGTGGTTAATGTAAAAATGATCACATTACTTAATGTTTTTAAGTTGTAGGTCAAAAACTTTAAAACATTAAGTAAAAAGAATTATACAAAAAATCATTTAAATCAATAATATAAAAGGAATACAGATATGCCTGAAATACAAATTATTGCCAAGGATAGTCACGACACCTTGTCAACCATCAAGGGAACTTCCGCATCGCTTACAGAAGCATCGGTTGTATTGGTAAAAGTGGCTGCCAGTGATGTATTGGTAGTGAATAGGGAGGGAACCAATGCAGTCATTCGCCTTAAAAATGGCGAGACAATTGTTATTGAAGGCTTTTTTAGTGGAACAGCTGAGCCTAAAGATAACAGCCTTGTTTTTCAAGACGAAAATGGACAGTTAATCTGGGCAAAATTCAAAGATGCTGAAAATGATGCAGACGCGGACGCTGATGCGGATGCGGATGCCGACAGTGATGTTGAGCCACAAGCACTCGTAGCTGAAGATTTACCAGCTGCTTTACCAGCAGAGGCACCACAAGAGTTGGTGTCTGATGTTATTTATCAGCCTATTTCTTCAATTGAACCATTGCTTTATCACGATGGTGGTATAAACCCATGGCTGTGGGCTATCCCATTAGTTGCGGGTGGTATTATCGCAGCAGCATCGAATCATGATAGTAATAATGACTCTTCAACACCTACCGATACTACTCCACCAAATACAGATGGAGTAAATTTCTCTGTTAATTCAGTTACATCAGATAATGTACTTAATGCCTCAGAGGCAGCAGGTAATGTCACGATTACTGGTATTTTGAAAAACATTCCAGCAGATGCAGCAAATACTGTTGTGACTGTTGTAATCAATGGTCAAGAGTACACTGCAATTGTAGACAAGGTTGCAGGTACTTGGAGTGTAAGCGTACCGGGTAGTGGTTTAAAAGCAGATCCAGATCAAACTATTGATGCTACTGTAACGTTTACAGATGCAGCAGGTAATAGTAGCACTGTTAAAGATACGCAAACTTATACAGTAGATACCACAGCACCAAATGCGCCAGTGATTGACCCAGTTAACGGGACAGACCCAATTACAGGTACGGCAGAACCTGGTTCAACAGTAACAGTGACTTATCCGGACGGAAGTACGAAAACTGTTGTAGCAGGACCAGATGGTACATGGTCAGTAGATAATCCTGGTGATCTTAAAGATGGAGATACGGTAACAGCCGTAGCAACAGATCCTGCTGGCAATACTTCCGGACCAGGGACTGCTATTGTGGATGCCGTTGGGCCAAATACAGATGGTGTCAACTTTGCAGTCGATTCAGTAACTGCTGATAACGTAATTAATGCCTCAGAGGCATCGGGCAATGTCACCATTACAGGTGTCTTGAAAAATGTTCCGGCAGATGCGACGAATACAGTCGTTACTGTTGTTATTAATGGTCAAACATATACTGCAACAGTTGATAAAGTTGCAGGCACTTGGAGTGTAAGTGTACCGGGTAGTGGTTTGGTTGCTGATGCAGATAAAACCATTGATGCTAAAGTAACTTTCACTGATGCAGCAGGTAATAGCAGCACAGTTAACGATACACAAACTTATACGCTTGATACATCAGCACCGACAGTCGCTCTTGATGATGTGCTCACAAACGACAGCACACCTGTGTTAACCGGTACAGTGAATGATCCGACCGCTACTGTGGTAGTGACTGTGGATGGTGTGAACTACCCAGCGACCAACAATGGTGACGGCACTTGGACCCTTGCAGATAATACACTGCCAGTGCTCACAGATGGTCCACACACGATTACCGTGACTGCAACAGATGCAGCAGGTAACAAAGGTACAGATACAGGTGTGGTCACAGTTGATACTGCAGCACCAAATACAGGATCAGTAAATTTTGCGATTGATTCGGTAACATCTGACAACGTGATTAATGCCTCAGAGGCATCAGGTAATGTCACCATTACAGGTGTCTTGAAAAATGTTCCGGCAGATGCGACGAATACAGTCGTTACTGTTGTTATTAATGGTCAAACCTATACTGCAACTGTAGACAGTGCAGCAGGTACATGGACAGTAAGTGTACTAGGTAGTGGTTTAGTTGCTGATGCAGATAAAACCATTGATGCCAAAGTAACCTTCACTGATGCAGCAGGTAATAGCAGCACAGTTAACGATACACAAACTTATACAGTAGATACCACTGCACCAAATGCACCGGTCCTTGATCCAATCAATGCGACTGATCCAGTGACAGGTACAGCAGAACCGGGTTCAACCGTGACTGTAAGCTTCCCGGATGGTACGACAGCAACTGTGGTTGCAGGTACAGACGGCACATGGTCAGTACCAAACCCAGGTGATCTTAAAGATGGAGACACGGTAACAGCAGTCGCAACCGATCCAGCAGGTAACCCATCGTTACCGGGAACAGGTATTGTGGATGCAGTTGGTCCAAATACAGATGGTGTCAACTTTGCAGTTGATTCAGTAACTGCTGATAACGTGATTAATGCTTCAGAAGCATCAGG
>NZ_JASCAI010000017.1:0-172523 GCF_029967875.1 Acinetobacter sp. V89_4
ACTCCCGACCCCTTAGTTCGTAGCCAAGTGCTCTATCCAGCTGAGCTATGAGCGCATTAAGTAAATGGCGGTGAGAGAGGGATTCGAACCCTCGATACCAGTAATAGGTATGCTTCCTTAGCAGGGAAGTGATTTCAGCCACTCATCCACCTCACCGGAACGAGCCGCCATAATACAAACTAAAACCACATTGTTCAAGTCATCATACTGAAATTTTCTTATTTTTTAGTTCAATGAATTATTTTTTAAGCAATTTCCTCATTATTTTCGTCTTTTTCGATCAAACGCTTGTTAAGATAGATATTATTTCTTCATCAAAATACTGTAGTGCATAACACATTATTGCAAACCTGAACGTGCAGTTCGGGTCTGCATGGCTTATGCTAAACTTATCTGCCAAGCGTGAAACAAAACGACATGACAAAAAACTGGGCTGACCCTGAAGCGAAAGCTGAAGCTGAACGTTATGACAATCCTATTCCAAGCCGTACTCTGATTTTAGATACGTTGGAACAGTTGCAAACACCACAATCTCATGCAGAGCTTGTCGATCATTTTAATATTCATGACCAAAAAAGTATCGAAGCATTAAGTCATCGTTTAAGTGCTATGGTTCGTGATGGTCAAATCATGAAAGACGGTTTTAAATTTCAGTTGGTGGCAGATCAACCAACATATGAAGCAACTGTTTATATTAATAGTAAAGGTTTAGGTACAGCACATATTGATGGTCAAACCGATCTTTTACTTCCTGAACGTGAATTACGTTTAGTATTTAATGGTGACCGAGTTAGAGTGCGCCAGACTTCAGTAGACCGTAAAGGTAAACCTTGGGGTTTTATCACAGAAGTTTTACAGCATCGTGTTAAACAATTAATTGGTAAATTATCAGTTCATGAGGGTGAATATTTTATTCAACCCAACAATCCCAATCAGCATCAGCCTATTCCTTTAGAAAAAGAACTCGTAAAACATGCTGGGGCGAATGTTGGCGATATGCTACGTGTTGCAATTGATAGCTATCCGACCCGTGAAGAGTTTTCAACAGCACATATTATTCAGTCTATGGCAGACAAAGCTGATACAGAAATTATCATTCCACAAACCATTCTTGAATTTGGTTTGCCATATGAATTTCCAGATCAGGTATTAAAAGAAGCAGAAAGTTTTAAAGAACCATCAGCTCAAGACCGTGAAGGTCGTATTGATTTAAGAGATTTAGCATTAGTTACAATTGATGGTGAAGACGCTCGAGATTTTGACGATGCAGTTTATGCAGAAAAACGTCCGGGTGGTGGTTACCGCGTTGTCGTCGCAATTGCAGATGTCAGCCATTATGTACGCTTAGACTCAGCCCTTAACGAAGAAGCTGAGGAACGAGGCACTTCGGTATATTTCCCACACTTTGTATTACCAATGCTACCAGAGGCCCTGTCAAACGGCTTGTGTTCTCTGAACCCTCATGTAGACCGCTTATGTATGGTCTGTGACCTTAAGCTCTCTCGTTCAGGCCGTGTAACTGGTTACGATTTTTATCCGTCGGTTATGCACTCAAAAGCACGTTTGACCTATACACAGGTAGCGCAATACTTTGAAGGCGCAACAGATGCGATTCCAAAAGATCGTGATGTTCATAAATCTTTAAATACACTTTTCCAGCTTTATCAAATTTTGAAAAACTTGCGTGCCGACCGCCATGCAATGGAATTTGAAACCATTGAAACGTACATGACTTTTGATGAGCTGGGCGGGATTAAAGAAATTTTGCCACGTACACGTAATGAAGCACATAAGCTCATTGAAGAATGTATGTTGCTTGCTAACGTTGCTGCAGCTGAATATGCATTAGAACATGATGTTCCAATGTTATATCGTGTGCATGAAGCTCCAGAGTTTTCACGTATTCAGAAAGTAAAAGACTTTGTGAAATTGCTTGGTCTACCCTTCCCTGATCAACCAACTCAAGCAGACTATCAAAAAGTTATTGAAGCGACCAAAGACCGTATTGATGCACCAAGTATTCATGCCGTTTTATTACGCTCAATGATGCAAGCTTATTATGGCGCAAAAAATGCGGGACACTATGGTTTGGCTTATGAAGCCTATACTCATTTCACTTCGCCAATCCGTCGTTACCCAGATTTATTGTTACACCGTGCTATTAAGGCACACTTGAAACAAAAGCCTTATCCTCTCTCTGGTGCTGCGCTAGATGATGCTGGTGAACATTTTTCTCAAACTGAACGCCGTGCAGATGAAGCTTCTCGTAGCGTAACAACTTGGTTGAAGTGTCACTACATGCAACAGCATTTGGGTGATGAGTTTATTGGTATCGTAAGTGCAGTAACCGAATTTGGTTTATTTATCACACTTAAAGATCTATACGTCGATGGCATGATTCATATTAGCCAACTCGGCGATGACTTCTTTATTTATGACCAAGCGAGCCAAAATCTGGTAGGTCAAAATCGTGGTCAAGTCTTTGGTTTAGGCGATGAAGTTAAAATTCAGGTTGCTGGCGTAAATCTTGAAGAACGTAAAATTGACTTCCAGCTTCTTCAACAAGTCACGCATGCAGGAAGAGTCGTTCGTAGCCGAGCTCCACGCACAACTAAAACATCTTCACAGGCAACTGAAGAAGTTTTCAGTAAACTAACAAGTAGTGATGGCGAAAGACCTGTTCATAAAAAGAAAGAAAAAGCTAAGGCGAGTTCTTATACTAAAAAGTCTGGTAAAAAGCCTTCTGCAAAAGCCGAAAGTAAACCAGAAAAAGTAAAGAAAAAGTCTAAGCCTAAAAAGAAAAAGGCCAATGCAAAATCAAAGGCTGAATAATTAAACAATAGATGTTGCCAGCCTAGAAATAAGTCCCGATTTGGGACTTATTTCTTTTTAGAAAGCTTATTTTGCACATTAAACTTGATTTCTGGCTTGAGAGGACCTACATCTAATAACATGTTTAAAAAATAATGTGGCTAACAGCAATGACTTTACAGCAAGCGACCTTACCAACCCCGCGTTTTGATCAAATTGAATTAGAAAATTTAAAACAAGACATCCAACAAGCGATTCAAGCAGGCCAAGAATTTTTAAATACTCTTACCGCTGTACCTACCGATACCGCTCAACAACTTGCCGTACTTGAACAAGTCGATACACTTGAAAATAACCTCAGTGAATCATGGGGTGTTTTATCACATTTAAATGCGGTGATGAACAATGCTGAAACCAGAGAAGTCTATCAATCGTTATTACCTGCCTTGAGTGAATATTACACTCAACTTGGTCAACATAAGGCGCTCTATCAAACTTATCAGCATATCCATGATGGTCAGGGTTATACCTCTCTTAGTCCAGCCCAACAAAGTGCTATTCGACTCGCTTTACGTGATTTTAAACTTTCTGGTGTGGCTTTAGAGGGTGAAGAGAAAAAACGCTATGCAGATATTTCTGCTCGCCTTTCCCAGCTTTCTTCTGATTTTTCTAACCATGTACTTGATGCAACACAAGCGTACTTTAAACCGCTTACAGAAACTGAGCTAAAAGGTCTTCCTGAAAGTAATGTTGAGTTATTAAAACAATACGGTAAACAACGTGAACTCGATCAAGCTGTAGCAACTCTAGATTTCCCAGCTTATTTTGCAATCATGACTTATGCAGATGACCGCGCTTTGCGTGAAGAGCTTTACAGAGCTTATGTCACTCGTGCATCTGATCAGTCTGAACAAACTGAGTTTGATAACAGCAAAATTATGGAAGAAATTTTAAGTCTTCGTCAGGAAATGGCGAAGCTACTTGGTTTCAATAACTACGCTGAATATTCTCTTGCAAGCAAAATGGCACCAGATGTAAAAACGGTACATGACTTTTTAGTTGATCTCGCTGAGCATGCTCGTGCCCCTGCTCTTCAAGAAGTTGCTGAACTTCAAGAGATTGCCAAGCAAGATGGTGTTGACGAACTTAAACCTTGGGATAGTACTTACTATTCTGAAAAGCTAAAACAGCAACAATTCAACTTATCGCAAGAAGCACTAAAACCTTATTTTCCTGCACCTAAAGTCATTCAGGGTTTATTCCAGATCGTGCAGCGCTTATATGGTATTAGCATTATCGAAAGACAAGCACCAGTCTGGCATCCAGATGCACGTTATTTTGAATTAGAAGACCAAGGTCAAGTGATTGGTGGATTCTTCTTTGACATCTATGCACGTACGGGTAAACGTGGCGGTGCGTGGATGAATGGTTTCCGTTCACGCATGCAAACTGTTCATGGTTTACAAAAACCAATTTGCTACATGGTGTGTAACTTCACGCCTCCAGTAGGTGATCAGCCTGCTTTACTCACCCATGATGAAGTGATCACATTATTCCATGAGTTTGGACATGGTTTACATCACATGCTAACCGAAGTAGATAATATTTCAGTTGCAGGAACTCATGGTGTTGCTTGGGATGCAGTAGAGCTACCAAGCCAGTTCATGGAATTCTGGTCATGGGATAAAGAAAGCCTAGATGTATTAAGTGAACACATCGATAGCAAACAAACTTTGCCACAAGAATTACTCGATGCTTTATTAAATGCGCGATTCTTCCAGTCTGGTATGCAAACTTTACGTCAGCTTGAATTTGCATTGTTTGATTTGACTATTCACACTAAAACACCTGCTTTGAATAGTGAGCAAATTCAGCAGACCTTAAATGACATTCGCAAGCAGTACGCCGTAGTTCCAGCTGTGGACTACAACCGCTTCCAGCATAGCTTCAGTCATATTTTTGCTGGTGGTTATGCGGCGGGTTATTACTCTTACAAATGGGCAGAAGTTTTAGCGAGTGATGCATTTGACCGCTTTGAACACGAAGGTATTTTCAACACTCAAACTGGCAAAGAATTCCGTCAAGCAATTTTAGCAGTGGGTGGTAAAGATACTGCACTTGAAGCATTTGTGAGTTTCCGTGGACGTGAACCTAAAATTGATGCACTGTTACGTCATCAAGGTTGGACGAATGACAGTAAAACCGCTTAAACTATGGGCCTAAATTGATCGTGTGGTTAGGGTGATAAAGATGAAAAAACGTTTCATTGCTGGGGCTAAATGTCCAAAATGTGAAGCAACAGATCGGATTGTCATGCTAACCACCGCTGAAGACGAATGGATTGAATGTATCGAATGCGGTTATAGTGAAAATCGTCCGACTCATATTGATGAGCCTGAAGCACCCGCTGTACCTGATGAAGTTGGAGTAATACAGTTCAAGCCTCGTCGTCCTGACTAAAGGTCTTAGAGATGCCACTACAAAGAAAACAAAACTCAAAACTATTGTGGATTTTAATTGGGGGCTTAAGCATTCTTGTAGTGCTTTTTTTAGCTGCACAATGGTTTTTCAAAAAAACCGAGTCATCCGCACCAATGGTTGATCCTCAACCTGTTTCGACACCCGCTCCTGCTAAAACCACGGATCCATCATCAAGTTCAGAACCTGTAGCAGAAGCTGCAAGTTCACAACAGCTTGTGAATGAAGATGTACTCAAACAGCCTGTACCAGCTCAAGAGTCTTTAGCAAAAGAAGAAGTGTCTAAACTCGATGACATCCATCGCCAGCTAAAAGATCAGGAAGCAACTTTAAAAGCTCAGCATGCTGATGCTGATCAATTAACTAAACTCAAAGAAGAACAAGTTAAATTGCTTGAAGCTCAGCTCAAACAGCAATAGTTTTTCAATGGGAAATACAAAAGCTAAAGATAGATAACTTTAGCTTTTTTTATTTTAATTCATAACTCTAGCCATTCTTTTTTCCTAAATTTATTGAACCCTCTTAATAAAAAAAGCCCTCCATTTAGGAAGGCTTTTTTGTATAACCGATATTTTAATTTAAGTTAATGATACCAACCAAATAACTTAAATACATATGGCACATAAGTAACCAATACTAGTGATGAGAACAAGACAATAATTGGTAGCAACCAGCGCTCATAACGGAAGTAGAAACTTGTATATTTCTCTTTCGCTTCAGCATCAGCAGCGTTCACTTCATCATCTCCGACAGACAACCGCGTGAGTAGATGGTTCAAGGCAACTGGTGGAGTTACATAACCAAATTCGAATGCAACCAACACAATCATCCAGAAGTGAATTGGATGAATACCATTTTCGTATGCTACAGGTGCAATGGTTGCAGCAACTAAAATTACAGCACCAAATGGATCTGTACACATACCAATAATGGCAAGTAACAGTGCAATACATGCCAGTGATATATAGATACTGCCTAAATGAGTCGGCAATAATTCAACCACTTCAGAACGTTCAATTAAACCACCAACACTTGCAGACAATGCCATCAGAATAATTAGTGCGCCAATATGGCCTACAGTTTCTGAAGTTGCAAAACGAAGTGCTCCACCAAAACCAAGACGGAATTGAGAACTATGCGGATCATGTGCACGAAGGAATGGTGATTTCTGTTCGTGTTCACGAACAATCGCCTCATGAATATTAATCGCAGGAGTTTCTTTTGTAGCGACCAATTTGTCATACAAAATCATTGCGATCAGAACTAATGGCAAAATTACTGGGGCAGTAAATTCATTCATTCCTGTGTCTAGCGCATATTTATAAATAGCAAGAACAACAGCAGTGATCAGAATGTATGGAATTACAGGTACAAAGGCACGCATCATGCCCGGAATCGCAACTTTTGGCGAATTTACACGGAACTTCTCTTCAGCCAAGAGTAATGAAACACCCAAGAAAATAAATGCTGTTAACCAAAATACATAAACACCATGGCCAAACAACTCATCGGACGTTACATGACGACTGTCCAACATTGCAATTAAAACAACCAGTAGACATGGACGTACCACCACACCTAAAGAACCTGACATTGCAGATACAGCCAATGCATATTGACGGCGAGCACCCGCATTCCAGACTTCTTTATAAATAATTGCACCTGCTGCAATAACGAAAATACCTGACGCGCCTGTATAAGCCGTCGGTACCGCAGCTGCAATTAGAATTAACCATGTTAAGGTTTCTGGGGCCAAATTCCATGGACGAAGCACATTAAGGAACAAGTCCATAACACGTGTTTGAGTTAAAAGCATACCAGCCCAAATAAACAAGGCAAGGTTTAAGAAAATACCTGAGAACTCAACCAACAAGCCAAGGTAAATCCCTTGCCCCATTGGATAATCCATAAAGAATGTGAATACTATGCCCGTAATCAAAGCCATGTAAGCATATAAAGGTACACTTAATAAGGCTAAACCAATATTACCGCCTTCACGTTTTGCTGGTGGTGAAAAAAATAGTTGATAAAGACTAATTAAAGTCAGAACAACGAATAGAATCATCCAAATCCAGTAAATAGTTACTGTTTCATAGGTAGGTGTCACACCAGAGTTAATGACTGAGCGATACTGACTAATTACAGAGAAACTGAGTAGCGCATTACCAATCACCATAAAGATTGAATAGACTTTGTAATCTATTTTTGTTGCTGGATTACGTAAGCCAATATGGTGAAATTTTAACGATGCGGTAATCGCAGAAATTAGAACCATGAAAATCAGTAAAATTGCACGGTTTTCTGTACCAAATTTAAAAATACCAAAGAAACCTGTCTCGATAGCACGGTAAGTACGCACACCAGGGTTAGCTTCGATATATTTAATTGTCTTGTCATATGCCTGATATTTCTCATCACATTGTTGCTTCGCTGCAAGAAGCGATGCACGGACATCACTTTCCGATGCTGCACCAAAGAAACTCGAAAAATCATCAGATGCATTCGCTTTCATTTGTTCTTTTACTTGTGCATCGATATTTGGATGTCGATCACAAGTTGGCTTTTCAGGTTCAGCACGCAAAAATGAATATTGCATGCCTATCGCAGGATCACCATAAAGACGTTCCCCGATACGTAATAATTGCCCGTGGATCATCTCCCCGGTACCAATGATTAGTGTCATTAATAGTAGAATGAGGATGACGAATGTTGAGATCCATTCGTTCCAGATATAACCCAACAGACCTAATCCAGATCTTTTTTCCTGATGTTCTTGCATAAATATTCCAATTTTGTTCTCTCAAAAACCTAGAAACAGGAGCTTGAGTCATGCAATTTTCTTGGTCAGGGGTTAATTCCTTCCCCCTTCTACCAATCCCTTTATTCAACGATCAAATTTGCATCAAACTTTGTTAATAAAGAATGACTAAAATCACTTTTTTAACAGTTTGTATTGTCAATATTTCTTTTTTAATCTTTGAGCAAGCCAATAGCAGCCCCCAAAGATTGCTCCACCAATTGCTCCATATAAGTGAGCTTCAGTTAAGACTGGGCTCCCTATTAACTGGGCAGTTCCTGTTTGTCCAAAAGTATTTTCCCATATCAGTTTTGCAATAATTAATCCTAAGACCAGAAAAGCAAAATTCCGTTCTTTACGATATTGCAAATAAACTAAAGCAACTGCTGTATATAGCCCATGTAAAACACCTGACAAACCAGCATATGCCTCGATATAAGGTAAATAAAAATAGAAGACCAAGCTAATGAACGGTGGCAACAGTAAAAGTAGACTTAAAAGATGCCACGCTTTGGTGTGCGGAAAGATAAACGGTAAACAGGCGAATGCCATCATGTTTAAAAGGAAATGAATCCACCCTACGTGTACCCAATGTGCAGTCCATAAACGCCAGAATTCACCAAGTAAACTTTCCCGCCAATAAATAAAAGTATCAGGAAATACTTGTAGACATGCAGATATGGAAATGCACACTGCGACCAAAAGCACTTTATTATTCAGTACATGATCTTTCATGGCACACTCCTTGAAATTAAACTTCTTACAATTATTGTAGAACTTAACAATAGACTCGCAAGAAGTTAGTCTTTCAAATATGTTTACTGTGCTGCTGGTTGCGCAGATGAATCAGCGGGAGCTTCAGATGCGGCTCCGCCATCAAATAACTCATCTAGCTCTGCTGCACCTTCGTTCTTATCATCCCAGAAATGTGACATACCATCATCTCCAGTACGCACACCTGTATGCTCAGTCCAGTAACGGTCAGAAATACCGCGTACAATCAGACCTGCCATACTATCGATTAACTTAAAGTTCGGATTAACAGGCTTATCATCAGCTTGAGAAGCAGCATATAATCTTAATGCATCACGGATTTTTGCATCATCACCACTTGCTTGAGCAGCTACCGCATATAACGCATGAGATAAGCGAACACCCTTTTGTTCACCAATTTGCACTGATTGCTTTAATGTCTGATATGGATCAGGTTTCCCTTCATCTGCCCCCGGTAATAAAGTCCAGATAACAGCACGCGTTGCGTTAGGTGCTCCCCAGAATTTTTCATTATCAAGACAGACCATGCCACGCTCTACAATAGCAGCGATATCTTTTGGAACATTGACTGCGCCACCAGAGTTAATATCATTGGTCACAGCCTGAAGGCCACTAATCATTCCAAGTAAATAAACTGTTTGATCCGTATCACTACGCATCGTTGGACAAGAATCACCTAAATGATATTTATATTTAGATTCCCAACGATCAGCGAACAACTTATAGCCTGTATATTGACGCTCAGCAGCAATTGCTGCCCAACGCTTTTGTGCAATACGTGCATCTTGAGCTTCAGTTACTTGCCCTGCCTTTGATGCACGCAAATAACGTAATTCCTGTTCTAATGCTTGATTCTCAGCACATACACCTGAAGCTGCATACATTAATACCGCAACACGCGTTGGATCTGCACCCATACCTTTAGTAGACATGATTGCTGGTGTTAAGGCACTACCAGTATTACAAACCATTTCAGCATCTTGCATTGCTAGAATAGGCGGAACGACGTGCTTTTCCGTAAAACCTAAAGCAACATTTGCTCCGGTTTTCACGACGTATGAACAACCTGATAAAACTGAAGCTGCAAGAAAACTCATCGCCAAACCTTGGCTTATTTTTTGGACTTTAGACATCTTCCTGTCCTCTATGTAATTTGTTTTTTCCTTTTCAGATGTACATTAGCAGATGCATATCTTGAATAAAAGAGTAATTACTCTAATTGTAGCGCTTATACTTTGACACACTTCACAGCAGATAAAATTGACAGTTTTTCAGGGAAACAGAAATTTTAGGCAAAAAAAAGTAGCATTGCGACGGTTCAGCACATGCTACTTATTAACTGAGATAAGCTTTTAACGGCTTATATTATTTTTGTTCTATATAATCCTTAAGTAAAGTTCCTGCTCTTCCTACTACCACAGCCATAACTACTGCAATTAACAGAAACATCCACATTGAAATCTCCATGAGAGACCTCCTTACTACAATCGCACCCAGTTATAAACTGGACACTTGATGAAATTAATCGACTAACCAATTTAATAATTGACTGATCGACGACCTTGCATCCTCTGTCTCTTAACTTTGTTAAAATTAACTCTGTTAAGATGTTCCCTGAGTAAAGTTCCTGCTCTTCCTATCACCACTGCCAGAATGATGGCAATGACCAAGAACGACCATGTTGGCATCTCCATTTTGAGACCTCCGACACACTTTACGTTGGTGTTTGTACTTTAACCGATCAAATAGATACCCATAGGTGAAATTGTCAGACAATTGTATTTCCTTAGCTTTTTTCTATATTTTAATTAGACAATCCTGAGCACAAGCAAAAAAATAAAGATTAAATTATTGTTTTTTATAATTTTTAAATAAATATACAAATGTAGAATTGTCTAACAATTAATGAAGTTTCTGTAGGACTTTTAACTTTTTCCAATACTGTAAAGGAAGTTGATCAAACCAGATTATGGCTACTTTCACAGGTGCTCCCTCAAAATAAACAATCATAAATAGCTGATAATCAATTATTTTATTAATTTCTACACGGTGAATCACTTTTTTAGGAAGATAAACAACTGACCAAGATTTTTGATCTAAATACGCAATTTGAGAAATTCGTGATTGTTTTAAAAACAATAGGAAAGCAATAGATAAAAGGATCAGACTAAATAGCCACCACATAGGTGGTAACAATTGATAAAGTAGGATTGCTAAAAACAAGCCAATAAAAAGCTGAAATATTATCGAGAAACGACTATATTTCAGCTCAAAATTCAATTCTTTTATCAAAACAGTTTAGCCATGTACGTACTGTTTTAATTTATAAATAAATTCACGTAACTCTGTGCGTGGAGGTTCAGAAACTTCCATGAACCAATCTAGCAAATCTGGATCTTCTTGTTCCACTAATTCTGCAAATAAGGCCTTCTCTGCCGGATCCGCATTTAGATAATAGTTTTTTACATAAGGGTCAAAATAGACGTCAATTTCTTTTAAGCCGCGGCGTGCTCGATAAATTACTTTACGTTCTTCCAAGGTCATTTCGTCAGACATTTATTTCCCCATCTGCGTTGATAGTGCGCCTAGTTTACCTGATCACATTCCAAAGATCGCTAAAAATATCAAATTGACCAAATTTATCATCTTGTACTCATAATTGAGCATTCATCACATTGTTCGCCATGAAATGCTTCCGTATGTTTAAGGAAATAACATCACACCTGAACCAAGGAAGAAATACAAATGCAATCTGGTGCCATCCGTCCTATTCCAAATATGTTACCGAGAAAACTATTTAACGAAGAGCATGAAGCTTTTCGCGAGACAGTACGTAAATTCTATGAAAAGGAAGTTGTTCCCAATATTGAAAAATATGAAAAACAGCAACATGTTGATCGAGATCTTTGGAATAAGGCTGGAGAATTAGGTCTTCTTTGCACCACAATGCCAGAGCAATATGGTGGGTCTGGAGTAGACCGTTTGTACAGTATGATCTTAATTGAAGAGCAAGCTTATGCTATGGATTCTAGTACGGGCTTTTCTTTGCATTCAGATATTGTTGCCAATTACGTAAATAACTTTGGTAATGAAGAACAAAAACAAAAGTGGTTACCAAAAATGGCAACAGGAGAAGTGGTCACGGCTATTGCCATGACTGAGCCTGGTACTGGCTCTGATTTACAAGCAGTGAGAACCACAGCTGTACTTGATGGCGATGAGTATGTCATTAATGGTTCTAAAATTTTCATTACCAATGGCTACTTATGTGACATGGTCGTAGTCGTTTGTAAAACGGGTAATAACGACAAAGGTTCAGCGAACTTATCACTCATCATTGTTGAAGCAGACAGAGCTGGTTTTAGCAAAGGTAAGCCTCTTAATAAAATTGGAATGAAAGGCCAAGATACGTGCGAATTATTTTTTGATAATGTTCGTGTTCCTAAAGAAAATCTCTTAGGTATGGAAGGCATGGGCTTTATCATGCTCATGAAAGAATTGGCTTGGGAACGAATGCTAGTCGCTATTATTTGTCAGGCAGGCGCTGAAGCTGCATTTGCGCATACTGTCCAATATACAAAAGACCGTAAAGCATTTGGCAAACCTGTTAGTGCATTTCAAAATACGCGTTTTAAACTTGCTGAACTGAGAACAGAAATAGATTTCTGCCGTACCTATCTAGATCGTTGTATGGAATTACAACTTGAAGAAAAATTGAGTGTAGAAGCTGCCGCAGCTGCTAAATATAAAATTTCAGATATGTTTTCAAAAGTTGTTGATGATTGTCTTCAATTACATGGTGGTTATGGTTACATGCTTGAATATCCAATTGCTCGTGCCTACATAGATCACCGAGCAAATCGAATTTATGCAGGTACCAATGAAATTATGAAAGAATTAATCTCTAGAACACTTTAATAAATTCTATATAAAAGGGGCATTACGCCCCTTTTATTTATCTAATATCTATTAAGATACTAGTTTTGGCTTACGCTCATTCGTTTCTGAACGTTTATGAAAATGTAGAATACCATCTTCAAATTTTGAATTTTTAAGCGACTTTCTATCTTCTAAATAGTTATTAGTAACTTGCCATGGAGCATGCTTACCTTGTTTTGGAAGTTCATGTGCCGCACGACTGATATAACCTGAAGATAATTTACCCATTACAGTATCTTCTTCCATTTCAGTCTTATCACCAGACGGGACTACTTCATCATAACTATTTTTGTCCATATAGTTTAACAAGCGACAAATATATTCCGCAGCGATATCGACCTTAAGCGTCCATGATGCATTTACATAGCCAATAATCATGGCCATATTTGGTACATCACTCAACATCACGCCGTTATAAAGCATATGTTCAGATGAATTAAGAGCTTTGCCATCAATAGTAGCCTGAACCCCACCCATAATTTGTACTTGCAAACCGGTTGCAGAAATCACAATATCCGCATCAAGATGTTTACCAGATTTAAGTAAAATACCTTTTTCAGTAAATTTCTCAACTTGATCTGTTTCTACACTCGCTTTACCTTCACGCAAAATCTTAAATAAGTCACCATCTGGTACCACACATAGACGTTGATCCCAAGGATTGTATGACGGTGTAAAATGCTTCATATCAACTTTACCCTTTAACTGCACTTCAATTGCTTTTAAGAGTAAACGACGTACAGTCTTTGGATGCTTCTGAGACAATGCATAAATAGCGCGCTGCATACCAATATTACGTGCACGGGTAAATTTATACGCCGCTTCTTCAGACATAAATTTACGCGTTTTTTCATAAATAAAGTCGATAGACGGTACACTAGCAATATACGTTGGTGAACGCTGCAACATCGTTACGTGACCAGCCCCACCTTTCGCCATTGCCGGTACTAAAGTAATCGCTGTTGCACCACTACCAATAATAACGACCTTTTTACCTGTGTAATCTAAATTTTCAGGCCAATGCTGCGGGTGAATGAGTTGCCCTTTAAATGCTTCTTGATTTGGGAAAGAAGGCGCATATCCTTGATCATAGTTATAGTAACCAGTACACCCTACAACAAAATTAGCAATCCAAGTCTGTTGTTTTTTCTTGCCATCTTCAATTACAACCTGCCATTTCTTTGATTCAGAATCATAATTAGCAGAAAGTACACGATGACCAAAGTGAATTTTTTCTTTTAATTTATATTCATCAATAACTTCGCCTAGATATCCTTTAATAGAAGCACCATCAGCTAATACATTCGCTTTACACCACGGCTTAAAATTAAAACCAAATGTGGACATATCTGAGTCTGAGCGAATACCTGGATAACGGAAAAGATCCCATGTTCCACCAAAAGATTCACGACGCTCTAAAATTTCAAATTGGCGTTGTGGAGAATTTTTTGATAAATGGGCAGCAACTCCAATTCCTGAGATACCTGCGCCAATGATTAAAATATCAACTTGCTTTTCCATTTTATTTTTATACCCATTGTTGAGAATATAAGTTTATTAAAGCACAATTTTGACAATACACAATGTCAAGTTTGACCGTTTATCCGTTTTTTTATGTCACTTGAGGACATTTTTATAATTTTAGTAATTATCAAAAATAAAAAAGACCGGTATAAAACCGGTCTTTTTTGAATAAAATCAATTATTCAGCTGAAGTATTCACTTCACGATCTACTAGCTCAACGTAAGCCATCGGTGCTGCATCACCAGCACGGAAGCCCGCTTTAAGAACACGTAGATAACCGCCGTTACGTTCTTTGTAACGAGGGCCGAGTACGGTAAATAATTTACCTACAGTTGCAGCATTACGAGTACGAGCAAATGCTAAACGACGATTTGCTACAGTATCGTTTTTTGCTAGAGTGATTAAAGGCTCAGCAACACGACGTAATTCTTTAGCTTTAGGAACAGTTGTTTTGATCAACTCGTGTTCAAATAAAGAATTAGCCAAGTTTTGGAACATCGCTTTACGATGGCTGCTTGTACGGCCTAATTTCACACCACTATTACGATGACGCATGGTGATAGTCCTACTTAATTAACGGCTACGATAGGCAAAACGGTCGTCCATACGAAGACTAGCTGGTGGCCAGTTTTCAAGACGCATACCGAGTTGTAAGCCTTTCGATGCCAAAACATCTTTGATCTCTGTTAACGATTTTTTACCAAGGTTAGGAGTTTTTAACAACTCAACTTCAGTACGTTGAACAAGATCACCAATGTAGTAAATATTTTCTGCTTTCAAACAGTTAGCAGAACGAACAGTAAGCTCTAGATCATCTACTGGGCGAAGCAAGATTGGGTCAACTTCTTCACGAGGCTCTTGAGCAACTGGAGTTTGGTCTTTCTGAAGATCAACAAAAATTGCAATTTGTTGTTGCAAGATTGTTGCCGCTTTGCGGATTGCTTCTTCAGGATCAACCGTACCATTTGTCTCGAGGTCGATTACCAGTTTATCTAAATCGGTACGTTGTTCTACACGCGCATTTTCAACGGTGTAAGAAACACGCTTAATCGGGCTATAAGAAGCATCTAATTGCAAACGACCAACAGGACGTGTTTCACCTTCAGGGAAACGAGAATCAGATGTTTCATAACCACGGCCTTGAGCAACCTTCAAGCGCATTTTTAATGAGCCTGAAGCACTCAAAGTACCGATCAAATGTTCTGGGTTAACCACTTCAACATTATGAGGTAAACGAAGGTCAGCAGCAGTAATTTCGCCAGGACCTTGTTTCTCTAATGTTAAATATGCTTCATTTTGATCGAACAGCTTAATAGACAATCCTTTTAGGTTCAGCAAGAGCTCGACGATGTCCTGCTGCAAGCCTTCTAAAGTACTGTACTCGTGCTCGACACCTTCTATCTCTACTTCAACCACAGCAGCGCCAGGTAAAGAAGACAATAGAATGCGACGTAAAGCATTACCTAGAGTATGGCCAAAACCACGCTCTAAAGGTTCTAGAATCACTTTTGCCGAGGTCCCGCTAACCGCTTCGACCTTGATCGCTTGCGGAGTTAGAAACTCGTTTGCAGTACGCGTCATTATTGCTACCTCAAGGATTATTTAGAATACAATTCTACAATCAAGCTTTCATTGATTTCAGCAGGTAAATCAGCACGATCTGGTGCAGCTTTAAACGTACCTTCAAGCTTAGAATGATCAACATCGATCCAAGCTGGAATACCACGTTGTGCAGCTAACTCAATCGCGTTTTTAATACGCAATTGTTGTTTAGCACCTTCGTGAACCGCAATTACATCACCAGCTTTAACTTGAATAGATGCGATGTTTACACGACGACCATTCAAAGTAATGCTACGGTGACTTACTAACTGACGAGCTTCTGCACGTGTAGAACCAAAACCCATGCGATAAACAACGTTATCAAGACGGCTTTCAAGCAATTTCAACAAGTTCTCACCTGTTGCGCCTTTAACACGAGCTGCTTCTTTATAGTAGTTACTAAATTGACGTTCTAACACACCGTAAATACGACGGACTTTTTGTTTTTCACGTAATTGTAGTGAATACTCAGATTGCTTACCACCGCGTGCCTGACCATGTTGACCAGGTGCTTTGTTAGCTTTTTTAGTTTTGACGTCAAAAGGTTTAACGCCAGATTTAAGTTGCAGGTCTGTCCCTTCGCGGCGAGAGAGTTTGCATTTTGGACCAATATAACGAGCCATGAATGTTTCTCCTTACACGCGACGTTTTTTAGGTGGACGGCAACCGTTGTGAGGAATTGGCGTCACATCGGTAATGCTGTTAATTTTATAACCCACTGCGCCTAATGCACGAACCGCAGACTCACGACCTGGACCAGGACCTTTTACAAGGACATCCAGATTTTTCAAACCGTAATCTAAAGCTGCTTTACCAGCAACTTCAGCAGCTACCTGAGCAGCAAACGGAGTTGATTTACGTGAACCACGGAAGCCTTGTCCACCAGAGGTGGCCCAAGCCAATGCATTACCTTGACGATCAGTAATCGTAACAATGGTGTTATTAAAAGACGCGTGAATGTGTGCAACACCTTCAGAGACGGTACGAGTGACCTTCTTGCGTGTGCGAGTATCTTTAGCCATCTTTTAGCTTCCAGAAATCTTACTTTTTAATCGGTTTGCGCGGACCTTTACGGGTACGTGCGTTAGTTTTGGTGCGTTGACCACGGACAGGCAAGCTGCGACGATGGCGAAGGCCGCGATAGCAACCCAAATCCATTAAACGTTTAATGTTCATGGAAATTTCGCGACGTAAGTCACCTTCGGTAGGAACCTTAGCAACTTCTGCACGAATCGCATCAAGCTGAGCATCATCCAACTCACGGATCTTAGTAGTTTCAGTAATACCAACTGTAGCTAAGATATTCTTAGCAGTATGGCGACCGACACCAAAGATGTAAGTGAGGGAGATAACAGCATGCTTGTTATCCGGAATGTTTACACCGGCAATACGAGCCATTCACTTTCTCCAAAAAGGCAGTAGAGATAATCAACCGCCCCACAAAATCTTGAGGGGCGGATATTAACCCAATTCGCCTACTGAAATCAACAGGTCTTGATTAGATTAACCTTGACGCTGCTTATGACGAGGTTCTGCGCTACAAATTACGCGAATAACCCCATTACGACGGATAACTTTACAGCTACCACAAATTTTCTTTACAGAAGCTTGTACTTTCATGATGAAACCTCTAAGTGCGCTTATCCCTTAGGATGAGCAGTCGTTTTTCTCATTAATGTTTGATTATCATATTGATGAGATGTTAAGTGCGCTTGTAGCTGAGCCATAAAGTCCATAACAACGACAACTACGATTAGTAATGATGTACCACCCAAAGAGAATGGGATACCAAAAGAACTTTGTAGAATCATTGGCATTAAACAAATGACCGTAATATAAATCGCACCAATAAACGTCAAACGATTAAGAATATGATCTAAGTAACGAGCAGTTTGCTCACCTGGGCGAATACCAGGCACATAAGCTCCGCTGCGTTTTAGATTTTCTGATACTTCCTTAGGGCTAAATACTAAAGCCGTATAAAAGTAACAGAAAAAGATAATTAACGCACCAAAGAGCACCAAATACAAAGGCTGTCCAGGCGACAATACTAAAGCTAAATCTTGTAAGCTACGCTTAATTAATCCAGCATTTGCATCTGCACTTCCCACCCATTGACCAAGACTCGCTGGGAACAATAGTAAAGAACTTGCAAAAATCGCAGGAATCACACCAGCCATATTAATTTTTAATGGTAAATGTGTCTGCTGTGCTGTAAATATACGACGACCTTGTTGCTTTTGTGCATAATTCACTGGAATACGACGTTGTGCTTTTTCAATAAACACAATGGCAGCCAGCACACCTACAGACAAAAGACCAAAGATCACAAGACCAATTAAGCTTGTCTGACCATTATCTACTGATGAAACTGATTGCATAATTAATTTAGGCAAACCAGAAACAATACCAGCAAAAATAATCATTGAGATACCGTTACCAATACCTCTTTCAGTGATTTGTTCACCTAGCCACATTAAGAACATAGTTCCAGCGACAAGTGAAGTAACCGCTGGTATATAAAACTCAAGACCAACTGACAGAGTAATACCCTGACCAATCAAACCTGCGCACATACCAACTGCCTGAACCACTGCAAGCAACAACGTACCCTGACGCGTATATTGATTAATTTTACGCTTACCTTGCTCACCTTCCTTTTTCAAGGCTTCTAGTGAAGGAATTACCGTAGACATTAACTGCACAATAATTGATGCAGAAATGTAAGGCATAATTCCTAAAGCAAGAATAGACATTCGCTCTAAAGCACCGCCAGAAAACATATTGAATAGCCCAAGAATAGTTCCTTGGTTCGCATGAAATAAATTTTCTAACGCAGCATTATTAATGCCTGGTACTGGAATATGCGCTCCTAGTCGAAAGACCAGCAATGCACCGATTAGAAAACTCATCCGGCGAATAATTTCACGATATTTCACGTGAAATGGCTGACCTTTCATCATGTTGACATGACCTGAAGAACTAGGAGACATAGACACTCGAGATTACTCCTCGACTTTGCCGCCAGCTGCTTCAATTGCAGCTTTAGCGCCTTTAGTCAATGCAACACCTTGAACAGTGAATGCACGAGTGATTTCACCAGAAAGTACGATACGAGCACGAACTTGGTCACGACGAACAACATTCGCAGCTTTCAAAGTTTCTAGGCTAACGATGTCGCCTTCAACTTTGCTTAACTCAGATAAACGTACTTCAGCAGTTTTTAAAGCGATTTGGCTAGTGAAACCGAATTTAGGTAAACGACGATAAATCGCTGTTTGACCGCCTTCAAAGCCTGGACGAACGCCACCACTTTTACGTGATTTTTGACCTTTGACACCACGGCCACCAGTCTTACCAACGCCAGAACCGATACCACGGCCTAAACGACGGTTTTCACGTTTTGCACCTTCCGCAGGCGCAAGCTCATTTAAACGCAGAGTCATGGCTTATTCCTCTACACTAACCATATAGTAGACTTTGTTGATCATACCGCGGTTAGAAGGCGTATCTTGCACTTCTACAGTATGACCAATACGACGCAGACCTAAACCTTGTAAGCAAAGCTTGTGATTTTTCAAGCGATGTGAAGAAGATTTAGTCTGGGTAACTTTAATCGTTTTCATGATTGATTACCCTTGAATTTCTGCTACTGATTTACCACGTTTCGCAGCGACTTTCTCAGGAGAAGTCATATCACGCAAACCTTTGAAAGTTGCGTTTACTACGTTTGCAGCATTAGTAGAACCATAACATTTAGCAAGTACGTTATGCACGCCCGCAGCTTCTAGAACGGCACGCATTGCGCCACCAGCGATTACGCCAGTACCTTCAGAAGCAGGTTGCATGTATACACGGCTTGCGCCATGACGAGCATTCACAGGGTGTTGTAAAGTAGTACCTGCAAGGTCTACAGTAATCATGTTGCGACGTGCAGCTTCAAGTGCTTTAGAAATAGCAGCTGGAACTTCACGTGCTTTACCACGACCAAAACCAACACGACCATTACCATCACCCACAACAGTTAATGCTGTGAAAGAGAAGATACGACCGCCCTTAACAACTTTGGCTACACGATCAACGGCAACCAGCTTTTCAACAAGACCTTCGTTTTGTTCAACTTTAGCCATGATTAGAACTCCAAGCCGTTTTCACGAGCAGCATCAGCCAAGGCTTTGATACGACCATGATATTTAAAACCAGAACGGTCAAATGCAACTTTAGTTACACCAGCTGCTTTCGCGCGTTCTGCGATTAAAGCACCTACTTTAGTAGCCGCGTCTACATTACCTGTAGTACCGCTACGTAAAGATGCATCCAAAGTTGAAGCTTGCGCTAAAACTTTGCCACCATCTGCTGAAATAACTTGAGCATAGATGTGACGCGGAGTGCGGTTTACACACAAACGAGTCGCACCCAATGCACGGATGTGCAAGCGTGTGCTTTTCGCACGACGCAAACGGGTTTGTTTCTTTTCGTTCATAAGAACCTCGCGCCTTATTTCTTCTTAGCTTCTTTACGAAGAATGACTTCATCCGAATAGCGAACACCTTTACCTTTATATGGTTCAGGAGCACGATACGCACGGATTTCTGCCGCTACTTGACCTAACAACTGCTTGTTTGCTGATTTCAAAATGATTTCAGTTGCAGTTGGAGTTTCCGCTGTTACACTTTCAGGTAAAGCGTAGTCAATTGGGTGTGAGTAACCAAGGTTAAGGTTTACAACAGTACCCTTAACCGCAGCTTTATAACCAACACCAACTAGCTGCAACTTACGTTCGAAGCCTTCACTAACCCCTTTTACAAGGTTATTCAATACAGCGCGAGCAGTACCAGCTTGCATCCAAGCATCTTTCGATTCTTTAACTGGAGCAAGTTGAAGTTTACCTTCTTCCTGTTTTAGCTCGACCAGCGCATGCAGGTTGAAAGACAACGTACCTTTGCTGCCTTTCACTTCGACCTGCCGGCCGTTCTGAGTAACTGTTACACCATTCGGTACAGTTACTGGGGCTTTAGCCACACGAGACATGAGGAATCACCTATTAAGAAACAAAAGCAATAACTTCACCACCAACGCCCGCAGCACGTGCAGCGCGATCAGTCATGATGCCTTTGCTTGTAGAAACAATTGCAATACCTAAACCTTGCTTAACGCTAGGAAGTTTATCTTTACCACGGTATTGGCGAAGACCTGGACGGCTTACGCGCTTAACCATTTCGATAACTGGTTTGCCTTCGAAATATTTTAAAGTAATTGTCAAAGTAGATTTTGTCTCATCTTGAGCAACTTCTACGTTTGAAACATAACCTTCTTGTTGAAGTACGTTTGCAATTGCAACTTTCAACTTAGAAGAAGGCATAGAAACAGTTTGTTTCTTAGCCATTTGTGCGTTACGAACACGTGTTAGCATGTCGGCAACGGTATCTTGCATACTCATTTAGTCGCTCCTTACCAGCTTGCCTTAACAACGCCTGGTACATCACCCTGCATTACTGTGTCACGTAATTTGTTACGGCTTAAACCGAACTTACGGAAGTAACCATGAGGACGACCAGTTAAACCACAACGGTTACGAAGACGTACCGGAGATGCATTACGTGGCAACGCTTGTAACTTTAACATCGCTTCGAAACGTTCTTCTTCACTTGCATTTACGTTTGCAATCGTAGCTTTTAATTCAGCACGTTTTGCAGCGTATTTAGCAACTGTTTTTTCGCGTTTCAATTCGCGATTAACCATACCTTTCTTAGCCATATCGACCTCTTATTTGAACGGGAAGCCGAATGCACGCATAAGCGCACGGCCTTCGTCATCGGTGCGAGCAGTCGTAGTAATAGTAATATCCATACCACGAATACGATCAATCTTATCGAAATCGATTTCAGGGAAAACGATTTGCTCTTTCAAACCCATTGAGTAGTTACCACGACCATCAAATGATTTCGAAGAGAAACCACGGAAGTCACGGATACGAGGGATTGCGATTGAGATCAAACGGTCCAAGAATTCGTACATTTGGTCGCCACGTAAAGTAACTTTACAACCAATCGGCCAACCGTCACGGATTTTAAAACCAGCGATAGATTTGCGAGCAAGTGTAATTACTGGTTTTTGACCAGCAATTAATTGCATGTCGACTACAGCGCCATCTAATAATTTCTTATCAGTTGCAGCTGCGCCTACACCCATGTTTAGGGTAATTTTTGTGATGCGTGGAATTTCCATCACGTTCTTAATGCTAAGTTCTTCTTTTAACTTTGCTTTAAGTTCATCATTGTAACGTGCTTTAAGTCTGGCCATTGCCTTTTCAACCTATTACTTCGCTACCGCCACTGATTCACCATTTGATTTATAAACGCGAGTTTTCACGCCATCAATCACTTGGTAACCAACACGGTCAGCCTTCTGGGTTGTAGCATTTAAAATTGCCACGTTTGAAATATGAAGCGAAGCTTCTTGAGTAACGATACCGCCTTCAGCGCCAGTTACACGATTCGGCTTTTGATGCTTCTTCACTAAGTTAAGGCCTTCAACCTTAACGCGGTCTTCAGAAACAGACAATACAGTACCCTGTTTGCCTTTTTCTTTACCTGCGATCACGATAACTTGATCGCCTTTTTTAATCTTAGCCATGATTGCCTCTTATAGAACTTCAGGAGCCAATGAAATGATTTTCATGAACTGTTCAGTACGAAGTTCACGAGTCACTGGTCCGAAGATACGAGTAGCAATCGGAGCTTTGTTGTTGTTCAGGATAACTGCAGCATTATCATCAAAACGGATCACAGAACCATCTGGACGACGAATGCCGAATTTAGTACGAACTACAACCGCATTCATCACGTCACCTTTTTTAACACGTGCGCGTGGGATTGCTTCTTTTACAGTAACTTTAATAATGTCGCCAACAGAAGCATAACGACGATGTGAACCACCAAGTACTTTAATACATTGTACGCGGCGAGCACCACTGTTGTCTGCTACGTCGAGCATAGTTTCGGTTTGAATCATTGCCCTACTCCAAAACCGAGCATCACCGGTCACAATTTCGAAAGGCTCAAAGAGTACTCGAAATTGACCGATGATGCAACAAGAACGTCGAATTACTCAGCAGCTGCTTCAACTACTTCCACTAAAGTCCAAGCTTTAGTTTTAGAAATTGGGCGGCTTTCTTTGATTGTCACAACATCACCAATTTTAGCGACATTGTTCTCATCATGAGCGTGTAACTTAGTTGAACGGCGAATTGACTTGCCATACAACGGGTGTTGAACGCGGCGTTCAATAAGAACAACAATAGATTTATCCATTTTGTCACTTACGACTTTGCCGGTTAACGTGCGGACTGTTTTTTCACTCATTGTCCGTTCCCCTGTTTTTCGGTAAGGAGTGTCTTAATACGAGCAATTGTCTTACGAGCAACTTGCACTTCGTGCGATTTACCCAACTGACCAGTTGCTTTCGCCATACGAAGACGGAATTGGTTAAGCTGTTGCTCATCAAGCAAAGCTTTCAACTCTTCTACCGACTTTTCACGTAAATCTTTAGTTTTCATTACATTACCGTCCGAGTCACGATAGTGGTTTTAAACGGAAGTTTAGCAGCAGCTAAAGCAAATGCTTCACGCGCTAATTCTTCGTTCACACCTTCAATTTCGTACAGGATCTTACCTGGTTGGATCTGGCAAACCCAGTATTCCACGCTACCCTTACCTTTACCCATACGCACTTCAAGAGGCTTTTGAGTAATTGGTTTATCCGGGAATACGCGAATAAAGATTTTACCACCACGCTTAATACGGCGGCTAATAGTACGACGTGCAGCTTCAATCTGACGCGCAGTCATACGACCACGTTCAGTTGCTTTGATTGCAATCGAACCAAATGATACTGTACTACCACGATGCGCTAGACCAGTATTACGGCCTTTGTGCACCTTACGGAATTTGGTACGTTTAGGTTGCAACATGGATTATTCTCCCTTGTCAGCAGCACGGTCACCGCGACGACCACGACGCTCTTGACCTTCACCACGACCACGACCACGTTTAGCTGGACGATCTTCAGCAGGAGCAGGGTTCATGACTTGTTTCATGCCACCTAAAATCTCGCCACGGAAAATCCAAACTTTAACACCAATCGTACCGTAAGTTGTTTCTGCACGCATAGTTGCATAATCAATGTCTGCACGTAATGTATGCAAAGGTACACGACCTTCACGATACCATTCAGTACGAGCAATCTCTGCACCACCTAAACGGCCAGACACTTCAACTTTGATACCTTTAGCACCAGCACGCATAGTGTTTTGAACCGCACGCTTCATAGCACGACGGAACATTACACGCTTTTCTAATTGAGAAGCAATTGCTTCAGCAACTAAACGCGCATCTAAGTCTGGGCGATCAATTTCATTGATACTTACTTGCGCAGGAACACCCATAATGCTGGTAAGTTCGCGCTGTAATTTCTCAATATCTTCGCCTTTTTTACCGATTACGATACCAGGACGAGCTGTGCTAATTGTTACTTTAGCAGCGCCTGATGGACGTTCGATAAGAATGTTGCTAATCATCGCATTCTTAAGTTTTTTAGTTAAAAACTCACGAACTTGAAGATCTTTAAGCAAGTATTCAGCGTATTGTTTCGGACTCGCATACCAGTTAGCGTTATGACGTTTCACAACACCTAGGCGGATACCGATTGGATGAACCTTCTGACCCATATCAAACCCCTACCTTAACGGTGATGTGACAAGTACGCTTCGTAATACGATCTGCACGGCCTTTAGCACGTGGCATAATACGTTTAAGGCTAACACCTTCATCAACGTAAATCGTAGAAACTTTAAGATCGTCAACATCTAAACTGTTATTGTGTTCAGCGTTTGCAATCGCAGATTCCAATGCTTTTTTTACTAAAACAGCAGCTTTTTTATTGCTGAAGTTTAAGATGTTTAAAGCATGCGCAACAGATTTGCCGCGAATAAGATCTGCAACCAAACGTGCCTTTTGTGCCGAGATAGCGGCACCGCGTAATTTAGCAGTTACTTCCATCATGACACCTATTAACGTTTAGACTTCTTGTCAACACCGTGACCACGATAGGTACGAGTTGGCGCGAATTCACCGAGTTTATGACCAACCATATGCTCAGTAACAATTACTGGAACGTGATTACGACCATTATGAACAGAAATTGTTAAACCAACAAAATCTGGAAGGATCATCGAACGACGAGACCAAGTTTTAATCGGCTTGCGAGAGTTACTAGCAACAGCCGCTTCAACCTTAGCGAACAAGTGCGCATCGACGAATGGGCCTTTTTTCAGAGAACGAGGCATTAGTCAGATTCCTTTACTTGACGCGACGGTCGCGAATAATCATCTTAGTCGTACGCTTATTGGTACGTGTCTTGTACCCTTTAGCTTTTTGACCCCACGGGCTTACAGGTTGAATACCTTTGTTACGCCCTTCACCACCACCGTGCGGGTGATCAACTGGGTTCATCGCCATACCACGTACGGTAGGACGAACACCACGCCAGCGCGCAGCACCAGCTTTACCCAATGAACGAAGGTTGTTTTCTTGGTTAGAAACTTCACCAATTACAGCGCGGCATTCAACATGAATTTTACGCATTTCGCCTGAACGAAGACGAACAATCGCGTAAGAACCATCACGACCCAACAACTGAACAGAAGCACCAGCAGAACGCGCTAATTGCGCACCCTTACCAATTTTAAGTTCAACGTTATGAAGTGTAGAACCGATAGGCATGTTACGAAGTGGCAAGCAGTTACCTGGACGAATTGGAGCATCGTTACCAGATTGTACTTTATCACCAGCACGTAAGCCTTTAGGAGCAATGATATAACGACGCTCACCATCAGCATATTTCAACAAAGCAATATGTGCTGTACGGTTAGGATCGTATTCAATGCGCTCTACAACAGCTGGGATGCTGTCTTTATTACGCTTAAAGTCAACGATACGATAGTGTTGCTTATGACCACCACCAACGTGACGAGTTGTAATGTGACCGTTATTATTACGACCACCAGTACGTTTTTTTGCTTCAACCAACGGTGAGTAAGGCGCGCCTTTGTGAAGGTGGTCATGAACCACTTTCTCTACAAAGCGACGTCCTGGAGACGTTGGCTTACATTTTTGAATCGGCATAATTTTCGTCCTTATTCCGCTGCGCTTTCAGCGGTATCGCCCAAGTCAGCCATTTCAACATCTTGGCCAGCTTTCAGGGTGACGTATGCTTTTTTAACATCAGAACGACGTCCTAATGTTTTACCAAAGCGCTTAGTTTTACCTTTAGTAATAGTAGTGTTAACTTTAACAACTTCTACACCAAAAAGTTTTTCAACTGCTTTTTTAACTTCAAGTTTAGTAGCATTAATATCTACTTTAAATACTTGAACGCCAACAGTATCACCTAAAACTTGTGCCTTTTCTGAGAAGACTGGTCCTTTAAGGACTTGATAGATACGTTCGTTGTTCATCCGAGTTCTACCTCAATTTTCTTAGCAGCAGCTACAGACATCACAACTTTATCAAACGCGATCAAGCTTACAGGATCGATTGCAGTAGCATCCACCACATCTACATGCGGAAGGTTGCGTGCTGCAAGATATAAGTTCTCATCTACAGCTTCAGTAACGATCAATGCACGAGCGGCATTTAAATCGCCAAGCTTTGCAAGCAATTCTTTAGTTTTTGGAGCTGCAATAGCAAACTCTTCAACTAGTACAAGACGATCTTGGCGAACAAGTTCAGCTAAGATACATTGCATTGCACCGCGATACATTTTACGGTTTACTTTTTGAGACCAATCTTGTGGACGAGCAGCAAAAGTTTTACCACCACCAACCCAGATTGGGCTACGAGTAGAACCCGCACGAGCACGACCAGTACCTTTTTGACGGAATGGTTTTTTACCACCGCCAGAAACGTCTGCACGTGACTTCTGAGCACGAGTACCTTGACGACCACCTGCTAAGTAAGCAGTAACAACTTGGTGTACAAGAGCTTCGTTAAATTCACGTCCGAAAGCAACTTCAGACAATTCAACAGCAGAGCCGGAAACAGTTTTCAAATTCACGGTATTTCCCCTCAGGCCTTGATGGTAGGACGTACAATCACGTCACCGCCAGTTGAACCAGGAATTGCACCTTTAACAACTAAAACAGAACGTTCAGCGTCAATAGATACGATTTCAAGACCTTGTACTGTTACGCGTTCATCACCTAAGTGACCAGCCATTTTTTTGCCTTTGAACACGCGACCAGGAGTTTGGTTTTGACCTGTAGAACCTAATACACGGTGAGAAACTGAGTTACCGTGAGTAGCGTCTTGGGTACGGAAGTTCCAACGTTTAACACCACCTTGGAAACCTTTACCTTTTGATTGACCAGTTACGTCAACTACTTGACCAACTGTGAACAAATCAACACCAATAGTACCGCCAACTTCACGACCTTCAAGCTCAGCTTCAGTAACACGGAACTCTTTAACTAAACGACCAGCAGCAACACCAGCTTTCGCGAAGTGACCTTTCTGAGCGTTAGTTACGCGAGATTCGCGACGTTCACCAGTAGTTACTTGAACAGCTTGATAACCATCAGTTTCAAGTGTTTTGATTTGCGTAATGCGGTTTGGATCGACTTCGATGACTGTAACAGGTACAGAAACACCTGCATCTGTAAAGATGCGAGTCATACCACATTTGCGACCGACTAAACCAATAGCCATGTGCATAAACCTCTAAAAAAGCGGCCTAATTAACTTAAAAGTTAATCAACCGAAAGCCTTAACCCAAAGCGATCTGAACATCAACACCAGCCGCAAGATCTAATTTCATCAATGCATCAACAGTTTTATCTGTAGGTTGAACGATGTCGATCAAACGTTTGTAGGTGCGGATTTCGTACTGGTCACGCGCATCTTTGTTAACGTGCGGTGAAGTAAGAACGTTGAAGCGTTCGATGCGAGTAGGCATCGGAATTGGACCACAAACTTGTGCGCCAGTACGCTTAGCGGTTTCTACGATCTCTTGAGCAGATTGATCAATCAGACGATGATCAAAAGACTTCAAACGGATACGAATTCTCTGGTTAGACATACCAGTAAACTCCAAGCCAAACATATAAAGAATCACCTTTGACGCATCTCACCCATTGGTAAGTGTCAAAGGCAGTGAAAATCACTAAGGTCATGATCGATGCCACGACTGTAATGCACATTTACCACTTTCTTCGCAGTAAATGCCCCTCCTATTGAGGGTCGCTCATTATAACGATTGTTTAAGTCTTATGCAATTCTCTTTTTCTATTTTCTCCACAAAACCTGCTTTAATCGAGTATTGCGAACTAAACTAAGCACTTATTACAAATTCAATCGCTTTATTTAGAAGTTGATTACCTTGTTCAAATTTTTGTGCTTCGGAAGAATATAATTCACGCGTAGATTGAACATATTCTCCATCAAAAATAGAAAGCTCTTCTTCATCTTCAAGTAAAAGCGCTAGAGCTGCTGGTGTCATCTCTGGATGGAACTGAAAACCCAGTACATTTTTTCCAATCTGATACATCTGATTGCGACAGGCCTGATTTTCAGCCAAATGTATAGCACCTTTAGGTATTTCAAATGTCTCGCTATGCCACTGCATCACCTTTATTTTCTCTGGTAATGGGAAGCTTTCTTGAGGTAGATTCGCAACTCTCTGAACTGTTGACCACCCAAGTTCCTGATAGCGATTACGGCTTACCGCAGCCCCTAACGCATTAGCAATTAACTGCCCCCCTAAACAAAGACCAATAGCTGGCTTTCCTGCTGCCAAATAACGGCGCAACCATCTTTTTTCTATCTTTAGCCATGGGAAGTTTGCCTCATCATTTACACTCATGGTACCACCCATGACCAATAATAAGTCAACCTCATCAATTCGAGGTAAAGCTTCTATTTCAAGTGACCGATCAACCGGAAGTGCAAAAAACTCTGTAGAGCTAATTGTCGCGTGATGGGCTTTTAAAAATGAATAACAACTTCCAAATCCCTCACCCGCGATATGTTGAAAATAGTGAACACGTAAATGCGACTTCATGCGCTTAAACCTATTGTTGTTAGAATGTTGTAGTGGTCTTTGCAAAAATAAAGCCAAGTTTTTATTTTATGAGTCTACTGTAACGAAACGTCTTATAAAACTTCGTAAATCTAGCGAAGAATCTAAATTTCTCTTAATCTAACTTTATTATTTGAAATGCAAAGCACTATGAAAAAGCATAACGACTTCCAGACTCGCCTCATTCATGCACAAAGAAAGGCTCCACAATTTATTGAAACAGTACAACCACCCTTATTTCGTGCATCTACTATTATTTTTAAATCAACTTCGCACCTTTTTGATCGCCACTGGACGGATGATTACGATTATAGCTATGGGACACACGGCACCCCCACCACCTTCACCTTAGGCGACAATATTGCGCAAATTGAAGGTGGATTGCATTGTTTACTTGCACCAAGTGGCTTATCAGCAATTAATGTTGTGAACTCAGCATTCTTAAGCACTAATGATGAAGTATGGGTACCAGACAACATTTATGGACCAAACCTTGAGCATTTAAATCATCTGCAAAATCAATATGGCGTTATTGTCAAAGTGTACAACCCTATTGACGCCTCAAGCTTTCAACCAACCGAAAGAAGCAAACTGTTGTGGTTAGAGGCAGCAGGCTCAGTTACTCTAGAATTTCCTGATCTTAAGAATCTAGTCAAAAAAGCTAAAAAGCACGGTGTATTAACTGCTCTAGATAACACTTGGGGAGCTGGGCTTGCGTTTAATGCTTTTAATTTTTCTGATGAACATCTATCAGTCGATTTAACCGTGCATGCACTCACCAAATATCCGAGTGGTGGTGGTGACATCTTAATGGGCAGCATTGTAACTCGTGATGAGAAACTTCATCACCGCCTGTTCCGTACACATGCCATTTTAGGTATTGCAGTTTCAGGAGATGATGCAGCTCAAGTCCAACGCAGTCTTGCTCATATGTCTTTACGTTATGAACAACAATCAGCCAATGCTCAAACTTTACTTAAATGGCTAAAAAACCAATCTCAATTTGCACAAGTTCTACATCCAAGTGATGAGGCCGCCCCAGGCCATCAATATTGGCAAGAAATCTGCATAGATAATCAAAGTGCTGGTCTAGTCAGTGTTATTTTCAAACCTGAATATGACATTACAGCAGTACGTCGTTTTTGCGATGCCTTAGCGTTATTTAAGCTTGGTTTTAGCTGGGGAGGACCCGTTAGTCTGATTATGCTTTATGATTTAAAAATGATGAGAAAACTTGAGAATACACATTTACAACAAGGATTATTGGTTCGCTTCTGTATAGGACTAGAAGATCCACAAGATTTAATACAAGATATCGAAAATGCACTGAAACAACTGTAAAACGACAAGATCATAGTGACTCGAACCACAGGATAAAAATATATGGGTACACCGATTGTTATTGCTAAAAATATTAATGACACATCCAAAGAAATTGTTTTACTTTCCCAGTTTGCTAACCGCCATGGACTTATTGCGGGCGCCACGGGTACAGGTAAAACAGTTACGTTAAAAGTTCTAGCAGAGAGTTTTTCTCGAATTGGTGTACCGGTATTTCTTGCCGATGCTAAAGGTGATGTTTCGAGTCTCGCCAAAGCGGGAGAAGCTTCAGATAAATTTAATGAGCGACTAAAGCTTTTGCAGATTGATAGCGTTCCTTTCGCAGCTAATCCAGTTGTTTTTTGGGATTTATTTGGCCAACAAGGCCACCCTATTCGCACTACCATTTCTGAAATTGGGCCAATTTTATTGGCTCGTATGCTCAATTTAAATGATACTCAAGAGGGTGTGCTATCTGCTGTATTCCGTATTGCAGATGACCAAGGTCTACTATTAGTAGATTTTAAAGATTTAAAAGCCATGATCACTTTTGTGAGTGAACATGCAGCCGAGTTTAAAGCAGAATATGGCAATTTATCTCCAGCAAGCCTAGGCGCTATTCAGCGTAATTTACTCGCCCTTGCCGACCAAGGTGGAGAGCAATTTTTTGGTGAACCTGCTTTAAATATTTTAGATTTTATTCAAACCGATGCAAATGGTCATGGCTACATTAATATTCTTGCGGCTGACAAGCTCATGAATACACCTAAGCTATATGCCACTTTCCTTTTATGGATGCTTTCAGAACTATTTGAACAGCTTCCAGAAGTCGGTGATATGGATAAACCTAAACTCGTGTTTTTCTTTGATGAAGCTCACTTATTATTTGACAATGCCAGCCAAGCACTCCAAGACAAAATTGAACAAGTTGTACGTTTAATTCGTTCTAAAGGAGTCGGTATCTATTTCATTACCCAAAATCCACTCGATTTACCTGAAAGTGTTCTAGGTCAACTTGGTAATCGCGTTCAACATGCCCTACGCGCATTTACCCCTAAAGATCAGAAAGCGGTAAAAACCGCAGCAGATACTTTCCGAGCCAATCCAAACTTTAAAGTTGATGAAGCGATCACTGAACTTGGTGTTGGTGAGGCACTCATTAGCTGCCTAGATGAGCAAGGTACTCCACAAATTGTTGAGCGTGGTTGGGTCATGCCTCCTTACTCTGCATTTACACCAATCACTCCAGAAGAGCGTCAAGCTTTAATCTCACAAAGTATTATTGCTGGAGTTTATGAGCAGGTTGTAGATCGTGATAGCGCCTATGAAATGCTACAAAATAAAGTGGCTGAACGCGAACAGCAGCAACAAAATGCCGAGCTTGCAAAACAACAAGCGAAAGAGCAAGAAACCCTAGCAAAACAGCAGGCGAAAGAGCAGGAAAGATTGGCACGTGATCAATTAAAAGAGGAAGAACGAGCAGCGCGTGAAAGAGCCAAACTCACCCAAGATATTGTTGGAACTTTTGCAAAAAGTGCTGCGCGCAGTTTAGGAGGAAGTACAGGTCAAAAACTTGTTCGAGGCCTACTTGGTTCTTTATTTGGTAAATAAAAACATTTAATAACATAATGTTAATTTAAGGGGATTTTATATCCCCTAATTTTTTTATGGTTTTTCTCGAAAAGCTATTGCCATTACTTTTTTAAAGATGTATTTTAAATACATCTTATATAGCCAGATAAATAAGGTCTAGCCATGACTCCACAACAAATTGAACTTGTTAAATCTACTGTACCGGTTTTACGTGAACACGGCGTTACGCTGACTACATACTTTTATAAGCGTATGCTTAATAACAATCCCGAATTAAAAAATGTTTTTAACTTAGATGACCAAACTAGCTTACGTCAGCCACGTGCGCTTGCAGCTGCCGTTCTTGCTTATGCAGAAAATATTGAGAACCCTACTGTTCTAGCTAAAGCTGTTGAACGTATCACCACTAAACATGTGAGCTTAGATATCCAGCCTGATCAATATGCAATTGTTGGTGACAACCTACTTCATTCAATTAGTGAAGTACTTAACGTGCCATTTGAATCAGAACTTATCGAAGCGTGGAAGCAAGCTTATCTACAATTGGCAGATATCTTGATTGGCGTTGAAAAACAAAAATATGAACAACTTGAGAGCTTAAAAGGTGGATGGGCTGGCTGGCGTCCATTTGAAATTACACAAATTGATCCTCTTGAATCTGGCAAACGTTTCACTTTAAAAGCAACTGATCATGAGGACGTACTAACCAGTCCTGCAAATGCTTTTATTTCGGTAAAAGTACAAGTCCCAGAGCAACAGCTTGAACAGCCGAAAGCTTTTAAATTTACAGAAGCTCAAGAAAATAACTCATATCACTTTGAAGTTCAGCCTGAAGAAAACCATACTGAATTTTCAGTTTCGAACATCTTGCTTGAGCATTATAGAGTTGGTGATCAAGTACAGGTTTCAGCTCCTTTAACGCTGTAATGTAAAAACCTCTTGCCTGAAAGTTTTCTTATTTAAACTTTCAGGCTAAGATGATCATCCTTTTTCTCTTCCATTTTTGGTGATCATGCAGCTTAATAAATTTACCGATTATGCATTACGAATATTAATGTATGTTGCACGCCCAAGTGATGCACCCTACACGATTGCAGAAATCGCGAAAGATTTGCATGTTTCACAAAACCACCTGGTTAAAGTTGTTCACTTTATGGGCAAACAAGAATGGATTATTACCATTCGTGGAAAAGGCGGTGGAATTCGCTTAAACCCAGATGCACTTAACTCCAATTTGGGTTCAATTGTTCGAATATTACAAGGTGATAATCAAATCGTTGAATGCAATACACCACCTTGTGTATTACGCAGTCACTGTGGTTTAAAAGGTATTTTAGATCAAGCTTTAGAGAGCTTTTATCAAAGCCTAGACCAATACACACTCGGAGAAGTTTTGCAGCAATCAAAATCTGCTCCTGCTAACTCCCCTATTGCCTTTTTAGAAATCTAACTTCTATTGATTTTCATAAGTTGATTTATTGAAAATTAGCAAGAATACCCAAGCTCCTTTATACTAGGCGCGAGCCCTCTCATTTAAAAAGTTATTTTTTATGCGTCGTAGTGAAAAATCGAAAGACACCAAAGCCAGACTCGCACCCAAGCAAAAGATCAGCTATGAAAAAGCACCAGATCCGGCGATCACAGCCTATGCTGTGCAATCTCTAAACTGGTTACGCCAAGCTGAGTTTCTAATGAGTGCACCTAAATTGGCACTTTGTGTTGAAGATAGTGGCTACGAAATTGCTTTTGCAGGACGCTCAAATGCTGGTAAGTCTAGTGCTATTAATGCATTAACTAATCAGAAACAACTTGCCCGTGCTTCTAAAAAGCCTGGTCGTACTCAGATGATTAACTTCTTTAGTCTAGGTAATCCTGATCAGCGTTTAGTCGATCTTCCAGGTTACGGTTATGCAGCTGTACCTGAAGATATGAAAAAGGTATGGCAAAAGGAATTAGAAAACTATCTAATTCACCGTAAAAGCTTACAAGGCTTAGTCTTACTTATGGATATTCGCCATCCTCTACAGCATTTTGACATGATGATGCTAGAGTGGGCTTATTCGCGTCATCTATTTGTTCATATACTCTTAACGAAAGCAGACAAACTTAATCGTGGTCCTGCAAATAAAGTATTGCTTGAAGTTAAACAACAACTTAAAAAAATGAAGCTTGATTTTTCCATTCAGCTTTTCTCTTCACTTAACAAATTAGGTTTGGAAGAGCTTGCAAGTGTCATGGGTGGACGTCTGCATTTTACGCTAGATCAACAGCCAGAATTTGATGTCGATTCAATCCCTGAAGCGACAGATGAAGATGCTGAAAGCTAAATTGTCATAACAGATACAATTTTTTCATTAAATTTATACTCAATTGTCCCCTATTGCTAAACACAAATGTAGGGGCTTTTTTTATACTCGTTATAACTTCATCGAGTTAAAAATCAGGACTAAATGATGAAATTGTTATCTTTTTTGAAGAACAAGGCTTTAGGTTCTTCTATTGATTATAAAATTCTTCCACGTAAAGTGAAATTTGACTGGAAAGATACCCCTGTCGACTGGATTCCTAATCAGCCTTTCGCAAGTTATTTTATTAATGAAATTAATAACATCTTGCCTGCTGGAGAGTTCTGGTTTTGCCGTTTGTATAACAAGGTTTTACCGCAAATCACAGATGAAAAACTCAAGCAGGATGTACAAGCATTTATACGTCAGGAAGCTATGCATGCCAATGCACATACTTCTGCCAATAAAGAATATTTAAGTGCGCGCAATATTGATATCCAGAGAAATCTGGACATTATGAATTATCTATTTACCAAAGCCTTAGCAGATAAGCCTTTCGATAAAGAAGTCCCTCAAGTTCTACAAGAGCAATGGGACCTTTTCCGTTTAGGCGTTATTGCCACTGTTGAACATATGACCTGTGTATTAGGCAAATATGCTCTCTATAACAAACGCTGGGAAGAATTAGGCGCTGACCCTGAAATGGTCGATCTGGTTAAATGGCATGGTTCAGAAGAAATTGAACACCGTACCGTAGCCTTTGATTTATATCGTCATCTTGGTGGTGGATATATTCCACGCTACTATTTAAGCCTCGCAGTGATTGTACTGGTACTGGGTTTATGGGTAGACGGTGCTGCACATATTATGAAACAAGACCCTCGTTTTGCTGATGCGGCCAAGACGAGATTTTTCCCAGTATGGGTTGCTATAGAATGGCTTAAGATTAGTCGTAAAGATAACCAAGTATTACCAAATCCATTTTGGCTTATTGCTCAACAAATTGATTACCTCATGCCTTGGTATGATCCAGTAAAAGAAGGTAGCACTGAAGATGCGGTTAGTTATTTATCGCAATCTCCAGCAGCAAAAAGAGCAGAACTTCAAGCTGCTTAAAAATAAAAAAAGCAGGATTTTAAATCCTGCTTTTTTATTTCGAGATATTAGATACTGATATCTTTATCTTTGGTATAACGATCCACAACCACACTAATCATCATATCGCCCTGTACATTTACCACCGTTCTCACCGTATCTAGTAAGCGGTCAATTGGCAGTAAAATGGCAATTGCTTCAGCTGGTAAACCTACCGATTGTAAAACCATAATCATAGTCACCATGCCAGCACTCGGGATTCCAGGTGCACCAAGTGATGCGATCATTGCTGTTAAACACACGATAATTTGCTGTGTCAGGTTTAAATCTAGTCCCACTAAATTTGCCACAAACAGTGCAGCTGCCGCCTCATATAGAGCAGTACCATCCATATTAAGCTGAGTACCGAGTGGGATAACAAATCCCGCTGTTTGAGGGCGCACCCCTAAGTTTTCTTGTGCACACTTCATGCTAAGCGGCATCGTGGCAGAGCTAGAACTCGTTGCAAATGCTGTAATTAATGCTGTACGTGTCCCTTTGAAAAAAGTCCAAGGGCTCATGCGGCCAAAAATCCAAAGTAGTAATGGTAAAACAACTGCACCATGGAAAATGGTTGTGCCTGTTACAACGACTGCAAACTCAGCCAAACGACTTAATACCGAAATATCTTCGGTTGCCATTAACTTTGCTAATAAAGCAAAAATACCCAAAGGCGCTAATTTCATGACCCAGCCAACGAGCAGCATCATCATTTCAAAGAACTGGTGGCTCAATACACGAATACTTTTGAAACGTTCCCCACCCTGTACCAAAGCAACACCGACAAATAAAGCGAAGACCACAACGGCTAAAACATTACCATCACTAAATGCTTTAAATGGATTGATTAAAGTATTTTGAATAAAATTAGTGAAAAAACTTGCCGGGTTTAAACTATCTGGTGCTTGATAATTTTGCATAGATGTTTGGAAAATAGAAATATCTATGCCACGCCCCACCTCAAATAAATGAGCACAACTAATACCTAAAATTAGGGCTAAAGTCGTTGTAGTTAAACAGCATAAAAATGTGATTTTCCAGACTGGCCCTAACTGTCCGCCCGCTTGTAAGTTTGATACCCCTACAACAATCGAACTGAAAATTAAGGGCACCAAAAGCATTTTAAGAAGCCCGATAAAAACACTACTTAATATTCCAAGCCCATATAAACTATGTTTTACAAAAGCTGTGTCTGGATACATGGTGAGTAAGAAACCAAAGGCTAAACCTAAAATGGCGGCAATCAGAATTTGTGTATTTAAGTTCATATCAGCATTATTTTTTTCAGTTGGCATACCTGTTTACAATATGACATGAGGTTGCTTTTCATTCGAGCAATTTTTTGTCACATCGTTCCCATTAAAAATAAAAAAGCCATCTGGTTAGATGGCTCTTCAATAGGACTATTGAGTTTCAATTTCCCGCAAACGAATTAAACCCTCTTGTACGGTACTGCATACAAGTTGGCCATTTTGCCACATACGACCAAAATTAAGACCTCTTGAAGCCGCACTCACTGTGGCTTCCATGTCATAAAGCATCCACTCATCAGCACGAAGTGGACGGTGGAAATAAATTGCATGATCAATACTTGCACATTGCAAACTTGGAGAAATATAACTCAAGCCATGCGGTCTTAAAGCTGTTGTCATTAAGGTAAAGTCTGAATAAAACGCAACAATTGCCTGATGCAAGGCAATATCATCTAATTGTTTTGGAATACGGTCATGGGTGCGGATATAGTGCGCATTATAGGGAGCTTCTGGTTGCGGCTGAAACGGGTTTACCGGATCAATTGGGCGAATTTCTACATGACGCTCACGCATGAAACTAGCACGTACATTTTCAGGTACAAAGTTTAGAATACCTTGTTTCAACTCATTTTCAGATTTAAGCGTTTCCGGTGCAGGGTACTCAGGTTCTTGATGTTGATAGTTCAAACCTTCTTCTGGATTGGCAAAAGAGACCATCGCTGAAAATATAACTCGCCCATGCTGAATCGCACGAACTTGACGACTTACAAAGCTTTTTCCATCCCGTAAACGATCTACTTCGTAGATGATTGGGGCATTAATATCGCCACCATACAAAAAATATGCATGTAAAGAATGCGCTGGGCGATCCGTTGTATAAGATGCTGCACGTAAAGCCTGACCCAAAACCTGTCCACCAAAGACACGTTTACCGACAAGATTACGGCTTATGCCACGGTAAATATTTTCTTCTAGCTTTTCTAAAGTGAGAAGCTCGACTAGTTCTTGGGTTAACGCATTCATGAGAGATACCTTCATATTTCAGGTAAAAAATCGTATTAAAGGACAGATGTGTAGAATCTATTGTGCCATAAAAAACTATTTGAACATGGAACAATCAGTCAACTTCTGATGAACATTGCTCATATAACAGCTAAAAATACGATTTTTAACGATAAAATATGCCAAAAGCATTATAATTTATAAGAAAGTAGCATATTGTTTTTTTAATAAATGCCTCAAAATAATTACCCTCCGCATTTGGTGCTGGGATTTGTCTTTAAGAAGTAGGAGTTCTTATGTCCAAGAGTGGGTTTGGTCAAATGTATCGTCGGCTTTCGAGTAAACTACTTGACCTCGTGGTAACACCACATGTTCTTGGGGAAGTTCCTACTGAACCAGTATCAGAAACAACAGAAACAGAAGCAAAGACTGACCGCCAAAAAGTGGTGTGCTATGTCTTACAAAACCACTCTCGAAGCAATGCTTTGGTGGTTGATGGAGAAACGCGTCGTTTAAATTTAAAACCTGCGTTAGACCCATTAGTTGTTGGCACTCATCAGGAAAAAGCATCAGTTTTATTTTTACAGCACAATGATGAAAATAATTTACTGAATCCTCCTCCTCATGCTTTTCCACCACGCTTACTAAAACTGATTGAAGTCTTACAAGAAAATCCTGAACTTGATATAGAGCTTGTTCCAGTTACCGTTTTATGGGGACGCTCACCAGATAAAGAAGATTCTTGGTTTAAGCTTTTATTTTCAGATACATGGGCCACACCAAGCACCGTTAAGCAATTGGTCAACATTGGCTTACATGGTCGCCAATCTTATTTAGAGTTTCATGAACCACAATCGCTACGTGAATTGGTTGAATATGCTCAACAGCATTATCCGAACCTTTCACCAGCCACTTATATTGTAAGTACGTTAAATGATTACTTAGATCGTCAGCGTGAAGTGGTCTTAGGTCCCGATTTATCGGATCGCCGTAATGTCATGCAGTCAGTTGTGAAATCTCGTGATGTTCAAGAAGCAATCCGCCGTGAAAGTATTCGCGGGAAAGTCAGTATGCTCGAAGCTGAACGCCGTGCGATTGGTTATGTAAATGAAATCGTATCGGATTATTCACACTCAGCAGTCCGCTTTGCCGATCTTGCTTTAACACGCTTATGGACCCAGCTTTATGACGGCGTAGATGTGCATAACTTCAGTACCGTTCGTGAACTGGCAAAAGATTATGAAGTGGTTTATACACCTTGCCACCGCAGTCACATCGACTATTTATTATTGTCTTATGTGATTTATAGACGTGGTCTTATGGTTCCGTATATTGCTGCGGGTGATAACCTAAACTTGCCTTTTGTTGGTCAGCTTTTACGTGGTGGTGGTGCATTCTTTATTCGCCGTTCTTTCCGTGGTAATGGGCTTTATACAACGGTATTTAAAGAATATTTATATAGTATTTTATCACGTAACACGCCACTTGAGTACTTTATTGAAGGTGGACGTTCGCGTACAGGACGCCTATTACCGCCTAAGACTGGCATGCTTGCTATGACGGTTCATAGTCATTTACGTGGCCGTACAAAGCCAATTGTATTTGTACCAACTTACATTGGTTATGAACGCCTGATGGAAGGCTCGACCTACGTAGGCGAAATGCAAGGTAAACCGAAAGAAGCTGAATCAATTTTTGGTATTGTGAAAACCTTACGAAAAATTGAACGTATTTTCGGTAAAGTCCATGTGAACTTTGGTGAACCTGTTTTCCTTGATGATTTGCTTAAACAACATAATGCAGAAAATGTTTTTATCGAGAAAAATGACGACCCAATTCCTCAAGCGGTTTCAGATGCTGTAAATAGCTCTGCACATGCAATTTTAGAAAATATTAACCGAGCTGTAGTGATTAACCCTGTCTCTTTACTTTCTATTATTTTGCTTGCAACTCCAAAGCATACGCTTGATGAAGAAATTTGTATTAAGCAGCTTGAAGCTTACCGTAATTTGGCATCGAACTTCCCATATGACCAACGTATGGAAGTGACACCACTTTCAGGCAAAGAAATTATTGCGTATGGTTTAAAGCTTAAGCTCATTAAACGAGTTCAGCATGCGCTCGGCGATATTATTGCGATTGAAGATAACCAAGCGGTACTTCTGACCTATTTCCGTAATAACATTTTGCATGCCTTTGTTTTACCTTCATTGGTTGCATCACTTGTTGAACACAATGGAAAAATCAGCCGTTCAGATTTAACCAATGTGATCTACACCCTGTATCCATTCTTGAAAGCAGAGTTATTCCTTAAATGGAAGAGTAGCGAACTTAAAGAACAAATTGAGCAATATGCAAATGCATTGGTTCAATCAAACCTTATTCAGCAAGATGATGAAGGTAATTTAATTAGCTCTGCACCAAACACTGAAGAGCATAATCAGCTTGTTGTTTTAGCTACGCCTGTTAAGCAAAGTCTTGAGCGTTACTACATGACGCTTGCGCTCATTACTCAACGTGGTTCGGGTAATATTTCTGCTAAACAGGTTGAAGAATTAAGTCATTTACTCGGACAACGTTTGTCAGTTCTATATGAATTTAATTCGCCAGAGTTCTTCGACAAAGCTTTATTCCAAAGCTTCTTAAAAGTACTTACACAGCAAAATTACATTCGTACAAACGACCAAGGCCAAATCGAGTTTGATGACAATTTCCGTCAAATGGCTGCTGGCGCACAGTTGGTTCTTGATGAAGTAACCTTACAAATGTTGCAGCACATCACGACCTTTACTGACGAAGAATTAAAAGATGCGCTTGAAGCGATGGCATCTCAACAAGCAAAACGACGTTTAAAACGTAAAAAATCTTAAAATTTTGAGTCAAAATAAAAGGCAACTTCGGTTGCCTTTTATTTTATTAGCGAATTGGGCATTCAAAATAGCGTGGATCATCCATACAACGTAAACGCTTCATAAGTTGAACAAAATAAGCATCGTAATAACCTGAAAGCACGTACTGATTACGTATTTTGGCAACCATCACGTCGTAGCTCTGCCTTTCATAAAAAGAAACGTCTACCCAGTAATAGGCAGGTAAATGATTTTCCCACTGAGTTGCACGGTTAGTCAGCAATTGGCTATTTTGAACAAACCATCCTCGTATTTTTCGACCAAAATTAGCAGGATAAGCTTGCGGCTTAATAATTAAATTAACGCCAAAATATGCTAAAGGAAAGTTAATGACTTGAACATCTGGTCCAAACTCCTTTTGTAAGTTATATGGTAATAGTCCATATATGGGAGCTGGAACAATATCGATTTTATCTTGCTTAAACTGCACAATCGCATTAGATAAATCAACGTAAACTGGCTGAGCACCTACACTTCGTACCAATGCTTGTTGTGGTGGATTATTGGGTAACACACCAATACGTTGATTTCTTAATTGAGCAACTCTAGAGATTTTTTTATTTTTTAGGACCATATAGGCCGTGCCAACAGGAATCATTCCTACTGCCTCATAATCCTTAGAAATTAATCTTTTTTCGACTGTTGGATGATTCAAAAGCTGTAATAAGCTTTTAGCAGTACGATTATTAGGAATAAGCCCAATCCCTGCGGTACTTCCCATAAACTGGTTATAGCGATAAGTATTAAAATTAGATGCCGCTAAACCTGAACATTTACCATCATCAAAAGCTTGTATGGCCTGTTGTTCTTTTTGATAGGTCACCACTTTAAATTTGACTTGGTATTGCTGAGCATATAACCGAATGTCATTTAAACGACGTGTAATATCCCCTTGGGAACCAATCGGATCATATGCACACCACACCTGATCCTCGGCCCAACTCGCAACAGCTGTTACGCTCAAAATAAGAGCTAAACAAATTCTTTTCACTTTCAAACTTTTTATCTTTATCGGCAATTTGACTGCCTCATCAGGTATTTCTGTTCTTATTTAAAGTTTAATCAAAATTTTGTTTAGTGCTATGAACATTTAAACATAATAAATAGTCATTAAAGCAAATTGGATGCTCTAATCGAAAACCCGTTTCAGGCAAATGTTTCGCATAAATTCGTTTACCTGAGATTTGGTTTGATTCTAACGTTAACTCTGGTAAACCCAATTGTTTTTGGAACCACACGATAACTTCATGCAAAGGAAATGGTTGATTATTAGTCACAATATAGCTGGCTTGATGATTTTCATAGTCCGCCATAAAAGCCAAAAACTTTGCTAAATCATCAATATGTATTCGATTGCTATAATGTATATTTGGATAACTTTGACTATTTTCAGCCATTTTCTTCAAACGGGCTATGGAAGTTCCGTAAATACCAGTTGGGCGAATAATTACACATTGTGCTGGATAATGTTTTTGCCAAAGGAGTTCCATATTACGCAATACATGGCCTTGTGCATCATTTGGCTGAATTTCACTAAAATCATCAATGACCTCCCCTCTATTTTCGCCATATACCCGCGTAGATGACACGACGATTATTTTTTTTACTGGATGTATTTTTAATGCATCTCGAATCGGTTCAATACTATCTACATAAGTATGCTGATACCCCTCAACCGTACTCTCGTTTGGAGAAAGTAAAATATATACGACATCCACTGGTTCAATTTTACTTAAATCAAGTTTAAAGATATCTTGAACAAGATGTGTTGCGTAACTATCCGTTTTTACACTACGACTGATTGTGGTAATTTGATGTTCTTTCTCAAATAGTTGTTTAGCAACACGCTGAGATGTTTTACCATAACCGATAAATAATATATGCATAGAAAACTCGTTGAGGGGACATGACTTCAGTCCATCAGTTACAAGGCGTTGGATCGGCTTCAGCAGCCCTACTCGAAAAACTAAATATTTTTACCACAGATGATTTACTGTTTCATCTGCCACGTGATTATGAAGACCGCAGTACGATTATTGCAATGAATCAACTTGTGGTTGGACGTAGCTATTTACTTGAAGGTGAAGTCAGATCAATTGATTTTCCTCCGGGAAAAAGAAAATCTATGGCGGCCTTGGTTCAAGATGAATTCGGTAAAGTCACCTTACGCTTTTATCATATTTATAAAAATCTGACTGACAAAATAAAACCGGGTCATCGCTTACGTATTTTTGGTGAAGTTCGCGTCGGTGCCCGCGGGCTTGAGATGTATCATCCTGAAATTCAGCTTATTCATGAACATACACCTCTACCAAAAACTCAGCTTACAGCAATTTACCCAAGTACGGATGGGCTAACTCAGCCTAAACTGCGTGAATATGTAAAACAAGCTTTAAAGCATCATAGTGATGCCTTACCAGAGCTGCTCCCCAAAAAATATACTAATGGCTATGCGCTTAAAGAGGCTTTGTATTACATTCATGAGCCTCCTGTTGATGCCAATATGCTCCAGTTGGCCCAAGGTTCACACCCAGCCCAACAACGACTTATTTTTGAAGAGCTAGTTGCACACCAAATTAGTTTACTTAATCGCCGTGCTTATATTCGTCAAATTGCATCTCCAGCTTTTTCAAGCAGTAAAATATTAGCTAAAAAGCTTTTAGAAGCTTTACCTTTTCAAATGACCAATGCACAAAAACGTGTATCTAAAGAAATTCTAAATGATTTAAAACAACACCAACCTATGTTGCGCCTAGTACAAGGTGACGTTGGGGCTGGAAAGACTTTAGTTGCTGCTGTAGCGGCTTGTCATGCTTTAGAAGCCGATTGGCAAGTTGCATTAATGGCCCCGACTGAGATTCTTGCAGAACAGCACTATTTGAATTTTAAACGTTGGTTTGAACCATTAGGTATTACAGTTGCGTGGCTATCTGGCAAACAAAAAGGCAAAGCCCGTGCCCAAGCAGAACAACAGATTAAAGAAGGCCACGCGGAACTTATTGTTGGTACACATGCCTTATTCCAAGATAATGTTGGCTTCGCTAAATTAGGGCTAGTAATTATTGATGAACAACATCGTTTTGGTGTAGATCAACGCTTAGCTTTACGTAATAAAGGTGCTGAGCAATTCACCCCTCACCAACTCGTCATGACAGCCACTCCTATTCCAAGAACATTGGCAATGAGTGCGTATGGCGACTTAGACACATCAATTATTGATGAGTTACCACCGGGCCGTACTCCAATTCAAACCGTTACGATTCCACTTGATCGTCGCGAAGAAGTACTTCAACGAATTGCTTCGAATTGTAGAGATGGGAAACAGGCATATTGGGTGTGTACACTGGTTGAGCAGTCTGAGACTTTAGATGCTCAAGCCGCCGAAGCCACCTACCAAGAAATGAAAGAACGCTTCCCTGAGCTTAATATTGGCTTAGTGCATGGCAAAATGAAAGCTGACGAAAAACAGTCGGTCATGCAAGCGTTCAAAAATAATGAGTTACAGCTTCTTATCGCAACCACGGTCATTGAAGTTGGGGTAGATGTTCCTAACTCTTCTATTATGGTCATTGAAAATGCTGAACGTTTAGGACTTTCTCAGTTACATCAGTTACGCGGTCGCGTAGGTCGAGGTGCTCAAGCCAGCTTTTGTGTACTTTTATATAAAACGCCTCTTTCTCAAAATGGGCAAGAGAGACTTTCTATTTTAAGAGAAAGCAATGATGGCTTTGTGATCGCAGAAAAAGATCTTGAGTTACGCGGGCCTGGTGAATTACTAGGTACGAAACAAACTGGCGATATGGGATTTAGAGTTGCTCGTTTAGAGCGAGATGATCACTTACTCAATCAAGCTCATTATGTAGCTCAGCAAGTCTTAAAAGATTATCCAGAACAAGCAGATGCATTATTAAAACGTTGGCTTCCGGAAGCGCCTCGCTACGCGTATGTTTAGTTTCTTAAACCCACAGCATCTTATTCAATTGCTCTCGCCTTGCTTGTTATGTGAGTCAGATGTACGAGAAAAACATTCGCTCTGTAAGGACTGTTGGAAGCAGTTACCTTGGCTTAAACAAACAATTCAACGCAATGATCAATCAGTTCTTGTGGCCTGTGAGTATGCTTATCCAGTTAGCCGGATCATTCAGCAGTTTAAATATGAACAGAAATTACATTATGAAATTTTGTTAGGTGAAATTTTAAAACAACTCAAATTTCCCAAGGTACAGGCTATTGTGCCTATGCCTATTTCTAATCAACGTTTAATCGAACGTGGTTTTAATCAGTCATTGTTACTTGCAAACATATTAAGCAAACAATTAAAAATACCTGTTTGGCAGCCCGTACAACGTCTTGCTGAACATTCGCAAAAAGGGCTTTCTCGACTGGAACGCTTTGAGAACATTGAACAACAGTTTATTGCGCTTACTCAAGAAAAACGACGTTATCGCCGCGTTCTTATTATTGATGACGTGATAACCACTGGAAGCTCTATTCATGCGCTCAGTCAAGCACTTAAACAATTAGGCTGCACATCTATCCATGCCGCTTGTTTAGCGGCAACTTTGACCAGTTAAAACGATTAAACTACAGATAAATGCTGCTCACACCAAGGAATAACAATTTCACTGGTTAATGGTGCAAGGTGCGTTTCTGAATCATTTAAATCAACCCATTTCATTTCTGCAATTTCGGCTGCGATTTTAGGCGCCTGATCAAGCTGAACAAGATATAAATGACTGACCAGAATATGGTCTGGCTCATTGGCAGCTGCTGTTTCGAAACGACCAAGAAATTGTTCAATTACACAAGAACTTCCAACTTCTTCTAAAATTTCTCGCTGCATTGTAATCTCTGGCGCCTCATTGGGTTCCAGCTTACCACCCACTTGCATAAAAGCATGAGTATTACGCTTCCTCACGAGCAACAACTGATTTTGCTCATTCAAGATCACTGCAGCAGCGACCGTAATTGTTTTCACTTATTTAACCTCGTTTATGGTTGAACATCTGCATTTGTCCATTTTGGAGCAGGAGCCTGATATTGCTCAAATTGTTGAAGAATATCTTCAATTTTGTCTGATGCGATCAATTTATCAACGAACCGTGCTTGGCTAAATCCATTATCTACCGTTCCTTGAATCATTTTAAGTAAATCTTCATAAAAGCCAGCTACATTTAAGAAAGCACATGGCTTTTGATGAATACCTAATTGCGCCCACGTCCATTGTTCAAAGATTTCTTCCAATGTACCCGCACCACCAGGTAAAGCAATAAAACCATCGGAGAGATCCGCCATTTTGGTTTTGCGCTCATGCATATTTTCGACCACATATAATTTGGTTAAGCCTGGATGAGCTAACTCACGATCGACCAAAGCACGAGGAATGACGCCAATGACTTGCCCACCTGCCTGCAAGGCACTATCGGCAACAACGCCCATTAAGCCTGAGCGACCGCCGCCATAAACCAAGGTCTTACCTTGTTTTGCAATAGCCTCACCAGTAATTTTGGCAATTTGTTGGAAAATTGGGTTTGAACCAAGAGATGACCCACAGAAAATACAAATTGAATTCATAGTGTAAAAAACCGTTTTATTGAACTGTCATGCTGACAAACTAAACTATCGATAGAGTTTTTTTTTGCAAAATAGCGTATTGGCAAGTGTTTTTCGGCAAATCCTTGTCTAAAATACACCCATCCATTTCCATCAGACTGCGTGAGGAAAAAAGACACATGCTTGAAGCCTTTTATGCCACAGAACGCGGAAGTCTGGAAGATGCCACCATCAATGGTGGATTTGATCTACATCCCGAATTAGTCTGGCTTGATCTTATTGCACCCTCGCAAGAAGAGCAACAATGGGTACTAGATGCCTATGACCAAAATTTACCTACACTAAAATCGCTTGAAGATATTTCATCCTCAGCACGATTCTACCGTGATGATGATGGTATTTTGCATATCAGTACTTATTTTTTAACGAAAAATAAAAACTATCAAGTGGATGGTGACGCAGAAGATTCCTCACATATTTTAGCGATGGTGCAAACGGTTGCATTTATTTTACATAAAGACCGTCTCTTTACGATGCGGGGAGAAAAGTTAGTTGCCTTTCGTGCCTTTCGTGCGCGTGCTCGCCGAAATGACTACGATATGGACTATAAAGATCCAACGTGGATTTTATTAGGTCTTCTTGAAGCAAAACTCGATGAGCTTGCGGATATCTTAGAAGATATCCACAAAGATTTAGAAAAATACTCGACAGAGGTTCTTAACAATCACCAACGTGAACAAATTCTAGATCTAGATGACATGATTACGCGCCTAGCTCAACAAGAAGACATGCTAGGAAAAGCTCAGCTCTGTTTAATTGATTTACGACGTGTACTTACTTTTTTATCACGTCCTCGAGCATTAGGCAGTCATATTTACGATGCTGATATTCGAGAATTGAGTGAAGATGTCCGCTCACTTGTAGAACATGATGCTTTCTTATTCCAAAAAGTACGATTCTTGCTTGATACAACGTCTGGATTCATTAATACCGAACAGAATGACACGATCCGTCGATTCTCGATCTTACCAAGTATGTTAGCTCCTCCAATGCTTATTGCCAGCATCTATGGGATGAACACAGATGTATTGCCTTTTGCACATGGTACGACTAGTTTCATCATCGTTTTACTGATTATTATCGGTTTCTTTATTGGCCCTATTATTTATTTCCGCTGGAAAAAATGGATTTAAGCTTTGTAATAAAATGCTAGTCCAAAGCATAAAAAAGCACCTAAATATAGGTGCTTTTTTACATCTAGAACATCAGATCAAATGTAGATCTTCCTGCAAATGGCAGGCTTGAATGATCTTCAGCATTTTTTCGGGTACATTTTTAAAATGCAAACCAGTCTTTTGTGGAGTCACTCGCAACCATTGAACTAAAACAGCCAATGCCAAGGTACTGCCATGCTCAAGCTCTGTTAAATCTACCACCAGAGGAAAGCTTTGCTGCTTCTTGATGATAGCTAAACCTGCTTGATACTGTTGTTCCGCATTTTCAAAATCAATTTTTCCCGAAACAACCAATTGTTGGTTGAGATACTGAACCACTCTTCACCTACTATTTTTGTTTGTTCTGATTAACAGCAGCGTCTGCATCCGGTTGGAAGGTTGCAATTGCTTTATTCAAATCGCCACCATTACGTTTCACGGTTGCAGCAAACTGATTACGGAACTGTAATCCCAAATCAATGCCAGAAACATTGATATTACGGATTTTCCATTGAGTACCTTTATCAGCTAACTGGAAAGATACTGGAATTTTGTCGCCGTTATGACTGAAGTCCAATGTTACTACTGGGTTTTTACCCGCAGTTGCCTTGTAAGGGCGCATGGTATAGCTTTGGTTCGTATATTTAGCAAATGCACTACCGTAATTTTCAATTAAAGTATTACGGAAGTTAGTTTCGAACTGAGCACGCTGTGCCGCTGTACTATACTGATTTGTTGCATAAGTACCCATTACAATACGAGTAAATGCTTGTGAATCAACATACGGGTCTAAATTCTGACGTACGATACTCTTCACTAATGCTGGATTATTTTGCAATTTTGCATGATCAGCTTTCAAACGAGTAATCAAACCATCAGCAACACGCTTGATAAAATCAGGTGGTGCTTCTGAAGGTGCAGCAAATGCTGTACCTGCAATCATGGTAGACAAAAGACTTGCTGTCAGGGTTTGTTTAAACAACGTATTCACCAGGAACCACTCCTTCAAATAATCTTTTACTCAACAAATGAGGCTTGTGCACTATCTTTATCAGTGCTTGCAGGAGCACTCGCTTCTGTTGAGCCTGAACCGGCAGCAACTTTACCAGCCCCACCACCAGTAATAAATTTACTAATTAAATCTTCTAAATCCATAGTTCCTTGAGTGTTTGAAATCGTGTCACCTCGTTTCAAGTAGTTCACACCACCACCAGGTACAACTTTCAAATATTTTTCACCCAACAAACCATTGGTTGCTACCATTATATAAGCATCTTCATCAATACTTGTGATGGAGGTCATGTTACTGGTCAGTTGCTGTTCCATTGCTTTTTGTTGCTCTGGAGAAGCCTGAGTATAATCTGAGCTATAACGCAACTCTTCCAGCGCATTCTTCTGAACTTCTTTTAATTGTTCAGGATTGAAACTTGTCAATTTTCCATCTAAACCAAATGTTACGGTAGCCAAACGCGTAACCGGATCAAGCGTAATTGAATCAACACGACCAATTGTAACCCCACTCATTGTTACTTTAGCACGTGGCTTTAGCCCATTGACGTTATCAAATTGAGCCTTCATGGTATAACTATCACTTAAGTTAGTACCAACAAGCCCACTAACTTTCATTGCTAAGAAAAACAATGCAATACCGAAGATAATAACAAAGATACCAACGGCCAGTTCACTACTACGTGATTTCATTAAATCCCTCCGAACATGACCGCAGTCAACACGAAATCAAAACCTAAAACACATAATGAAGAATACACAACCGTCCGGGTCATTGCCGTTGCAATGCCTTCTGGTGTCGGATCACAAGCATAGCCTTGATAAACAGCGACCCATGTACAAATCAAAGCAAAAACAATACTTTTAATAATCGTGCCATTGATAATGTCATGCCCGAAACGCACTGTATTTTGCATGCCACTCCAGAAGGAGCCTTCATCAGCACCTAAAAAGTCAACACCGACCATCTTGCCACCAATAATCCCAATGGCGGCAAATATCACAGTTAACATTGGCAAACTGACAATACCAGCCCAAAGACGTGGTGATACGATTTGCTTTAAAGGGTCAACCCCGATCATTTCCATACTGGCAAGCTGTTCGCTTTGCTTCATTGAACCAATTTCGGCAGTCAATGCAGAACCTGCTCGTCCTGCAAATAGCAATGCAGCAACCACAGAAGCAAGCTCACGGAGTAGGGTTAACGAAATCGCTGTACCCAACATTGACTCAGCACCGAAAGTGACCAAAATGCTATACATCTGCAAGCCAAGAACCGCACCAATAAACAAACCAGAAACGGTAATAATAAGTAAGGACATCACACCTACGCGGTGCATTTGGTAACCAAAACGACCAAAACCACCCTTGCTAGGAAGTGAAAAAATAATCTGCAAGAGCATATGTGCCGCAGCACCAATGCCTCGAATCCGCTCAATAACGAGTCTACCTAACCAGGCAATCGTATTCATGGACGAACCTCGTTATTTAAATAAGCTAGATGACTAAACTGGTATTCAACTGGTCCTTCTGCCGAACCTGTTAAGAATTGGTGTACAAATGGAGAAGCATGTTTTTGCAACTCTTCAGGTGTACCCTCTCCCTGAATTTTTCCTTCAGCTACCACATAGATGTAGTCAGCAATCGATAATGTTTCTGCAACATCATGCGAAACAATAATTGTTGTTAAATCTAATGCTTCACGTAGTGAACGAATTAAACGTGTCAAAACTCCTTTCACAATTGGGTCTTGACCAGCAAAAGGTTCATCGTACATGATTAAATCGGGATCAAGTGCAATCGCGCGAGCCAATGCTACACGACGATTCATACCACCTGAAAGTTCTGTCGGCATTAATTGTTCAGAACCACGTAGACCCACCGATTCAAGTTTTAATGCAACCAGTTCAGCAATGAGATTTTCAGGAAGCTTTGTGTGCGCTCGGATTGGAAACGCCACATTTTCATAAACGGACATATCCGTAAATAGAGCTCCACTCTGAAATAACATTCCCATACGTGCACGAGCGGAAAAAAGTTCCTGACGAGACATTTTGGCAATATCTTTAGCGTCGAGTAAAACTTCCCCCTGATCTGGAACTAATTGTCCACCAATCAGACGTAATAAAGTTGTTTTACCTGTACCAGAAGGTCCCATAATGGCCGTAATCTGGCCTCGACGTATATTTAAACTAATATTGTCATAAATGACGCGTTCCCCTCGATTAAAACTCAAGTTCTTTACTTCAATAAGCGGTTGAGTCGAGAGAGGAGTTTTATTATTCATAATGGCAATCGTTCCTGCACTTTTATGCACGCATACTATAACACTGAAAATTAGCAAACTTGTTGTAATTTTGACAAAAGCAAAGCTAACTTACTTGAGAGAAGTCGAAGAAGTATGTTCGTAAAAAGAGGTCAATTCAGAAGCTTGGAATTGCTCAACAGAACTTCCATTTATAAAAGCGTAGGCGAAGTAAACCCCATTACACAAAACGAGTGCAATAAACAGATAAGGCAACCCATGCTGAACCAGAAGGTTCTTCAACTGTGCCATTATCGTCTCTTTTCGCTTACTTTTACGCATTATTTAATAAAAAATTGAACCAATTCACATTTTTTTAGTTTATAACAAAACTGAAAAATAAAAAAGGCCAGTATTTTTACTGGCCTTTTTTTCAAACTAAATTTTGATTAGCGGTCGAATTTACGACGCGGCGGTTTGTCATCAAAACTACGACGCGGACGATCTTCACCACCAAAGCTACGTTTTGGACGATCTTCACCAAACGCTGGACGTTCACCACGTGGTTTGTCATCGAAGCTACGACGTGGCTTATCGCTGAAACCGCCTTCACGACGTGGACGATCTGAGTTGAACTCGCGACGCGGACGATCTTCACCACCGAACGCTGGACGTTCACCACGTGGTTTGTCATCAAAACTACGACGTGGACGATCTTCACCACCAAACGCTGGACGCTCACCACGTGGTTTGTCATCAAAACTACGACGTGGACGATCTTCACCCCCGAAGCTACGTTTTGGACGGTCACCAAAACCACTTTCGCGACGTGGTTTATAATCTACGCGATTACCACGGTTGTCATCATTCGAGTCAAAACGCGGTTTATCATTGAAACCACCTTCGCGACGTGGACGATCTGAACCGAACTCACGACGTGGACGATCTTCAAAACCACCTTCACGACGTGGACGGTCTGAATTGAACTCGCGACGTGGACGATCTTCACCACCAAATGCTGGACGCTCACCACGTGGTTTATCATCGAAGCTACGACGTGGACGGTCATCACGACCACCTTCACGGCGTTTGAAGTTGCTTTCGCCTTCAAAACGACGACCGCCACCGAAACCGCCGCCACCACGACGACCATCACGGCTACCGCCATTACCGCCACGACCACGACCACCGCCATCACGACCTGAACGAGCAGGAGGTGGAGATGGCTCTAAGCCTTCAATTTCAGAAACACTTAAACGCGCTTCTAAATATTCTTCAAGTGCACGAATCTTACCGCGTTCACGATAAGTCGCTAAAGTAATTGCTTGACCAGTACGACCAGCACGACCAGTACGACCAATACGGTGTACATAATCTTCATGCTTCATCGGAAGACCGAAGTTAATTACGTGAGAGATTGTCGGAACGTCAAGACCACGAGCAGCAACGTCAGTTGCAACTAAGATTTTTGCACGACCTTCACGAATACTACGTAAACGACGGTTACGAACTGTTTGTGGCATTGCACCATGAAGTGCAACTACAGAATGACCTGCTTCAGCAAGTTCTTCTGCCAACATATCTGTATCTTCTTGCGTACTAGCAAAAACAACAGCTTGATCTAAGTTTTCATCACTTAACCAATGGGTAAGTAATTTTTTCTTATGTTCGAAGCCATCAGTCCAATGCAATGTTTGTGTAATATCAGTATTGGTTGAATGACCTGTTTCAATTGCGATACGCATAGGATCTTTCATCATGCATGATGCAAGACGAATAATACGGTCAGCAAATGTTGCAGAGAACATTAATGTTTGTTTACGGTTAGCCGCTAATTCGCTAATTGCTTCTAAGTCTTCAGAGAAACCTAGGTCAAGCATACGGTCCGCTTCATCAACGATTAAAGCATCTACTTGATCTAATTTAATTTGACGACGATTTACCAAGTCAAGTAAACGACCAGGTGTTGCAACAACAACTTGCGCGCCTTTTAATTGTTGAATTTGTTTTGCAAATGGCATACCGCCCATAATGGCAGCAATACGAACACCTTTCATGTGACGTACAAATGCAATTGCATCTTGACTTACTTGCTGAGCCAATTCACGAGTTGGTGAAATTACCAAGATATTCGGTTGAGTTACTGCTTTCATACGGTCTTTGAACGGTACAACAGTCTCTTGACCAGCTAAAGCATTTAATGTTGGGAGTAAGAATGCAGCAGTTTTACCAGAGCCAGTTTGGCTTGATACAAGAAGGTCTTTACCTTCTAAAGCAGCAGGAATTGCTTGTTCTTGCACAGGAGTCGGGGCAGTAAAACCTAAACCTTCAAGCGCTTGTTGTAAGGTTTCATGCAAAGAAAATTCGGCAAAAGTTTTGCTCATAGAGAGTTTCACCCTTGTGGGTGCTCCATTTTTAATAAATACAAAAAAATAGACATCGGCAAAAAGCGGCAAAGCAAAATTAGCTGAAACGTTTTTTCAGCAGCAATCCGAGTAACGACGATGTGGACTAAACGCACGCTTGATTACGGCCGAACCTGAAGAATCGCTGAGCGATTGGGGCGCAAGTAATGGTCCTCTCTATGGACAGCGTGCGCTTACAATGAATAGAACAGAATGTTCAGGTAATGAACGGAAATTTAAGTGCGTTGGCGGATTATAGCAGAAATAATTTAAAAGTCACCTTTTTTAATCAACTTTATGCATATTTCTTGAATTAACTTAATTTTAATCTTTATTTAAAACATAAAACCCTCTGATTACAGAGGGTTTTATTAATAATGAACCAAATTATTTTGCAGCTTTATCCCAAGCTGGAACAACTGTTTGCATTAAAGGTTTTAGCAGTTTAAGCGAACATGCGAGTACTTGACCATTTTCAAGTGAGTTATTACCACCACGTGCGTCAACAACTACACCGCCCGCTTCTTTAAGAATAAGTTCACCAGCAGCGATATCCCATGGCTTTAAACCAAGCTCAAAGAAACCATCAAAACGACCTGCAGCCACATACGCTAAATCTAGAGCAGCTGAACCACCACGACGGATTTGTGCACCAGCTTCAGTAACAGCTAATAATGATGCGAAATGCTGCTCTGCATAAGATACGATTTCACCAGCACGTTTAGCGCGGTAAGGATGGCCTACTGCTAAGAATGTATTTTCTAAACTATCTTTTACATTTACACGAATACGGCGTTGATTCATAACTGCACCGCGACCACGACTAGCAGAGAATAACTCATCACGTACTGGATCGTAGATTACGCCGTGTTGAGTAACACCTTTATGCTGAACTGCAATAGAAATACAGAAATGAGGGAAACCATTAATAAAGTTTTGTGTGCCATCAAGCGGGTCAATTACCCAGCACCACTCTGCATCATGGCCTTTGCCTTCTTGTAAACCAAACTCTTCACCTAAGAAGCTATGGTTTTTATAACTTTTACGTAACGTATCAATCGCTAACTGTTCTAAATAACGATCTACACGTGTTACTGGGCCATCAATGCCTTTCTCTTCAACTTGTAAATCGAGTTTATGACGATTTTGATGCGCTTTTAAAAGCTCTTGACCAACTGTTTGAGCCGCACGCGCAGCCATAACCACCATAGGTTCCATTGAACACCCACTAGACAAATTTGAAGATTTTGACAAAGAATAATGCATAAAAGCGCAAATATTTTAGCAAATATATGCGCTTTTAGGGGGAAAATGTTTCAAAAATTTTATTGAGGGTTAAACGACCTGGTTTAACTTGATCCAAACTTTCTCAATTGAGCTCAAAATACCCTTTGCATCTAGACCACAGTCTTGCAACATTTGTCCGTGTGAAGCCTGTTGTAAGAACAAATCTGGTAAGCCTAAATTAATGATAGGTTTCACAATTTGTTCTTGCGCCATGAACTCATTTACCGCACTTCCGGCACCACCCATAATGGCATGCTCTTCAACAGTGACAAATAAATGTGTGTGCTCAGCCAAATCACGAATAATTTTTTCATCAAGTGGTTTCACAAAACGCATATTTACAACACGCACACCCACATCATGTTTTTGTGCAAATTGTTCAGCAGCTTCTATGGCAACCATAACGCGGCTACCAAATGCCAAAATTGTAATCTGTTCATCACAAGCAGATTTAATTTCTGCAACGATTTCAGCTTTTCCTAACTCAATAGCAGTCAACTCTTGCTGAATTTCAACACCTACACCTGCGCCACGTGGGTAACGTACTGCCGCTGGTCCATTATAGACATAGGCTGTATGAAGCATCTGACGGCATTCATTTTCATCTTTTGGTGCCATGATGACCATGTTTGGCACTGTACGCATGTATGCATAATCATATGCACCTGCATGAGTTGGACCATCTTCACCAACCAAACCTGCACGGTCAATTCCGAAAGTCACATCAAGGTTTTGCAATGCAACATCGTGAATAAGCTGATCGTAACCACGCTGTAAAAACGTTGAATAGATTGCAACAACAGGTTTTAAGCCTTCACAAGCCATTCCTGCTGCAAGTGTTACCGCATGCTGTTCAGCAATTGCAACATCAAAAAATCTCTGCGGAAATTCTTTAGCAAACTGAACCATACCTGAGCCTTCACACATTGCTGGTGTGATCGCAAGTAGACGCTCATCTTGTGCCGCTTCATCACATAACCACTGACCAAATACATCAGAATATTTAGGTGGTGTTTTACCTGCCGAGACTGCATTAATTTTGCTAATTGCATGGTAGGTAATCGGATCCGCTTCTGCCGGAGTGAAACCTTTACCTTTTTTAGTATAGACGTGGACTAAACGTGGGCCTTTACGCTTCTTGAGAGCATTAAATACTTGGGCCAGTTGATTTACGTCATGGCCATCGAATGGGCCAAAATAATCAAAACCAATCGCTTTAAATAAATTGTCTGCCGCATCTGTTGCCGATTGATGTAAACGAGAGTTATAGGTCCATTTTGGATGTGGCTGAATGTAAGCCTCACCATGTTCATCTACATTTACTAAATGGCCTTTTTCCCAAATTGCAGCTAAATGTTTAGCAAAACCGCCTGTGCTACAAGAAATTGACATGTCATTGTCATTCAGCACAACAATTAAATCAGCATCATGTGCAACAGCGTCGTTCATGGCTTCAAACGCCATACCTGCTGTCATTGCACCATCACCAACAATACAAACGACTTCACATGGATCATTTTGATAGCGACGTGCTAACGACATTCCTAAACCAGCTGAAATTGCTGTTGATGAATGCCCTACGCCGAATGTATCAAAAACTGATTCTTCTCTGGCTGGAAATGCTGCTAAACCATTTTTAGAACGAATCGTGGTCATTTGCTCACGACGACCTGTCAGGACTTTATGCGGATACGCCTGATGTCCCACATCCCAAACTAATCGGTCATTTGGTGTATTAAAGCAATAATGCAGCGCAACCGTCAGCTCAACCACGCCGAGATTAGCACCGAAATGGCCACCACTCTGGCCTGCTGCATATAAAATATATTGACGCAACTCATCAGCCACTTGAACCAATTGGCTATGCTCGAGCTGACGTAATTGTTGAGGATGATCAATTGCATCTAACAATGGCGTAACAGGGCGTTGAGTTGGAATTTCGGTATACAACATATGTGGCAAAGCCTTTATAAGCCTGGCAAATCCTAAGCTGGGTCAAAATGGGTCGATCATACAATCGAATGAAGTCACCTTCAATCAGCCACATTTGCGAACGAGGTCATGCAAAGCAGTCTCTCATACATCATGGGTATGGTTGGCAGATTATCCTGAATAATCTGACTATTTATCAACTATTATCGTCATCTTTATACAAAAAAGAAAACCTTAGTGTGCAAAATGATTATGACAATTCGACCAATCTCCCAGCATTACGCTATACTTTAAACCGTTTTCGGTTAAAAGATGAGTTAATCTGTGCCTATAGAGTTCATTGCAACATCAAAACTCCCGACCGCTTTTGGTGAATTCAATATTTCTGTGTTTCAAGATCCAGTATCAGGTGAAGAACATGTGGCACTTTCTAAAGGGTTAGAAAATCCCCCTACAGGCCCTGTTTTGGTTCGTGTACATTCAGAATGTTTAACAGGTGATGCCTTTGCATCATTAAAATGCGACTGTGGTCCTCAATTGCAGGCAACTCAAAAGCTCATCAACGAGGCAGGCCAAGGCGTTATTTTATATTTACGTCAAGAAGGTCGTGGTATTGGGCTTACAAATAAAATTCGCGCCTATGCTTTACAAGATCAAGGTCATGACACCGTAGATGCTAATTTACTTTTAAATTTACCTGCCGATGCACGTCGTTACGACATGTGTAGCATCATGCTAGATCATTTAGAAGTAAAAGAAGTTAAATTAATTACCAATAATCCTTTGAAAATTCAGGCACTCAAAGATCAAGGAATTAATGTTGTTGACCGTGTTCCATTAACAGTTGGACGTAACCCTTTTAATGAACAGTATTTAAAAACTAAACGTGAACGTATGGATCACCTTTACCAAAAAGATGATTTTTTAAAAAAATAAATATTAAAAAAGCAATCACAAGGGATTTTTGAGACATTTCTTAAAAATCCCTTACTTTTTTTATGGTTTTGTGTTTTGATGTATCTATCTCCTATCTCAATCATCTTTGAGGGTCATTATGCAACATCCGACTTCCACAGATATTCAACGTGTCCGCGAATTTCTCCTCGATTTACAAGCCCGTATATGTGCTGGTTTAGAACAACAAGAAAAAGCTGGTGGCGGTACGAGTGAATTTATTATTGATGATTGGGAACGTCCTGAAGGTGGCGGTGGACGTTCACGCGTACTGCAAAATGGTACAGTGATTGAAAAAGGTGGTGTGATGTTCTCTCACATCAACATTAGTAAACTGCCCGCTTCCGCTACAGAAAGACACCCTCAAATTGCTGGCGCTAAAGCTCAAGCGCTTGGCGTTTCGTTAGTGATTCACCCTAAAAACCCGAATATTCCAACTTCTCATGCCAATGTACGTTTATTCGTTGCACAACCTGAAGGACAAGATCCGATTTGGTGGTTTGGCGGTGGTTTTGACTTAACTCCTTTTTATCCAGATGAGCAAGATGTTATCGATTGGCATCAAGCTGCACATGACCTATGCCAGCCTTTTGGTGACCATGTCTACGCTGAACATAAAAAATGGTGTGATGATTATTTCTATTTAAAACATCGCGACGAACAGCGCGGTGTCGGTGGTTTATTTTTTGATGATCTGAATGGTTGGGATTTCGAAACTTGCTTTAAATATATTCAAGCTGTAGGTAATGGTTATTTAAATGCTATTCTGCCAATTTTTGAAAAACATCGTGAACAGCCTTATACCGAAGCTCAACGTGAGTTCCAAATTTACCGTCGCGGTAGATATGTCGAATATAACTTAGTATATGACCGCGGAACATTGTTTGGCTTACAAACAGGTGGACGTATCGAATCTATTTTAGTCAGCCTACCGAACCTTGCAGGTTGGTCGTATCGTCCAGAATGGGATGAAGATTCCCCAGAGAAACGTTTAACTGACTATTACCTAAAACCACGTGACTGGTTAAATCTAAAAGAAAAAGTTGCTTAATTTTTTGCTTTTTGGAGATTCTTTGGCTTCCACCCTAGAGAATCTCCTTTTTTATTTTCACTTTTCTGAACCTCATTCAAATATTTTTTCTTATTCCAATTTGGCTTATAGTGAGGCCTGCTGAATATTCAGCACACGTTTTTAACTGCTTCATGCCATTTTAAAATTTTGGATATAAGAATGACCAAACAGTTTGCAGTAATTGGCAACCCAATCGAACAATCACGCTCTCCTGAATTGCATCATGCTTTCGCTCAAAAAACAGGTGTCGATCTCGACTATCAAAAACGTCTTGCCCCTCTTGATGGTTTTGAACCGAGTATGCGTAGTTTCTTTGCAAATGGTGGAAGTGGTATGAACGTTACCGTACCATTTAAAGAACAAGCTTTTGCTTTGTGTGATGTGCTAACCGAACGCGCTCAAATTGCGAAAGCGGTGAATACATTATGGATGCAGAATGGCAAATTGCACGGCGATAATACTGATGGCCAAGGCTTAGTAGCCGCGATTCAAGCCTTAGACTGGAACCTAGAAAATACAGCTATTTTAATTTTAGGGGCTGGCGGTGCAACTCGTGGTGTTATTTACCCACTGGTACAGGCTGGTGCTAAAAAAATTGTGATTGCAAACCGCACTCTAGTGCGTGCTGAACAGCTGGTAGATGACTTAAAAGCAGCAGTTCCCCAAGCTCAATTACAAGCAATTTCTCTAAGTGAGTTAGAAGGGAAATTTGATATTGTAATTAATGCAACTTCTGCAAGCCTTTCAGGTGATGCATTACAATTACCTGAAAATTTAGAGCTCAAATATGCCTATGAAATGGCTTATGGCAAGCCGTCTAGTTTCCTTGAGCAAGCTAAACAACGCAATGTGCCTTATGCGGAAGGTTTTGGGATGTTAGTGGGTCAGGCTATTGAAGCCTTCTATATATGGAATGGTGTGAGACCTGAATTAAAAGATTTTCTATAAAGCAAAAAGAACCTACTTTAAGTAGGTTCTTTTTTTGACTGTATTATTTATTACTTTTTAGTTGTAACCATTTGCTGGTAAACATCGCGGAAAATCTCATAATCAATAAATTCATTATGTTCAGGTTTTAAATTCTGAATTGTTTTTTCCGTAAGTTGCTGTTTACGCGCAGCAGCATAAGCCTTCCCTAAAATATCAGCTGTTTGCGACAACAATTGTTTTTCCTCAGCAGAAGCACCATTTTGTTGTTCAAATTTTAACTGATATTGCTTTGAGAAAAGCTGCTCAGGCTGCTTATATTGTTTCTGTAATTTTTGCCATGCTTCACGCCCTGCCTCACCTTGTATCGTCGTAATCACAATATGGTCCACAGCACGACCTAAATCATTATCAAATTGCTCTTCTTGCTCAAGATGATGCTTTTTCTGCAATGCTTCTATACGCTCTAAAGCCTTACCTTGAGGATTATAAGTTTCTTCTTCAGAGAACCAATAAGCATAAACTTCAGCAATTTCTTGCAACTGTTGAACTGAATAATAATTAATATATGACGGTTTTTCGGCAGTCAATTTTGCAATAAACACAGCCTTATACGTTTTGTCATAGGCACGTGTTGCATCATAAGTTTGGTTAGCCAACAGCGCCAGACTAGAATCTAAATCTTGTACATCGCTATGTAAGCCAACTGGATGTTCAGAAACATCACTCTGCCCAAGTTTTTCACTAAAGCCTTTTACAAAGTTTTCAAATAGCGAACCTTTGCTTGCTTCAGCAACTGATTTAGCTTGTTTAAGCTGCTGCTGGTCAATTGAAGTGGCTTTACCATAATTTAAAATTTGCATGTCCATTTTAATATTAAAGCGATGATTAAACTCGGCTGGTGTATAGGCAACATCATAATCTGCGTTAACTAAACGGCCTTTTTCATCAAGTCCAACATCAATCGTAATTGGATTTCTTTGTTTTGGTAAAGCTTGCTCAATCTCGGCTTTATGTTTTAACCATAAAGCTTTAAATGCATCATCATTCACAAACTGGTTTTGATCATAAGCAGCAAAAGTTTGTTTTAGTGCAGCTTGACGAGCTTTCAACTGAGTTTTTTCGGTATTTACAGCGCTCTGATCAAGCACATTAATACCGTAAATTTGACAGTAATTAATATCACCTAAGGCAACTGGTTTCTTAAGAGACTGTAATTCAACACACTGCTCTTCTGTAAGTGTAGCCACTTCTTCATCTTGTGCAGTTGGTTCAGCATTTGTCACAGCAACGTCTTCGGCTTGAGCTGAATCAGAGGCTGCTTCTGCTGCTGCCACATCTTGAGCTGCGCTTGCTTGGTCTTCATCACCTTCCTCAGAAGCCAATGTATTGCCAAAATGAGCATTAATAAGTGAATAGAGTTGCTGACTGACAGCCGCTGCATCTTCAGAAGAAACCTTCTGCCCCTCAGCACCAGTCACCTTTTTCTTAGCTTCAGAAGCAACAAGTTCAGTTGCTATAGATTCGGCAACCTTTTGGTCATCAAACCCTAAAACATTTTTTTGCAAATATTTTTCATTGACTTGACCATAGAGTTCCGATTGCAGCAATAACTCTTCGACCGTATCTTTTAAACGAATTTTTTCTACAATTCCGGCTTTACGGTCAGCATCGGTAATGGGTAAACGCTGTAAATTTTGTGGTTCAGCCAAACGATAAGATACCGCGCTAGAAGCTTTTGCATATTCAACAAACTTCTTCATATCGACGTTTGTAAACAGATTTTTATACTTTGAAAAATCGACATACGCCAAGTTATTTTGATTGTCTTTATTTACTAGATAAGGCATTAATCCAAAATAATTAACGTAAAATTTATAGTCTTTCAGATCAAGTACCATTGGCAATTTTGCCTGTACCAGTAAGGTCGGTTTCTCATATCTTGCAGTGAGATTTAACGACCCCATTTTTTGACGGTAATGAACTGAGCCATCGTAACTAAATTGGAGGTCATTTAATAAATTTATTAATACGGCATTTACTTTTTCTGAACGTGATTCGTCAGATATACCTGAAACAGATTGCTCATTTGCAATTGCAGCATAAAGCGCCTGCTTCTGTTTTTTATTCAAATTAGTTTTTTGTTCACGTAAATATTGATCTACTTTTTTTTGCACTCCAGCATCAAGCTGAGCCGTTTTCTCTACAGTACTGACTTTCTTAGGCTGATTTGGATCAACATTAACTTTAAAATGCCCGCGGTAGTCATAGCTTGGGTATTCATACATCGCATTCATACCCTGAATGACTTTTTGATCTAAGTTGGCAGATGCCACTGATGGACGTAGGTTATGCTGCGCACATGCGGTCAAACCCAAACTAAATAAACATAAACTGAGATATTTTAAATGCATAACCTTTTTTAAAACCTTATAGCTTTATCTTTTTAGCAAAACTTGCTAAAAATAAAAAATAGTTGTTTTTTCACATAAAAGTATAAGTCCTGAATGTAGCAGAAAATGTATTTTCGGGTGTATTTATTTTCGACAAAATTCGCTTTTCTGACATTTCTTTCGGATGTGATTATCATTGTATTTTTATCAGGTGAGTGAATAATCAAATCATCGATTCAGATAATCCCACAATGATTCAAAATTAGGATTAAAGCCATGCCAGCATATAAAGCCCCGCTACATGATATTCGTTTCTTAATGAATGAAGTATTAGATTACCCTGCTCACTATAAAACTTTATCAAATGGTGAAAATGCAGATCCAGATACAGTTGATATGATTCTTGAAGGTGCGGCAGATTATTGTGAAAACGTATTGTCGCCACTTAACCAACCTGGTGATGAAGAAGGTTGCCATTTTGACAATGGTGAAGTGAGAACACCTAAAGGCTTTAAAGAAGCTTATGACCAATTCGTAATGGGCGGTTGGCAAGGTCTTTCTTATCCTGAAGAATTTGGTGGTCAAGGCCTACCAATGTCATTAAATCTGATTAAATCAGAAATGATGGGTACTGCAAACTGGTCATTTACGATGTACCCTGGCTTAAGTTCGGGTTGTATGAATACTATCTTGCAATTCGGTACTGATGAGCAAAAACAAACCTATATGCCTAAACTTGTTGAAGGAACTTGGAGCGGCACAATGTGCTTAACCGAACCTCAATGTGGTACAGACTTAGGACAAGTTAAAACTAAAGCTGAACCTCAAGCAGATGGCACTTATAAAATCTCTGGTACAAAAATCTTCATTTCTGCCGGTGAACATGACTTAACTGAAAATATTATTCACATCGTACTTGCACGTCTTCCAGATGCTCCTGCTGGTACTCGTGGTATTTCATTATTTATCGTACCTAAATTCATCCCTACTGCTGATGGCGGTGTTGGTGAGCGTAATACAGTCGCTTGTGGTTCAATCGAACACAAAATGGGGATTCGTGCCTCTGCTACCGCGGTGCTGAACTTTGATAATGCAACTGGTTATTTAATAGGTGAAGTGAACAAAGGCTTACATGCAATGTTTACCTTCATGAACACAGCACGTATCGGTACTGCTGTTCAAGGTATTGCACATGCTGAGTTATCTTATCAAGGTGCGTTACCTTATGCGAAAGACCGTATGTCTATGCGTGCGCTTTCTGGTAAGAAAGATCCAGATAAAGTTGCTGACGCAATCATTCATCATGCTGACGTACGCCGCTTATTGTTGACTCAAAAAGCAATTGCTGAAGGTGGTCGTTCAATGATCTATCATGCTGCAAAACTTGCAGACAAAATGACAGATGCATTAACACGTGGCGACCAAGCTGCTTATGAAGACTATGATGACAAACTTGGTTTCTATACCCCGATTTTAAAAGGTTTCTTGACTGAACTTGGTTTAGAAGCTGCAAATAACGGTATGCAAGTTTACGGCGGCCACGGCTACATCAAAGAATGGGGCATGGAACAAATCGCTCGTGATGCTCGTATTTCAACGTTATATGAAGGTACAACAGGTATTCAAGCACTTGACTTGATTGGCCGTAAAGTATTGCTTAGCTCAAAAGGCAAAGTGGTTCGTGACTACACTGCTGAAATCTTAAAATTCTGTGCTGCGCACGCACGTAATAAATACTTACGTCGTTTTGCTTGGGACTTAACTAAGCTTTGTGCTCAATGGAATACATTAACTGTTCGTATCATGCTTGCTGCACGTAAAGACCGTGACATCGTATCTTCTGCTTCTGTAGACTTTTTAATGTTCTCAGGTTACGTAATGATGGCTTACTTCTGGGCGCAACAAGCAGTCATTGCTTCTGAAAAACTTGAAGCAGGTGACGGTGCAGAAACGCCTGAATTCTATAAAGCTAAAATCAAAGTTGCAGACTTCTACTTTGACCGTATGCTGCCACGTACCCAAGGTCATGCTGAGTCGATGGTGACAAGCTCTCGCACATTAACATCATTACCAGTTGAACACTTTAGCTTCGACTATTAATGATTCTTTAAATTGAGAAACGAAAAGAGCGCAATTTATATTGCGCTCTTTTTTATTCAAGTCATATTTATTCTTTAGTTAATACATAAGCCTGATTTGGAACAAAATAGTTTTGCTCTAAAAATTCACGATTTTTACCATAATCGCTATAAAACAGTTTTTCTAGATTCATGACCAATCTTTTGTTTGAATCAAAATTAAAATAAAAATTAACTTTAGATAAAGGACATTGAATGGTTAACTCATGCTCTTTTTCATCCACCTTCCAATTTAAAGAAGGACATAATTCATTTACAGCGGCACTTTTAGCTCCATCTTTACTTCCCACGCGACCAAAATGAATAACATTCCAATAAGCCGATCCATTGGGTAATAAATTTAAAATGTATTCTGCTTCACCCGACTCACAATCAGCAAAAGCATCCTCACATGAAATTCGGGTGTGATATCGCCCTACATATTGCAATAAGGTTCCACTTAATTTTTTAGCTTGATCTAAGTTTTCTTCGGGTAAAAAAGTACGCCCTGCCACATAATCTAATGTTTTTGTAGATGTACTATTTTTTATTAGATTTTCTTCATGCGTAGAATTAGAGCTCGCACTAGAGTGATCTTTTGAGTTGGCATGGTTTATATCGCAAGCACTCAGTGTCAGGCACATCATAGCCCCTATAACTAAATACTTAACTAAAAAACTAGACCGCATCAAAGACATATACATTATTCACAGATAACAGCAACCGCCATGTTTATATTCATTTCAGGCATTAACCAATTGCTGCAATAAACCCTTAAGCCCTGAAAAGGTGCATTTTAGTTGATGTTGGTTTCCTTCATCCCAATCCTTTACATATTTTAACCAATTTACTTTTGAGAGGACTTTAAACCCGTTATTTCGCCTCCATATTTTTATTAAGCAAGAGCACAATAGCTTCTTGTAATTATTTATCTTTAAGGAGAATTAGATGGCCAGTTCTGGTTTATATCGCTCGAACCGACACAGCATGATCGCCGGTGTAATGGGTGGTATTGCTGAACGTTTTGGTTGGAACGTAACTTTACTACGTGTCATTTTTGTTTTGATCTCAGTTATGAGTGCGGCCTTTCCAGGAATTTTAGTTTATCTGGTTTTATGGTTAGTCATTCCGAAAAAACAGCCAGAGCATATTGAAGGCTATCGACATTCCGTTCGAACAGTAAATGAAGAACAAGTACGTTAATTAATAATTTTGGTCGCTACGGTTGCATCCCCTAATCAACCGTAGCTTTTTTTTATTCTAAAAAATTATAGCTTTTGATTTAACTGTTGCTGTAATGCAGCAATCATATCTGCACGGCTGATCATTCCTACGAGCTTACGCTCTTCAACCACAGGAATATAGTTAAACGATTTTTCTACAAAGTATGGCACCAAATCTTGAATAGGCTGCGTTGGCAGTACCGTGACCACTCGACGACTCATAATTTGTTTCACATAGTGCTGCCAAGAGTTTCTTGGATCTGCTGCACCTTTAAACCACTCTACAACTTCATATAACGCTAAAGTTCCCACCAAATGGTTTTCTGCATTTACTACAGGTAGGCTCATCAAGTTCACTTGTTTAAATTTATCGAGCGCCTGATGAATGTCGTCATCTTCATGTAGTTTGATGACATCACGACTCATAATATCCTGACAGATATATTGATTTACCATACGCTCATTGGCATGTTCCTGAGCTTCTAAAATGATTTTTTCTAAGTCGTATTGACTAATATCTAGTAATTCTGTGTGATGCCCTAATGCATACTCAATATCTTTGGGTTGAATTGATACTTTTTGAGTCGGTGTAGGGTCTTTACTACGGTCATTAAGATGAGCAGTAACTGGATAATGCCGCCCAATTAATCTATTAAAAAAGATGGCGAAACCGAGTAAAAGTAACGAGTTGAGTAAAACTGGATAAAAAATAAAATAAAAGCCTAATTTATGAATTGCAGCACCGCCCAACACAGCCGTAATTGCGACTGCGCCACTTGGTGGATGCAAAGAGTCGGTGGTCATCATTAAAAATATGGCAAAACCTACTGCGACACTAAAAGCTGTAGTTAAATCAGGAATCCACTGCGCACAGGCAACACCAATAATTCCAGCTAAGGTATTACCAACAATCACATTCCATGGTTGAGCTAAGGGACTAGTCGGCACAGCAAACAATAGAACAGATGAGGCGCCCATTGGGGCGATGTACCAAGCATTAATTCCACCTAGAATATACCAGCTAATTAAGGAAGAAATTGCTAAACCACACAACGCTCCAATACCGCAAAGTAATCGTTCCTTTAAAGGTAAAACCTTAAAATTTGGCTTTAAAATCTGTAACCATTCTGGCTGTATAACACTCACAGTACACCTTTGGGGATATGCCGTTATTTATAACGGGCAAAAGTATACGCCCAAAGCCACATAAAATGCATTTAAATTATACCTTTCAACAATGAGAAAACTGGCGGAACTATTTTTTATGATTTTAAAACTTTAATATTCCATCAATTTTTCATTTAAATAACGCCAATAGCGCTTCGGCAAATATTGCACATGAAGTTTTATATTTTGGCGTTCAGTAATATTAACGCTATTAAAATAATCTTTCCAAAGCTGGTCATATAAACCTTCTTGTTCATCCAGCTCAAGCTGAAAGCTTTGACTCATTCCATTTTTTAAATTACGGTCGACTTCAGAAGCTTCAAGTGAAACTTCATGTATTTCACGTAAATCATAGTAAATTCCAAACTTGCGTTGCTCGTCATAAATAAGCCAACGTTGATCTTGATAGCGTCTTTTAAAATGGGGCTGAATAAGCGGTAAAACATTAAAATCTGGACGAACTAAACTTAAAAAAAGCTCATCTTTAGTTTTCTTAAAACGAATAAAAGCTTCCATGCGATGCTTCTCTCGCCCGACCTTTTTCGTCCACTGCGCAATCGCCAAAACACTAAGATTTGAATAATCTTTTTCTATGGAAAAATGACTACTAAACACATAAATACAGTAATTAAATAAATGCTGATAAGCATCTAAAGATTCAGATAAATAAGCAAAATAAAATTGTTTTAACGAAGAAGATGAAAGCTTTTTTTGTAGCGCTGACCAAACACGCTCGGCATGTTCCTCGTTATTTGAAATCTCAATTTTATCGGCAAATAAACCATGTTGAGCCGCATCATTCAGACAGAGTTTGACCTGCAATTCTTTAAATTGAAATGCACGAAAAACACAGCTCAGTAGTCCCACCATTGAACCATCAAAATAGTAAGCCACTTCCTCATTAAACATGATTAAAACCCAAGGCTTAATTGTGGCGAGAGTTGCTGCACATATTTCGAAGATCCCTGCGTTAAAATCTGCTGTCGAATAAAACTTGAAGATAACTCTTTTTGGAACTTTGGACTGTCTTCACAGCGAATAAAGAATTTTGCACGCTGATAAGCTACGCCAAGTTTTTTAAGTAAATCGATATGGATTTTTCCAAAACGGCGAGCCTGAACAATTTTCTTCGCCGATTTCACTCCAATACCCGGCACACGCAAAATCATTTGATAATCGGCACGATTTAAGTCTACTGGAAACTGTTCAGGATGCCTCAAAGCCCAGCTTAATTTCGGGTCTACATCCAAATCTAAATTCGGGTGTTTTTCATTGACGATTTCATTGACCTGAAAACCATAAAAACGCATCAGCCAATCGCTTTGATAGAGTCGATTTTCACGAAGCAACGGCGGTGCAGAACCAACTGCTGGCAAGTAATTATTTTCGGTATTAATTGGAATATAGCCAGAGAAATAGACACGTTTGAGTTTAAATTCTTTGTAGTGCTTGTCTGCCATCAACAAGACATCTTGGTCTGACTCTTGATGAGCACCTACTACCATTTGGGTGGTCTGTCCTGCTGGCACATATTTCGGCACATGCTTAATGATTTGGCGTTCATCTTTAAGCTGAATGAGCCTGTCACGGACCAAACCTAAATCTTTTTGCACTTCCTGATGTGATTTTTCTGGTGCAAAAGTTTTTAGGCCAACCTCGGTAGGCATCTCTAAATTAATACTCATACGGTCAGCATATAAACCTGCTTCATGAATCAGTTCAGGCGATGCTCCCGGAATGGTTTTTAGATGAATATAGCCATTAAAGTTTTCTTCAAGACGCAACTTTTTCACGACTTGAAGCATACGCTCCATCGTGTGATCGGCCGATTTAAAAATACCTGAGCTTAAAAATAACCCTTCGATATAATTACGGCGGTAAAAATTAATAGTTAAATCTACAACCTCTTGTACCGTAAATGCTGCACGCTGGACATCATTAGAACGACGTGAAACGCAATAGGCGCAGTCAAAAATACACACATTACTAAATAGAATTTTTAAGAGAGATACACAGCGGCCATCTTCAGTATAGCTATGGCAAATTCCTGAATGACTGGCATCACCTAGGCCTTTATCTTTGTTTTTACGGTCACTGCCACTTGATGAACAAGACACATCATATTTAGCAGCATCGGCAAGAATCTGTAGTTTTTCTCGAATGCGATCAGACATATCAAACGACTCATTTATGGCATCGTTTAAAAAATATCATTTTGCATTCTTAAATTTAATCCAGTGAAGTACGCTAAGCGTCACGAGGTGACGTTTAAAATAATTCGTCTTAATTAACGTATTCTTCTAGCTGCTTTACACGCTCGGCATACTCTTGCATTGGGCAATATGAATACATCGGTGAGCCAATGTATGAGCCTGCATTACTACATTCCTGATCTACATAAGCTTTCCAAAGTCGCTGAGATTTTAAAATATCTTGGTAACGCTCTGGCTGTTTGTATTCTTCGCTTTGTATACCAATTTGATCAATGAGAGCAACAATTTTTTCCTCATAAGTCTTTTTAGCTTTTTCAGAACAGCTATGCACGACCATGTTATTAATACTCTCAAGCTCCATTTCTTTAATAGTCTGGTCTACACATTGACTATATTCATCTTGCTCATCAGTTTCGGTTTGTGCATATAGCCACGGACTACAGAAAAGACTGGATAAAACAATGAGTTTGCAGCAAAATTTCAGCATAACTAATTCTCGATTCTATAATTTTTAATATGCTGCAATATAACAAAAATTCTATAACGGTTGCTTATCAGTCTAAATTCACAGAACATCAACATTGAATGAACGCTCAGCTAATTGAATATAAAATCCTTATAAGCAGAACTATATTAATTAAACATTTTGATTTGATCGCATTCTTAAATACATTAATTTGCATTCATGTTATATAGTTATAAAAATCAAATTTACATTGATTTATATGAAGAACGCTATCTTTAATAATTTAAAAATCTTCATTCAAAATTTAGATCCAGATAAAGATCAAATTTGGCATTGTCTAATCATGACACCGATCCACCTATATATTATTGGTTTATTCCTATTATTAGGCCACATAACTATCTACGGAAGATTTGCTTTTGGAACTATAGGAGATATTCCTATAATTTTGCTTTTCATGACAGTAATTTATTACGTATTAGTTTTTATACCTGCATATTTTTTACAATTATTCTTGTTGAAATTCAATTTCCTTAATTTCTTCTCTATCCTTGCAAGTGCAATTATTCTCACCTTTTTAATACCTAATATCTTAATAATTTTTTTTCGAGACTCATGGGAACTAATGCCATTAGAGGGCTTATTTTTCTTCAGTTGTTTTTCTTTAATTTTCGCTATTACATATTGGATATTACTACTCAAAAGTATAAAAAAAGCAGCTAAACCATCAAATCTGAAATTCCCAAACTAGCCTTTGCCACTCCCCCACAAAATCCTTATACTTAGGGGCAATTTTTCTCATAAATTCGTGGATGCTACATGAGTCGCGCCATCTCGCACATTGATACATTTCAGGGCTTAATTCTTGCCCTACAAAACTATTGGGCCGAACAAGGCTGCGTCGTACTACAACCTTACGACATGGAAATGGGCGCTGGAACATTCCACACCGCAACATTCTTACGTGCTTTAGGCCCTGAAACTTGGAATGCTGCATACGTTCAACCTTCACGTCGTCCAAAAGATGGCCGCTATGGTGAAAACCCGAACCGTTTGCAACACTACTACCAGTTCCAAGTGGTGCTTAAGCCAAACCCAGATAACATCCAACAGCTCTATCTTGATTCTTTAAAAGCAATCGGGATTGATACGCTTACTCATGATATTCGCTTCGTAGAAGACAACTGGGAATCTCCGACGCTAGGTGCTTGGGGCTTAGGTTGGGAAGTTTGGCTTAACGGTATGGAAGTGACTCAGTTCACTTACTTCCAACAAGTCGGTGGTGTTGAATGTTACCCAGTAACAGGTGAAATCACTTACGGTTTAGAACGTCTTGCAATGTACCTTCAAGGTGTAGACTCGGTTTATGACCTTGTTTGGACGAAAGGCCAATTCGGTACGGTAACTTACGGCGACGTATTCCATCAAAATGAAGTTGAGCAATCGACTTATAACTTTGAATACGCTCCAGTTGAAAAATTATTTGAACTGTTTGATTTTTACGAATCAGAAGCAAACCGTTTAATTGAAGCAAAACTTTCTCTTCCTGCTTATGAGCAAGTTGTTAAAGCGTCTCATACCTTTAACTTGCTTGATGCACGTGGCGCAATTTCTGTGACTGAGCGTCAGCGTTACATTTTACGTGTACGTACTTTGGCTCGTGCTATTGCACAAAGTTATGTACAAGCACGTGCAGAGCTTGGCTTCCCAATGGCAGAACCACACTTACGTGATGAAGTATTGGCACAGTTAAAAGCACAAGCTGAAAGTGAAGCAGCAAAGGCGGAGAAAAACTAATGAGCAAACATACTGTTTTATTCGAACTTGGCTGTGAAGAGCTTCCACCAAAAAGCTTGAAAACTTTACGTGATGCTTTACAGGCAGAAACGGTAAAAGGCTTAAAAGATGCGGGCTTAAACTTCGCATCAATTGAAGCTTATGCAGCTCCACGTCGTTTAGCGCTTAAAATTGTTGATATCGATGCTGCTCAAGCTGATACACAAAAACGTTTTGACGGCCCTGCTGTCCAAGCGGCTTATGATGCAGAAGGCAAACCGACTAAAGCACTTGAAGGCTTTATGCGTGGCCAAGGCATTACAGTTGATCAGCTTTCTACTTTCCAAGCAGGTAAAGTTGAAAAAGTTTGCTATTTAAAAGATGTGAAAGGTCAAAGCCTTGATGCTTTACTTCCACAGATTTTACAAACTGCATTAGACAATTTGCCAATTGCTAAGCGTATGCGTTCTGCTGCAAGCCGTACCGAATTTGTGCGTCCAGTGAAATGGGTTCTTTTACTCAAAGATGACCAAATTGTTGACGCAACGATTCAAGATCACAAAGCTGGTAATGTGACTTATGGTCATCGTTTCCATGCACCTGAAGCTGTGACGTTAGCGCATGCAAATGACTATTTAGCTGCTTTAGAAAAAGCTTACGTTGTTGCAAACTTTGAAAAACGTCAAGCAACCATTCAAGAACAAGTAAAGAAATTGGCTGATGAAGTTAACGCAACTGCGATTGTTCCAGCTGACTTACTTGATGAAGTAACAAGCCTCGTTGAATGGCCAGTTGCTCTTCGTGCAAACTTTGAAGAGCGCTTCCTTGCTGTTCCTCAAGAAGCACTTATTACGACGATGCAAGACAACCAGAAGTATTTCTGTTTGATCAATGCGGAAGGTAAATTACAGCCTTACTTTATTACTGTTTCAAATATTGAGTCTAAAGATCCGACTCAAATTATTGAAGGTAATGAAAAAGTTGTTCGTCCTCGTTTGTCTGATGCTGAGTTCTTCTTCTTACAAGATCAAAAGCAACCACTTGCATCTCGTAAAGAAAAACTAGCAAACATGGTATTCCAAGCACAACTTGGTACGCTTTGGGACAAATCAACACGTATTGCAAAACTTGCAATTGCATTATCTTCAATCACTGGTGCAAACCCAGCCGATGCTGAAAAGGCTGCATTACTTGCTAAATGCGACTTAACCTCTGAGCTTGTAGGTGAGTTCCCAGAGCTTCAAGGTATTGCAGGTACTTACTACGCGCGTATTGAAGGCGAAAACACTGAAGTTTCTGAAGCTTTAGGTGAGCAATATTTACCAAAATTTGCTGGTGATGTTTTACCAAAAACCAAAACAGGTACAACGATTGCTCTTGCTGACCGCTTAGATACCCTAGTTGGTATTTTCGGTATTGGACAAGCGCCGACAGGTTCTAAAGATCCGTTTGCTCTTCGCCGTTCAGCAATTGGTATCTTACGTTTAATCATTGAAAATGAATTAGATATAACAATTGAAGAGCTAGTTAATCTTGCACTTCAAGGTTATGGCGACATCGTTAAAGACCACGACAAGACTCTTGCAGATGCGGTTGCATTCTTGGAAGGTCGTTACCGTGCTAAGTATGAAGACCAAGGTGTTGCTGTTGACGTACTTCAAGCTGTTCAAGCACTCGCACCGAAGTCTCCACTTGATTTTGACAAGCGCGTAAATGCTGTTAACCACTTCCGTACATTACCTGAAGCTGCTGCACTTGCTGCTGCAAACAAACGTGTTGCTAATATTCTTGCAAAAGAAGCGGCACCAGAAGGTTCTGTAGTTGAAGCAAACTTGGTTGAAGATGCTGAAAAAGCATTATTCGCTGAACTTCAAGCAGTTACTCCTGCTGTTGAACCATTACTTGCAGCAAAAGATTACACCGCTGCCCTTTCTAAGCTTGCAGCGCTTCGCGCGCCGATTGATGCATTCTTTGATGGCGTAATGGTAATGGCAGATGATGCTGACCTGAAGGCAAACCGTTTACGTTTATTGGCTCAGTTGCGTAACTTGTTTACTGCTGTGGCTGATGTGAGTGTGTTACAGGGTTGATTTAGTCTTTTAAAAAAACCCGCTTTAGAGCGGGTTTTTTATTTATAAAGCTTTATATTGCTGAGCAAGTTCAGGTAAATTCAAAATTGTATACCTATCATTATTTTTTATAGGATACGTTGAATAAACATAATCAATAAAATCATTAAAATACATTGATTTAGTTTTATCTATAACTTTGTTTATAATCTTTTTTGAAGTTGAATCAATATCAACATTCATATCTTCTCCAACATAAGCTATCACAGCTTTATTGTTCCCATACGGATTCATTTTATTTTTAATAATAAAATTTTCACTTCTATTAGCTAGTTCAGAGATATCTCTGACATATGGTCCATAATGGTTAAAAACCCATTCGATATCTGTAGCTTGATGGCCTACTAAAACTGAAGAAAACCAGTCCGTCAAATATATCATTTTTGTTAAACGCGCATCAGATAACTCATCTTTAAAAGGATAATTCTGACAAATATAAGCCATTATTTTTTCTAGTTTATTGTCCATGACTCTCTCCCTCAAGACTATCTAAAAACTCTTTTTCTACATCTCCAAAATCTTTAGTAGATTTGCCACTCTCTTTTTCACATACTTTCTCAATATACCCTATAAGGTTACTTTCATACTCTGTACAATGCTTACCAATATTTCTAACTCTACTATCATTAAATTTTCGACCATTGCATTCAAAAACAATAATTCCTATAGGTTCTAATCTATTATCAATTCTTTTAGCATAATACTGGCAAGGTTTCATACCTAAAGTTGTAACTTTTTCTCGAGAGAAACCATAGTTATGATTTTGGTAAGCATAATAGGCTTCTTGGTCGTCTTCAAAAATAGGACAATCATTCAAGTCAATATGTTCTCTATTTGTCCAAGCCTTACTAATAACTCCACCATTCAAAATCACACGGTTCGTATTTGCTTTACCAATCTGAGGATTTGTTGAATATCTCCCAACATAATAAAACTGATTATCTTTAAAATAATATACCGTAGCACGAGTATCAGAATCATTAATATTTAATTTTTTCATTGTAGTACTAAGCCAAGTTATAACCAGCTCACGATAAGCCAATTCTAACTTCTTATTTAAAACTTCTTTATCTTCAGTTATACCTCTCATTTGCTGTTCAAGAGAGTTATTCTTATTTTCAATACTATTGTTTTCTACAAATAATTTATTACTATCAATCCATTGAAAACTTTTAGCTATAGAATATGAAACAAAGCCAATTAAAATTAGAAAGATTGGACTTAAAAAAAAAGCCTTTAGACCAAGAAAGGAAAAATCCCAGTAAATTGAATATTGATCTACTCCTTTTGATGTAAGCCATGCTGCACCGATACCAATAAAGGCTGTACCTATTACATCTAAAATTAAATAAAAAGCTTTTCTAGATATATTTAATAAAGCTACAATCCAATCAATTATTCCCAAACTTTTCCCAGTAAACCCAAAGTACATTAAAAACTCTCATTTAAGTAATAACTTATTTATACAAAGACTTAAAACACATATGTTACTTTATATTTAGAAATATTTATATATTTCTAATACTCCATCAATTTTGTATCAACCACACTCCACCCATGATTCTAAGCATAAAATATAATTTTTCAGTCCTAAATTAGGAAAACATAACTATCATAGATTACAAAATTAACAACTTATAAAGCAAATAAAAAATATATAGGTAGTTAGACTATAAAAAAGATATCTTTAGCACAAGAAATGAATCATAGACAGATAATTTTATATAAAACTAGAATTACTTCAACATTATAGAATAGTGACAATATAATCTAATTATTTGGATATACTACAGTGATTTGCATATTTCAAGTAAATCTCAAACCTAATTAATAAGCATTTCTATTTCTTCTAAACTTTTCGATGGCTCAAACCACATAAAATCATAATCAGCCACATCATGAATATAAAACGGATCATTTTTCATGATTTCTTCGGCCTCCTGAATCGAAGAGCTTAAAATTAAAATCACTCCACCTACCCTATTTTCTCGACGCCCCGATGCCAAAAATTTCTTCTGCTCATAGTAATGGTCTAAAAATGCAATATGCTCTTTCAGTACAGCATCAACTTCGGCTAATGATTTTTTATAGGTTAAGGTAACAACAATCATTTCATTCTCTTAAAGGAAATAGTGCATGACATAGAAGAGTTAAACTACTGATAGCTTATCTATAGTTTATTCGATAGTACGCCGATTCCCCCAATTCATCCACACTAAACTCCCCACAATAATCACTCCACCTAACAGCACAATCATTGACGGTTTTTCATTTAAGAAAACAACTGCCAAACTCATTGCGACAATCGGCGAGCAATATAAAAAATTCGATGCAATCGTTAATGGCATATTTTTAAGTACATAGCCCCAAAGTACATAAGCCATCGCACTGGGAAAAATACCCAACAACAGAATCGACATATTGGCCTGCCAAGTGGCATGTAAAATTTCAGCAGACAACTGCGCGCTATAGAACAGTAAAGGAATGGTTCCGAACCAAATGATGTAGCACATCATGCTCAAAGCATCATAATTTAAGGCAAATTTTTTATATAAATTAAAGTAAATCGCCCATGCAATTGCTGCCAAAACAATCAACAAACTGTAAGGGCTCGGCACACCAAAGCCTCGGTCACCACTGACTACCAAAACGGCGCCGCAAAGACCAAGTAAAATACATAGCCACTGTTTGAAACTGATTTGTTCTTTAAAAAGCAAAGCTGAAATAATAAAGGTAAATAGCGGAATAGATTGACTTAAAATGCTAGATGCAACCGCACTAACATATTGCTGCCCCGTATTTATAAGTAAGTGATGCAAGGTCACAGAGAAAAATCCTAACACACCAAGTGCCGGAACATCTTTCCACTTTAACGGCTGAATGCCTTTTTTCATGACCAAAAGTAGTAAGAAAACAGATGCAATCAAAAAGCGAAGCAAGGCAATATGCTGCGGTGTATATGAATACAAAGCACTGTGTACGCCAATAGGTGAATAACCCCAACAAAAGACGGTAATAGCAATACACAAATAAAGCTTAAATGCCGGAGGCTGTGTTTCGACAGCAAGTGAAATTGCCATGTTAAATCTGCACTAATGAAATGGAACTCTTTCATCATATGCGCATGGATAGTTGAATAAAATTAACTTATATTGAGTCTAATATTCATTAAAAGTGAATGATAAAACATGGATATCGCTCAGTTAAAAATGTTCCAAACCGTGGTTGAATGCGGCACGATGACCAAGGCGTCTTTGCAGTTGCATTGCGTTCCATCTAACATCACGGCACGCATTAAACAACTTGAAGAAGAACTCGGCGCACCTCTGTTTTATCGGGAAGGGAAAAGTTTAAAGCTCACCCCATCTGGAGAAATCTTTCTTAATTACTGCCAAAAAATTTTAGCGCTTTGTGATGAAGCAAAACGAAGCATTCATCCTGATGCACCACCGTCTGGCCCACTAAAAATTGGTGCTATTGAATCTTCTGCCACAACCCGTTTACCTAACCTACTCGCGAAATATCATCAACGCTATCCAGAAGTTTCCATTCAAATTATTACTGGCACATGGAAACAGCTATTAGTTGATATTTCTCAGCATAAACTCGATGGTGCGATTGTCGCTGGTAATATTGAGTTTCCAATGCTAAATAAACTCGGTATTTATCAAGAAGAAATTATTTTAATTGCCCCCGAATCTTTCGGTGAAATCCACTGTCAAGAAGACCTGATTGGTAAAGAAATTTTTATGTGGACTGAAGGTTGCCCTTACCGCGCTGCTCTTGAAGAATGGCTTAAGCTCAAAAATATCTCGCTTCCAATTACCAGCATTACCAGTTACGCCACTATTATTGGTTGTGTGAGTGCAGGCTCCGGTGTGTCTTTAGTACCAAAGAGTCTTTTTGAGCAATATAAAAATTTAACCAGTATTCGAGGCTATAAATTTGAACATCTTGCATTTATGCAGAACCAGTTTTTCTGGCACAAAAATGTGAGTAACCACAAAGCGAGAGATATGTTTTTAGAATTGATTAAATCTGAATTTATAGCTTAGCTTTGCATTCAAATAAAATCTTCCATGTAAAACCCTATGCTTTACATAAAATAATGATGCATAAAACACATCGCGATATTTTAAATATTTTAATTTTATTGATATAAAACAAAATCTTAATATCATTTAAAAATCAATTATAAAAACATAAACTGCATGACCCATCCGTTTTTTGCAACGACCTTACTCAAAAGAAGCAGATGCTAAATACATAACATATTTTTTGAGTCATTCAACATGAATAAAGCAATTGGAATTTTAGGTGGTATGGGTCCACAAGCCACGATTGATGCCATGGATAAAATTATTAAAAATACGCCAGCACATTGTGATCAAGAACATATTCCTGTCATCACGGTTTCTATTCCAGACATCCCAGATAGAACACAATCAATTATCAATCATGATGATAAACCACTCGAAAAAATGGCTGAATATCTTAAAATTTTAGAAGCAGCGCAGGTCGGCTGTATCATTATTCCCTGCAATACTGCCCACTTTTGGTTTAACCAGTTACAGCAACGTACCCAAACCAAAATGATTAGTATTATTGAATCTGCGGTTCATTTTATTCAAGACAGCCAAATTGCTGAAGTTTGTATTCTTGCGACGTCTGCCACCATAAGCACTCAGCTTTACCAAAACCAATTCATCCAAAACAATATTCGTTTCTCTACCCCATCTGTTGAGATGCAACACAAAGTGATGCAAAGTATTTATCAATACAAAGCAGGAAATATCGAAAAATCAAAACAACTTATGAGCGAGGTTATTCATTTTTATAGACAAAACAAAAGCATAAAATTCTTATTGGCATGTACTGAAATTCCGCTCATCTTACAAGACAATATCCAAGACCATCCTGAACTGTTTGTTGATGCGACCGATTTACTCATTAAAAATGCGATTGCGTGGTATCAGAAATCATTAACAGCATCAGCCGCATGATTAAATGAAATTTAATGCAAATTATGCATAATTAATTTAGGCAATGGTCCAATCAATTGCCTTCACAAAATTCCATAATCCTTCAGAAGTTGCATTAAGCCTTGCACTACTGCGATATAAATAAATATCGACAGACAGTACCGACTCTTTCATTGGTACGATCATCAACTGATTTTGTTTTAATTCATCTTGAATGCTGTAATCGGGTAACCACCCTACGCCATAGCCACCTTTGATCATGTCCTTAAGTAATAGACTCATTGAAGACACAAAATTTGTCTCAAACTTGTCCGAATGATGATCTTGTAGAAATTTATTTACCTTTTTCCCCATGTAACTGTCATCGGTATAGTTCATGAGCGGAATTGAAGTATCTTCGAGTGAAAATTTAGGTCGACCTAAATGATTTGGAGCCGTGACTAGATAAAGCTTTGCTGAAAACAACTTATGGCACAAAAATTGTGGATTCATTAAGTCATCATCATAAAAAGATGCAATAAAGTCACATTGACCATTTTTAAGAGAATCTACAGTTTCATTCACATTGATTGCTTCAACATGAAAAATCTTTTCTTGGTAATTTTTTAAATTTCCTAAAATTTTAGGAAAAATATATCCCGCCAAAGAATGTGCAGAAGCAATCGTGACTTTGCTTCGCACATGATTATCACCTTTAATTTGATCTATATTAAACTCAAAATCATCCAGTAAATTTCTAGCATGCAATATAAAAAGCTTACCCTGCTCCGTTAACTGTAAAGGAGAAGTTTCTCGATCAAACACTTCAAAACCAAGACTATTTTCCAAGGCTTGAATGCGACGACTCAGCGAAGACTGAGAAATATTTCTAATATCAGAAGCGACTGTAAAATTTCGGTATTTTTCTAGAACAATCAGGTCATATAACCATTTTAATTCAATGTTTTGTATCACTTAAGGCTCCAGATCATTCTAGAAATTTAGATACGGTATTTAATTATATTTGAAATGATGATTTATCGTAATCAAATCGTATGGGTTTTATCTCATTGCAGTACAAGCTTTATTTTTAACAGTAAGATCACCACTTCATCTTTTGATTCTGGTTGGGGAGATTTATCCAAAATGAAAACCATACACATTTTATGTATTGCGACCTCTATGTTGGCTTCATCGACCTTATTTGCAGAAACAACGCAACCACAACAAGTAGGTGAAACAACCTCTAAAGCACAACCTTATGGTGATAACCCAAGTTTAGGTCGTGTATTGTTGTATAAAACTGGTAAAGGCATACAAAATTTAGGAGACTCTATTCAAGGAGCTTCTGAAAAAACCTCAAATAAAATTAGCGAAAAGTGGAAAAACACCAAAGAATTTACAGCTGAAAAAGCAGAAGTTGTTCAGCAGAAAGCAGATACAGCCAAAGCTTTTACAGAAAATAAAATAGATCAAGCGAAGCAAAATATTACCAGTAGTCGAAACGGTGAAAATATCCCAATTGAACAAGGTGAGCTAAGTAAATCGAGCACAACAACTAACTAATTTGCTAAGACAGCGCGATAAATTCGCGCTTTTATAAATACAGATATTCATTTAGAACTATTGATCATCAACTATAAAGAGCTAGGAATCTGCCTTATGAATAGTCAAAAACTTCTCTTTTCAACGCTATGCTGCTTAGCATTAACTGCATGTGCAACCTCTGCACCTCCTTCTTCATCTTATTCTCAGGCACAAGTTTTAGAGCAAGATACCAATATCGAAGCTTATCCATCAACTACAGGTAATGTAGCCAAACTCATTAAACAAGATAAGCAAGCTTGTATAATTGAATTTACGGGATATTTAGGGGGCGGGCACGTTACTGAACACTGGGTATTTAATGATAAAGGTCTGATTTCAGCCACATCATTTACCCAACAATACCCTGATGAATCAGGCATATTAAATCAGGCAACTAACTCTACAACCAAAAGCTCAACGACTTTTAATATTCAAGATCCAGAAATTCAGAATAATTTCAAAAAACTCCAAAATAACTTTAATCCAGCAAATCTAGCAAAGTGTAATTAATACTTTTACATAAAAAGCCCGTTGCAGAAGTTATCCTTTGCAACGGGTTATAGCCATTTATAAATTTCTTGGACCTAATTTAAAAATTATAAATAAGCTATTTAGTTAATAGTCAAACCATTTGTTGCTGCCAGTAAATCAATACGCGGGAAAACCAAGCCCGTTCTTGAGTCAGTAATTGGTTTACCTGTCGTTTTTAAACGGCTGATGGTTTGATCAATACTTTCTGTTGGACTCACACTATTCGCTCGCAACAAAGCAATTGCACCGGCCACATGTGGTGTCGCTTGAGATGTACCTCCCATAGTGTAGCCACCCGCGGTAATCATTGCCCCCGGTGCCAATAAAGTCACAAGGCTACCACCATTACTGAAACACGCCACTTTGTCTGCTGCTGTTGTTGGGTCAGAACATTTCACTGGATTCCCCCATGACACACCACCAATATTACTGTCATAAACAGCACCAACTCTTACTGCACCAGCAACACAGGCAGGAGATGAAATTCCATCTGAAAATGCATCATTGCCTGAAGCGACTACAGGTACCACACCAGCAGCTCGTGCATTAGCAAATGCCGTTCCATAACTGCTGTCGCTACACTCCGAGGTATATTTAACACCCGGCACGCCAAGGCTTAAATTAACTGCTTTAATATTATAGGTTTGTGCATTATTTACAGCCCAGTTAATCCCTGCGAGGATATCACTATCATAAGCTGTGCTTACCCATTTACCTTGGGATCTGACCTTTCTAAACACATCAATTCCTATAATTTTGGTCTTGGTGGCAACCTTAGACACAATGCCTGAAACATTACTACCATGCCCATCATCATCTAAAGCACCATCATCTGGTGCACTATCAAATGAGTAAACTACGCGACAAGTATTTGACGGTGTATTTACTGCCGTACAACCAAAATCAGAATGAAGATAATTCACCCCTGTATCAATCACTGCAACACTCGAGCCTTCACCAGTGAAACCATTGGTATTTGCTTGTGGTTGATTAATTAAAGGTAAACTTTCATTGGTCGTGGTTTGATTAATACGATTTGGATAAACCGCTTTAACATTCGGATCATTGAGTAAAGAGACCAAAGCTTCGCGGTTACTAATCCGATAAAAAGCTAAAGGCAAATTATTGTAGTCTCGAAGTACTTGAACACCACCAGCACGGTTAAACCTTGCCTGTAAATTTTTCTTATTTGTTGCAATATAACTTCGCCGTTCTAACCCGGAAGGCACGCTCACCGAAGCAATATTGTATTCAACAATTAAATCATTCGAATCATTATTAACCAAGGCATCTAAATCGATTTTGCCCTGAAATACTTTTTGTTTTGCTGCCTGATTTAATCGCTGTTTAGCACCTTTAGAATCTAAAGGAAGAGCTGATGCAGTTGTACTTAAAATCGTACATAGACCTAATAGAAATAACGTTTTACTTTGCATTATTTTTCTCCGTAGTTTTTCAACTAACAATTTACTTATTTCGCTTTTATTTCATTTGCTGGATCTTTTTCTGGATCAATCGGTTGAATTGAAGGATCACTTTTTGTGTCATAAAAAGGAACAGTATCAGCTGATACCGATTGTGAATGAGTTGAATGTTGAGATAGATTTCTAGGTTGAGTAGGCTCCTTAAGTTTAGAAAGAAAAGACGATGTGTCTGGTTGTGGCGAATTCGACTCATGTAAAGCAGAATTAAACACATCAGATGCACCACTTGTGGGCTTTAAATAGAGAACAACGGCGATCAAGCCAACTATTACAAGAAGGGAAGCAATAATTTTCATCTGTCATATCTCTGTTTTTTTGTTTATAGATATCTATTTTTATTTTTGATTATTTGAAATAAAGCAGCATTTCTTAATATATTTTTCATGTGAAAAATCTATTTAATGAAATACATAACCACTAAAAAGTTAAAATAACTTTATCCCGAATAAGCAAAAATACAGTTCTGCCCTGTACGTTTATATTTCTGGCAGAAGATGGTTCAAAAAAGTGCTAAAAAGCGCCTTATTCTCATAATAAGCAATAACTATGCCGTTTACTCCAATAAATAGTGAGATTTACATCACATTTGAAGATATAGAGAACAAACTCGAAAAAACGAAATGAAAAAATTAAAATATATTTTTTTAAAATCTAAATAATAAGAACTCATTTTACTTAATTAGATTTTCTAATAAATAAATGTTCTTTTTCACTTTATTATTAATTTTTATTAATCTCCACAATTCCTCCCTAGTCTGTTTACTCAACGTAACACTGTTGTAACGTTTTGATGAAGTCAGTTCCCAAGCCCATATTCCCTTGGCTATGATTCGTTTGCGTTTATGAAATACCTCACTAAAAGGGTATATTCTTTGAAGGATATCGCAATGAAAATGATGAAAACAGCTATCGTTACTGCAAGTGTTCTTGCTTCTGCTTCTATTTTTGCACAAAGTGCGGGCGTTAATGCAGATGCTTCTGCTCAAGTAAATGTACAACCGGGTGGTCTTGTTAGTGGCGTAGCCAATACAGTCAAAAATACTGCACACACTGTAGGTAGCACAGCAAAGCATGCTGGTCATGTCGCTGCTGACACTACAGTTAAAGCAACTAAAAAAACAACAGGAAAAGTGACTGAACTTTCTTCTAAAGCTGCAAATGGTACAAAACACATAGCAACTGAAGCTGCAACGGGTACCAAACACTTTGCTACCGAAGCAGTAACAGGTACTAAAAATGTAGCGACTAAAGCTGCAACTGGTACTAAACATTTTGCTACCGAAGCAGTAACAGGTACTAAAAATGTAGCGACTAAAGCTGCAAACGGCACTAAAAACCTAGCAGTTGAGGCTAAAGCCGATACAAAAGCAGGTTTTAATGCTGTAAAGACTAAAGTTACAGAAAAACAAGCAGACCAAAAAGAATTTACTGCTGAAAAACAAGCTAATGCTCAAGCGCATGTAGATGCAGTAAAAACTCGTGTAGCTCAAAATCAAGCTGAGCAAAAAGAATTTGTAGCTGATACTAAAGCTGATGCCCAAGCACAGTTGAATGCAGCTCAACCAGCACATGCAATTAATGCTCAAACTGGTGTAAATGTTGGTGTTAACGTTGGCCCTGTTGGAGTTAACACAAACGCAAATATAAACGCTGGTGCTCAAACGTCTACACAAAAAGCTGAAAAGAAATCTTGGGTTAAAGGTCTTTTCGGTACGAACTAATATCTTATACATAAAAAAAGGGCAATCAATTGCCCTTTTTTTATTTCTTAAAAATCAAATGTTCAGCTGGTTTCAGTTAAAACCAAACCTGCACGTAAACCAAGTTTCACATTTGGATTTGGAAATAAAATCCAGACTTGATCTTGCTCAACAACATAATTGCCAGAAGGTTGAGTCGCAATGATTTCACCTTTGGTAAAAGTCGAGAAATTTGGTGCCTCAGCCGATAAATTCATCTCAAAATCTTCGTCTTTTTTAATTAAAGAATCCGATACTTTAAAGACCCGAATTTTTGTTTTATTACGTGGTGGCAAGGCTTGCTCAGAAACCACATGACGAATCACTTCATCAATTGCAGCAAACTGGCTTAAGTCATTTTGTCCAAATGGTAAGGCTTTGCCTAACTCTAAAGTTGCGCTCGCAGCTTTAAAATTTTCACTGGTAAAATGCGTAAAGGTTTTACCGACCGCATTGTGGTAAACCAAAGCGTCCAAATCAGCTGATTCAAGGCTCGCTGTCAAATCTGCATCATAAGCATGTGTTTGATAGGGAAATAAAGCAAACGTTGGCAACAAAGAAGCACGAATTGCGGTGTGCAAATCATAGTGATAACGTTTTGCTTGGCTTGAACTTTCCTGAAAAAAAGTCGTAACCACTTGCTCTAAAACTTCAGCACGTTTTGATTCTTCAGTCACAGGTAGAGTTTTATACCCACCACAAAACATTCGGTTTACATCGTCATACACATAACGTTTACCTTGACGCATTGCATAAGGATTACCCAGTACAAACAGTAATCTCACAGCAAGGTTTAAACGTCCTGCAAACAAATCTGTGCATAGATGAGATAACAATTCAATTGGTGCTGTTTCATTACCATGTACTCCAGCTGACAGTACGACAGCTTTGTCGTACTGTGCATTTGGCGTACATTCAAGAAGTCCTTCACCTAACCAACGCCAAGAAAAATTATCTTGTTTTCCTTCGCGGGTTTTAGGTTGCTCACCTTGTAAGGTTAATGCTAGAAAATCTTGCATGTCACCTCCTCATTATTTTTGGAAAGGATAAACCGAACCTAAACCTAAAATTTTGGTCAGTTCATCGAGTGCCATACGGCTTTCCATGAGTAAATGCGGATCAGCCAAATCTTCTTGTGCTAAACGATCACGATAGTGTTTATCGACCCATTGATTGAGTGTGCCAAACAATTGATCGTTCATGAGAACTTTTGGATTTACAGCATTTAACTCAGTTTCGTTTAAAGCTACGCGTAAACGTAAACATGCCGGACCACCACCATTACGCATACTTTCACGTAAGTCATATACCTGAATAGCATCAATTGGTGTACCCATCTGAACCATATCGTTCAGATAACCCCAAACTGCCTTATTCTGGCGAGACTCTTCTGGCACAACAATGGTCATTCCACCATCTGGGCGAGTCAAAATCTGGCTATTAAATAAATAAGTTGCTACGGCATCATCAACAGTAACGCGGTTTTCAGGAACTTCAATCGAGATAAAATCTTCACCGATGCTTGCCATTTTCTGACGAATTTCAGCAAAAGCTTGATCTTGATTTAAGAATGCATGTTGATGATGGAATAAAACCTGCTGGTTACTTACCGCGATAACATCGTTATGGAATACGCCCTGATCAATTACATCCGGATTTTGCTGAACAAAAACAGTATGTGCATCATCTAAACGATGCAAACGTGCAATTGCTTCACTTGCCTCGCGCGTCTGACGAGCAGGATAACGTTTTGGTCCAGGTAAACCATTATTTAAATGTTGTTGACCATAAACAAAAACTTGAACTCCACGTTTAGCATAATCACCACCTAAGCGATTGTGATTTGCTGCACCTTCATCACCAAATAAGGCCACTTGTGGTAAAGCTTCATGGTGTACAAAGTGACGTTCATTTTTAAAGATCGCTTGTAGGACCTGACTTGTAGTTTCAGCTTCAATTGAACGGTGAAACTTATTATTCAAGTTCGCTGCGGTAAAATGCACGCGTTCATCTTGGCTATCTGCCGAAGGTGAAACAGTTGCCGCATTTGCAGTCCACATTGGTGAAGCTGAACTTAGCGATGATAATAGTTCAGGTGAATGACGCATTGCTTGAGCAACTACGCTAATGTCATCTCCTGTAAAACCTAAACGGCGTAACATTGGAACATGTGGACGCTCATGCGGAACAAGCACACCTTGTTTCATTCCCATGTCAGCCAAGGCCTTCATCTTTAGCAAGCCCTGTTTAGCTGCTAATTTTGGATTCGAGGCGTTATTACGGTTTTTTGTCGATGCTTCATTACCAAACGACAAGCCCGCGTAGTGATGTGTTGGTCCCACCAAACCATCGAAATTTACTTCATATCCTTTCATTTTTCTTTCCCTAGTGTTTAAGGCAACACAATCCCTGGAGATAATTTTTCTGGTAAGGTTAAGCTGTCACTTTCAAGTGAAGCCATTGGCCAAGCACAATAATCAGCTGCATAAAAGGCACTTGCGCGGTGGTTACCGGATGCCCCCACACCACCAAATGGTGCAGCACTTGAAGCACCTGTTAATGGCTTATTCCAGTTCACAATACCGGCACGCGCTTCAATAAGTACTTGATCAAACAGTTCACGTTTTGGTGAAACCAGACCAACAGACAAACCAAAGCGAGTTGCATTCGCAATTTTTAATGCTTCTTCAAAGTTGTCATAACGTTGAATCGTCGTAAGCGGACCAAAATATTCTTCATCTGGAATATCTGTGATGCCTGTTACATCAACAATGCCTGGAGTAAGTAACGAACTATCTTCTTGTGGACGCGTCATTGGCAACAAGCTTTTTGCGCCAAGCTCAAGCAATTTTTGTTGAGCAAGCATCATATTTGATGCGGCAACTGACGAGATAACACCACCCATAAATGGTTGTTGCTCATCATTCCAACGACCAACTTTTAGATTTTTAGCAACTTCAACGAAACGTTGAATAAATGCATCACCTTCTGCGCCATTTTTTACCAAGATACGGCGTGCACATGTACAACGCTGACCCGCCGAAACAAATGCAGATTGAATAGTGAGATTAACTACTGCATCGACATCAATAATTTCATCAATAATCAATGCATTATTGCCACCCATTTCAAGCGCAAGGATTTTCTCAGGTGCACCCGCCATTTGCTTATGCAAGTGATAACCAGTGTTTGCACTTCCAGTAAACAATAAACCATCAATTTCATGTGAGGCAGCTAGCGCTTCACCAGTGGTACGACCACCTTGCACCAAGTTCATAACACCATTTGGCAAACCAGCTTGCTGCCAAAGTTTTACAGTTTCTTCAGCAGTCCAAGGTGTTAATTCACTTGGTTTAAATACCACGGTATTGCCTGCCAATAATGCAGGAACAATATGCCCATTTGGTAAATGGCCCGGGAAGTTATATGGACCGAAAACTGCAAGCACACCATGTGGACGGTGACGTAAAGATGCTACACCATCGGCCATTTCAGTTGAGCTTTCACCTGTACGCTGATGATAAGCACGGATTGAAATTGCAACTTTGCCAATCATTGATTGAACTTCAGTTAACGTTTCCCAAAATGGCTTACTGGTTTCTTGGCTAATCACTTCTGCTAAATGTTTTTTATTTTCTTCAAGCAAACCCGCGAATTTCTCAACAATAGCTACACGTTCTGCAAGTGGTAAACGTGCCCATGCTGGAAATGCAGTACGCGCTGCCTGACAAGCTTGCTCTACATCAGCAGCAGTTGCTTCAGCACCTGACCATACAGTTCGGTTATCGACTGGATTTGTTTTTTCAAATGTTGTGCCGCTGCCTTGTAACCAGACACCGTTTATAAATAAAGAGTTTGACATCAGGAAACTTCCATTGGATTTAGTGATAACACACGAACAACGTGACCTTCTTGTACACCGAGTTTTTCAGCTTGTTCATGTGTTAAATTTATAGTGTTATCAACAAGATCAAGCTTCATCAACATTGCCTTATAGTCATGATAATTATCATTGGCAACGAGATATTGGGTCTTACCGACCGCAGCTTCACTTGTAATTTTGACGTTTAAGAACTGACTTTCTTTTACTGCCCGCAATTCATCAATATTGGCTTCAATGGTTGGACCCGCATCAAAAATATCGACATATCCTTGATAGCGTAAGCCTTCTGACTCAAGCACATGGTAAGCAGGCAAAGTTTGTGGGTGCATTTTTCCAATCACCTCTTGCGCATCTTTTGGCAAGAGATCTACATAGACTGGAAAACGTGGCATAAGCTCTGCAATAAATACTTTTTGCCCAATTCCACTCAAATAATCTGCTGTTGAAAAATCCATATTAAAGAAATGGTGACCAATCGCATCCCAAAATGGAGAACATCCATTTTCGTCTGAGAAACCACGCATTTCAGCAATTAACTTTTTCTCGAAATATTGCTTAAAGGCAGCAATAAACATAAAACGGATTTTCGATAAGAATTTACCGTTTTGGTTTTCACGACGCTCTGGATCTAAAAATAATGTACAGAGTTCGCTACTACCCGTTCTGTCATTACTCAAAAATAAGGTAGGTAGTGACTTATAAACGTTTAATGCTTTTGAAGCGTGTACTTGAGTACCAACATGAAAGTTGTACCAAGGCTCAATGAGTCCTACAGCAACTTCAATTGCGCTTAAACCAATAACACGTTGAGCTTCTGTATCTTCAAGAACAAACAGATAGCCTTGTTCACTTTTATGGACATTGCCATTTAAAGTATTGCGAGTACGTGAAATTCGAGCCGAAAGTGTATCCATATTTTGTGGCAAGGAAGTCAGGCCTACACCCGACTTACCCGCTAATTTATAAATATCTTCAAGGTCTCGAAACTCGGCATGACGGACAATCATCATGGCTAGCTTTCCTTTTTTTTATTTAGCCAATTTAGCCAACGCTCTTTTTAAACGAGCAATCCCTTCATCAATATCTTGTTCAGGAATGATAAGCGACGGAGTAAAACGAACCACATTCGGGCCTGCAATTAAAGCAAGTAAACCTTCTTCACCCGCCCAAGTCGTAATATCTTTAGCTTTCCCTGCATACTCAGCTTTTAATTCACAGCCAATCAATAAACCTTGACCACGAATTTCTTCAAAAATCTGATGTTCAGCGTTTAATGCATTTAGTGCATCGAGGAAATATTGATGACGATGCTTCACACCTTCGAGTACTTCAGGCGTATTAATAAACTCAAATACTGCACCTGCAACTGCACTTGCTAACGGGTTACCGCCATAAGTCGTACCATGTGTACCCACTGAAAAATGTGGAGCAAACTTATCTGTTGTTAACATTGCACCGACTGGGAAGCCACCGCCTAATGCTTTTGCAGTTGTTAACACATCTGGAATAACACCAGAGTTCATGTAGGCATACAGTGCGCCTGTACGGCCTACACCCGTTTGCACTTCATCAAAAATAAGTAACGCACCAAATTCATCACACAGTGCACGTAAACCTTTTAAAAATTCGATGTCAGCAGGAATAACGCCGCCTTCACCTTGGATCGGTTCAACAATGACTGCACATGTTTGCTCATTAATCACCGCTTTTGCAGCTTCTAAATCATTAAAGGCAACGTGGTTAATTCCGTTTGGAAGTGGTGCAAAGTCTTGTGAATATTTAGGTTGACCACCCGCTGAAACGGTAAATAAAGTACGGCCATGGAAAGCATTATTAAATGCCACAATGCCACTTTTGCCAGCAACGCCGCTGTCTAAACCAACTTTACGAGCCAGTTTTAAAGCAGCTTCGTTGGCTTCTGCACCTGAGTTACAGAAGAAAACCTTGTCTGCAAATGTATTTTCGGTAAGTTGTTTTGCAAGACGTAGAACGGGTTCATTTGTATAACCATTGCCTACATGCCAAAGTTTTGTTGCTTGTTCTGTTAAAGCATTTACTGCCACTGGATGCGCATGACCTAATGCGTTTACTGCAATCCCGCCTGCAAAATCAATATATTCTTTATTTTCTTGATCCCAAATACGTGAACCTTCGCCACGTACCGGAATGAAATTTGCCGGTGCAAAAACTGGAACCATCCAGTCGTTAAAGTTGCTTCGAGTTACAGAAATTGGCTGTTCCATGCTTACCTCAGTATTTATTTAATATATTCGATAACACTTAATTTTGAATAATTCAGAAAAAGGGGCTGAACAAATAACCCTATAACATCCTTAATATTTGCTCAGACCACTTTTCCTAAAAGTAATTTCCGCAGATTAGCCTGGGAAAATACCACGCTCTTTACGAGCTTTTAAAATACGCTCACATGCCAAGATGTAAGCTGCTGTACGTAAAGTACAAGCGTTGCTGTTCGCTGTGTTCCAAACGTCATCCATAGCTTGAACCATCAATTTGTCTAAACGCTCATTGATTTCTTCTTCAGTCCAGAAGTAGCTCGCCATGTCTTGAACCCATTCGAAGTAACTTACAGTTACACCGCCGGCGTTACATACAACGTCAGGTACTACAACAATGCCACGCTCAACTAATACGTCTTCAGCTTTAGGATAAGTCGGGCCGTTCGCACCTTCTAAAATCAACTTAGCTTTAAGTTTTTCAGCACGTTCAACTGTGATTTGACCTTCTAACGCAGCAGGAATAATGATGTCTACATCTGCAGTCCAGAAATCTTCATCAGCAATTGCTTGCGCGCCAGCGAAACCACCAACACCACCTTGGTTTGCATTTACGTGTTCACGTAATGCAACAAGATCAATACCATCAGCATTGAAAATTGTGCCAGTGTGATCTTGAACGTGAGTGATTTTTGCTTTTGATTCAACAAATAAGAAAGCAGCTTCACTACCTACGTTACCAAAACCTTGAACAGCGATTTTCGCGCCTTCAATTGGTAAATTGATTTTTGCAGCTACTTCGCGACCTGTAACGAATACACCGCGACCAGTCGCTTTAACACGACCTAAAGAGCCACCTAAGTGAACTGGCTTACCAGTTACAACACCAGTTACTGTATAACCTTGGCTTGTAGAGTAAGTATCCATCATCCAACCCATGATATTGGCATTTGTACCAACGTCTGGAGCTGGGATATCTTTTTGAGGCCCGATAATGTGACCAATTTCAGTCGTATAACGACGAGTTAAACGCTCTAATTCACGATTAGATAATTTACGTGGATCAACACGGATACCACCTTTTGCACCGCCAAATGGCAAATTCAAAACAGCAGTTTTAATTGTCATCCATGCAGATAACGCCATAACTTCGTTCAAATCAACATTCGGATGGTAACGAACACCACCTTTACCAGGACCACGAGACAAGTTGTGTTGTACACGGTAGCCTTCAAAGTGCTGAATAGAACCGTCATCCATTACAATTGGCACGTCTACAATAAGTGCACGTTTTGGACGTTTTAAAGTGTCGATAAACTCAGCTAAGTGGTCTAAGTACGGAGCAACACGGTCAATTTGTGCCAAGTAAGTTTGCCATGCATCGCTGTGTTCGTTTACGTATGAAAGATCTGACATCTTTTTTCCTATATACCTTCATAGACTCAGATTTGATAAATCTGTAATCTTTATTATTTAGCAACTAAAACCCTGAAATAACAGTTTCTTAGTTTATTTACTAAATCTTTTGCTCTTCTAAAGCATCAGATTTTTTAAATTCCATTTGTTGGTACTAAAAGTACGATCTACTTTTATATACCGATATCTTTTACAAGTTTTCTTTTGTCTAAATTGCTATTTATAAAGAGAGTTTTATAAAAGCAAAAAACTAGCCACAACCCACTAAAACCAGCCGGCTGAAATATAAATACAAAAGAAGTGACATAACCGTTTGGGAGTTAAAAAGAACTATGATTTACAAAAACCACGAGTCCATAAAATTTTTTTGACTAATCGATAGATCCCTCCATTAGTCTTTTTAAAATAAACTTTGTTCAATAATCCTACAGATTAATTATTTCCACACATACTGCTTAAAATTAAGCCGCAACATAGATATAAAATCTTCCAATAAATATAGCATAGAGCAAGCTCATTTAGAACATTTTAAAATAAATAAGAAGAGAAAAAATAATCAAATCGAACTGACATTTATAATAAAAAAACAACAAATATTAAAAAACCCTTAACTTTAATAAAAAAATATTATAGAAAACAAACAACCATAAATACAAAAAATGTAAATATTTTTATTAATATATAACAACAACTTAATAACTTTCATTTTTTAAAAAACTATCAAAAAATTATCTATTCTTCACATTAAATCCATATTGCGTTCATTCAACCCTTATATTCCAAAAAACTAAAAACAGCTCTCCATTAAATAACAAGACTAAACATAGACTTAATCAAATATTTATAATAAATAAATATTAATAAAAATCCGATCAGTGGTAAATTTATAAAACAATATTTGTTTTTATGATCAAAAATAAAAATTCATTTTTAAAAAAAATATATAAAATCCCTCCCTTTTCTAATTTCCTATAGGCAATAAAAAAGCCCCAAATGGGGCCTTTAGACTATGCTTCAGAAAGCATATCTTTGCTTAGCTCTACACCGCATCTTTCTTGTGATAAAAAAAGAAGTAGCTCGCATAACACACAAGAATGAAAACAATACAACAGATGAAGCCAACCTGCATCGAAGGATCAAATACCATGCTAATACAAGTAATAGCACAGAACAGACCACCCACGATTGGAGTTAAAGGAAATAAAGGAGCAGCAAAACGCAAATCTTTTGCAGTTTTACCCGATTTATACCACTGTCTACGGAAGTTAAATTGAGATACGCAAATTGCAATCCACACTACAACCATGGTGAAAGCAGCAACACCCAATAAATTCTTAAAAATAGTTTCAGGTGCAAATTGTTCTGAAAGTAACCCTGGTATAGCACCCAGCATTGTGACCACAATAGCTACAATAGGTGTTCCTGAAGGTGTAAGTTTAGAAAAGATTTTTGGTAATTGGTTCTTTGCAGAAAGCGACCACATCATACGTGAAGCAGCAAATAAACCAGAATTTGCAGCAGAGAGTAAAGCCGTAATAATCACAAAGCGAATAATATCTTCGGCATATGGGATACCAATATAATTAAACACAGTCACAAATGGACTATTACTCACCTCATTACCACTTAAACCAGCAAGCTGGAATGGTAACAATGAACTAATTACAACAATTGTGCCGACAAAGAAAATCAGTAGTCGCCAAATAGCAGCATTGATTGCTTTAGGAACTGTCTGTGCTGGATTCTCTGCCTCCCCAGCTGCCACACCAATTAATTCTGTACCCGAAAAAGCAAAATTAACAATCAGCATCGTTGTAAAAATTGGAAATAACCCATGTGGGAACCAGCCTTGGGCAGTTAAATTGCTAAACAACGGCGCAGTTTCGTGTCCGTGATAAGGAATAAAGCCAAAAATCGCCAGCAAACCCAAGCCAATAAAAAAGATAATTGTGACAACTTTCACAAGTGCCAGCCAAAACTCTGACTCGGCAAATAATCGCGTTGAACTAATATTAATGAAAAAGACTAAGGCACCAAAACACAATGTCCAAGCCCAAACAGAAGTAGAGGGAAACCACTCACGAACCAGCAAAGCTGCTGCGGTAAATTCTGTTCCTAAAGTCGCAGTCCAAGTTAACCAATATAACCAAGTGATCATATAGCCTGTACCCGGACCAATATAGCGACGAGCGTACTCACCGAATGATCCTGATTCTGGTACATGTACCGCAAGCTCACCAAGACATAACATCACGGTATAGGCAATTAAACCGCCTAAAAAATAAGAAATAATTGCGCCAATTGGGCCAGCTTGGGAAATTACATCACCCGACCCTAAAAAAAGACCTGTACCTATGGCACCGCCAAGGGAGATCATCACCAAATGTCGAGTACTCATTGCTCGTTTCAAAGGTGCAGAACTTCCATGTTGCGATGCATCATTATTCCGATAATTTAATGATTGCATATAAAAAACTGTAACGACAATTTAGTAAAAAATCATTTTAGGAGAAAAAAATAAATATGCAATTATCTTTGAATAGTGGAGTTATTTTAAGCAGCTCCATTTTATTTAAATAAAATAAATAACAAAAACATAATCTTATAAAAAAAACATCGTTATTTATGTATTTTAATTAACCCGATACTATTTCTATAATTTATATATTAATAAAACCCATTTATTTTAAAATATAGTATTTATATTCACTACTGGCTATATCTACTTTTAATACAATAAATATTCGCAGAACAAACACACTATTTATTTAAATAATGAATTTCAAATTAATATACAAATAAGTTTATGAAAAAATATTTTTTAAGCAAAAAATAAAGCTCAAACCTAAAGGTCTGAGCTTTATTTAACCACTATAAAGTTTTAAAAGCTGATCGAGGCTAGTTGTTCAGTCGGCCGAATTGAACCTTCTATAAATTCACACATCCCATGTTCATCACAAGATAAATTTAATTGCTTATAGCTGATTGCAAAACAGTCGGAATATTTTTTGACTACAAACGGACTCATATCCGATGATAAAGGCTCGTCATGCTTGAACAATTTAATGACTTTGCGATCATTCATTCCCAACAAATAAGTTTCATTATTTAATTTAATATGCACTACACCAGTGTGTTCAGCCACAATTGGAATCAAATAAAACTTATTCGCCAGCAGAACATCTAGAGCATAACTTTCAAACTTTGAATTAATGAGGTTGAATACCAAAATTGAGCCAAAGCTGGTCTGCAATCCTTCTTTATAATTTGCAGCGTCCTGAATTCGCTGTACTTTAATACCTAACTTTTGAAAGTCTAGCTCAGTTGCTTGCTGTGTCTTTATCAGGCTACGAGTAATAGCCTGTTTAAGCGGGTTATCAAAATAACGCTCATCAAGCTGAAAATCATTTTGGCGTAATATTTTTAACAGCATGTCATCATGTTGGGTAAGAACATGTGCAAGTACATTACGGAAGTAAAACTTACTTTGTTTTTTGACCTTGCGAACCTGCTGATAAAAATAGATCTCATCGAAATCATGTTCAATAAAATCATGCAATAAACTTGAGCTTGCCAATACAGACAATGCTTCATGACCAGTAAATGGTAAATGAATCGTATGTAAGTTTGGTAAGAGCTCTTTTATTTTTAGATAATGTTCACGATCAGTTGAAAAATAAGGGTCATAAACAATGACGTATTCACGTGCTGCATCGACATCTTGCGACTGGATCTGCATGTCTTTATTTGCCACAGCATCGAAAAACTCGGCATAGCGTCGATCTTCAACTTGGTCAGGATCAATTGAATATTGAGGCACAAATGCAATCACACGATTCATATTCAATAAATTAGAATATTTGATTGCTGCATAGCCGCCCATCGAACCGCCATAACCCACAATATTTTTAAAGCCTTCTAGAATAGGCGAAATCGCTCTTGCCAGCTCAATCATGCTCGCTTGAGGAAACCATGATTTTTGTTTTGGCATTACCCCAATAATATTATATTGGTATTTAATTAGGGACTTTTCAGCATTGATAGATAAGCCACTCGCTCGGGTAATCAAATCGCCAAAAGAGAGAACCAATGTATTAGAATCGCCTGGTAAAAAAATGGCTCTAATGTGTTCGTCTTCAAAAATAATTTGCTTATCCATGCTCACACCGAAAGAAAATTTACTCCCACATACAACGTCAAAAATGAAACAAAATAGGTGTTTTGCCAATTTATGATTGCGGAGTATCTTATTTTATAGATGCCAGTCAGATTAAAAAGCGCAAAATATGACACAATCCTTACATCCTGCCGCTCAAAAAGGCTTCAGCTCAGCTGCTGAACTTTATCAGCAAGTTAGACCTAATTATCCCGCAGAAATAGTAAGTTGGCTGCAAAATTGCCTACAAATACAGGAAAACTCTACTGTTATCGATCTTGGATCGGGTACTGGCAAATTCTTACCCTACTTAAAACAAACACATGCAGATGTTATTGCAGTTGAGCCAATTGGCGAGATGTTACAGCAGCTTCAACAAGTTTATCCTGATATCAAAACATTACAGGCTTTTAGCCATTCAATTCCTGTAGCAGACCATGAAATTGATGCCATTATTTGTGCGCAATCTTTCCACTGGTTTGACAACCTTGATACCCTAACAGAAATGTATAGAGTATTAAAACCACAAGGACATTTAGGACTCGTTTGGAATCAACGCGACGAGCGTACGGATTGGGTGAAAGCCTTAGCTGATTTTCTACTTCCTCTTGAGGGAGACACGCCGCGTTATCATAGTGAAAAGTGGAAACGTGTGTTTGAACAACAAGATTTATTCGTATTTGATAGCATACAAACATTTACACAGTCGCAATGCGGTCCTGTCGAACAAGTCGTGAGTAAACGTTTGCTCTCTACGAGTTTTATTGCTGCAATGACTGAAAAAGATCAGTTACAACTCAAAGCACAGTTTGAAAAAATTGTTTATGATTTTACGGGATTAGGTCCTCAAGATCAGATTGATTTTCCATATGTCACATATGCATATCACTTTCAGAAAAGTACGTTACCCGTTAAATAATTAGTGAATAGGTTTGGTTGAAAGTTATGAAGAAGAAAACACCTCAAGTCATATTAATGTCTTTGCTTTGCTCTAGCCTATTACTTACTGCTTGTAAAAAAGCGGATGAGCCTGCTAAGACGGAGCAACCCTCTGCCACCTCATCTACAGATCAGGTTTTAGAAAAACTAAATGAAAGACCGGTTAAGACGTTCCCTGCTACTGCTGATGATGCACACGATATTGCGCTTTTAGAGGACTATGACCGCCGCTTTACCGAAATGAGCGACGAGATGGAAAATGAGTTAGCAAAAATGCATGAAGCTGGAACACTCACAACAGATTTTGAACAACAACGTACACTCGATAATGTGCGCTCTGCTCTGACCATGTTAAAAGATTTAGATTTAAAAACTGAGCAAGGTCGTTACATTCAGGGACTACTTTATCAATATTGGGAAAACCAAGAAAAACACTATAGTGATAAGCACGCGACTAAAGATGAACAGATCAATGATCTTGCAGACTATTTACAAGCTCAAAATCAATTAAAATACTGGAAAGCATCACAACAGAAATAAGTATTACATTACTTATAAAAAAGCCTTCATATTTATGAAGGCTTTTTTCAAATTATATATTTTGCTTTTCAACCCAATGAATTGCCTGAACACGGAATAATTCACATGCACCATCACCCGTGTCGGTTGGCGTAAGTGAAGATTTCCAGACTAAGTTTTTGTCTTTAATCTCGACAAGATCCCCTTTTAGATAAACGAGATCACCACGTTTAACTTGTTTAATCTGCTGAGCAATTTCAGGGTTTGCAGGAATGATGTGCATGTTAGACACCATTTGCATTGCTTGCTCTGCTGGAACAGGTAATTTAGGAATTTTCCAGTTTAAATAACGGTCATATTGTTTCACTGAAATGTGACGTGCAATTTCAGGCTGTGCAAACAATCCCCAACTTACCGCATAGTCGATAGGAGAAAATTTAGCTTGTTCATCATTTTGATAAACTTTTGAACCCAAGATTCTGAAATTTCCTTGAAAAGGCTGTAACACAGAAATAGATTGATCTTTTTCTATCGGGTTCAAACCATTGGCAATATTATATTCACTTGAGGTCGATGCAAATGCTGAACTCATGCCAATAGCAGTCAGCAAGCCCATCATCAAACATTGTTTTTTCATCGCGTTACACCTCAAATATTGCTAGATCAAAGTGAATAGATCTTCAATTTATAGTAGCCTTAAGTGATGAAAAAAATATCGGAATTTAGTAACAATACAGATCAATTTCGTCTATTTTTGTGCTGAATTAAACAGCTTGTTAATCTTCAAAATCTATTCTCAAAGTTTCAAAACGAACCTTGCCTTGTTGGACCGCTTGTGCAATCGCTTGCTGACCTTTAGTGAGCCTTGCACCGCCACTTTTTACATCAAGTAGAATAATATTAATGTCTTCTGCCGTACCATCACCATCACGGAAATCGGTATATCCATCAAAAATAATATAGTCCACCGGATCGCCCATGAATTTTGCATCGCTGGGTAAATACTGAAATTCAGGCAAAACTGGAGCAAATTGTTCTGCCATTTTTCCTTTCAACACCGCACGGCTTGTATTTACACTTCTCTTTTGTGCTTGAGTAAGAGCTTGTTGATGCTCTAATTCAAGTTCAGCAATATATTGTTCATATTCAGCCTTAATTCGGCCATTCCGAGTGTTTGATAAAATAAGAGTAGTGATAATGATGCCAATTCCAGCACCAATAAGCATGGCAAGCCATACAGACATAAATTTTCCTTAAAAAGCGCGAATTAAGATTACAGATCTAATCATATCTAAAATAACGAAACAGCTTAAACTTTTGTCAAATGTGGTCATCTCCTTCACATAAAAAGATGCTAAGGTATAAAACATAAACAAATGTGCTGCTGAAAATAATTGGATTTATGAAAACGATACTTATTGCAAATCAAAAGGGCGGATGCGGAAAAACCATGACGGCCATTACGTTGGCAACAGCATTGGCACAAAAAGGATATAAAGTAGCATTAGCAGATTCGGACAATCAAAAATCGGCTTTACAGTGGTTAAAACAGCGCCCCGATGGCGTCGCAAAAATTCAAAGCCTCGACTGGCGTCACGAAAAATCAATTGGTGACGCACCTAAAAATCTGGATTATTTAATTATTGATGCGCCTGGTGCACTTTCAGGTGAACATGCTGAGCAACTCATTAGTGAAGCTCATGCCATTATTACTCCACTTCAGCCTTCATTTTTTGATATAGACAGTACTCGTCGCTTTTTGAAGCATTTACAAGATATTAAGCGTATTCGTAAAGGCAAAGTTCAGATTTTACTTCTTGCAAATCGCGTAAAACCAAACAGTGCCAGCTCAAAAGATATTCAACAGTTTTTTGAAAAAATTGAACAGGAACCTGTTGCATGGATTGCTGAACGCACTGCATATGGCAGCTTAGCAATGCAAGGCTTAAGCATTTTTGATAAGCCCCAAAAAAACTTTATTACGATTCAAAATCAATGGCAACCTGTTCTAAACAAGTTAGTTGAAGATAAAGCTGAGTGGTTTTAAATAACTTTTAGTCTCTAAAAAGACATGTATAAGGTTCTTTACATTGCGGCCTTAAAATTTGCCTCAGGTTATTTTTCAGTTAATATGACTTTATTCTATGTAGAAAATTAGAGAAATATTGTTCGTGCATCCATACGCTCCTAATTTACAGCGCGTTTTATTGTTTGGGCTGTTTTTTATTTTGATTTTTTTAGGATTTAATATCCTGAAATACTTTATTGTTCCTGTACTTTGGGCTGCCATCATTGCTTATATGACTTGGCCTATTTATTTAAGAATTCAACGTTTTTTTGGAGAAACCCGTAATACTTTAAATGCAACTCTAATGATTAGTCTGGTCATTTTGGTTGTTGGCGTCCCTTTTACATGCGCTATTTTTATTTTGCAGCATGAAGGCCGCAACTTATATTTTGACTTACAACGTCAAGTTTTTTCAGGTCATTTAAGTGTCCCTGATTTTATTCGTGATCTTCCTTTTGTTGGAAAAGAAATTTCTCGTACACTCAATGAGTTAAATAACGACCCTAATAGCACAATTCAAAATGTTGCAGCTTGGGTACAAAGCCATTTAAGTTATGGCCGTGTACTGCTCGGTGAAATTAGTAAAAATATTGTCAAACTTGGCTTTGCCGTATTTAGCCTATTTTTCTTCTACCGTGATGGTCAAATGATTTTGTCTCAGGTGAGTAAAGCCTTAGAAATGGTTATAGGCCCCCGTATTCACCATTATCTCGATACGATTTCGGAAACGACTCGTGCTGTAGTCTATGGCGTGGGTTTAACTGCAATTGCTCAAGCTGTTTTAGCTGGATTAAGTTATTTCGTAGCAGGTGTCCCTAACCCAATGGTGCTTACCATTGCTACTTTCTTATTGGCTTTAATTCCATTTGGTACACCCATTTCCTATTTAGGTGTCGGTCTATGGTTGTTCTCTCAGGGACAAACTATGGAAGCAATTGGTGTAGTGGTTTGGGGTGTAGTGATTGTTAGTAGCTCAGATAATGTGATTCGACCACTTGTGATTTCTGGTGCTACAAAAATTCCATTCTTATTAATCATGTTTGGTGTGTTAGGTGGTATTGCTAGTTTTGGATTAGTAGGTTTATTTATTGGACCTGTAATTCTGGCTATTTTACTGGCAATTTGGCGTGAATGGTTACATGAAACCATTGAGCCTGAACCTATGCCTAAAACGACTATGATTTATGATTCTGAAAATGAATCTTCTAACGATAAAGAGTGATTTATTTATTTAATTTAAAAATGTTTCTAGATACAAATTAACTATTTAAATTAACTTGTAGGTTAAACCTGCGTTTGTTTGAATCAAACAATCATATATATTTATAAGGACATCCGATCATGCAGATGTTTAATAAAATTGGCGCAGTCTGTGCGCTTACAGCTTTTTTTACGGTTGGCTGTAGTTCAGTCACAAAAACTGTATCAGATACAGCTCAAGCATTAACGACAATGCATACGAAAAAAGTAGTCGATGTAAATGAAGTGACTGCCGCTGGTATTGGTAAAAAATTAGGTACGATTAGCTTTCAAGATAGCGACAAAGGTTTAATCATCACCCCTGCTCTAGCTGACTTACCAAGTGGTACACGCGGCTTCCATATTCATGAAAATGCCTCTTGCGAACCAGCTGTAAAAGATGGGAAACCGGGTGCTGCTTTAGCTGCTGGTAGTCACTATAACCCGAATCAAGCTCCTCATCACGGTACCCCAACAACTGGCCACTTAGGTGATTTACCTGCTTTAGTAGTCGATAATACTGGTGTTGCAACGACTGCTGTGATTGCACCTCGATTGAAACTTGCTGATCTTCAAGGTCGAGCTATTATGATTCATGCGGGTGGTGATAACTACTCAGACTCACCTCTTCCTCTCGGCGGTGGCGGAGCACGAATTGCATGTGGTGTGATTAAATAATTTATGCCCTTTTCAAATTGTGGGTATCTAAAAAGATATCCACAATTTTGTTAATTTATTGATCGTTACAACTTGATGTAAGCCTAATAAAATCTTAAAAAATGACTGACTTTTGTAGATAAAAAGAATAATATTTTTGAAGTAATAAAAATTTAAAGTTACATACTGCTTTCTCACGTATTCTCTAATTTAGAACAAAAGCCGTGAACTATCTGACCCAAATATTTAATAGTTTTAAGACAAACTCGATTTTAATTTATTGCCTGCAAATTTTGATTGTACTCACAGGCACAACTTTGGGTTTACTTTGGCTAGGCCATAACGAGCTCATTGTTCCTGTGACTTTAGGCGCGATTGCAGCAGCGTTAACTGACTTTGATGATCGCTTAAGTATTCGGCTACGTAACTTGGTTTACGTCTGCCTCCTCTTTTTTACAGTCAGTAGTATTCTTGGCTTTTTAGCTCCCTACAAAATTTTCTTTATTTTATATCTTTCTCTTTCTAGTGCTTTTTTCATTTTATTAGGCGCTTTAGGGCAACGTTATGCCACAATTTCGTTTGGCACTATTTTGCTTTCCATTTATAGCATGTTCGGTTTAGGAGAATATGCGCACTGGTACCAACAACCTACCTACTTTGTTTATGGTGCTTTGTGGTACGGCTTTACATCTATTTTGTTTTTTATTATTAAGCCGACACTTCCCTTACAAGATAAGCTCTCACAAATTTTTAAAGAAATTTCTGTTCTACTTCAAGCAAAAGCACGTTTGTTTGATCCCGACAATAAAGAAAACGTAGAACAACTCTTGTATGAACTGTCTTTACAAAATACGCAAGTTGCCCAAAGTCTCAATCAAATACGCAGTTCCCTGCTCACTCGACTCAAGGCTTCGCGCGTCAGTAATAAAAGTATCTATTGGCTAAACCTGTATTTTTTTGCGCGGGACATTCACGAGCAAGCAACTTCTAATTATTTACATTACGAACATATTCAACAGAACTTCAGTCGTAGTGATCTTATTTTCCGTTTCCAAAAAAACCTGCGCCTACAAGCACAAGCGTGCCAAGATCTGGCTCAATGTATTTTGCATAATCGACCATCTCAGCCTTCGCAAGAAAGCCGGACGGTATTGAACCATTTGGAAAGTTCTTTAAAGGACTGGATACAACAGCATCCACAAAACTTTGAAGTTAAAAACTTAAGACTTATTTTTGATAATTTAAAGGGAATGCATGAACAGTTTGAACAACTACAATATGCACAGCCCTTCCCTGAAAATAATACTCAAACAAGACAAGAACACTTAAATTTACTTGATGATGATATTCAAGGGTTTTCAGATCTGATCTTAAAACTTAGGCAACAGCTTACACCACAGTCGGCCTTATTTAGACATGCCATACGAATTGCAGTCGTTTTCGCCGCAGGCTATGCCATTTCATTATTACCCTTTGCTCAGCATGGCTATTGGATTTTACTGACTAGTTTATTTGTCTGTCAGATCACTTATTTTGCGACTAAAAGCCGTCTTAAACTAAGAACGATTGGCACCTTACTCGGTGTTTTATTAGGAATACCTATTCTATATTTTGTACCGAGTATTGAAGGTCAGCTCATCATTACGATTATTTGCGGAGTCTGTTTTTTCTACTTACGGCAAAAGAAATATGCATTGGCGACGCTTATGGCCACCCTCATGGTGCTGTTAATTTTTAACTTAAAAGGTGCTGGCTACAGCATTATTTTGCCTCGTCTGATAGATACGCTATTAGGCTGTTTTATTGCATGGCTTGCCGTAAACTTTATATGGCCTGATTGGAACTTCCGTAATATTCCTAACAATATTAAGAAAAGTAGCAAAGCGACCTTAGATTATTTCAATGTGATTGTTGAGCAATATCAATATGGCAAAAATCAAGATATAGAATACCGTCGAATTCGTCGTGCTGCCCATAATGCTCAAATCGAGCTGTCGAACATGATCTCGAGTTTAAGTGCTGAACCGAATCCAAATCCTCAACTCATTCATTACGCTTTTCGCTATTTGGTTTATAGCCACAGCCAGCTGAGCTATGTGGCAGCGTTAGGTAGCCAACGGCAGAAAATTGATGAAGAGCAGGTTTTACAATTATTACTCCGTTGTCAGCAAATTTTGAGCCAGAGCGTACTTGGGCAAATCCTACCCGACCACACACTCATTTCTCAAGTTTTAATAGAAATTCAGGACTTAACAGCTCAAGAACAGCTATCAGAGAAATACACCTTAGTCTTGAAACAAATCAGTTTATTGTTAGAAACATTACCAGAATTACTGATGCTTAAAGACAAGCTGTTAGAGCAAGAAATTACCTAATATTAAAAAATACCGGAATATAAATTCCGGTATTTTTTTAATTTAATCATTTCCTTCAAGCTTTCTTTCTTGCATTTCCTGCGTTAAAGCACTTCGTGGTTGAGTAAACCAAAGAGCAATAAAGGTAAATGCAGATAATACAAAGGCCCATAAATGAAATTGTGTATAGAGGTAACGTACCAGTTCAATAATGGCAAAAAAGCTCATCATCAATAGCATCGAAACAGCCGCTGCAACAGTTCCTTTTGATACTTCAGATGACATGAGTGCAAAGCGATATAAGACTGAAAAGCTAATTCCCTCACCAAAACAGATGAGCGTCATACCTGTAAGCAAACAAGGAATTAAATAGGTTTGCCACACCACACCTAATATTAAGATGAGTGTCCCAATCAGCATAATCGGCAAGCCAATTAGAATAGTTTTACCTAAAGCTAGACGGTCAATAATTTTAATTAAGACAATGTTACCTACAATGAGACCAACAAATACTGGAAATTGAGCCAAGCCATATTGCACACTAGTGAGCTTTAACTCATCTACCAAAATGATTGGAGATAAAGCAATCCAAAGCATTAAAGGCATGCCCACCAACGGTAAGGCAAGACTTAAGCCTAAAAAACGGCAGTTAGTAAACACCTTTTTAAAATCATCAAAAAGATAACTAAAAGGTTGTCGAGTTACACTGGCTTGCTGACTTGGCATCTGTTTTTTCAAACCGACCCAACTGAGTAATGCCAATACAGCAATGGCGACAAATCCCCAATGCCAAGAAACATAATCAATTAAAAAGGCTCCAAGTACAGGCCCCAACAATGGTGCAAGCAACGAGATATTTGCCATGAGTGCCATAACTTTAATTGCATCACGTTCAGCAAAACTCTCTTGAATAGCGGCATAACCGACTGCGGAGATTACAGTTAAGCCAATTCCCTGCAAAAATCTTAATGCTAGAAACTGTTCTATTTGCCGCGTTAGTAAAATTAAAAAGCAGCATAGAGCAAAAAACAAAACCCCTGCTAGCAGTACTTTTTTACGTCCGAGACGATCTGACAATGGTCCAAGTAACCACGCAACTGTAGCGCCACCTAATAAATAAAATGACATTGAAGATGGTGCCCAAGTGGCACTTACACCAAAATCTTCAGTAATTGCCAACATTGCTGGCTGAATAAGGTCATTGCCAATATAAACCGCAAATTCAAATAGCACTAAGGCCAAAGGAAACATCAACGTTGTACGGTTCAACGTTGTCATTTGAATATTCTTCATGAGTTGTACACTTCAAAATAGCGGCCAAAATGTCTCAGCAACTACATATTGAATTAAATAATGTAGTCATGACGATGACAGTATGGTCTATCAATCTTTAGTTAAGTTTTTATATGCCGTGAGAGTGCATGTTTAGAATGTGAAACACCGTATTCACAAGGTGTCTAAAACGAGAAAAAATGTATGACGTGAGATTCGGTAATTTTTACCAATTGGCACAATTGCCGAGCGCAACAATAGCACTTTTTAAATTGATCAGCAATCATGCAATTTCAAGAAGCTTAAATTTCAGTTTTTTGTACTCAAAGACCCACAAATTCTTGTTGTGCACAAACTCAAAGTTATCCACATATTCGATAAAAAATTAAGCATTAAGGACAAGGATTAACTTGAAAGTCTGGGGCATCTTGTCCTTGTGTACATTGATAGCTTTGCTTTTTATTTACAATTTTCCAGACTTGCTGGTCTCGCTTTAATAAATATTCTGTACGGACTTTTGTTATCGCATCTTCGCTCGGATCTGTCTGTAAGATAGTGACTTGAGCATTAGAGGGATCATCGGCAGCATTCATTTGCTGTGAAATATCCAAATTGTTTGCATCATTTAAAAGATCGGGCTGATCAAGCAATACCGCTTGTATCGGGCTATCAGCAAGTTGAGCAGAAGAATTTTTCGCTGGAGTACACGCCGTTAGCGTTACAAGGCTAAAAGCAATCAGCAAACTCATTTTTCTCATACGTGATCTCTTAGATTTACTCAAATTTAATGCTAAAGACTACAAATAATTTTTTCCGTTCTACTTTGTAAAGTGTTCATCTTTAATGTGGAAAATAAAATGATGCATCAAATCAATATTAGTGACTTTTAATCAATAATATTTTTCCTATTCATGCATTTTTCAACAAGAGTAAATTCCTTAAAGTACACATCAAATTTAGGAATTTAATTAGAGTAACTCTCATGAGCAATATTTTAGTGATTAATGGCGCCAAACAATTTGCCCATTCAAATGGTGAATTAAATGACACGCTCACGACATTGGCAACCGACCATCTCACTGAACTAGGCCATGAAGTTCAAGTGACTCGTGCAGATAGCGACTACAATGCAGAAGCTGAAGTAGAAAAATTCTTATGGGCAGATGTTGTTATTTATCAAATGCCAGGTTGGTGGATGGGTGCACCATGGACAGTTAAAAAATATATTGATGATGTATTTACTGTAGGTCATGGTTCACTTTACGCAAATGATGGTCGTAGCCGTTCTGATACATCAAAAAAATATGGTTCAGGTGGTTTAATTCATGACAAAAAATATATGCTGTCACTCACTTGGAATGCGCCAATGGAAGCATTTGACGATGCAGATCAGTTCTTCCACGGTGTAGGCGTAGATGGTGTTTATTTACCATTTCATAAAGCTAATCAGTTCTTAGGCATGAGCACCTTACCGACTTTTATTGTAAACGACGTGATTAAAATGCCTGACGTTGATAGTTATGTTAAAGAATATAAAGCACACTTAAATAGTGTATTTGCAGCAGCTTAATAAGGAGAAATCCATGCTAACCATTATTGCAGAAATTCGCACCAAATCAGCTGGGCAGCATCGTCAAAACGTGTTGGATGCTTTTCAAAAAATTATTCCAACTGTTTTAGCCGAAGATGGTTGTCATGGTTATGAACCTTTAATTGATCACAAATCAAATGCGAGCTTCCAAACCCACGAGCCTGACACAATTGTGATGTTAGAAAAATGGGAAAGTGTTGCTCATCTTGAAGCACATTTGACTACACCTCATATGCAAGCACATCATGAAGCAGTTAAAGATGATGTCATTGATGTCAAAATTAAAATTTTAGAAAGCGGCGTATAATTTAGCCCATAAAAAAAGACGATATATTTATCGTCTTTTTTTGTTTTTAAGAGCAAAGCTGTGTTTGGAAACCTCTAGAGCCTTTCCCTCTCGCACACTGATAGCTTTTTTGCTTATTCTGCAAATGCCACTTTTCATCCACTAATTTAAATGCATATTCTGTTCGAATAGCAGAAACGGAGTCATCCATTAAACCGGTTTGAATGACAACAATACGGGAAACCGTTGGAGATTCTACTCTATTAAACACTTGCTGAACTGAGGTGTTATTGTGCTCTTTTACAATCTCAGGTTGAGCTTTAAGTACTTGTTGCATTGGGGTTTCGGAACCCACAAAAGGAATTAATTTACTGGTCGTCGCACACCCAGTGAAAAGTCCAGCACAGAGCGCTGAAATTAAAAATAAACGTTGCATTTTTATCACCAAAAACAAAAGGCATAGCTTTATGATGCTATGCCTTTGTCGGTTACTCTGTAGAAACTATGTAGTCCTACAAAATAGATCTAATTTAAAGATCAAATAATTTACCTGGGTTCATCAAACCATTCGGATCAAATACTTTCTTCAAAGCTTTCATATATTCAATTTCTTCAGGCGAACGTGAATATTCCAAATATGGCTTTTTCGTCATACCTACACCATGCTCGGCAGAGATTGAACCATCGTATTTTTTAACGGTATCGAACACATATTTATTCACAACCTGACACTTCGCAAAGAACTCATCTTTGGTTAAGTTTTCAGGTTTTAAAATATTTAAGTGCAAGTTACCATCACCGATATGACCGAACCAGCAAATTTCAAAATCAGGATAGTTCTCTTGAACAATTGCATCAATCTCACGAATAAATGCAGGCACGTGAGTAATTAATACTGAAATATCATTTTTGTATGGAATAAACGGCGCGATTGATTCAGAGATATCTTCACGTAAACGCCATAAACTTTCTACTTGGTCAAGGCTCTGGCTCATTACACCATCAAGTACCCAACCCTGCTCCATACAATGCTCGAAAATTTCCATTGCTTTATCGAGAATTGGCTCATATGGTGCTTCAAACTCAAGCAATACATAGAACGGACATTGAGTTTCAAATGGACGTTGTACATGTCCATGATCTAAAACTTTTTGCATTGCAAGTTCACCAAAGAACTCAAATGCAGTTAAATCGATATCTTTTTGGAACGCATGTAATACAGGCATTACTGCATCAAAATCAGGAACACCTAAAACTAAAACTTGTAAGTTTTGTGGTTGGCGCTCAAGTTTAATTTCCGCTTCAGTGACTAAACCTAATGTACCTTCACCACCAATAAACAAATGCTGTAATGCATAACCAGTTGCATTTTTAACCATGCCTTTGTTTAAACGTAAAATATCGCCTTTACCAGTGACAACAGTTAAACCAAGCACCCAATTACGTGTCATGCCGTATTTAATAACTTTAATACCACCAGCATTGGTACCAATATTACCGCCAATCTGACTAGAACCCGCTGACGCGAAATCAACCGGATAATACATACCTTGCTCTTCAGCATAGTTTTGCAATTGTTCAGTCACTACACCAGCTTGCACTCGTACCATACGATCTGCTGGGAAGAACTCAAGAATCTGGTTCATTTTGTCCATGCTAATGACAATTTCACCATTGGTTGCTACAGCACCAGCAGAGAGACCAGTACGACCGCCTGACGGTGTAATCGCAATATTAAACTGGTTCGCAAGCTTTACAACTGCCTGAACTTGTTCAGTGGTCGATGGAAAAACGATGACCGATGGGTTCGGATTAAAATGCTTGGTATGATCTTTACCCCAGTTTTCGAGACTATCAGCATCGGTTTTAATACGGTTTTCACCGACGATTGCTGTTAATTGGGTGAGTAACTCAGGTGTTAAAGCGACTGGAGCATTCATCGTTTGCAGACCTAGCAAGAAGTAAACTATGGTGGGAATATGACTTCATATTTTCAGGGTTCTCACCTGAGCAAAGCCATAATGTTCAAGGAACTCCTATATTCTACATGCAACAGCTCAAGCGATAAAGTTCAGAATAGAGATACTGTCACTACAAAACATGTTTAACGTAAATAAATGCTTTTCTATGGGACTTCCAGAGAAAAATCTCATACCAAACCTATTCTAAATTAATCACAAGCCATAAATAGAAGTGATTAGACATAGATAAAATTGCCATAAGACGATGGCGCAAACGAAATATCTATAGTACCGACCATTATGTTATGATAGCGCCACCAAATTTGGCCTTTGTAGCGGAGCCGTAATGAGCCAACATCTTTCACTACCTAAAGATAAAATCCGTTTCCTTTTGTTAGAAGGCGTTCACCAAAACGCAGTCGATACTCTAAACGCTGCGGGTTACACCAATATTGACTATCGCAAAACTGCTCTTGAAGGCGAAGCACTAAAAGAAGCTGTTAAAGATGCTCACTTTATTGGTATTCGTTCGCGTACCCAATTGACTGAAGAAGTTTTCGAAGCTGCAAATAAATTGATCGCAGTGGGTTGTTTCTGTATCGGAACCAACCAAGTTGATCTTAAAGCAGCAATGGCACGTGGTATTCCTGTATTCAACGCACCGTATTCAAATACGCGTTCGGTTGCAGAGCTTGTACTTGCTGAAACAATTCTTCTTCTTCGCCGTGTTCCTGAAAAATCGGCGGCTTGTCATCGTGGTGGTTGGGACAAGTCTGCTGTCGGTTCTTTCGAAACTCGTGGCAAAACTTTAGGTATTGTAGGTTACGGTTCCATCGGTTCTCAGCTTTCTGTTCTTGCTGAAAGCTTAGGTATGCATGTGATTTATTACGATGCTGTAACTAAATTACCAATGGGTAATGCTCGCCAAGTTGGTTCGTTAGACGAACTTTTAGCGACTGCTGATGTAGTTACATTACATGTGCCTGATGTTCCATCTACACGCAACTTCTTCACTAAAGCACAATTTGCAAAAATGAAAGAAGGCGCAATCTTCCTAAATGCTGCACGTGGTACATGTGTAGTGATTGAAGATTTAGCGGATGCCATCAAATCTGGTCATATTGCTGGTGCAGCGGTTGATGTATTCCCTAAAGAACCAAAAGCAAATGGCGAAGAGTTTGTTTCTCCACTTCGTGGCTTAGACAATGTGATTTTGACTCCTCACGTTGGTGGTTCAACCATGGAAGCGCAAGCAAACATCGGTTTAGAAGTTGCAGAGAAATTTGTTGCTTACTCTGACAAAGGTATGACGCTTTCTGCAGTAAACTTCCCAGAAATCGCATTACCATTGACTGCTGGCCAACACCGTTTATTGCACATCCACAAAAACGTACCTGGCGTATTGTCTAAAATCAACAACTTGTTTGCTGAGCAAGGCATCAACATTTCTGGTCAATCACTCATGACTAAAGGTGACATCGGTTACCTCGTAATGGACGTTGACGCTTCTGCTTCTCACGAAGCTTTAGATATGTTGCATGAAGTTGAAGGTACAATTCGCGTGCGCGTATTGTTCTAATACGAACTGTAAATTTAAAAGCCACAGCATTGTCTGTGGCTTTTTTATGGACATTTACATTATCATGTGAAAAGTATACCAATCGATCAAATAATAAAATGTCCAGTTCGAACCAGAAATCTCAGCTACATGCGTTGGGTTTTCTTATTCTCGCTATGCTGAGCGTACAAAGCAGTGCATCTTTAGCTAAATTTCTGTTCCAGAGCTTTCCTACCCTTACCGTTTCAGCAATGCGCTTATGCTTAGGTGCAATTATTCTTGCCTTTATTTTTAGAATTTGGCGAATTAATTTTAGTCAGGTCCGCTGGAAAGCTATTTTAGCGTATGGCTTTGCTCTTGCAGGAATGAACGCACTTTTTTATCTGTCAATTGAACGGCTACCCATTGGTATTGCAGTTGCTTTTGAATTTATTGGCCCCTTAAGTGTGGCCTTATACCATGCACGCCAAAAATATGATTTTGTCTGGGTCAGTTTAGCGATTGTTGGTCTCATTTTACTATTCCCTTTCAATCAGGCTCATAGTCTGGATTGGATCGGAGTATTATTTGCGGTTAGTGCTGGCGCATGTTGGGCACTTTATATTATTGCTGGACAGAAACCGTCAGGTATATCAGGCAATCACACTGTGTGTTTAGGAATGAGTGTGGGCGCATGCATCTTATTACCCATTACTTTTTTCTCAGGCTCAATAGGGCAAGTTATAGAGCTCCCCTATCTTTTTTATTTTATTGGTTTGGCAATTTTAGCCAGTGCATTACCCTTTTCTTTAGAAATGCTAGCCCTACGTAATTTAACGCCTTTAAGTTTCGGAACATTGATGAGCCTAGAGCCCGCAGTTGCTGCACTTTCTGGTTTTATCTTTTTAGGTGAGTATTTGTTATGGAATCAATGGTTGGCACTTGCAACAATTATTGCAGCTTCAGTCGGTTGTACCATAACCACTCAAAAAGCACGTCAGGAACGTGAAAAAACAGTAAGTTAAATCGACTAAAACCACGAGTTAAAACATGGCATTCGCTATAATTAATACTTGTTAGTTTTAAATAATATTAGATGAGGCCCTAGGGTATTTCCATGCAGAATCTTCCCATTATTGCTGTGCTATATATGATTCTGTCGATGGTCTCATATCAAATCAGTGCTTCATTTGCTAAACAGCTCATTGCAATATTAGACCCTCTTACCGTTACAGTTTTAAGGCTGAGTTTTGCAACGGTTATTGTCGCCATCATGTTCCGCTCATGGAAAATCTGGTCACGCTTACCCTATTTAAAATGGCGTGATTTATTGATGTACTGCGCGTCTTTGGGTCTCATGAATATTTTATTCTATACGTCGCTTGGAAAGTTACCTCAAGGGATTGCAGTTGGCTTAGAGTTCATTGGTCCATTAGGACTAGCTCTACTTTCCATTAAACAAAAGAGTGACTACATTTGGGTGGCATTTGCGATGTTAGGTATTGCATTAATGGTGCCTTGGCAAGACCCAACACAGCACCACTTTTCCTATGTCGGTGCTGCCTGCGCGCTAGGTGCTGGACTTTGCTGGGCATTCTATATTTATTTTGGTCAGAAAGTTGTGACCCAAAATATAGGAATGCATGCTTTAACCATTGGAATTGGATTATCTGCTCTAACCTTACTACCGATTAGCATCTGGCATAATGCTCCTGCATTACTTGAAACACAGTATTGGGGTAAAGCATTACTTATTGCTATTTTAGCGACGGCTATTCCATATGCACTTGATTTAATGGCACTCAAACAACTTACTAAATTAACTTACGGCACCCTAACAAGTTTAGCACCAGCATTGGCAGCATTAACGGGTTTCTTATTACTTCACGAAGAAATCAGCATGCTGCAATGGGTGGCTTTAGGTTGTGTAATGTTGGCATCAATCGGCGTTACTTTAAGAAGTTCTAAAAAAGTAGCATAGTTAAATACTATTGCTGCTTTTTATACTTTTTATATTCCTTTAAATATTTATTACCGAGTGTTTCTTTTTCACTATCTTTAAGAATTTTTCCCGCCTGTTGAAAAAATTTATGCTCTTCTTCTTTTAAATGATGATGAACTTTTTCACTCAACTGTTTGGCAGTTGCTAACCAGCTTGGGCTACTCATATCGGTTTTTTCGAGCTGCTCAACCAACTCATCCATTTCGTGATGCTCAGATAAAGCATGTCTCGTAATATCTAAACCGACATCGTCAAACATTAAAGGAATATAGAGGTAACGGTCTTCGGCAACTGAATGGGCATAAAGTTCATTTTTTAATGCATCAAATAGTTCTTTTCTTTCTTCAGTTAAACCATGTGTCTGAATAAGTTGTTCAGAAAGGTTACGTTGATTTTCATGGCTTTCTCTTAATGCTTCGAAAATATTCATTCTCTTCCTCATTTTTTAGCTAAAAAATCTTTTTTATTTCAAGGTTTATCATACGTTGAAATTTATAATGTTTAAGTAGCTTAAAATGAGACTATTTTTTACACAGTTTTCTTTCTAGTAAACTTCTGTAATGATTTTTATATTTCTAATTTTAAATGATACATAAAAGTATGAACTGCATTTTAGGAACAGCTCATACTTTTAATCTTATTTAACCCGTAACAAACATTTGATAGCCCAAACGGCAAATCAGGATACTCACCAAAATTAAAAAGATAATACGGACAAATCCACTACCGTATTTAAGCGCGGTACGGACCCCAACAACAGAACCAAGCACGTTTGCAACGGCCATCATTAAACCGATATGCAAAATAGCGTGACCTGTCGGAATGAGGAAACTCAAAGCAGCTAAGTTCGTCATAAAGTTACCGATTTTTGACAAAGCTGAAGCATGCAAGAAATCAACTTGTAAAAAACGGATAAAGAAGAAAATAAAGAAACTACCTGTACCTGGCCCAAAAATACCGTCATAAAAACCAATCGCCAAACTACCTATAGCAGCTAAAATCAGCATTTTATTGGTAATTTTTTGCTCAGTGTGAACCTGCCCGAAGTTCTTTTTAACTAGCGTATAAACGGCAATCACAATCAACATCACGAACACGAAAGGACGTAATACCGATTGAGGAATAAGCGATAGACAAGCTGCCCCAGCAAAAGAGCTAATCAGAGCACAAATGGCAATAACTGCTAAAAGCTTCCACTGCAATTTTACTTTTTTAGCAAATGTATAAGCAGCCGATGCAGTACCAAAAATGGATGAGACTTTATTGGTACCAATTACCGTAGCAGTCGACATGTTAGGAAAAGTGCTCATGATCCCGGGAATCTGGATGAGTCCACCGCCACCTACAGCAGCATCAATTGCTCCCGCAGTAAACGCAAAAAAGATCAAACTTAGGATAACGTCCCATTCCATGCCCATGCTCTATACTCTACATCTACTACAAATTTAAGATACGCTTAGGTACCAACCGTTTTTTATCGGTAATCTCAGCTAAGCCTAAACAACGCTCACCCGAAAAAACCAAAACTTCTGCTTCTGCAGAATGCTCAATATTGCTTTCTAAACCGTTGCAAAAATATTTTTCACGCCCTTCAGGCACCTGAATTTTTAGGAAATGGTCAATTGGCGCATACACTGGTAGTAACAATGCTTCTCTTTGCTCTTCAGTTAAGCTTTCCAGATATTCAATGGTATAACTCGGAATAAGCTCAAAATGTCCTGTTTGAGTCCGGTTTAGCATCGTTAAATGCCCACCACAACCAAGTGCTTCACCAATATCTTCACCTAATACACGAATGTATGTTCCTTTAGAACAAGTGACGTCCAGAGTGATACTATTTTCGGTAAATTCAATGAGCTCTAAAGCATAAATTGTGACTGGGCGGGCTTCACGCTCAATTTCAATACCTTTTCGGGCAAGCTCATATAATGGTCTGCCTTCTTTTTTCAAAGCCGAATACATCGGCGGAACTTGTTGAATATCACCTCTAAATTTTTCTAAGGTTTGTTCAATAAGCTCTTGGTTGAGAACAGGAACGGAGCGTTCTTGTAGAATCTCCCCTTCCACATCACCTGTCGTCGTGGTTTGCCCCAAGCGAACAGTAGTTTGGTAGCGCTTTGTTGAGTCCAGCAAATAATGTGAGAACTTGGTAGCCTCTCCCAAACAAATCGGGAGCAAACCTGTCGCCAATGGGTCTAAAGCTCCAGTATGACCTGCTTTTTGGGCGCGATATAACCAACGCACTTTTTGCAAAGCCGCATTTGAGCTGAGCCCTAATGGTTTATTTAATAGAAATACACCACTGATATGGCGACGAGAAATTTTTTGATTTTTTGTCGTCATTTTTACTGGAACACAAAGCTAGAAAAAAGTGCCGACATGTTAGCAAATTCGACAAGATATTTTCACAATATTTAGGTGCCTTTTCACTTATTTTATGGCACATTAATGATCGAGTAAAAAAACAACAAATTAAAACTTAAGGAAGATATCTTTATGCACGGAATGCAGAAGAAGGTATTGTGGTGCGTGCTCGGATTTTTTATTTTGAGCCTCATTGCATGTGTCTATTGGTTAAGTCCTGACTCAAAAAACACATCAGCCCAAGTCAGTGAAAATACAGCTCAAAATTTAGCATCAGCTCAACCCACAGATCATTCATCGTTAAATGAAGATGCTTACCATAGTAAAAGTCAGCAAGACACCGAAGTTAACTGCCAGTTAAAAACTGATAGTTCTCAACATTTGGTCGTTAATAGTCAAACGCGCGACTGCTTTGAATATTTTATTACTCAATATGGCGAAAACGATTTAGAACAGATCAAAAATCACTTTGGGAAATTCATTCAAGGACAATATTTAGAGCCAGCCCGCTCACAAATTATGGATTTATGGGCCCGCTATTTAAAATATCGTGAACAGCTTGCTCAAATCCAAACACCTTCTGCAAAACAACAAGATAAAAATTATTTTCAAAAGATCTTTAATTCAATTCAAGATATAAGAAAACGTTTCTTTTCGACTTCTGAAATTGAAGGCCTTTTCTCGAGCGAAGATATCTATCAGAACTATACGCTAGATCGAATGCAGATACTTGAAAATTCTTCTCTAAGTGAAATTGAAAAAGCACGAAAGCTTAAAGAACGTTTTGAAGAACTTCCAGAAGACTGGCAACAAAACCTGCAAGAACTTTCTAAACTTGATGATTTACATACCCTAACCAAACAAATTAAAGCTCGTAAAGGTTCAGCAGAAGAGCTTAGACAGATGCGTACAGCACTTGTTGGAGTCGAAGCGACTCAACGATTAGAAACTTTAGATACAGAGCGGAATGCTTGGCAACAAAGGGTCACAAGTTATCTCAATGGTCGAGATGAAATTATTAAAAGTAACATGAGTGATAGCGCCAAAAATCAAGCTATTCAACAGTTACGCCAACAACAATTCAATTCATCACAAGAACAACTAAGACTTCGAACTTTTGAAACGGTCCATGATCAGGGAGGTGAGCTGCCATTTAATTACTAAGCCTTTCCTTTTTGGGAACTGGCTAAACATTCACTAGCAGTAAGAAGCTGCTTTTCATACAAAATAAAAATAGTGAGTAAAAAATGAAAAGGAAGTTAATGTTTTTCTGCGCTGCAATGCTCTCAGGACTGAGTATTTCAGCGGCCCATGCAACAAATGCTGAACAAGTTAAAAGCTCGTTCGTTTATTCATCTTACGCGCAAACAAAATATCCAATGGTTTTTAATCATGGTATGGCGGGTTTTAACAGAATCGGAACAGATACGCTTGGTCTCGATTACTGGTACCAAATTCTTCCTGATCTTGCCCGCAATGGAGGAAATGTCTGGGCTACAAGGGTCTCACCATTTAACTCAACAGAAGTTCGTGGAGAACAACTTGCCCAGCAAGTAGAAGAGATTATTGCCATTACTGGTAAACCTAAAGTCAACTTAATCGGTCATAGCCATGGGGGTCCAACAATTCGCTATGTGGCCGGTATCATGCCAGAAAAAGTTGCCTCACTTACCACGATTGGTGCGCCTCATAAGGGATCACCAATGGCAGATGTCATTCTGAACGTTGAGGGTACTCCTCTGTCTGGACTGGCAACGTTAGTAAATTGGTTTTCAGCAGCGATTACTTGGGCAGGAGGTCTAGATCCGACTAGCTATCCGCATGACTCTTTAGCAGGCGCCCATAGCTTATCAACTCAAGGTTCAGCTCAGTTTAATACTCAATTCCCTATGGGTATACCAACCACTTCTTGTGGTGAGGGAGCATATCAAGAGAAAGGCATTTATATGTATTCTTTCTCTGGAAATAAAGCCTTAACCAATCCATTAGATCCATTTGATATTGCTCTTACAGGCAGTAGCTTAGTGGTCGATCCATTTGGTGATAATGATGGACTTGTTTCTCGATGCAGTGCCAAATTTGGTAAAACAATTCGTGATGATTACAACTGGAATCATTTAGATGAAGTGAACCAAGTACTTGGAATACGTTCTATTTTTGCATCAGATCCGGTCTCAGTTTACCGTCAACATGCAAACCGTTTGAAACTTCAAGGACTGTAATTTTTTAAAACAAAAAATGCGCCAAAAGGCGCATTTTTTTACTCGCTATAAGCTTACGCTTTACGAGCTGGTAATTTTTCACGAATACGTGCAGCTTTACCAGACAAGTCACGGAGGTAGTAAAGTTTAGCACGACGAACGTCACCACGACGTTTCACTTCGATTTTAGCAACAACTGGTGAGTGAGTTTGGAATACACGCTCAACACCAACACCGCTAGAAATTTTACGTACTGTGAACGCAGAGTTCAAACCACGGTTTTTCTTAGCGATTACAACACCTTCAAATGCCTGAAGACGTTCACGCTCACCTTCTTTTACTTTAACTTGGACAATAACAGTGTCACCAGGAGCAAAAGCAGGGATATCAGATTTTAACTGTGCATTTTCAACAGCTTGAACTAAAGGATGTTTACCACTCATTGTGGGAATCTCCAATATGTGCGGAGTCAGAAGAGGTCTGAAATTCCGCTGGGGATAGAGGCTAAAGCGCATATCAACCCGTTTATCTTTCCCTTTACGACAAAATGTCTATAAAGAGCCTTAGAATATACATAAAACTATTCATTAAATAGAATCATGCTTTAACTCGAAGCATTGCTTCTCGTATTTTTGCAGAACTTCCGTTCCTGAGAATAATGGTTAAGAATTACCACCGCTCTCTTGCGCATCTTTTAGCCATTTTTTCTGCTGCTTATTCAACTCAACTTTCTCGGTCAACTCTGGTCGACGTTCTAAAGTTCGTTGATAACGCTGCAAAAAGCGCCATTTTTCGATATTGCCGTGATGTCCAGATTTTAAAACTTCCGGTACATCCAACCCTTCAAAATGGTCTGGCTTTGTATATTGTGGACAATCTAAAAGACCATCAACAAAAGAATCTTGTACTGCTGATTGTTCATCTGACATTACATTCGGCAAACGGCGAATAATACTGTCAAGTAACACCATAGCGGGCAGTTCACCACCTGATAAAACGTAATCACCAATTGACCATTCCTGATCAACATAATGCTGGATCAAACGCTCATCCACTCCCTCATAACGTCCACACAGTACAATTAAGCCGTCGTAATCAACAAACTGCTGTACTGCCTGTTCATTTAAAGTTTTGCCTTGTGGAGACATATACACCACAGGAACATGAACATGTCCTGCTTGTGAGGCAAGCTGTTTGGCATGCGCAATTGCTTTCGCCAAAGGCTCAGCCATCATCACCATCCCAGGGCCACCACCAAATGGACGTTCATCCACTCTTCTGTAGTTTCCCTCAGCAAAATCACGAGGGTTAATACAAGTAACTTGTACGATATCTCGTTTTGCCGCACGTCCGCTGATGCCGTAGGCTGTAATCGCTTCAAACATTTCAGGAAAAAGCGTAATGACTGCAAAAAACATCACAGACTCCTCTATTTTCCTGCTGTATTAATCCTAAAAGGATTAATAATCTACGCCCCAATTGACGTAAATACGACCAGCTTCAAGATCAACACGTTGTACTACATCTTTATGCCAAGGAATCATGCGCTCTTCTGAATCAACGCTGTCTGGGGTAGCATGTACCACCATCACATCATTAGCTCCAGTTTCAAACAATTCATGAATTTTACCTAAGTTTACTTCCTGCTCTTCATCATCAAGACCAAACACTGTTAAGCCTTTTAAATCTGACCAGTAGTACTCATCTACATCTGCTTTTGGCAGTTGAGACTTAGCAATCCAGATATTAGCGCCAACCAAGTTTTCTGCTCCAGTGCGATCACTCACACCTTTCAAAGCAACAACTAGGCCTTTGCCATGTGGTTTCCAACGTTTTACATCTATTGTTTGCCAACCGGCCTTGGTCTCAATGTACCAAGGCAGGTAGTCAAACATGTTGCTCATAGGTTCTGTATTTGAATACACCCAGAGCCACCCATTCAATCCATAAGCTGAACGTAACTGTCCAATCTGAATACGATCTTCGGGAACATTCTGTGTTGATGTCATGGGCTACCTACTACAAAAAATTATGCAGTAGCTTTTTTAGCTTGAGCAGCTAAAGAAGCAACACGTTCAGAAGGTTGAGCACCTTGAGAAACCCAGTGAGCAAAACGGTCTGCATCTAAACGAAGTTTTTCTGCTTGACCTTGTGCAGTCGGGTTAAAGAAACCGATACGCTCGATGAAACGACCATCACGTGCATTGCGGCTGTCAGTCACAACGATTTGATAGAATGGACGTTTTTTTGCGCCGCCACGTGCTAAACGAATAACAACCATGATAAAAGCCTTATAATTCTTACGGATTATCCCTGCGCCGACCACCGGCAACACTTCAAACCCCTTTCATAGAGGGCGACATTCTACGTGATTTTTGCCCTGAAAGAAAGATTATTTTTTGAGTTGTCCCCAGTTTTGAATTCAAAATTACTGTAGCCAATTTGATGCGGCAGATAACGCACAATTCGCTGCACCTTTTGCCCAAAATTTTTGTCCTTGATCATTAAGACAAATAATCCCATCACCAGCTTGAGAAGTATTAGCAATAGGCGTAGCAGTTAACACCCAGCTTGAATCAGTTATGTTGGCAAAAGCTAAGTTATATAAGGCTTGGCCTTGTTGAGGACTTACATTTGAGCCATAAATCGAAATAATGGTCGCATTTGATGGGTAACGATTGTGAACCATTTTTTCTGATTCTAATGTTTGGGCAATATTCATCATTTCAGATTGGACAGCTGTACGATGCCCTTTACGTAAATATTCCAAATATGAAGGTGTCGCTATAGCTGCTAAAATTGCAATTATCGCTACTACAATCATGATTTCTATTAAAGTAAAACCATTCTTCATTGCCAATTCTCACTATTTGTTTCACATACATTGCAAGTGACTGTCCCACCACAGTCATTATCAACAGCCGTAGCTGTTAAACTTTGGCAACGCAAACCTGAATTTTTAGCAATAAAGTTAATGTTTCCTGGATCTGTAGTTGTTGCTTTAATGACCCATGTTTGCCCATTTGCAGCACCATTTGTCAATAAATTTCCTGTCGTCGTATCATCACTAATTGCAATCGTATAACCACCCTGTGGCAACGTTACAGATGTGGTCGTAAATCCTCTATAGGTAAAGTTCTTGGATTTATGCTGTTCCAATTGTTCCGCCAATTTTAGAATTTCACCTTTGGCAGCAGAAGCAGTCGCTCTACGGCTATAACTTTGATATGAAGGGATAGCAATCGAAGCAAAAATAGCGACAATCACGATGACAACCATGAGCTCAATCAAGGTAAAACCCTGATTGAACCGTAAAATGTAGTACTTATTCATAAGTCATCCCTTCTAGCGATAACGCTCATACCAACGCGTAGGAACTAAATGACTCGTACATTGCCACTGTCCCGTCCCTTGCTCATTACCAGACAGCTTTAATTTCCCACAACTATTTGTCGCAGGTGGGTTATCCTCCGTTGGTACAAATGTTACGCTACGAATACCTGCACCTATGACGTTTATATTACATTCAGAGGCCCCTGCTGGGCAGTTACTACCCGTTTGTGTTTTAAATCCATTGCCATTCTCTTTATTCTGATCAATTGATCCATCAGAGTTAAGACAGGCGCCAAATGGTAGGCAGTAAGTCTGCTGGTCCGTTTCCCCTACTACCCGTGGTAAACATGGGTCTGCCGCTACAATACCTGTTCCCTGCGGGTCATAAACAGGCACAATTAAAGTCCCCGTAACGGCCATAGGCTCTTCAAAAGCTTTTAGTCCACCTTTAATACGGAAACTATTATTAGCTTTCTCTGTGCCATCGCTCATACTAGAAAGTGAGCGATACCAACCACCTTGCCCCGTCCCACTGTTTGGGAAGAAAATTTGGGCTACTCGTGTTTCTCCAGATCTTAAAATTTGTGGATTTTTTCTAAGAGCTGATCGAGTAATATCTTTTGTTTCAAGTTGGCTATCAGTTAAAGACATCAAATTCTTTTTGATAAAGTCTTTATCAATAATTCCATAGACGTTGTTTACAGGTCTTCCGCTTAATGCCGAGCTAGGTGACATTCCCTCACGTCCCGTAAGTGGATAAACATCTAACGGTGTACTGCGGTCACCTGAAGCAATACCTACAGTAATAAAAGTACGGATACCATAATCATGTATAGTGACTGTAGGCGGTTCATAAAACCGTGGTGCATTCCCATTTGTATAATCGTTCGAAGCATCATAATTTGAGTCATTCGTCGCTAAATTGGCTAATCGAACAACTCTAATACCGAAACTGCTATAAGTTGAATTTGTTTTTGTCTGGTTATTATTAAGATCGATACGGAAAATTTGCCCACCTAAATCGCCAAAATATAAATGGTCGACTAAACCATCAGCATCTCGATCTAAAGTACTAATGCGACTAACAATACTGTGCTTCATATTAGAGTTATCTATATTTGAGCCTGTATCACTAGTCCACCATAAGCGCTCCCCAGTTTTAGCATCAATAATATAAACAGCATTCCCTTTTGCTTTTCCATTCGTAAAGCAAGAGTTGCTCAAGGTAATATTCGGGTTTTCATAACATTGGTCATAGCCACCACCAACAATCATGACGCGTTTAATAACCCCGTTATAACGTATATTTGCAAGTACAGGTTTAGACCAACTCTGCCCCATACGACTATAATCAGTTTGATCAGCTCCCACTCTAAATAGAAGCTTAGGTGAAGCAGGATTTAAGACATTTAAGCCATAATAGCTGCTGCCCCCCATTCGCATGCCACCATAAATATTCATTTGCTTTGCAGTTACTTTTGATACTGCTGAACTACCGCTTCCCGTTGTAGTAATACTATATGCAGGATCAGATACCCAAGCCCCATCCATACCGTGAGCAGGAGCTGTAGTATCACTTTGCCCAACAACTAAAGCTCTTGATGCAACTGGATCATTTAATATATCAGCAGGGACGAAAGCCATTTGTTCTACACCAGTTGAGGCATCCACAATATGCAGACCACCTTCCATCGTTCCATAGAGAATGGATTGTTCACGCGCAGATGTTAAATTCCCATTTTCATCTAATGTTCCATTATAGGTAAGCTGTACCGGTAAAGAATGAATACTACCACCCATCGATAAATATGGTGCATTCGATGTAACTAATGACGAAGGTAAAGTCGTAGCGCTAATATCAGTTGAGTAACCTAGATAATTTAATATTTTTAATTTCAAGCTAATAGGGAAAGTTTTTAAAATATCTTGTCCAGTTGAGGCATCAAATTTTCCTAATACATAACTTGCTGTATTACTTGCGCTATCAAAAGGATTAGCTCCAGTAGCAGGAGCAGCAGGAATTCTTAGTAAATTAGTTCCAGAAGTCGATATTTTCGTTAAGCTACCATCCGCTGCAACAGCGGAAACATCAGTAAATAAGTTGCGGATTTTAGTTTGTACTGCGTAATAATATTTTGTGATATTTCCTTCTTCATCACGTGTTTCATTTTGTCCAGCAATTGGTAAAGGAACTTTTGCATACGAACCACCTAAAAAGACTTTTCCGCCATCATTGTAATTCGAGCTATTCCAGTAATCTTTTGTATCTGCTCTAAATGCACCATTTGCGTTGTAAACCAATCCACCCGTGTTAGCTTCAAAAGCCCCAGCATTTGTTCCTGATAAAACAACATGATATTTCTTTAGATTTCCTCTCCATGTTAAATACGTATTGGCAGGGTTAGGCTCCAAAGCACGTAAATAACCATATTCTTGTAAATTTTTAGGATTTAAAGCATCGTAAGGAACAGAAATTGCACCTGTTGTTAAAGGTTCTAAAGGGACCTTATCTAAATTATTGATAAACGCAATAACGCTATTCGTTACCCCTTGAGCACTTTGGGTAGGAAAAAAACCACCGTTTCCATATCCTGGAGAGGCAACTGCATTGTTTGGTTGATTAGGTGAACAATTATCATCACTTTTACGGTTAGATTGGGTTCTTGAACTTAGACGACAGGCATTTTTCACATCTTCCGAACTCAAGCTAGAAAAATCACTACCAAAACCAACAAATGCTGTTTGAATAGAAACTCCAGCAGGGTTTTTTGTTTTATCAAATAGTCGTTTAGCAAACTCCCCCATACAAGCCCAACCAGAATCTGATGAAGTATTAGAAAGTCCCCCAGAGCAACTGAAATTTGCTCCCAGAGTGCTACCTAGGGCCGTCGACATTACTGTTGTCGAGCGTGTATCTGTTGTATTGTTCGGCTCACCATCTGATAAAAAGTAAATGCCCTGCCCATCACAACTTTGACGATTGGCCACTGCCGGCAAAGGAGATTGGTAAATGGCATTTAAGTTAGAAGCATTTCTATCTAAAACAATATTCGGATTGCTTGTCGTATCATTGGTTTTTGATTTTGGAATACCACTATCAGTGTTTGCTATAGCATAATTAAAAGTGGTGTAGTAATAAGTATAAGAATAGCTTGAATCAGACGAAGTATCATAGGCTGTGGCCGTGGCTACACCTGGATTAGAGGTTGACCAGTTACTCCAATAACTACTAGAGCGACAAGGTTGCCATAAATTTGCTGTATCAATTTGTGAATCGCGATAATTCGTACAATATGTATATTCTGTTCTATTATCAGATTTTCGTACACGTTTTATATAACTATCTTTGCGAATAAGGTAATTCGTCTCTGAATAAGTCGATGTACCCATCAAATAAGCAGCAGCTTCTGCATAAGCATGTGCTGAAGGTGTTGACCCACCAGCAGATAAATTTGCAACTGCCTGTTTTAATTTATAACGCTGAGACCCTACCGTATTTAAAGTACTTGCATCTCCTAAAGGAGCAGCAGCCACCAAAATTTGCCCACTTCGACTATCACCATTTGCAGAGAAATTACCTAAACCCACACGAGTATCATTTAAAACAGGATTATTGCTGGCTAAAAAAGCATTCATACCATTTTTAAGCATAGCCAAACGATTTTCGTTATAACTATTAGATGTCATACTCCCTGAAGTATCTAACATCATTACAATAGTTTTTTTACCAGCTGTAGGTGAAGCATAAATCTGTAAATCACTGGCCTGCGCAACGGAACTTGTCACTAGCCATGTAAAAGCAACCGAGCTCGAACAGATGGCATACCATAAATTATTTGGCTTAAAATTATTCAATTTTAGTTTCACGATATTCCCCGCTATGAACCTGGTGCCGCAATTTGAGTGAGCTTATTGGTATAGTTAAATTCTTGAACTTGAGTGCTAAAAGGTACGTTATGATTTGCCAAACACTCTGCTAAGGTTTGCTTCGCTGTTAATGTAGTATCAAAATTGTCACTAATTTTTGCTGAACTCGTACTTAAACAATCACTTTGTAAAGTCTCTATTGAGGTAGATGCATAGGCAGGTAGAAAAGCAGTTGTAATCACTCGAATACGTTGAGTAGACAGCATACTTTTAGGTAGTTGCGTACCTTCGGAGGTATTTGTTCCCCGCGGTAAATTTGAACCTGGAATATCATTAAGAGCATCTGTTGGAATACTGACAGCAACTTGGGTAACGACTGCTTGACGATTACTTCCATAGTCACTTGTTAAATCACAAAAACCCGCTACCCCGCCATCTTCGACGACTGCATTATTAGCACTCCCTGCCCGAAGTAAACTTGCGCCTCGAGTCTGAGCAAAATTTGTAGATGTAGAAACAGGCTTGTAACAAAAGTTGTATTCTGCACCCGGATTACTTTCATGCTCTTTGAGCGCTGCACCAATCACATTAGTAATATTAGTCAGTGTATTAGGATTCATCTGCACAATGAGTTCCAAGGGCGTATCAGATGATTGAAAATTTAATTGGTTAACTTGGCTATTCGTAGCAACTTTTAAAGAAACAATAGCCACTCTTATTGCTAAAACACCTACAGAAATAACAACCAACAAAATAATAAGCACAACTATAAGGGTTGCCCCTTTTTCTTTAGATTTACTTTGATGAATTAAATGGGTCATAGACTTTCCCCCATCGCATTACGTAGAGCAATTGTTACGTTATAAACACGGCGTAAGAATCGAGTTGTATTATCAGAAGCATGCACTGTTTGATCTAACATAAGAAAAGACTGAGCAGGATCTATTGCTCTGTTTTGAGCATTATTCGTGGAACGGGCTAGTACAGATATTTGTATTGAAAGAATTCGCGGTGCCATCACAGATGGTGTGGCATCTCGCGCAGCCTGTGCAGCAGCTCGATACTGGGGAATCGTATAGTAAGCAAAATTGCCAGCCGCATTTTTTGCACCAAATAACACATGAAAATGATCAATACGCGGTAATACGATTTGGCCGGCGTCACCCAAGCCAGTAATAGTGGTAGGTTGAGCAGCCGCGGCTGCAGCAGAGGGAGTATTTGCATCACATGCAAGTGCATAATCTTGTTGAGAACCACCATTACTATCAAGACGTAAGAAATAACGCTCTACAATTAAATCTCCTGCAAGTACATTCACACCCTCACAATTGGTCATAGAGGTAGGAGCAATAAATTGAATCGTCAGCTGATCACTCTGCACAGCGGCGTCTGAACTATTCTGTATATTTGAAAGGCCTTTCCAATAGTTGCTAACAGTACTTACGCTATCCCCAGCACCACGACTTAATAAGGCATCAGCAATATAAGTATTTGTTCCAACATTAGGTACAAAATTGACATTGTCATTATTAGTTGCTGTTGAGCCAGTTAATACAACACCGCCCCAAGGGGTGATATCAGTTAATATCGGGTTGATTACATTTCCATAATTTAAAAGGCGTATATCACGTGCAATATATTCCAGACCGAAAATACCGCTATCTTGTATTTCAGCATTTGCTTTTTGTAGGTGACTTGATAGAAGTCCGCCAATAAATAATTGCGTCGCTGCAGCCACCAAAATCAGACCTAAAACCAATGCAACCATAAGCTCAATTAATGTAAAGCCTCGTTGCTTCCCCGAAAAAAATGAGTGAGCCATCAATATGCCTCCATCATTAAACAATTTGAATTATTGGCATAAACGCCATTGGTACTCATACAACTCGATACATCCGCGGTAGTGAATCCCCCATTTGTTGTAATTACTGGAGAAGTTTTCCCCCAGAAAATAAACAAACACTGCCTCTGCTGGGTCATTGTGCTTGTAACCCCAGGGCAATTTGTCATTGTGATTTTCATCCCAAGTTGATCAGCATTTTTTGCTGCTTGATATGCATCAAATTGAGCAAGTTGAGAAGGCGTACAAGTGGCATTAAAACACAACGTGGGAGTTATGGTTGTAGAGGAGTAATTGCTATAACTACGAACAAATGCAGGATATTGACTAGCTTGAGAACTATTTACGCGAATATTTTCCGCTAACCCTCTCATAATCATAATAGCTTGAGATTTACTTAGTGCTTCTGAAGAGGCGTCTATAGCCCGAACCTGCAAGGCAACATATCCTAAAACTCCTATTGCAAGTAAAATTAAGGCGACTAACACTTCTAATAAACCCACCCCGGCTTGAGTTTTTTGTTTGCCACCCAGCATTAGCATGTCTCCTCAGCTTTAAAAATTAATGTGCCAAGCTTTGTTAAAATAAGAATTTTCTTTGTATTTATTTTTGAATTACAAATAGATAAAAGTGTGTCTTGGGTGATATTACTTACAACTCCATTCGCATTAAAAGTTAAAGTCGTCGCTGTTAGTGAACTCTGCGTACCATTAGCAGCAATATTTTTGAGCTCAAGAGCATTATTGGCTGCAGCTTTCCAATTAAAAGATGTTGATGTATTTGAAGCTGTTGAATTCAGATTAATAATTACATCTTGTCGACCAAGTATTGCTTGGCTTTTTGATTCAGACAAAGTATTGATTAAGTCTCGTTGATTTTCATCTAGTCGTTTACTTTCTAATAAATTCGACATAGACGGTGCGGCCATCATCGCAATGATGGCCATTACTATAATCGTCACCATAAGCTCAACCAAGGTGAACCCTTCTTGCGGAATAATTCCCCTCATCCCCAGAACCCCAAATAAACTTAAGAATTTTTTATTTATTATTTAAATTTTACGGTTTAGATTTACAAAACAAATACAAAGCAGATAAAGGGTATAAAAAAACAGATAACTGTCATACCAACAATTATCTGTTTTACTATTTTAAAATCAGTATGTTAAACAAGTCACACTTTATGCTTGAGTCACATGAATACGTAATTCTTTAGGAAGACTAAAAGTTATGTTCTCTTCACGTCCATCTAATTCTTTAGGTGCTTGCGCGCCCCAGTCTTGTAAACGTTGAATTACTTGCTTAATTAGAATTTCTGGTGCTGAAGCACCCGCTGTCACACCAATTTTGCAAGTCTCATTGAACCATGACTGTTCTAACTGATCAGCATTATCTACAAGATAAGCTGCCTTTCCCATACGCTCTGCAAGCTCGCGTAAACGATTTGAATTTGATGAATTAGGTGAGCCTACAACCAAAACCACATCACACTGTTCCGCCAAGTCACGTACAGCATCTTGTCTGTTTTGAGTAGCGTAGCAAATATCATCTTTACGCGGCCCCTGAATATGAGGGAATTTTGCACGCAAAGCATCAATAACTTTAGCCGTATCATCAATAGATAAAGTTGTTTGAGTTACAAATGCAAGTTTTTCAGGATGTCTTACAGCAAGCGCAGCAACATCAGCTTCATCTTCAACTAGATAAATGTCACCACCTTTCAATTTATCATATTGACCCATTGTTCCTTCAACTTCTGGGTGTCCTTCATGACCAATTAAAATGGCTTCAGTACCTTCCCGTGCATATTTAGTCACTTCAATATGAACTTTGGTAACTAAAGGACAAGTTGCATCAAATACTTTTAAACCTCGACGCTCTGCTTCTTGTTGAACAGCTTTTGAAACACCGTGAGCACTAAAAATTACAATTGAGTCATCCGGAACCTGATCTAGTTCATCAACAAAAACTGCCCCTCTTTGACGTAAGTCATCAACAACAAATTTATTGTGTACAACCTCATGACGTACATAAATAGGAGGGTTAAAACATTCTAAAGCCCGATTGACGATTGCTATGGCTCGATCAACACCGGCACAAAAACCACGCGGATTAGCTAACACAATTTCCATAACAGCCTCAAAATTAATAAAACAGGGGAATTTCTCTTGAATATTTGCAATTAAAACTATTCAGTTTAAACGCACGGTACACTACAATAGCGAAGATATTTTATCATATCAGGAAAAATATCATGTCGGGTCTATTGTTTGTCGTTTCTGCTGCATCAGGAACGGGCAAAACATCTTTGGTGAAAGCCCTGCTTGACCGTGTGAGCAATTTACATGTTTCAGTCTCACATACTACCCGAGGTCAACGTCCCGGTGAATTAGATGGTGTTCACTATCACTTCACTACAAAAGATGAATTTCTAGACCAAGTCAACCATGACGGTTTTATTGAATACGCTGAAGTATTTGGTAATTACTATGGCACTTCTCAAGCAACTGTAAAACAACAGTTAGCTCAAGGACACGATGTTCTACTTGAAATTGATTGGCAAGGTGCAGAGCAAGTACGCAAACTTTTTCCTGAATCCAAGCAAATATTTATTTTACCACCAACACAGTTTGACCTTCGTCAGCGTTTATCTAATCGCGGTACAGACTCAGTTGAAGTCATTGAACATCGTTTAAGCTGTGCAGTTGAAGATATGCAGCATTATACGAACTTTGATTACATCATTATTAATGATGACTTTAATAAAGCCTTACATGAGATTGAAGCTGTGATTACAGCAAACCGTCTAGTGCTATCTCAGCAAGCGAAACGTTATCAAACATTAATTCAAGACTTGATTACTCCTCAACCAAAACAGGAATAACTTGAGTCTAGATCGAAAGCCTTTTATACTGTTTAGTCTGTTCAAATTCACCATTCCAAAACGAGAACTTTTATGGCACGCGTCACCGTTGAAGATTGTTTAGATCATGTAGACAACCGTTTTGAGCTTGTGCTCGTTGCAAGTAAACGTGCTCGTCAATTGGCACGTCAAGGCATGGAGCCAACTGTAGAATGGGATAACGACAAACCGACTGTAGTTTCTTTGCGCGAAATCGCGGCAGGGCACGTTACGAAAGAAATTCTTAAGCAACGTGAACAAGATTATCAAACTTCTAGTCTTGATCTTGCTCTTTCTACAAACAGCTTGAATTTAGAAGGTTTTTCTTTCTAATTAATTCTGTTTCATAAAAAAACCATCGTTTTTCTGCGGTGGTTTTTTATTTGGCTTTGTCTTGAATTTAAAGATATTGAAAAAAGCAATTATTTTCATTGAAAAAAAAATACACTTTTTCAAATGAAAAAATTGACAAGTTCCGCAATATGCTTTTCATTAAGAAGTAGATAGATTTAGTTTTTCAGTATTAGGAAAAAGGGTGATTTATGCCAGGCGAAGAGGTCAGCCAAGCCAAGCAACAGCTTAAATTGATTATCGACCCTTACTTATCGGTAAGTGAGGTCGAGAAAGTGCTTGCTGCCTGTGATTTTGCCGATCTAGCGCATACTGGCATCACACGTAAAAGTGGTGAACCCTACATTCTGCATCCAATTGCTGTGAGCTGTATTCTTGCGAACATGCGTTTAGATGCTGAAACCTTAATGGCAGCTCTTTTGCATGATGTTATTGAAGATACTCAATATACAAAAGAAGATATTACTGAAAAATTTGGCCTGACAGTTGCCGAGCTAGTTGACGGCGTAACCAAACTTAGCCAGTCAAGCGATAAAGAATATAATAAGGCCGCCTCATTCCGAAAAATCTTGCAAGCGACCCTACAGGACCCACGTGTCATTATTATTAAATTAGCTGACCGCTATCATAATATGACAACTCTAGGTGCTTTGCGTCCAGATAAACGCGCTCGTATTGCTCAAGAAACTCTTGATATCTTTGTGCCAATGGCAAGATTAGTCGGCATGAATGAAATGGGCGATAATCTAGAAAATCTTTGTTATCAAAATCTTGATCTTGATATGTTTGATAACGTGCAAAACGCACTACGTCTAACCAAACCAGAGCGATGTAAATATCAAAGCATCTGGGAACAAAACCTCGCTGAACTTCTTCATAATTATCATATTCAAGGCCGCATTAAAAAGAAAAACAACAATATCGAATTATTACGCCATTTCGTTAAAAATGAGATGGATTTACAAGAGCTTACCCACAGCCATGCTTTTGAAATCGTTTTACAATCAATTGCCGACTGTGACCGCCTAGTTGATGCTTTAAGAGAAAACTTTCAGGTCATCCAATATCAGGACCATATCCGTCGTCCGCTACCGGGTGGCAACCAATCTTTACTGATTAAACTTAAAGGCGAAAAAACTACACTCTCTCTTACCATTCAAACCGAGCTTATGCGTAAAGCTGCCCGTTTTGGGGTAGTGCTTGGTGAAAATGCACCGCAAACTTGTCGTTCAGCTATTCAGGCTTCAATGCAAAATCTGAATACGCTCATCGATGGAGAATGTGCAAAAACGACCTTCAATGATTTATTAGATTACTTACACCAAGAAAAAATTTGGGTTTACACTCCACATGGTCAGCTCCACGAATTACCACAAGGTGCTACCGTAGTTGATTTTGCTTATTCAGCCAGTTTATTTTTAGGTAACCATGCCGTTGGTGCAAAAGTAGATGGCGAGATTAAACCACTATCGACACCATTAATCAGTGGTCAGGTTATTGAAGTTATTACGGATGTTTTAGCAACCCCAAATCCAGACTGGTTAAGTTTTATTAATACGCAAAAAGCTCGCCGTGCATTACAACACGTCCTTAAAGATCAAGACATTGAAGAACAACGTTTAGTCGGTGCACAAGCACTTTCTCGAGCACTAAAACTCTTTAACCGTTCGATTAACGATCTCTCTGAAGCCGACTGGTTAGATTTACTTCAATGGCGCCACATCGATAATAAAAATACATTGTTTGAACAAATTGCAGTTGGCGACCTACTACCTCAACTTGTAGCTAATCACTTATTTGCTCATGACAAGCATCCACAAGTGGAAAATTCAGATCGACTCATTCAAAGTACTGAAGGTATCGACGTTAAATATGCGCATTGCTGTAATCCAGTTTTGGGTGACCCAATTCAAGGGCATTTAACACGTCGTGGGTTAATTGTGCATCGTATCCGTTGCCATAATTTGCTACATGAACAACATCTACATCCTGAAAATATCATGCCGCTTCAATGGAAAGCAGATGATGTAGACGATGTTCGTTTTACAGCCTACCTCGCTATAGAAATGGCAATGAATGATGAGCAGGTATCTGACCTGATCTATCAATGTCGTAAAAATAATGCAGGGGTAGAAATGGTTCACTCAAATGAGCAAAGAACTTTTGTTAATATTGTGGTGAATAACCGTAAACATATTGCAAAAGTCATCCGTGACTTACGTATGCATTATGGTTTTCCACGTATTGAACGTTTAGATGCGCCTAATCCACAGATGGAAATTTCAAAAGTAAGCTAAGTCTTTACAAGGGCTATTGGTCAGATTTATGTTTCTTTAACAAAATCAAACTTTCCAAATCCACTTAATCAATTAAATCGATGATACTTTTGTCCAAAGCGATCATCGATTATGATGAAATGAGATTTAATCAAGGAGAACCAAATGTCCCGCCAAGTAATTCATACTGAAAATGCCCCTGCTGCTATCGGCACATACTCTCAAGCCATTTTAGTAGATAATACATTATATCTTTCAGGGCAAATTGGTTTAGACCCATACAGTATGGAACTTGTAGAAGGTATTGAAGCTCAAATTCGCCGTGTATTTGATAATTTAAAAGCAGTTTGTGAAGCTGCCGGCGGTTCTCTAGCAGACATTGCCAAGCTCAATATTTTTCTAACTGATTTATCAAACTTCCAACTTGTAAACCAAATTATGGGTGAATATTTTGCGCAACCCTATCCTGCACGCGCAGCTCTTGGTGTAGCAAGTTTACCAAAAGGTGCTTTAGTTGAAATGGATGGTATTGTAGTTATTAATCAATAAGATATAAAAATATATTGAATATTTTCTGTTAAATTCTTAACTCTAAATCATGAACCACCTTTGTATAAAATCTGACCATAACTCAGATTTCCACTCAGGTGGCTTTTTTTTATCCAAATTCCCAATAATAATAAATGAGATTTTAAATGAATTTCATTGACAAACGATAATAATTATCAATAATATCAATTATCGCATTTATATTTGGGGATCACTCCCATGTACGTTTGCTTGTGTCGTGGCATTACCGATCAAGATATTAAAGACGCTGTTGAAAATGGCGCAGAAAGCTATCGCGAAATTCGTGATTTGCTTGATCTTGGTACTTGCTGTGGACGCTGTGCACCAGAAGCACGTGCTATTATTAATGAAGAATTAGCAGAAATCGCTGCTCGTATTTCTGTAGCTGCCTAAAAGATTTATAAAAATTTAATAGTATTTATTAGCTCCTCCACCGCTTTTTGCGGAACGTTAATAGTTCCTCATTCAAGCGGTTTTTTTTGGTTGGAAACTCTCCTTTCCTAATATTGTGTTGTTTTTGATTGCGATTTTCATTTGCTGTTCTATAAATTACTCGCCATATCAGTGTTTGTTCACTAGAATGGTTTTATAGATTGCCTTAATTGAATTAAGGCAGAAATTGTTTTGGAGTAGCTACAATGAAAGGCAATCGTGATGTCATTAATCAGCTCAACCAAGTGCTGTATCATCATTTAACTGCAATTAATCAATACTTTTTGCATTCACGCATGTTTAATGATTGGGGAATTGAGCAGCTTGGCTCTGCTGAATATAAAGAATCCATTCGTCAAATGAAGCATGCAGACAAAATTATTGAACGTATTTTATTCTTGGAAGGTCTACCTAATCTTCAGCACCTAGGCAAACTTTATATTGGTCAACATACAGAAGAAGTTCTGCAATGTGACATTCGTAAAGTGAAAGAAAATATAGAAGCGATTCAAAAAGCAGTTGCACTCGCTGAAACAGAACAAGACTATGTGACTCGTGATCTTGTTCAAGAAATTTTAGAAAAAGAAGAAGAATATTGGGACTGGTTAGATACCCAAATTGACCTTATTGGCAGCGTTGGTATTGAAAATTACATCCAGAGTCAGATGTAATTTCTCATGAAAAAATCCCCTTGAATATAAGGGGATTTTTTTATTACTTTTCTTTTAATAACTCTGGTAGCGTTATTTTTTGCTTATAGAGATGCTTTAAAATTAATAATTGCTGTTCTGCTTGCTCTGGTTTTCCATTATAAGCCAGCAATTTTGCATTTTTACGTAAATTATATGGAGTTGCTTTATTCTTTACCGAGTTTCCCCACTGGACTAGATCAGCTTCAGATAATTTAGTTTTTGGATTAAGTTCAATCCATTTTAAACGCTCGTCAAACTGCGTTAAAACAAAAATTTTACTGCTTCCCATGAACTCTGCATTTGGTTTTTTATTCTTATACAGTAAATTACTATTTAGAACATACACATTGTAATCACGTAAAATCGCAATAATAAGCAGTAAACTGCCTACCCATATTAAGCGAAAAAGTTGCTTATTCAGTACAACTCCCTTGAGTACTGGAATCTGCGCCTGAACAATACCGAGCAAGAAACCACAAGTAAGCAAGAAATAAGCATAGCGCTGTGGGAACTCGAACATGGCATGAATAAACACCGCACACACCATCATAATCGCTATAATTGAGATGGTTTCTTTAGCCTGTTGATTTAACCAAAGGAACCAACACGCAAAGTAAGCAATAATTACAGCTGCTAATGGAATACCATTCCAAACAATTAAATCAAACAGTACATTATGAGCACTATTAAACCATACATGTACAGTTCCATATTGAATACTATCTACTACAGCAATACTAGTTTGACTCCATCCATACCCTGCCCATGGCTGCTGTGCTATGGCATGTAATATTTGTATCCACATGCCTACACGCTCATGCCCCGAACCTGCACGAGCAACCAATGTACTTGTTTCAGTAATCTGTGTATTTGTAGAGAACTCAATGAATTGAGTAATATAAGGTAAGATGAATCCAGCAATTAAGAAAAATGTTAAGCACCACAAGAAGCCTTGAACAAATCCAAATCTTTTTTGCTTTCTAAACTGCTTGATCGCCCAATAGATAAGTAAAAATGGAAAAACTATCCATGAAGTTCTTGATTGACTCAATGCAACTGTAAATAAAATAATGAGTGTTGAAGGTAGTAACAACCAGATTGTTACTTTATTCTTTTCATATAAATACAAACATCCTAATAATCCAATAATTAAAAAGGTTGCCATATTATTAGGTTGGCCAAAATTACCGTAAGGACGATTACCCAGCAACTTAAGTACATACGGAATATGAGACTCGATATTCAACCATTGGCAAATTGCAATGAAACTAGTAATAAGCGATACAATAATTACAAGTAGGCTAAAACCAGAAAAGATTTGATCTCGCTTTTGTTGATCTAAAGACAGGTTATAACCAGCCAAGATCATAAACCAAAAACCTAACAAGTAAAATGAACTCAATAAGGCTGTGCTCAGATCAAAAACTAAACCAAAACCCCACTGCACTACCGGAATTAAAGTAAATGGCAGCAACAATAGTTGCGCTCTAGGAATTTTAATATTTTGCTGAATTAGAGCGGCTAATACGCATAATCCAGCTCCAAAAGTACTCACTTCACTCGAAAACATAACCCAAGGGCTATAGTGAAATGGAGACAACCATGCAAAACCTAACAGGATTGCAGCGAAGAATAGGAAGAATACTTGCATAGTAAAGGTTAGAGGCTAAAACTTGAAAGAATTATACATGGAAGAGAGTAGGAAGAATTTGCTTCCATTTATATCTTTCCGTTCCATTTAGAAACTTGTTCATATCACAATAAACTTAAAAATTTTTTACTATTGTATTTATTTTATAAAACTTCGATACATCCAATTTGGATTAGCACCTATGTTCTAAAAGATACAAAAGAAAATATCTAATAATCAATAAAAACACAGTCAATTGAGTGCATTTTTTGAACAGCAATTTATGACGCAGCACTTAATGTTGTAACAACACTATATGACTTCGCAGCATATTTTCCATCAACAGTTGTTTCACAAGTCCATGTACCATCTTCTGCATGGTGTAATTAAACTTTTTTACCTTTGATACCTGATTTACCAGTGTCACATTGCATTAAGCCTTAAATGCCCTCCATCCGAATTTTCCAGAGAACTTTAAAATACAAAAAATCAGTTTTCACATAAGAATATGATTTTAGATTGGTTATGGTTAACCAATCTAAAATCATTAACTAAAATTTAATTATTATCTAGAGCCATTTCTAAAATTTTAAATCTACTGTTGCTATAATCTGAGCCTTATCAATATTCATTAATACCACCATATTCTGTGTTGTAGCCCGTAAAGGAAGCCACCCTTGAACGTTGGGGTATTTTACAAGTAAATCATTAATTTCTTTCTTTTGGTTTTTTTTATATAATTCATTAATATTATGAATATTTTTTTTAATATTTACATGTTCATCTTTAAGTAAAATATATTTTTCAGGTTGTTGAATAAATGAAATAGCTTTAGCCTTTTCTTTATTTACCTTCATTTCATTAAGATTCATTGTTTTGACTGCAGCAATTTCAGGTCCAAACATAGGTATTTTTTGAAACTTAGGGAGTGCCTTCCCCATATCATCCTTAATAATTTCAACTCTTTGAACCAAATCAATATTACCTTGATTATATACAAGCCAAACAGGTCTACCTTGCGATAAGTTATAAAAACCAAATAAAAATGCGATAATTTGGAAAAAAATTATCACTGATAAATCAAATCTCAATGTTTTTTTTTCAACTTTATAAATAATAAAACATAAGATCGGCCCAATAATTAAATCTATTATCACTATCATTATTACAATATTAGTAACACCTAAAGCCTGAGCTAATGGATAGGGATACCATACCTTAAAAACCCAAAAAAGTAATAATAGAGCACTAAACAAAGAACAAGAAAAATGAACCAAAAAAAATTTTAATCGACTAGACATATAAACCTTAAATATTTCATGATTTAAAATTGAGGCTATAAAAACAAAACCAGCTTAATAGCTGGTTTTGTTTATTTCTAGTTCCAAATTATGGACAAGATGCTGGACGATATTTTGATAAAACAGTTGTAGCACAAGACCATGTACCATCAACCGCACGGGTCCAAGTTAGAGTGTTTTGGCCTGCTGTCTGTAAATCACCCGCTGCACCGTTACCAAATGTAGCAACAATTGTGTTAGCAGCTGCAGTAACTAATGGTGAAGTAACCTGCGCTACACCTGTACCTGCAGCAACTGCTGTAGAACCATCCTGTTTATCACCGGTCTGAAGGTTAGAACCAGTTGCATCCAATTGACACTGATTACCAGCCTGACCAAGTGTTAACTTGCCATTCAACAAACAGTTATCAACTGCTGTTTTCATGTTACCTGCTTCACCCATAACACGTGTTACTTGTGAACGTGCAATATAATTTTGATAAGAAGGAATCGCAATCGCTGCCAAAATACCAATAATCGCAACCACGATCATAAGTTCAATTAATGTAAAACCTTTTTGTGCATTCATAGCCTTTTCCCCAAAGATTGTATGTATGTTTTTATATAAGCCTTTTCAGCTATCAACTATATAGCAGCAACCATGCCAACTTTTATTTTACTTATAAAACAAAAACTTATATTAATTTTAAAATTTACTTAATCTAAAATCACTGTAAATAACTGACAAAAATCGTCACATAACTTTTGGTTATAACAGATCACACATCAAAAAAAGTAAACAAAATTTATCAAACTTTATATTTATTTTGTGAACAAATCCTCTTTAAAAATAAATAAATAGGTGACATTTTTTGTCAATCCCCTTAAGAAATAAAATTTTAAAATTATGAGATATAGAACTTTTAGAAAATAACTTAATTAATAATAATTGGAGCATTTCCCAATTCATTGGATTGATCTGGCATGTTTTCATCATAAAAATGTGACAATACATCTCCAATTTGCTGCACACCCATCACGACAGCTTGTTGATATTTTTTCTGTTTAAGCTGTTGAACGATAGACTCACAAATCTGCTGCCAGACCTGATCGCTAGTCGCATTTCTAATACCACGGTCAAATATAACTTCTACAGTACGTTCACATAAATTTAGGTATAACAATACACCGCTATTTAATGCAGTATCCCAAACGCCCAATTCTGCAAATAACTGCTGTGCTCTTAATCGTGTATTTTGTCTATAAGCTTGTGAACAGGGAATATGGCCTTCAATTACAACCTGTATCTCGCCAACATGCCCATGTTCTGCTCGCTGTACAGCATCGGCAATAATTTGCTTATCTTGTTTTGAAAAGTAACGGCTACTGGCTGGGAAATAACATAAATGTTTAAACCAACGTTTTAGGCTTGGCTCTACAGATTCCTCAATTTTGGGCTGAGTAATAATTTGTGTTGTTTCTGATGTTGTTACCATGAGCCTGAAGCACCTCCACCGCCAAAACGACCTCCACCACCACCATAGCCTCCGCCACCACCACCGAAGCCTCCTCCACGGCCACCGCCGCCAGAACCACTCAGAATGGCCTGTAAAATAAGTTGGGCAATAGAAGTAATGAGTAAAAAGAAGATTCCAAAACCAAGTAATAAGCTAGTCACTAGACCTGCGCCATTTACAAAACCTGCTACCGCAGCAGCAACACCAGCAGTAGATGCGCTAAGAGGTCGTCCTACAATAAATGAACCCACAATTCCAGCAACAAGAATAAATAAAGCCATTGTCAGCGTTGTTTGTTTGGCTTGTTGCTCTTCCGCAGCTTGATGTTGGCGTTCTTTTAAATCTTGAGCAGCTTGCTGAGCGACTTCTGGGTCAAGATTTAGAATCCTTCCAATTTCATCAAGACCTGCATTTAAACCTTGTGCATATTGGGCTTGTTTAAAATAAGGTGTAATTTGGTTTCGAATAATCCGACTTGCCACAATATCAGGCAATACGCCTTCTAAGCCGTATCCAGTTAAAATTTGTATACGGCGATCATTTACCGCAACTGCAATGAGTAATCCGTTGTCACGTTTAGATGATCCTAATTGCCACTGCTCACCCACTCGTAATGCATAATCAAAAATATCTTCTTGACCCGTAGTTGGGACAATAACGACACCAATTTGCGCTTTGCCTTGTTGGTATAAACTTAGAATTTTTTGCTCGAGCTGCTGTTTCTCAGCCGCACTTAAAATGTTAGCTTGATCAATAACAGGCTGATTTAAAGTTGGCAAACCACGAATTGACTCACCGTCTGCCATATCGTTAGAGACTTTAGGCGAGGCAGCAACACTTGAAGCAGCTTGTTCACTCGATTTAGACGCAGTGGCTTGATTTTGCTGTTTTTGAATGATTTTGCCCACTACTACTGCATCGGTCTCATCAGTAGCAGTTGCAATATTACTTTCACTCCATGCCGTATTCTGAAAAAGAACACCACAACAGAGCAAAATTAAGGTCGCAATAAAGACCTTAATTTGCTTAGACTGAAGCAATATAATATTTCTCATACAGCACTCCTTTGATTTATTAAATTAATCAAAAGAAACTTTTGGAGCCTGTTGTGCAGAAGCTTCTGCAGAGAAATTGGCTTTAGGATGCATACCAATTACTTTTGCGGTCACTGCTTGCGGGAACTGGCGTACATATCCGTTGTAATCTTGCACTGTTGTAATATAACGATTACGTGCAACTGCGATACGGTTTTCTGTGCCCTCAAGCTGAACTTGTAATTCTTGGAATTGAGTATTGGCTTTCAAATCCGGGTAGTTTTCAGACACAGCAATCAGTCGAGATAATGCCCCTGTTAATTGACTTTGAGCCTGTTGATATTTTTCAAGTAAAGCTGGGTCTTCTAAAACTTCTTTATCAACTTTTAAACCCGCAACATTCGAGCGAGCCTGTGTCACTTCAGTTAATACTTGCTCTTCATGTTTAGCATAACCTTTTACCACATTGACAAGGTTTGGCACCAAATCTGATCGACGTTGATATTGGTTTTGTACTTCAGACCACGCTGCTGTCACAGCCTCATCTTTTACTTGTAGAGTATTATAGCCACATCCCGAAAACAGTAAGGTGCTGGCAAGTGTTGTTGCGATCGCTAATTGTTTCAACGTTTTCATCGTCACATTATCCTCAAGTTTTTCTTTATATTTTTGACCTCTTTACCCGATTGTATGATGAATTTGGCATTATTGTGTTGCTTTTATTTTATTGATTTTTAAAAACCGGATTTTTAAATCCGGTTTTCTATTAACTTAATCTTTGATCTTTTTCTTGTTGAAAACTTGCCATTTGATATTCTTCTGCTAAAGAACTTTTCCAGTAATCGACCATCTTGTCGTAATCTTTTTGACTAGGATGAAAATCTTTTTTGTAATATGCGAAATATTCAGGCATCAATTGGACAAGCATCTTTATCAGCAAATATGCCCCAAACAAATTACCTCCGATTTTAGGTAAGCTATTCCATTTATCTTGCCAAAATAAACGAGTTGTCCCATAAAAAGCCAGACTCGCAAACCCAGTAGTGACGCTACGCATGAGTAAGCGACGAATACGGTCATCTCCATATACATGTTGATAGACATCGAAAGCGACTGAGCGATGTTCAATTTCTTCAATCGCATGCCATACCCAAAGTTTTAACGCATCTTGATCTAATGTTTTTAATAACTCTGGATGTTGTAAAACATATGCTCCAAGAAGAGCTGTAAAATGTTCAAAAGCACAGGTAAGTGCTAATTGCAGCTTAGGTGGAATCGTTCTTAAATATTTATCCCGATCATTCAACCAATTTTGAAAACTGTCCAGATTATAATCATCACGGCGCCAAGCTTCATTAAACTCGCCATGCGCTTTTGAATGCATAGCCTCCTGTCCAATGAAAGCTGCAATTTGCGCTTGTAATTGAGGGTCTGAGACTTTATCACGTACATTACGTACGCTATTTACAAAAAATTGCTCACCCACCGGAAACGTTGATGAGAGTGCAGTTAAAAAATGAGACATGAGGGGTGAATTTGCAAAATAGTGCCGCTTGATCGCCTTTGGATTAAATTCAAGACGACGCACTGTAATACCCAACGCTTTTCGACGATTTAAATATGATTTTTCTGCCGTCATACCTGCGATGTTCATACTCAACACCTATTGTATTGAAGAAGGAACTTTTGAGTATGTCGTGAGCTTAAAAAGCTAAAAAGGGCAAAAAAGCTTATTATATTTGCCAAAAACATCAAAGTGACTAATGGTAGACAATAAAAAAAAGCCTACTTGAAGTAGGCTTTTTTTTATTGAGTGTTTTAACAAATTAATTTATTAAACACCAAGGTAATCCAAAATGCCTTCAGCAGCTTGACGGCCTTCCCAAATCGCAGTCACAACTAGGTCTGAGCCACGCACCATATCACCACCAGCAAAGATTTTCGGGTTTGATGTCTGGAATTTGAATTCTTGTTTTTCAGCTGCGACAACACGACCTGAACCATCAAGACTAATATTCGCGTTACCAAACCAATCCGCTGGGCTTGGGCGGAAACCAAATGCAAGTAAAACAGCATCAGCTGGTAATACTTCTTCAGAACCTGGAACAGGTTCAGGACTACGACGGCCACGACTATCTGGTTCACCCATTTGGGTCGTTACTACTTTTACGCCTGTCACTTTGCCATTTTCACCAACGATTTCGATCGGTTGACGATTGAATAGGAATTTTACACCCTCTTCATAGGCATTTTTTACTTCACGTGCAGAACCCGGCATGTTGCTTTCATCACGACGGTATGCACACGTTACATCATGAGCGCCTTGACGTAATGAAGTACGGTTACAGTCCATCGCTGTATCACCACCACCAAGTACAATCACCTTTTTACCATCTAAACTGATGTACTCACTTGGATCTTTTTCCCAACCTTGGCAGCGGTTCACATTAGAGATTAGGAAATCAAGAGCATCATAAACGCCATTAAGATCTTCACCCGGGAAACCACCCTTCATGTAGGTATAAGTTCCCATACCCATGAACACCGCATCATATTCTGCAAGTAACTCATCAATGGTTACATCTGTGCCAATTTCAGTATTTAAACGGAATTCGATGCCCATACCTGTGAAAATTTCACGGCGGCGTTTCATCACATCTTTTTCCATTTTAAATTCTGGAATACCAAATGTAAGTAAGCCACCAATTTCAGGACGCTTGTCGAATACAACTGGTTTAACACCACCGCGAGCTAGAATATCTGCACAGCCTAAACCAGCAGGGCCCGCACCAATAATAGCAACTTTTTTGTCAGTCCATTTTACGCCTGACATATCTGGACGCCAGCCCAAAGCAAAGGCTGTATCGTTGATATATTTTTCAGCATTACCAATGGTTACTGCACCAAAACCATCATTTAAGGTACAAGCACCTTCACATAAACGGTCTTGTGGGCATACGCGACCACATACCTCAGGTAGTGTATTCGTTTGATGACAAAGCTCAGCAGCTTGGAAAATTTGGCCTTCAGCGATGAGTTTTAACCAATTTGGAATGTAGTTATGTACAGGACATTTCCATTCGCAATATGGGTTACCACAACCTAAACAACGGTGAGTCTGATTAGTAACTGTTTCCGATGTAAAAGGTTTATAAATTTCCACAAATTCTGCTTTGCGGACAGTAATATCTTTTTTCTCTGGATCTTGGCGTGCTACATCCAGAAATTGAAAGTCATTATTTAGGCGTTCTGCCATGTCTCTCTCCGTGGGTAGGCGCGGTTTTCACTGTTGTCCGCACCTGCCTATGTCGTTGCAGTCGTGGAATTATTGTGGATCAGCTTGTGTTGTTTTCAAAAGCGTTTGTAAATTAGCAGCCTTTGGTTTCACAAGCCAGAATTTACGGCTGTAGAAATCGAACTCATTGCGGATTTTATAAGCCCAGGCACTACCTGTTTCTTTAATATGCTCATCGATAATACGCAACAAGAACTCTTTATGATCTTCCATAGATTCTGTTGAAATACGATTTAAATCAATCAATTCGTGGTTGTAGTAATCTACGAAGTCATTGTCCAGGTCAAGTACATAAGCAAAACCACCAGTCATGCCCGCGCCAAAGTTATGGCCTACTTTACCAAGTACAGTCACAACACCACCTGTCATATATTCACAGCAGTGATCGCCAGCACCTTCAATTACAGCAAATGCACCAGAGTTACGAACTGCAAAACGCTCACCCGCTGTACCCGCTGCAAAAAGCTTACCGCCAGTTGCGCCATACAAACAGGTATTACCAATAATTGCTGTGTTTTGGGTTTGGAAAGGTGAACCTTTTGGTGGGAAAATTGAGATACGACCACCTGCCATACCTTTACCCACATAGTCGTTTGCATCACCTTCAAGACGGATGTGTAAACCACCCGCGTTCCATACACCAAGTGACTGACCAGCTGTACCAGTTAAGTTCATCACTACTGGATGTACTTCCATACCTAGGTTGCCATAGCGACGAGCAATTTCACCAGACACACGAGCACCGATCGAGCGGTCACAGTTCACAACATTGAAGTTGAACTGACCACCTGCACTTGATTCAATTGCAGGAAGCATTTCAGCAACCATTTTCTCAGCTAACACACCTTTATCAAATGGTGCATTCCCCTGTACTTCACAGTACTGTGCTTTACCGTCAGCAGATGGATGAGAAGTTAACAATGCACTTAAATCAAGATGAGCATGTTTTTCAGTTTCACCCGGTAATACTTCGAGTAAATCAACACGGCCGATTAAGTCTTTCAATGAAGACACACCTAATGCTGCCAACCATTCACGTGTTTCTTCCGCAATAAAGTGGAAGAAATTGATGAGCATTTCTGGTTCGCCAATGTAGTGCTCTTGACGTAAGTGATCTTGTTGTGTTGCAACACCAGTCGCACAGTTGTTTAGGTGGCAAATACGTAGATATTTACAACCTAGTGCAATCATTGGTGTTGAACCGAAACCAAAACTCTCAGCACCTAAAATTGCTGCCTTGATCACATCAAGACCAGTTTTTAAGCCACCATCAGTTTGTACACGTACTTTGCCACGTAAGTCATTTACACGAAGAGCTTGATGCGCCTCACTTAAACCCAACTCCCATGGAGAACCCGCATGGTGAATAGATGAAAGTGGAGATGCAGCAGTACCACCGTCATAACCAGAAATGGTAATGAAGTCTGCATATGCCTTCGCAACACCAGCTGCAATTGTTCCTACACCCGGCTCAGATACCAGTTTTACTGAAACCATTGCTTGAGGGTTAACTTGTTTCAAGTCAAAAATTAACTGAGACAAATCTTCAATTGAGTAAATATCGTGGTGCGGTGGAGGTGAAATCAGTGTTACACCCGGCACTGAGTAACGTAAACGTGCAATTAAACCATTTACTTTACCGCCTGGTAACTGACCGCCTTCACCTGGTTTTGCACCTTGAGCAACTTTAATTTGCAATACTTCAGCAGAAGTTAGATACGCAGGCGTTACACCAAAACGACCAGATGCGATCTGTTTGATTTTCGAGTTACGAATTGTGCCGTAGCGAACAGGATCTTCACCACCTTCACCAGAGTTTGAACGACCACCAATCGTGTTCATCGCAATTGCAATTGCTTCATGCGCTTCTGGAGAAAGAGCACCTAAAGACATCCCTGCAGAGTCAAAACGAGGCAAGATCTCTTCAACTGATTCAACTTGCTCAACTGGAATCGAGTTCGTCGTTTTTAACTTAAATAAGTCACGAATAGTCGCTACTGGACGGTTATTCACCAGCTCAGCATATTCTTTAAAGTGTTCGTATTTACCAGAGCGAACCGCTTTGTGTAATGAGTTAATCACATCTGGGTTAAACGCGTGATACTCTTTATCAAATACGAATTTAAGCAGGCCACCTTGATCAATTGGTTTACGATTTGACCATGCTGTAGCAGCTAATTTTTTCTGGTCTTTTTCAAGATCAGCAAATGTTGCACCCTGAATACGACTTGGAACACCCAAGAAGCACTGATCTACAACTTCAGATGACAAACCTACTGCTTCAAATAGCTGACCACCACGATACGAAGCAACGGTAGAGATACCCATTTTTGAAAGAACTTTTAATAAGCCTTTCTCAATACCTTTACGGAAGTTCGCTTGAGCATGGATTGGATCACCTAAAAGCTCGCCTTTCGCAATCAAATCATTAATTACGTCATATGCAAGGTATGGGTAAACAGCGGTTGCACCGAAACCTAGTAATACCGCAAATTGATGCGGATCACGTGCAAAACCAGTTTCAACCATGATGTTTGCATCAGTACGTAAACCAGTTTTAATGAGGTAATGATGTACTGCACCTGTTGCAAGCGCTGCGTTTGCAGGCAAGAAACCTTGGCAAATATTTTTATCAGTTAAAACAATTAAAGTTTTACCATCACGAACCGCTTGCGCCGCTTCTTCACAGATACGTGTAATTGCAGCTTGCAAACCTTCTTCTTCAGCATAGTTCAAATTGATGTCAACAGACGCATAGCCTGTACGATCGATACTACGGATTTGCTGCATTTTTGAGTTAGACAGAACAGGGCTCGAAATAATGATTCGATCTGCGTGCTCTGGACCTTGCTCAAAGACATTCTGTTCACGACCTAAACAAGTTTCGAGCGACATTACAATCGATTCACGTAGCGGATCAATTGGCGGGTTTGTCACTTGCGCAAATTGTTGACGGAAATAATCAGTTACATGGCGTACTTGACGAGATAATACAGCCATTGGCGTATCATCACCCATAGAACCTACAGCTTCCTGACCACTTTCAGCAATAGGACGCAACAACTGGTCGCGCTCTTCAAATGTCACCATAAACATTTTTTGAGCTGCTTTTAAAGCATCACCAGTTAAACCTTGATCAACTAATTGTTCTTCAAGTTCAGGGTTAGCATTGAGGCGAATTGCATGATCACGTAACCACTCACGGTACGGACGCATGTTTTTCAAATGAGTACTAACATCTTTAGTATCAAGTACTTTACCTGTTAAAGTATCAACTACTAAAATTTGACCAGGGCCTACGCGACCTTTAGAAATAACATCTTCAGGCTCATAACCCCACACACCAATTTCAGATGCCAAGGTAATGTAATCATTTTTGGTAATAACCCAACGTGCAGGGCGTAAACCATTACGGTCAAGCATACAAATAGCATGACGACCATCTTGAATTACTAAACCTGCTGGACCATCCCAAGCTTCCATATGCTTAGAGTTGAACTCATAGAATGCACGTAAGTCTGCATCCAAAGTTTCAACGTTCTGCCACGCTGGTGGCACGAGCATACGCAATGCACGGAATAAATCCATACCGCCACCAACCAAGATTTCAAGCATGTTATCTAAGCTTGAAGAGTCTGAACCAGTACGGTTCACAATTGGGTTAAGCTCAGTTAGGCCTGGTAACAATGGGTTTTCAAATTTAGGCGTACGTGCCAATGCCCAGTTACGGTTTGCTGTAATAGTGTTGATTTCACCATTATGCGCAAGGTAACGGAATGGCTGCGCCAAAGGCCAACGCGGTAAAGTGTTGGTCGAGAAACGTTGGTGGAACACCACGATATGTGATTTTAAACGTTCGTCTGCCAAATCTGTATAGAACTCAGCAATTGCAGCCGGCATCATCAAGCCTTTATAGCTGATCACTGTCGAACAAAGCGTAGTCACATAGAATGAAGGATCATTTTGTAATTGTTGTTCTGCACGACGACGCGCCAAAAATAGTTTACGGTTAAACTCAACTTCAGTTACACCCATTGGACAGTTCACAATGACCTGTTCAAAAGCAGGTAAAGACTGAAGTGCAATTTCACCTAGTGCATCGTTATTTGTAGGGACAACACGCCAAGCCAATACGCGTAAGCCATCAGCCTCAATTTCTTTAGTTAAAATATTTTTAGAGTGCTGTGCTAATGCCGGATCGACATTTAAAAATACCGTTCCTACAGCAAAAACTTCGCTAAGTGTAATATCGCTTAGTTTTTTTGCTTCATCACGGAAAAATTGCTTTGGCATCGCCAATAATAAGCCGCAACCATCTCCCGTCTTGCCATCTGCGGCAATACCACCACGGTGCGTCATGCAACTTAAACTGTGAATCGCGGTTTCTACAAGATGATGACTTGATTCACCCTTCATATGGGCAATCAGTCCAAAACCACAGTTATCCTTAAACTCATCAGGTTGATATAAACCTTGAGCGGGAGCTACAGTATTAGGCGATGGCATGTGCATAGCGTACCCTTCTTTCAATAAGGCTCTTTCGAGCGTCAAACAAACAACTTATTTCTGCGATATTGCCTACGGACGATAGTTAGCTCAATGTTTCGCAAAAAAAAATTTTGGGCTGATAAGCCAATATACGCTGTTCCATTTTTACGTACACTGGTTTTTGCTAGAAAAATGTTTTGACTTATTTCGCACTCTTTTAAAGCAGCTCGACCCCACGACTCTGCATAGACTTCACTCTTTAGAGCGCCAAAATAGTTAGCAGTACATTAATAAGCACAAGAATAAAGCAAAAACTATGCCAATATAATTTTTTGAGCTTAAGTATTTATATTTATTAAAAATAGATCAGTTTTATTCAGGCTATCATTTTAATAAATGACCAAATATGCACCACACTTGATCAAAAATTATATATCTATTTTGTTATTGCACTATATTTGTGCACATTATTCTTATCTTTAGTTGCCTCTTGTGCCCTCATTTGTTGCATTTTTAGGAGTAGCTTCAATTTCACGATTTTGCTGAGTCTTTTTAGAAGCATCTGCAGAATTCGACTGGTGTACATCCACAACATTTCCTTCAGCATCTCGGCGAATAATGGTTGTTCGAGTTGTAGAGTTCGTTGCTGGAGCAGCCACTTTAGGCTGCGTACTTATCGCACCGTTTACACCTGCACCCATGAGCAAAGACTCATCAATTTTAGGCAATGCAGCTGGACGTAAACGCACTTCATAAGTTTGGCTAATGCCACCTTTCATTTCATCTGCGCCCAAGTCATTAACTAGTGGCACATAAGTAGAAAATTGTTGTGGTTGTGGCTTAACTGATTCAGGCAAATCAAGATTCAGTTGCGTTAACTGATGAATTGCATCCTCAGAACGCTTAAATACACCATATGTCAAAACATATTGTTCAGATTGCTTCTCTCCACTTAATCGGAAGTAGATAAATTTATTTCGGTCTGAACGATTCTTTAAAAAGTTTTTAATAATATCTTCATCAGATGCACGGAATAGCTCAAGCGTCCACTGTTTCTTGTTTTCGTTAATAAATTTTGTACCGCGAAACTCTGCTTCATGCTGACCAGAAGCAACCGTACGAGTCGTTAAATCAAGAGGCCTAACTTCATCAGCTAAAGCCCCTAAGTTAGCCGTTGTTGCTACTTTTTCTGGCTGAATTTGCACAGGTGCTTCTGAATCGGCAGCTTTTTCAACTTCTACAAGCTTCTTGCTATCCGTCATTACCCAGAAAAGAAAAGCCAGAAACAAGCAGACGATACCACCCACCAACCAGATATATTGTTGAACATTCTGCCAAAGTGTACGTGATACAGTCATGTGTTACCTTAATTTATTATCCGTGTTGATTTGCCAAAATAGCTTGTTTCATGAATTCAACATCAAAGTCTTTAGTAATTACCGCTTGTCCAAGTTGCTTTAACAACACTAAACGTAATTGACCATTGAGGACTTTTTTATCATGTGCCATATATCCAAGGAATTCATCCAATGGAATTTTTGGACATGATATCGGCAAATTAGCGCGTTGAATAATTTTTTTTGTACGCTCTACATCATCACTTGAAATCCAGCCTAAACGTTGTGATAAATCAGCTGCCATAACCATGCCAGTAGCTACTGCTTCGCCATGCAACCAAGTTCCATAACCCAGATAAGATTCAATAGCATGACCAAACGTATGACCTAAGTTGAGTAAGGCTCTTTCGCCTTGCTCTTTTTCATCGTTTGCAACAATACGGGCTTTATGAGCGCATGAACGATAAACAGCTTCTGCCAAAAGGACAGCATCTCGCCCAATCAACCCATTCATATTTTGCTCTAACCAAACAAGAAAATCAGCGTCACCTAACAAGGCATATTTAATGACTTCTGATAATCCAGCAGACAATTCTCGATCTGGTAAGGTGTTGAGTTGAGCCATATCAGCCAAAACAACTTGAGGTTGCTGAAATGCGCCAAGCATGTTTTTACCCAGTGGGTGATTAATACCAGTTTTACCACCCACACTTGAATCTACTTGTGAAAGAAGCGTAGTTGGAACCTGAACAAAATAAACACCGCGCTGAAAACACGCCGATGCAAAGCCAGCCATATCACCAATAACACCACCGCCCAAAGCTAAAACCGTACAATCTCGGTTAAAACCAGCTTCAAGAAGTGCATCAAAAATTAAATTTAAATGCTGAATATCTTTATATTTTTCACCATCGGGCAAAATACATGTAGCTACAGTTTTACCCAAACTTTGTAATGCTTCTTGATAGTGAGATAAATATAAAGGTGCGACCGTTTCGTTACTCACAATCATGACCTGTTGACCATGAATATAAGGTTCAAGCAACTGTTTAGGATCAAGTTGACTGCCAATAAAAATAGGATAACGGCGTTCGCCTAATTCAACATGTAAAGTTTGCATGAGTTTATTAAACCACGAGTAAGTTTGGCTATTTTAGCGTGTTAGACAAAATAAGTTGCAGAATCTTTTGAGCAAGATCGCGTGCAGCACCCTGATTAGTTTCAATCGTGTAATGAGCAACTTCACGATATAAAGGATCACGTATTTTTAACAAATCTCGCAATTTTTGTTCAGGGTTTTCAACTTGTAATAGAGGTCTGTTTTTATCGCGATAAGTTCGTTGTAATTGTAATTCCACAGGAGTGTAAAGATAAACCACTATACCACGCTGCTTAAGAAACTCACGATTGGGTGCTTGAGTAATCGCACCACCGCCTGTTGCTAAAACCAAAGCCTTACGGGAAGTTAACTCATTCAACACTATGGTTTCACGAGCACGAAATCCGAATTCCCCTTCTTTTTCAAAAATCCAAGGAATAGTAGCCCCTGTTTTGCGTTCAATTTCATGATCACTATCTAAAAATTCACGCCCTAATATTTCGGCTAAATGACGTCCAACGGTTGTTTTTCCTGCCCCCATGGGCCCCACCAAATAAATATTTGGCAGGGTTTCAAACGCTTTGCTTGGCAAGGCGCCACCTATTTCAATTGCTTTCATTAAAAAATATATTAATGATTTCTCACCAAAGTGTCATTAACAATTCGTGGCGTAACGAAAATCAGTAATTCTTGTTTATCATCAGATTTCACATCTTTTCTGAATAAATGCCCAAGTACGGGAATATCACCAAAGAAAGGAACCTTGGTTTGTGAGTTAATTGTAGTCTGCTCAAACACCCCCCCTAAAATGACTGTTTCACCGTTATTAACCAGCACATTGGTGTTAATCTGATTTTTATTTAAAATTAACTCACCATTAGGAGCAGCGCCAGCAACAGAATCTTTCGAAATATCTAATTTCATTTGGATCTTACCGTCAGGTGTAATACTTGGTGTCACGTTTAAGCTTAACAGCGCATCTTTAAATGAGGTTGTGGCAGTTGAGCCTGCAGCAGAGTTCGTTGTAGATTGATAAGGGACCTGCTGACCTGTTGCAACTTTTGCAGGTTGTTTATCTGCAGTCATCACTTTAGGCGTAGAAATAACCTCACCATAGCCATCGGCTTGTAAAGCTGAAAGTTCAAGATCAAGCATAAAATCAGACATACTAATTAAACCAAAGGCAATACTTCCAGCCGGATTGGTTACCCCTAAATCGACATTTAAGTTATCTGGACGTTCAATCGTGTATTTATATCCTCCCGTAGTCTCATCTTTTTTGGGTTCTCGTAAATTCCATAAAGTTGTTTCACTACCACCAACCAGCAAGTTATTATTATTGGTAATTCCTTGAGATAGGATCCCCCACTTAACGCCAAGCTCTTTGGTAAAAGAAGTAGATGCTCTAACAATACGTGCCTCAACCATGACCTGCTTAACTTGTACATCCAGTAAATCAATCATTTTACGAATTTGATCAATCGACTGAGCTGTATCATTAATAATTAAAGTATTGGTGCGATCATCTTGAGTAATTGTTCCACGTGGACTCAATAAACTTCCTACGTTATTTCCTAAACTATCAACACCCGTATTTAAGTTAGTTGAAGTTGAAGTACCTCCACCTGAAGTATGCTGCAAACCATTGCCATTATTTGAACCTTGAGTAATTAAACCCATAATATCATGTGCTTGTGCATATTTAAGTTGAATATACTCAGTTTGCAAGGGAGCCAGTTTGACACTCTGTGCGACAGCTTTTGCTTCTTCTTCTTCAGCCTTAATCAATTCTGCAACAGGCGCAATCCAAATAACGTTACCATTTCTGCGTTTATCCAGATTTTTAGTCTTTAAAATAATATCAAGTGCCTGATCCCACGGAACATCTTTCAAGCGCAAAGTAATATTACCCTGAACACTATCGGCGGCTACCATATTAATGCCAGTAAAATCGGCAAGTAATTGTAAAACACGACGGACTTCAATATCTTGGAAATCAAGAGAAAGCTTATTACCAGAGTAATTAGGTGTCTTATATAAAGAAGTTACGTTTTTATCCTGAGGACGCTTTAAGCTAATGGTGAGTTTATTTTCCGCTTGATAAGCCATATATTCATAGCTACCAGTAGATTGGATCGTAATAACACCATTGCCTTTTTCGTTATAAGATTCAATGGTAGAAACAGGAGTTGCAAAATCGTTCACATTTAAACGTTTAGCCAAATGGGTAGGAATTTTAGAGCCCAGAGTTCTCACTACGACTTTGCTACCTTGTTGCTGAACATCAACAGGGGTATTACTTCCCAATAAATCAATAACAATTAATCCTTCACCTTGACCACCGCGCTGAAAGCCAATATTTGAGACACCTTGCGGCTGTACTGTAGTAGTTGGTAAAGGCTTAATAGCTGCTTGAGCTGAATTAATCTTTAGAATAAAAGTATTGCCTTCAATGCGCGTTGTAAACGCACCTGCCTCTTTTAAATTTACAGTTAAACGTGAGCGCTGATCATCAGAACTTACATCAACTGAGCTTGCTTCATTTGTACCAATTGCCACTTTTGACTGTGTTAAAGTCTGCTGAGCTTTATTAAAATCCAAAATCAAACGTGAAGGATTTTCAAGTTGATATGCCTGTGGTTGTGGTGGCAAACCATTAAACATAACTCGAATTTCTGTACCCTGACCTGCAATTTGCGTTGGTACAATATTAGTCATGCTGACCTGTGCAGAGGCAACCTGCATAAGTGCAATGGCTACAGCCCCCATAGAAAACTGACGGAATACGTGATTCATTGTCTGACCATCCCCAATTAAATAATCTTTAAAAATACTTTTTCTTTGTTATTCCCTAAATTTTTAGGGTGCGGGTCCAATTAACACTAAGGTTCTTGGTCTCTCCACATAGCCTTCGCGCCCATCAGGGACAATCTCTACCAGATCAATCTGGGTTGGACCAATATGAGTAATACGCCCTTGGTTCATCCCGATATAGTTCCCCACCTGTACCCGTTCAATTTGCTGATCGGGTGATTGGATAAGAGCCAATACTTGCCCACGGTTATTACGTATGCTTCCTTTCATGTTTAAGGATTCTAATGCATAACTTTCTAGAGGCTGAGGTGCACGTGAGAAATTCGGATATACCTGTTTTCCTGCCATAATTTTGAGCTCAGCAGCAAGTGAGCTTGGTAAAAATGGACTCTTTAGCTGATGAGCCGCATAGTTAAATTGTGGCACAGGCGTGAAAACAGGTGCTGGATCTATCGGTTGTGGTGGCTGATTACGTATATTTGCCATTTGCTGATTTACAGCATCGATTCTAGAATCACATCCAACTAAAACCAAACATGCCAAAATAGAAAAAGAAATTTGTTTAAGTTTCATTGTAATGCTCCTATTTCGACTGTGTATTAGCAGTAGAGGAAACAGGTGCTACTGAAGCCGAAACGTTGTTTTCCGGATTTTCAGCATTTTCTACGGCGCCCATATAGCGATAAGTTTTTGCTTTAATAGAATAATTAAGTACAGGAATATCTGACTTACTATCTTTAACAGGTGCAGCTTCTACAACAAAGTCATGCATCGTCACAATACGTGGTAATGCCGCAATACTACTAACAAAAGCACCAAAAGCGTGATAATCGCCAGTTGCTTCCATCGTAATAGGCTGTTCAATAAAGATTTCCTGCTTCACTTCATCTTCTAAACGAATATTTTTAAACTTCAGACCAGAGCTCACACCAGTTAAGTTAATGTCCTCAACCAAGCTTGGAATCTCGGTTTCTTTTGGGAGTTGCTCTAACTGCTGATTAAAGTTTGCTTGCATCTCTTGAAGTTGAAGTTGATATTGCTGCAAGTTACGTAATTTTGAATCCTTTTCGTGAAACTCATTCAACAAATTACTTTCTTGTGCCTGCGCATTATCAATTGCTTGAAGCTTTGGCTGAATAACAACAAAGTATCCTAAAGCCAACACAGCAAAGAAAATAAAAATCCAGCACGTAATTTTCACAGATAATGGCCAGCTACCGTAACTGTTCATATCTAGTGTGTTAAATTGCTGAAGAAATTTTTCTAAAGTGATCTGCTTTTTCTTAGATGGAGCTTGTTCTAACGACAACTCATGAAGTTCATCCGGACTCATTTAACCGCCCCCTTATCCGCACTTACAGACGTATTCGCGGTATCATCTGTTGTAGTCCCCCCCATTTCTCCTAAATCAACAGTCACAACAAAACTGCCATAACTATCTTCTACTCTAGGAAGCAGTGAACTCGCCGTCTTATCTTTTTTCTCTTCGGTCGCCAAGAAAGAGTTCATAAAAGCATTGCGATACCATGGTGATGCTTCGAGATTACGTAATAACTCCGCGACCGTATTTGGACTTTCTGCTTTACCTTCAATGGTAAATTTATCTCCAGTTCTGCTAAATTTAGTCAAATACATCGCTGCCGGAGTCACCCGTACCAATTCATCCACCAAACGCACAACAACAGGACGTTGACTTTGCAACCCCTGAATAAGTTTCATACGTTCGATAATGGCATCACGCTGTTCTTGCAAGCCATTTAAGGTTTTAAGCTGTTGATCTAGACTCTGGTTTGTACTAGTAATGAGTTGATTAGCTTGTTCTTGATCATCTAATTTTTGATTTAAATAAAACCACCCAGAAGATACAGTGGTAATCCCCAGCACAACGACCCCAAAACAGAAAATAATAAATTGTTTTTTGCGCTGTTCCCTAAGCCCATCACGCCAAGGAAGTAAATTAATTGTTGCCATTAATCAAAACTCCTTAAAGCCAAACCACATGCCACCATTAATGATGAAGCATCATTTTCAAGTTTTTGAATATCGACTTGAGGAGAAAAACCCATTTGTAAAAACGGATTGGCAATGGTTACACGGTAACCAAGTTTTTGCTGCAACAATTTGGCAAGCCCAGGAATGTTGGCATTCCCACCCGCTAGTAAAATATGGTCTATTTCATTGAACTGTGATGAAGAAAAGAAAAATTGTAGAGATCTGGCTGCTTGCTGCACAACGGCATCTAAAAATGGCTCTAAAACTTCGATGTCATAGTCATCTGGTAAAGAGCGTTCTTTTTTAGCTCGTCCCGCTTCTTCCAATGACAAACCATAACGGCTCTGAATTTCCAGAGTAAGCTGCTTGCCGCCGAAGACTTGTTCACGGGTATAAATGATTTTGCCACTTTGCATAACCGATAATGTAGTCATGGTATGGCCGATATCTAAAATACCAATGGTATTGGCACCCATGGGTAAACTATCAGCGAATACACTAAAAGCACGCTCGACAGCATAACTTTCGACATCAGCAAGCTTAGGCGTTAGATCCACCAGCTCCAGCACTTCTACTCGTGTTTCAACATTTTCTGTTCTTGTTGCAACTAGAAGTACATTTACACGGTTTGGATTAGGCAGTCGATCCGGTAGAACCTCAAAATCAAGACTCACTTCATCCAAAGGGAACGGTATATACTGCTCCGCATCTAAACGAATCTGAACTTCTCGTTCATCATCATTCATATCTGCATCCATTTCGATGGTTTTATGAATAACCGTCGATGTTGGAACAGCAATTGCAGCGTTACTGGTTTGGGGATTTGCTAAATTCATCGCCCGTTCCAAAGCTTCTGCAACTGCCTCTGGATTCAAGATATTTTTTTCAACTACACTGTTCTCGGGTAAAGGCATCAAAGCATAGCTTTCCACCCAATATTTACCGTTCTTAACAGAGAGCTCTAACAACTTAACAGAAGTCGAACTAATATCGACACCCATTAACCCCTTATTCGGTTTACGATATAACCTGAGCACACTATTGTCCTATTATTTTTTTATCCCCAAAAAAAATTACAAACCAATAATCTAGGTCTTTATTTTTACACGGATACAATATCTCATCTAACAATCCGCATGTCTAAAGGCTATACTGACCACAATTAGTTTGTATTCGATCTTATTAAAGCTTACTTATCATGAAAAAGCTATCCAGTTTGGGCTTCGTGCGTCCAATTTTTTTGATCATTATTATTATCTTAGTCTCACTTCCGATGGGCTTTTATGGCATGTATCTCTATATCGCCCCATCGCTCCCTGAAATGAGTTCACTAAAAAAAGCTCCGCTTTTAAAACCGCTACAGGTCTATACCTCAGATAATCAACTGATTGCCGAGTATGGTGGTAAGCTTTCTATTCCAGTTGAATACAAACAAATTCCTCCTGCTTTTATTCATGCATTTTTAGCAGCAGAAGATTCTTCTTTCTTTGAACATAGTGGGATCAGTTTTAAAGGTTTAGGGCGTGCTTTAAGTGAAAGTGTAACTGGTTCTGATGTGCAAACCGGTGGTTCAACTATTACCATGCAGGTTGCAAAGAACTATTATTTAAGTCCAGAAAGAACCTTAAAACGTAAAATAACCGAGATCTTTTTAGCTCGAAAAATTGAGCAAAACTTATCTAAAGAAGAAATTCTCAGTCTGTATGTGAATAAAATCTTCTTAGGAAAAAATGCCTACGGTATCGCAGCAGCAGCCAAAATTTATTACAACAAAAGTATTAATGAGCTTAGTATTGCTCAAATGGCAATGATTGCAGGTTTGCCAAAAGCACCTTCTAAATATAATCCTGTAGTTAATCCTGAACGTGCACTTGAACGTCGTAACTGGATTTTAGGCCGTATGTTACAGCTGGGTTATATCTCTCAAGGAGAATATCAAAAAGCTGTAGCTGAACCGATCAACTTAAACATGCCCAATCGGGATTTAAATAATATTCACCCGTATGCAGGCGAAATGGTTCGTTCAGAGCTTGTAAAGCATTTTGGTGAACAAGCAATTGATTCTGGCTATAAAGTCTATACAACCATCAATGCTAAACGCCAAGCGATTGCAGAGAAATCTGTACAAGATGGTCTTGAAGCTTACGACCGTCGTCATGGCTGGCGTGGTGCGGAAGCACACGATAAACCATTAAATGAATTTAGAGCATATGCCAATACCTACCCGGCACAAGTTACCAAGATAAATAGCAGCTCTTTTGACGCACTCATGCAAGATGGCACGACTGTTACTGTACAGTGGTCAGGTATGTCATGGGCTCGCCCCTATCGCAATGCGAATAGTGTAGGTGGTGCTCCTTCACGTGCATCTCAAATTGTTCAAGTTAAAGATATTGTTCGCTTACGTCCAAATGATGCAAAAACGGCATGGTCTTTAGTTCAGGTTCCAAAAGTTCAAGGTCAACTTATTGCGATTAACCCGAATGATGGTTCAATTGAAGCAATTGTAGGTGGTTATAACTTCTATCAATCGAAATTTAACCGTGCCTTACAAGGCTGGCGCCAACCTGGTTCAACGATCAAACCGTTTGTCTATGCATTAGCACTTGAACGCGGTATGACGCCATACAGCATGGTGAATGATAGTCCTATCACAATTGGTAAGTGGACACCGAGAAACTCAGACGGTCGTTATTTAGGAATGATTCCATTACGTCGTGCTTTGTATTTGTCTCGTAATACCGTGTCAGTACGCCTTTTACAAACTGTGGGAATTGAACGTACTCGCCAGTTATTCATGGATTTTGGTTTACAAGAAGATCAAATTCCACGTAACTACACCATTGCTCTAGGTACACCTCAAGTATTACCAATTCAAATGGCAACTGGATATGCAACTTTTGCAAATGGTGGTTATCGCGTTCAACCACACTTTATTCAGCGTATTGAAGATGCATACGGCAAAGTGATTTATCAAGCTAAGCCAGAATATGCATGTATTCCATGTATTAACGCGCCTGACACAACTGATGACGAGCAGAAAGCTACGACAACAGATGATGAAGTGATTGAGGTTACTAACAAAGACGTAGAGCAGAAAGAAAAAGCAGCTAAGCAACTTAATCTTAAACAAACTGATAAAGCGAATAGTGAATATCGCCAAGCTCAACGTATTTTAAAATCAAGCTCTGCTTACGATATGGCGAATATTTTACGTGATGTAATTGAGCATGGTACAGGCCGTGCTGCACTTAAAATTGGCCGTAGTGATTTAGGTGGTAAAACAGGTACAACCAACGATGCAAAAGATGCATGGTTTGCAGGCTTTAACGGCAAGTTAGTGACTGTAACGTGGGTTGGATTTGACCAACCGACAACATTAGGTCGACGTGAGTATGGTGGTATTGCTGCATTACCGATCTGGATTAACTTTATGGGTCAAGCATTGCAAGGTACGCCAGCATCTTGGGTTCGTTTAGATAAAGATGCTCAAGGTCCTATTTCACGTGACAAACAACAAACTGTTACTGAAGTAGGCGATAAGAAAACTTATCGTGCAGCTCCACCATTAGCACGCCCGCTATATCGCCCAGCACCGCCACAACCAAAACTAAGCAATGACAATGACTTTTCCGATTTACCAGGTGAGGAAATTGTTATTCCATCAAAAGCGGCACCTCCTGCTATGAAGCCTTCACAGGGAGCAGCGCCGAAGCGTGAGAAAGATGAACTAGAAAATCTGATTAATCAGATTGAATAGCAAAAAAGAAGCCATCATCAGATGGCTTTTTTTTGCGCTCTTAAAAATAAATCATCAGATGGCTTCTTTTTTTACACTTTTAAAAATAGACTGTTAGCTAGCTGTTTTTATTACGTTTCTGAAAGACATAAATTTGAAAAGATGCCGTTACCTCTAATTGCGACTGCTGCTCTAACTGCAAACGACGCTCAGGAGACGCTTTATATGCATACGGCGTCATAGCAATCAGATTTTTTAAAGCCTGTTGGTCAAGCACAAAAGGGGCATTAATAATTTGCTCTTGTTTGAGCTCAAACAAATCTTGCAACTGCTCCACAAACTTCTCTGGTGTATGAGGGTTAACCTGTTCAAATAAAGCTTCACGCATTGCATATAAATGCTCAGATGCAGGAGTGACAACAATTAAATACCCATCATCTTTTAAAACTCGAGCAATTTCTACTTGTGGAATTGGGCTAAACAAACTGGTACATGCATCCATGCTTTGATCAAGCACAGGCAAAGTCGCACCCGTTCCCACAACCCAAGTCACCTCAGTATTAAGCTTTGCTGCACGCTGTACCGCATTTTTTGCAATATCAACACCAACACATTGCTCAACCACTTGCTGCATAGCACTGGTGTAGTAACCTTCACCACACCCAATATCAAGTACGGTTTTTACACCTAATTGTTTTAATAAAGCGACTACAGCATGTTGTAAAGGCTGATAATAACCACCTTGTAAAAAAGCTCTTCGTGCATCGACTGACTCTGGTGTATCTCCAGGGTTCTTACTATGTTTATGCTGCACAACATGTAAGTTCACATAACCTTGTTTAGCGACATCATAACTATGCCCTTGTCCACATCGCCAAGTTTTTTCATTTAAATCGAGAGACTGACGACACACAGGACACATTAAAATTTGCTTAGTCACTTTTAATTATTCTCTTGTTCTTTATGTTGTAAATAAGTCTTTGCATGCATTCCCACAAATGTACGCCCTGCATTTGTTCCCTTAATCCATTCATCTACCTGAAATAAATCAAATAGACCCACTTTGACTAAAGTTGGAATAGCAATCTTTAATTCTTCCTCAATCTGGCCTCTTTGGCCTGCATTATATAATTCAATATTATGCAGCATTGTAGCGACAGTTCCTGTTTGCACCTGACTTCCATCTTTAAGCACAACTTGAGGTAATACTTCGCCCTCTCCAACTACTTTCTGATTAATTACAGATAATTGGTCTAGACCAGCAACTTTTGTCATTCATCTCTCCAATAAAAAAAGCCAGTAGAACTGGCTTTATATTGACACTAAAATAAGATCTATCGCAATTTTAAAGTCATTAGACCTAAAACTACTAATATAATTGTAATAATCCAAAAACGAATCACAACTTGGGTTTCTTTCCAGCCCTGCTTTTCATAGTGATGATGTAGCGGCGCCATTAAGAACACACGTTTATTACGCATCCGCAGCGATCCAATTTGCAAGAAGACAGATACAGCCTCCATTACAAATACACCACCCATAATCGCAAATACGATTTCTTGGCGCACCATAACAGCAATTGTTCCAAGCATCGCGCCTAAAGCTAAAGCACCAACATCACCCATAAAGATTTGAGCAGGGTGTGCGTTATACCAAAGAAATGCTAAACCCGCACCAATCATGGCAGAACAGATTACAACAAGCTCAGATGTATATTTCACATATGGAATATGCAAATAGTTAGCAAAACGAATATCACCTGACAAGTAAGCAAATACGCCTAAGCCCGTAGCTACCATTACAACAGGCATGATTGCCAAACCATCTAAACCATCAGTTAAGTTAACGGCGTTAGAGGCACCATTAATAACCAGATAGGTAAATACAATAAATGCCAAGCCTAAAGGAACCATAGAGAGTGGAATTGAAAGATTCTTAAAGAATGGAATCAATAAATCCAGCATGTTTGCAGTATGTTCAGCATTCGACTGTTGGGTTGCAATTAAATATAAAGCAATACCGGCCCCAAGCGATGCAACAGAAGTCCAGAAAAACTTCTTACGGGCAGGTAAACCAGCATTGTCTTTATAGCGGATTTTAATCCAGTCATCTGCCCAGCCCACAGCACCGAACACAACCATTACACCAAGCACAATCCAAACATAAGGGTTAGATAAATCAGCCCAGAGTAAAGTACTAATACCAATTGAAAGCAGAATTAAAATCCCGCCCATGGTTGGTGTACCCATCTTTTTAGCATGATTTTCAGGAGCAAATGAACTTACTGCCTGACCGTATTTTAACGCTTGTAATTTACGAATCATGATCGGCCCGAGGACCAAACCAATGGTCAGTGAAGTTAATACACTGAGTAAAGAACGTAATGTTAAATAACGAACGACCTGAAACGAACTGTGATAGCCCGCAAGTTGTTCAAACAACCATAACAGCATTTAAAGTTTCTCCATCAAATCAGCCATCAACGTTTCCATATGAGTAAAGCGAGAACCTTTAAACAGGAAACTCATGGACTGTGGTTGATGTGTTTGGATTAGATTGATTAGAAATGGAAGCGCCTCAGCTTGTGACTGAAATGCTTTCACTTTATTGGAATGAGAGTGTGCACCCTCGAGAGCGGCTGGAGCAAACTGCCCAACTGCAATAATATGATCTAAATGAAGCTCAGCAAGATCACGACCTAAATCGTGGTGTTCTTGCCAACTGCTATCACCTAACTCACCAATATCCCCCATGACCATCACTTTTATGCCTTGTTGCTGCAACAACACTTGTGCAGCAGCGCGCATAGAAGTCGGATTGGCATTATAGGTATCATCAATAAATAAGTAAGGTGACTTTTGAATAAAGTTAAGACGACCTTTAGCTCCCTGAGCTTGCTCCAAGCCTTGGACAATATCTTCTAGTCCAATACCAATTGCTAAAGCAAAGGCTACAGCTGCGGTCGCATTCTGAACATTATGCTCACCTGCAAAAGGGAGTTTAACGGCACTGACGCCTTGCGGCGTATGTAGCGTAAAATTTGTTGATTGAGGTAATAATTCAATATCTGTTGCATAAACATCGCCACCTACACCAAATGTAGAAATACGATGCGCTTTTGCTGCCTCAAGAATCTCAGCACTGAAATCATCTTGTTTCGGTACGATTGCAACGCCATTTGGTAAAATATGACGATAAATTTCCGATTTAGCTCGGCAAATACCTTCACGCCCACCAAATTCGCCCAGATGAGCTGTACCAATATTTAAAATGCCTGCAACATGAGGCCGAACTAATTTAGAAGTGTAGTCAATTTCACCTTGATGGCTTGCACCCAACTCCATCACCGCATATTGATGTTCCTTACGAAGCTCTAGCAACATCATGGGTACACCAAGGTCATTATTTAAATTACCACGTGTGATTAATGTCGGAGCTAAGCGCGATAATATACTTCCCAACATTTCTTTAGTTGTGGTTTTACCGCTACTGCCTGTTAAAGCAATCACTTTTAATTGTGTATTTTGCTCACGGCGATAAGCGCCGAGTTGCCCCAAAGCCAAGCGAGTATCGGCAACAACTAACTGTGCAATTTCTACATCTAAAGGACGTTCAACAATCGCGATTTGACAACCATTCGCAGCAACCTGAGTTACAAAGTCGTGTGCATCAAAACGCTCACCTTTAAGTGCTAAAAAGGCATCCCCAGTTTCTGCATGACGAGAGTCCGTCAAAATACGTTTAATTTCAGTTTGAGGGATCTGGTCTTTATGCCAATAGCCCTGCGTTGCCTGTTGTAATTGTTGAGCTGTCCACGGTTCCAAAGGCACGGTACTGGTGGTTGAAGTATGCATAAATAATCCTATTGTGCAGGGTAAGCAGCGTCTACAGTATGGTGTTGCGCAGCAATTGCTGATTGTACTTCGACAACATCATCAAACCAGTGGCGCACACCATTAATTTCTTGATAATTTTCATGACCTTTACCAGCAATAACCACAATATCACCAGCTTGAGCTTGCTGTGCAACAAATTTAATTGCTTCACGGCGATCATGAATTTCCTGCATACGATGCCCAGAGAAATCAATTCCTTGCTTCATATCAGCAAAAATTTGTTCAGGGTCTTCAGTTCTTGGATTATCCGAAGTCAGAATAATCGGATTCGCTCCATCCAAAGCTGCTTGAGTCATGAGTGGACGTTTACCGCGGTCACGATCTCCACCACACCCAAATACGGCCCAAAGCTGATTAGATACATGACGTTTTAAAGTTTTAAGCACCTGAATTAAAGCATCAGGTGTGTGTGCATAATCCACAACAAATAAACGTTCGCCATCACGAATGACCTGCATTCGCCCCGGCGCACCAATGAGTTTGGGAACAAAAGCGACTAAAGCGTCTAAATCAAAACCTGCTTGCTCAGCAGCAATAAGCGCTGCAATCAGGTTTTCAACATTGAAATGCCCCAATAATGGACTTTGAACAGCAAAAGAACCTTGTGAGCTGACTAAATTAAAAGTCGCCCCTGCCAAAGAGTAACTTAAGTCACTAATATAATAATCAGCTTTATTTTGAGTAAGTGAATACGTCAGAATCTTTGGCTGAGCAGGATTTTGTTTTGCTGCATTTATCATAAGAGCAGCATGTTCATCATCAAGATTAATAACAGCTACTTTTAAAGAATTAAAACGGAATAAGAGAGCCTTTGCTTCTGCATAGGCTTCTAAAGTGCCATGATAATCCAGATGGTCACGACTCAAATTACTATAAACAGCAATTTCAATCGCACAACCATTTAAACGGCCTTGCTCTAAACCATGTGAACTTGCTTCCAAAGAAGCGAAAGTTGCACCCTGTTTAGCATAATCATGCAATGCATTTTGTAGTTGTAAAGCATCGAGCGTAGTATGAGTTGATGGCGTCAGATCAGGCAAAATACCATTACCAGTTGTGCCCATCACCGCACAGCGCTGTTGTTGTGAACTAATTAATTCAGCAACTAAACGTGAAATTGTCGTTTTACCATTTGTGCCTGTTACTGCAACGATACGCGCTGGTGTAACAGGGTCAATATGTTGCAAATAACGCTCTTGCCATTCGCCCATGCGCTGACGTACATCAGGGCATACCCATTCATTTGCCACACCCAGCTCAGTCTCGCTAATGATCGCAAGTGCGCCATTGGCTAAAGCCGACTCTGCAAAAGCACGTGTTTTTTCCGGTTGGCTATAACTGGTCAAAGCAATAAAAATTTGGCCTGACTCAACCTTACGGCTGTCTAGACTAAAGCCATGAAAAGGCTGCTGAGACCACTGTGCATTAATCTCGACTGGATTAATTTCTTGAAAAGAAACAGACATAGCTTACCTGCGAATAGGATTTACTGAAGTATCAAGGGGCTTATCAAGCGGTACATTCATTAAACGTAATGATTCTTGCATAATGCGTGCAAAAACAGGGGCCGCAACCAAACCACCGTAATAGCGACCTTGTGGGTTTTCAACAACGACAATAACAGCTAAACGTGGGTCACTAATTGGCGCAACACCCGCAAATAAAGCACGGTATTCGTTATTTGAATAACCTTTACGGTCTGCACGAAGTTTATGAGCCGTACCTGTTTTACCACCAACACGATAACCCGGAATATTAGCTTGCTTTGCCGTACCACCAGGCATCGTAACCTGCTCTAGCATAAGCAAAACCTGATCAGCAATTTTTGGAGCAAGAACTTGCTCACCTTTAGGTGCTTGATCGAGCTTATGCAAACTTAGAGGCATTTTTACGCCATGATTTGCAAGCATTGCATAGCCTTGCGCCAACTGAAGAATAGTTGCGTTTAGGCCATAACCATAAGCCATAGTACCAATTTGAGAAGAGTTCAATTTACTCACTGGAAGCACTAAACCTGAACTTTCCCCCGGAAACTTCACAGCCGAGCGTTTACCAAAACCGGCACGATTAAAGAAGCTTGGTAGTGTTTCTTTTGGAAGTGACAATGCAATTTTTGCAGAACCCACGTTTGAAGATTTAATAATGACGCCACTAACAGTTAAAGCACCATAGTTATGGGTATCACGAATCGTATGCCAACCTAAACGCATTGAACCTGGAGAAGTATTTACAATCGTGTTAGGCGTATATTGCCCAGTTTCTAATGCAGAAGAAATTGTAAATGGCTTCATGGTTGAACCCGGTTCGAACATATCAATTGCACCGCGGTTACGCATGGCATCTTTATTAGACAAACCATTTTTATCATTCGGGTTATATGACGGCCAACTGGTCATTGCCAGAATTTCACCAGTCTTAACATCTACAGCAATTGCCGTTGCCGAACGGGCATTATTTGCAACACCAGCTGCGGTCAGCTCTCTATACATAATGTATTGCAAACGAGAGTCGATACTTAAAGTGATATTTTCGCCTGGTTCACCCTCACGGATAACCTCTGAAACCTTTAAGCGGTTTCCGCGCTTATCACGAATAATTTTTTGCTCACCATCCACACCTGACAGCTGTTTATTGAGCTGCATTTCCAAGCCTTCAATCCCTTGGCCTTCACTGTTGGTTAAACCAATAATCTGGGCATTTGGCTGTGGTTGAGGATAATAACGCTTATAGGTTTTCTCGGCATACACGCCTTGAAAGTTACCTTTCGTAATAAGGTCTGCCTGTTGCGGCGGTATTTCTTTTTTCAAAACCAGATAACGAGAACGCGGTCGTGCATTCATCTGCTTTTTAAGATCGGCACGGTCTAAACCAACGACATCCGCCAACTCATCAAGATTCAAGTTTTTATCGGGTAATTGTCGTTTTAATTTACGATTGTTCGGATCTTTCTTTAATTCCGCTGTAATTTGGTCATATAAATGCTTTGTATCGAAATAATCACGCGGATCCATTACGATTTTCATGATCGGTGTACTAATTGCCAAAGGCACACCATGGCGATCACTAATCACTCCACGCATAGCTTCCACACGCTCAGTACGCAAAATATTGGCATTGGCCTTGTTTTGTAAAAAATCCTTATTAATTACCTGTACATAAAATGCACGTGCAATTAAAACAACAAAACAGAGTAACACTACTGCCCAGAGCAGATAAAACCGCCACATATCAAAGGCAAGAGTTGGTTTTTCCGAAATAGACTGCTGTTTTTTCCGTGTTTGTTTTGTTCGCTTATCTACCATACAGCAAGGCCTTACTTATTTTGCTCTGAGGTCATTGGTAAAGAAATTACCACCGTTTCTGCAGCCGGTGGAGAAAACATCCGTAGCTGAGTTACAGCACGTGTACCAATCTGTGCCGTTGCACCAAAGGTTTGTTGCTCAATGAGCAAACGCCCCCATTCAGCATTGAGATCATCACGTTCACGCATATAAGAGCTAAGCTCTCTATAATCATGACGATATTCAAATACTTGAAATACCACCATCATGGCACTTATAAAAACAAGTGCCACCAAGACTGTATACACCACAACTTTTTTCACCACTTTGTTTTCTGTGGTTGCGATTTCATCACTGCTTTTCATTACGCGCCTTTTTCTTCCAAGCGTTCAGCAACCCGAAGCCATGCACTACGTGATCGAGGGTTCGCTTTTACTTCTTCTTCACTCGCACGAACCCGTGAAATTTTCTTTAATCTTCTTGTATCTACCCGCTGCTCTGGCATTCCCCAACCGAAATCTTCTGCTAACGTAGATTCTTTTTGAATAAACTGCTTAATCAGTCGGTCTTCAAGAGAATGGAAACTAATAACAGACAAACGTCCTTCCGGTTTGAGTAAGTCTACAGCTTGCGGCAAAAACACTTCAATATCTTCGAGCTCTTTATTAATAGCAATACGAATAGCCTGAAATGTACGTGTCGCTGGATGTTTATGTTTTTCCCATTTTGGATGGGCTGTTTTTACAAGCTCCGCCAATTGAGCAGTTGTATCTAGTTTTCCAGCATTTTTAATGGCTTTAGCAATACGTCGACTATAACGCTCTTCACCATATTGATAAATAATATTTGCTAATTGTTCTTCTTCAATTTCAAGTAACCACTCGGCCGCAGTTAAACCCTTAGAATTATCCATTCGCATATCTAACGGACCATCTTGCATGAAACTAAAACCACGTTCTGCCTGATCAAGTTGAGGAGATGACACTCCCAGATCAGCCATAATGCCATCAACACTCATCACGCCAATTTCCTGCATCTTCTCTTTGATATCAGCAAAACTCGCATGAATGATCGTAAATCTTGGATCTTCTTGTGCCAAAGCAGCAGCAACTTCCAGTGCTTGAGGGTCTTTATCAAATGCATACACTCGTGCATTTTCATCAAGTTTAGAGAGCAATAAACGTGTATGCCCACCTCTTCCGAAGGTTGCATCGATATACACCCCTGTTGTGCGATCTGCCAATAAGCTCTCAACGGTCTCAAAAAGTAAGACAGAAATATGCGACATAGGTGTTAAATCATTGCGTAAAAATGTAACTGCACATTATCACCTTGTTTATGACCAACGCCAAACGGCTTTTTGTAGGAAAATATTAATTTTTCATAGATAAAACCGTTTTGTTAGCACTTTTTAAGCAAAATAAGAAAGTAAGAATAATTTTCTAGAGTTAAATACGAATTAATAAAACTTTTTTATTAAATTCTTTATTTAAAAAATTCTCTTTTCCTTTACGCTTATTTTATTAAAAACTCCCGCAGATTTACCTTAGGACGAGATGAGTTGGCAATCTTTTTTGGCATATTTACCGATTTGATTTAACCATTTTTGCCTTTGGGCTAAACTTGCGCCCCGCACTGTTCCAACATAATTAACTTTGACTTTACTAACCCCACAAAATTGCAAAGTCGCTTTTTTTAGTTGTCGAGTACTTGGCTCACCATAATACCAACGATAAAACCAACCCGGCTGATCTAAAGTCGTAATCAGTCGTGCTGTTTTTGACTGTAAATGACCAATAACACGATTGCTGTTTTCTCGATAACTAAAGACAAGATTAGGTAAAAAGAGTCGGTCAATAAAACCTTTAGCGATAGCCGGAAGTCCTCCCCACCATACTGGAAAGAACCATACCAAATGATCCGCAGCCTGAATTTTTTCCAGCGCATTCATTAAATCAGGTTCCAATTCCATTCGTTTCTCATAACCATATTTTAAATTAGGTTCAAAACCCAACTTGGCAATTTCTATCAGATCTACATGAATACCTAATGTTTTTGCCTGCTCTACATAGTTGTGAGCTAATGCATAATTAAAACTAGTATCGGATGGATGACCATTGATAACTACAATACGTTTAGAGACTTGAGACATATAGCGCCTTTATTGTCGCACAGTCAAATATCAGTTGATATTTGAAATAAATGAGTAGCAAAAATATCTTATAGAAATTAAGATATCAAGTGATATCTCAATTATTATTTATCTGACTCTTATGACTCTTTCTCGCAATGAAAAACAGATACAAACTCGACAACATCTCATTGACGCTGGGTTTGCTCTCATTTCTGAATTTGGTTATAACGCGGTATCAATCAGGAATCTTTCTAAACAGGCAGGTTATACTCAAGGTGCCTTTTATTCGAATTTCAACAATAAAGAAGAGTTTTTACTTGAGCTAATGCAGCTTCAATTCGCTAAAGAAAATTTACAGCTACAAGAAATCTTTACCAATGCCCCTTCAAATACGGAGCAACTCATTGATTCATTACGTCAATGGCTGACCGCTTTTTTTACAAACGATGAATGGCTTAAAATATCAATAGAATTACAGCTATTTGCTGCACGTGATATTACCTTCGCCGAGGAGTATCAAAAGGTTTGGAAAACTCATCAACAAGAAGTAACGAAGATTATGAAGCAATTCTTTTCTTTAACGGAGATAACTGAACCTGATGACTATGATTCTATTGTTATAGAGCTCGTATCATTAAGTTATGGGCTAGCTTTACAATATATGATTTTCAAAGATGATATAGACCACTACATTAATATCTTTATCAATACCTTAGTAAAAAGATTAGGTAATTTTTAAATTAATCTAAAAAAATACAAAGAGCCGCTCAGTTATTAAATAAGCGGCTCTAAAAAAACTTAATTAATTATTGCTTCCCATCGTAAATTTGATCGAAGATAGCCCCATTTGCAAAGTGAGTTTTTTGAGCTTTAGCCCAGCCACCAAAAACATCATTAATTGTAAATAATTTAATTTTTGGGAATTGTGCTGCATATTTAGCAGCCACTTGCGCATTGCGTGGTCGGAAATAATGTTTAGCCGCCAACTCTTGCCCTAACGGTGAATATAAAAAGTTCAAATAGCCTTTTGCTAATGTTCGGTTGCCATCTTTATCTACGGTTTTATCTACAATTGCGACGGAAGGCTCTGCCAAAATTGAAATTGATGGGTAAACGATCTCATATTTATCTTTATCAGGTCCTTTCGTCGCCAATAAAGCTTCGTTTTCCCATGATAATAAAACGTCACCAATTCCACGCTCAGCAAATGTTGTTAGCGAACCACGTGCTCCCGAATCAAGTACTTTTACATTGTGGTAAAGTTTTTTAACTAATTCACGAGCTTTGGCATCATTTCCGCCCGGTTGTTTTAAGGCATACCCCCATGCCGACAAATAAATCCAACGCGGTGCGCCCCCTGTTTTAGGATTAGGAGTGATAATTTCCACACCAGGTTTTGTTAAGTCATTCCAGTCACGTATATTTTTTGGATTACCTTTTCGCACGAGGAATACAACAGTCGAAGTATAAGGTGCAGAATTATTCGGAAATTCTTTTTGCCAATTCGGTTGGATAAAACCTGCTTTCACAATCTCATCAATATCATTCGCTAACGCTAACGTTACAACGTCGGCTTCAAGGCCCGTAGCTACTGCCCGAGCTTGTTTACCAGACCCACCATGCGACTGTTTAAACTCAACATCCTGACCTGTACGCTGTTTCCAGAACTTCCCAAAAGCCTGATTATATTCTTGATAAAATTCTCGGGTCGGATCATAAGAAACATTTAAAAAAGAAGTAGCTGCCTGAGCTGCTGTTGCTATTCCCAAGTACACTGCTACAGCCATTATTGATATTTTTTTCATTTACAAAATCCATCATTGGTTTTAGTTTTACTATATTTTTAATTTTATAATTTACAATCAATTACTTATATTAATATATTTTTTATTAATCTCTTTAAAATATATAGCTTAAGATGCCTAAATCATTTCATTTTTGAAATTTTTTGTAATTATTCTTACAACTTAATGAGGGCCTTCACTTTATCTACACATTAATTTGTTAAATAATGAAGCGTAAAGGATACATATGACCTACATTGGGGTCGACCAGATTAAAATATAGATAATTTTTGTAAAAAGTGTGACACAGTTCCACTTTTTTATTAAGATTTATGTTTAAATCGTAGCATTACCGTAATTTTACATTTCGTTAAACTCAAAAAATAGTTGAAATGTAATGAACAGAGGGGATGATTAATAATGAAAATTCATTATGGAAAAGCGTTAAGCTTAAGTTTGGTGCTGGGTTTAGCATCACAATTTTCTGCAGCAGCAGTACTTAAAGATACCCCAAATAAGACTGGGTCAGATAAGCAGACTTCGCTTATTGAAAAAGCTTTAGATCAACAGAAACGTAATCCTATTGTATTACCTTCTTCAGATGATGAGCTTAAAGTACTTAATACTATTCGCGTTACACCGACTCAAAATTTTCTTGCCGCACAACACGAACGTTTTTCACGTTTTGTTCAGGCAATCTTCCAGCCGCATGCTTCTTAAAATCTGAAATACCCCCTCTTCGTTTCAGTTTTAGCCCAGACTGACGTTAAATAAAACGTCAGAATACTGGGCTTTTTCGTTATAATAGTTTCAATTTTTATTTTGACCCATTACCTATGAAAGTTCGTACTCGTATTGCACCTTCTCCTACCGGTTTTCCTCATGTCGGCACCGCTTACATCGCTTTATTTAACATGTGTTTTGCGAAACAACATGGCGGAGAATTCATTTTAAGAATTGAAGATACAGACCAACTTCGCTCTACACCAGAATCTGAAAAAATGATTTTGGATTCATTGCGTTGGTTAGGTCTAAATTGGTCTGAAGGTCCAGATGTAGGTGGTCCTCATGCACCGTATCGCCAATCTGAACGTATGGGAATTTATAAGCAATACGCATTAGAACTTGTTGAAAAAGGTCATGCTTTTTATTGTTTCGCTACTGCTGAAGAACTAGACCAGATGCGTGCTGAACAACAAGCACGCGGTGAAACACCAAAATATGATGGTCGCGGGTTAAAACTTTCTCAAGAAGAAGTGACGCGTCGCTTAGAAGCTGGTCAACCCCACGTCATCCGTATGAAAGTACCTGAAGAAGGTATTTGTAAATTTAATGACTTATTACGCGGGGAAGTTGAAATTCCTTGGGCACAAGTCGACATGCAAGTTCTTCTTAAAAATGATGGGTTACCGACTTATCATTTAGCGAATGTTGTAGATGACCATTTAATGGAAATCACTCATGTATTACGTGGTGAAGAATGGCTTCCATCTGCACCGAAACATCAGTTGCTTTACCAATATTTTGGTTGGGAAATGCCGACACTTTGTCACATGCCATTGTTGCGTAACCCAGATAAATCAAAATTATCTAAACGTAAGAACCCGACATCAATTAACTACTACCGCGATATCGGCGTTTTACCAGAAGCCTTATTAAACTATTTAGGCCGTATGGGCTGGTCAATGCCAGATGAGCGTGAAGTATTTACGCTACAAGACATGATGGATAGCTTTGATATTCAACGTGTTTCACTAGGTGGACCAATTTTCGATGTTGAAAAACTGAATTGGTTAAATGGTCAATGGATCAAAGGTTTAACTCCTGGCCAATTATTAGACCGTTTATTAACATGGAAAAGTGATCGCAGCACTTTAGAAGATATTGCAGCTGCCATTCAACCACGTATTAATTTACTTTCAGAAGCTGTGAATTGGGCTGGTTTCTATTTTAACCATATGCCACAAATTACTGCTGAAATGTTTGAAAGCAAAAAATTGACTCAAGAACAGGTTCGTCAAAGTCTGCAATTTGCAATTTGGCGTCTTGAAGGCCAGTTTACTTGGAATAACGACACTGTTAGCCAAACCCTAATGGATCTTGCGAACCAGATGGAGATTAAATTACGCGATTTCATGCCAGCGTTCTTTATCGCAATTGCAGGTTCAACTAGTTCAACACCTGTAATGCAGTCGATGGTGACCCTTGGACCTGATTTAACTTTTGCTCGTTTACGCCGTGCCTTAGAAGTTGTGGGTGGACCAAGCAAGAAAGAAGTTAAAAATTGGGAAAAACTCAATGAGAGCCTAAAATTGCCTAAAAATGAAGCAACTAGCGAAGCTTAATTCATTTTTTTGTTGACGTGTGAGCGCATCCCCCCTAATATTGCGCTCACACAAACTGGGGTCATAGCTCAGTTGGTAGAGCGCTACAATGGCATTGTAGAGGTCAGCGGTTCGATCCCGCTTGACTCCACCACGCTCCTTTGTGTTTGCCTCATCAAGTCCCTATCGTCTAGAGGCCTAGGACATCGCCCTTTCACGGCGGTAACCGGGGTTCGAATCCCCGTAGGGACGCCATATTCTGCTTTAAAAATTATAAAAAGACTCTATCGTCACCTTACTGTTTATTCTTTATCTCTTTCTAGATTGCACATTTGTCTATTTTATCTAAAATAGCGTCTTTCTTAATTCTCTCAATGTGTAATATGCAGCCATCTGACAATCAACTAGATGCTCATCAGCATCAGAACAGTACTGCACCTTTAAAAAGAGCCATGAGTACTCGCCATCTTGTGATGTTATCACTAGGCGGAGCTATCGGAACTGGTCTCTTTTTAGGTTCAGGGGAAGTCATTTCACAAACTGGAGCTATTGGCGCAATTATTGCCTATATACTTGGTGGCGCGATCGCTTACATGGTCATGCTTTGCCTAGGAGAGCTTGCTGTACACATGCCTGTTTCAGGCTCTTTTGGTGCTTATGCCAAAAAATATATTAGTCCTAGTACTGGCTATATGATTTCTTGGATGTACTGGCTGACCTGGACTGCAACGCTTGGAACTGAGTTCACAGCTGCGGCATTACTCATGCAGGAATGGTTCCCACATATTTCAATGTGGATCTGGACAATTGTTTTTGCAATCACTATTTTTGGCTTAAATATTAGTTCAACTCGCATTTTTGCTGAGTCTGAGTTTTGGCTCGCTCTTGTTAAAGTCATTACCGTGATTGCTTTTATTGTGCTTGGCCTGCTAGCAATTTTTGGTTTAATTCCTTTTCATGGCAGCCAAACTGCACCGCTATTTAGTAACCTTACAGCGCAAGGCTGGTTCCCACATGGTTTAATTCCTATTTTCACCACCATGCTGATTGTTAACTTTGCTTTCTCAGGCACAGAGTTAATTGGCGTAGCAGCAGGTGAAACCAAAGATCCAGCTCAGAATGTACCCAAAGCAATTAATGCCGCGATTTGGCGTCTTCTTATTTTCTTTGTCGGTACCATTATTGTTATTAGCGCTTTGCTTCCCTTCCAGCTTGCAGGTTTAGGCGGTGAAAGCGTAAGTAGCAGTCCATTTGTTACTGTATTTAATTATATTGGCATTCCATATGCGGATGATATTATTCGATTTGTAATTATTACAGCTCTGCTTTCAGCAGCAAACTCAGGACTTTATGCTGCTTCACGTATGATGTGGTCACTGTCGGAACAAAAATTATTACCTAGCGTATTTTCTAAACTTTCAAGAAGTGGAACACCTATTGTTGCTCTAGTTGTAACAATGTTTGGAGCAATTCCTGGTTTGTTATCAGAGCAATTTGCACCAGAGACTATTTTTAAGAATCTACTCGGTGTAGCTGCTTTTACCATGGTTATTGTCTGGATGAGCATTTGTTTAAGTCAGTTCAATTTCCGCCGCCAATGGTACAAATCTGGCCAAACGGTTAAAGACTTACAATATGCCGCTCCATTATTCCCTATCGTTCCAATTTTAGGTTTTATTTTCTGCTTTATTACTTGCTTAAGTATGGCTGCAGACCCTGAAATGCGTGCTGGTTTTGTGGGCTGTCTTATTTTTACAGCTTTATGTTATGTCAGCTATTTTATTTTTTACCGCAATAAAGCCTAATTCGCTTTGAATGAATTAAAGTGTAGCAAAAAGCTACACTTTTTTTTGCCTACATACTGGCTTTATATAACGTACCGTTGTAGATTAAAATTTATATTAAAAACAATTCCTTGTATAGAATGAAAATTATATTTATCCACGGGATGAATCAACAGAATTACACTGCTCATCGCTTAAAAGAGCATTGGCTAAAAGTATTTAAGCTTGGCCTAAAACAAATGCCTTGCAAAGTTAACGTGCGCGATCTTCATATTCATATGCCATTTTATGGCGACCTAATGACTAAATATCGATTAAGCAATCAATTAGACCTCAACACGTTATTACCTAAGTCATTTTTAAATAATTATTTACCCATTCATTTACATCCCCATAATCCCCCTACTAAAGAGCACACTCCATTTGTTCCTTTATTGCTACCAGCAACTGACTCCGCTGAAAAAAGCTTTTCAGAACGAATCTATCTGACCTCTCAGCTCGTAAAAGACCGCCTACTCAAAGAGTTGGTTGTTCTGTTAAATAACTTCCCTAAATTACATGAGAGCTTGATACAACAGTTTCTGATTGAGACTTATATGTACTTATCTAATCCTGAATTTATGGAGGAAGTAAATGAACGGATTTTAAAGAAAATGCGAGAAAATGAAGATTATATTGTCGTTGCGCACTCTCTCGGCTCGGTTATTGCCTTTAACCTTCTTTCAAATCCTGCATATCGGTTCTCAATTAAACGATTTATAACGTTAGCTTCTCCTTTATCTTTTCGCGTAATTCAAAGTAAGCTTCCGATTCCAATTGTTAGGCCATCATGTATTCACGGTGATTGGTTTAATTTTTACTCTCAAGACGATTTTCTAACTGCATTTCCACTATGTGAGGCGCCATTTAATTTTGATCCTCCAATTATTAATCAGAAGATTTATACCTTTGCCAACCAGCCGCATGAGATTTTAGGTTATCTACAACATCCGTCTGTTATAAAGGCAATTATTGAGCCTTTTCAGAAAAATGAAGGATAAATGTATATATTTTCTACAATTAGAGTTATTTTTAATCGGTTGACTGTTTTTTTTAATATTTCTTCAGAAAACTATTTGACACTTTTATTAAATCGACCTAATATACGCCCACCTCTGAAACGTCCCTATCGTCTAGAGGCCTAGGACATCGCCCTTTCACGGCGGTAACCGGG